>CAJKLK010000004.1:0-140995 GCA_905200715.1 uncultured Collinsella sp. | reverse complement strand
TGGGCGCGCTGCTCGGCGAGGAGCACCGCTGCGGCTACGAGGGCCTCGAGCGCGTCGACGGTGACGGGTTCTGCTACGTCCCCGACACCGACGTGAAGACGCTGGGGGAGATCGTCTACCTGCTCGACGGCTTCCGCGACAGCCGCGAGACGCTCTCGGTGCCCGACCTTTCGGAGGGCTCCTTCTCCAAGAAGCTCTGGAGCACGTTCCTGTCCTACTACGAGCCGGGCAACTTCTCCTACGGCCTCAGGCCCAACGTGGACGCGCGCGGCTCGTTCACCGAGTTCCTGCGCACGCCGGAGCGCGGCCAGGTCTCCATCAACGTCTCGAGGCCCAGCATCACCAAGGGCAACCACTGGCACATGAGCAAGTGGGAGAGGTTCCTGGTGGTCTCCGGCGCCGCATCCATCAAGCTGAGGAAGGTGGGGGAGGACGCCGAGGGCAACCCGTTCCCCGTCGACGAGTACACCGTCTCCGGCTCTGACATGCGCGTGGTTGAGATGATCCCCGGCTACACGCATTCCATCACCAACCTGTCCGACACCGAGGACCTCGTGACGGTCATGTGGGCCAACGAGCCCTTCGACCCCGAGAAGCCCGACACCTACTACGAGGAGGTCTAGTGGGGAAGAAATCGTCTCTCATCAAATGTGAACTGGATAAAGGCACGTACCTGTCCTTCATCCAGTCGAACATCGCAAGGATGTCCAACTATTCCTGTGCGATTAAAGGCTCTTGCTGCGCCTTCCTCCTCGCTCAGCTCGCCTTGTTCCAGCAGTCTTCCCTGAATGAAAAGATCTATCCCCTGTGCCTGCTCTTGCAGACGGCAAGCTCTTTCGCGTTCTCCCTCTTCGACGGTAAATATCTTCAGCTGGAACGGCGGTATAGGGTTTTGTATCGACAAGTTGTTGGCTCGGGCAGCGAATTCAATGCCGACATGGAGTTGCCTGCTCCGCACATATGTGACGAGACACGAAAGAGGGACGTCTACTTCAGTTGGTCCGTTTTGGGCTTCTACCTAATTCTGTCGTGCATTTCTGTTTCGACATCGATTCTCGTTCTTCTAGGCTAGGGGGTCCACATGGCAGGTAGGAAGATTTTTGTTTCCTATAAATACGCTGACGATAACGTAGAGAACTTAAATAACAGCCCATGGTGCAACTCGACTGTCAGGGATTATGTTGACCTTCTCGAGGGTTACCTTGACGGCACCGACCACATATACAAGGGGGAGTCAGACGGCGAGGACCTGTCGATGTACTCCGAGGAGACGATCCGCGAAAAGCTCAGGGACCGCATCTACGATAGCACCCTCACTATAGTCATGATTTCCCCGAACATGAAGGATGCGCTGAAGGATGAGCGCAGCCAGTGGATTCCCTGGGAGGTCTCCTTCTCTCTGAAGGAGACCTCTAGGCGGAATTCCTCCGGGCAGCCTGTCGTGAGCAGAACTAATGCGATGCTCGCGATTGTCCTACCGGACAGCTTCGGAGCCTACGACTACTATCTCGAAAGCAGGTCCTGCTGCAGCAACAACTGCGTTACTCACCATACTAGTCAATTGTTTGAAATTATCAGGAGCAATAAGTTCAATAAGATAGCACCTGATTCCAGGTCATGCGCAGGCGGGGAAACGATCTGGTACGGAGAGGCCAGCTATATTGAAGCCGTCAAGTGGTCCGATTTCGTCGCAGACCCAGAACGGTATATTACCGCAGCTTACGACAGAAGGGATCGCATTGATTTCTTCGATATCCGCAAAACCCTCTAATTGATAAGGAATTCCATGTTAATCAAAGAAGGCGTCAACACGGTGAATTTCAAAAATGACGGCCGCCTGAAGCTCCTGATCATCGTGGGCACCCGCCCCGAGGTCATCCGCCTGTCCGAGGTCATCAAGAAGTGCCGCCGCCACTTCGACTGCCTGCTGGCGCACACCGGGCAGAACTACGACTACACGCTCAACGGCATCTTCTTCCGCGACCTGTCGCTGGACGACCCCGACGTCTACCTTGACGCCGTGGGCGCCGACCTGGGCGAGACCGTCGGCAACATCATCGCCGCGAGCTACAGGCTCATGGTGCAGGTGCAGCCCGACGCGCTGCTCATCCTGGGCGACACCAACAGCTGCCTGTCCGCCATCGCGGCCAAGCGCCTGCACATCCCCATCTTCCACATGGAGGCGGGCAACCGCTGCAAGGACGAGTGCCTTCCCGAGGAGACCAACCGCCGCATCGTCGACGTGATCTCCGACGTCAACCTGGCCTACTCCGAGCACGCCCGCCGCTACCTCAAGGACACCGGCTGCGCCCCGGAGCGCACCTACGTCACGGGCTCGCCCATGGCCGAGGTCCTGCGCGCCAACCTGGGCAAGATCGAGGCCTCGGATATCCTCTCCGAGCTCGGCCTGGAGCCCAAGCGCTACATGCTGCTGTCCGCCCACCGCGAGGAGAACATCGACACCGAGGCCAACTTCACGAGCCTGTTCACCGCCATCAACGCGCTGGCCGAGAAGTACGACATGCCGATCCTGTACTCCTGCCACCCGCGCTCCCGCAAGCGCCTGGAGGCCACCGGCTTCGAGCTCGACCCTCGCGTGCGCATGCACGAGCCCATGGGCTTCCACGACTACAACTGCCTGCAGATGAACGCCTTCGCGGTTGTCTCCGACTCCGGCACGCTGCCCGAGGAGTCCAGCTTCTTCGCGTCTGTCGGCCGCCCGTTCCCGGCGGTCTGCATCCGCACCTCCACCGAGCGCCCCGAGGCGCTTGACAAGGCCTGCTTCACCCTCGCCGGCATCAGCGAGCGCGGCCTGCTCCAGGCCGTCCACACCGCCGTCGAGCTCGACGCGGAGGGGTCGCTTCCCGAGGCGCCCGTTCCCGACTACGCCGACGAGACCGTGTCCACCAAGGTGGTAAAGATCATCCAGAGCTACACCGGCGTCGTGGACAAGATGGTGTGGAGGAAGAGTTAGACTAAATGCGTAAAAGAATCCTTTTCATCACCTCCTTTGCGTTTCCTGAACACGATGCTGGCGCGACCAGAGTCACTATGCTTGCACGCGCCTTGCGTAGTCGGGGGCATGAGGTTGAATTGTGCGGCGTCGGGGATGCTGTGATTTTCGATGGGTTTGAATGCCGGTCTCTTAACCCCTATCGCTCTAACAAGGTCTTGAATTGGCTTGCGTATCGCATGCTCGGAATCAACGCTGCCGCATACGTTCGTAGAAATCTCAGCCGCTTCGATGCGGTGATCGCCTCGTTTCTCCCTGCAGCTGCTACCGACAAAATCAAAAAACTCTGCCATGATTCCGGTGTCACTTTTGGAGTTGACTGCACAGAGTGGTTCTCTCCCGAAGAGTTTCCGCAAGGCGAAAAGGATTCGTCTTACCTTGATCACGTGAGATTGATGACGGAAGTAATCGATTCGTCTGTCAGGGTTATTGCAATCAGTGGCTATCTCGAGAGGTATTTTAGGGATAAGGGCTGCCCGGTGTTGAGGGTGCCATCAATATTGGATTATGAGACGCTTGTTCCCGATTCAGTAGCATCTCCGGCAGATGATTCCGTGTCAATTATGTACGCGGGTTCTCCGGGTCGTAAGGACTCGCTGTGGATGATTCTTGAGGCTATAGAGCTCTTGAGTGAAGCCTCGCTGGAGAAGTTGTCCTTTGATTTTTACGGTGTCGGGCAGTCTGACTTAAAGAAATACATGCCTAGCCATGGCGAAATTCCTCCGTATGTTCGTGCTCATGGAAGGGTTCCGCGTTCTGAAGTGATCGCCGCTTTGAGAAAGAGCGACTTTACTGTGTTAATGAGAGATCCAGAGAAGCGGTTCGCTCAAGCTGGCATGCCAACTAAAGTGACAGAGAGCCTAGGGTGCGGTACGCCTGTCATAGCGAATATCACCTCCGATCTTGCAGAGCATCTTCAGGATGGCGTTGACTCGATTGTAGTCGAGGATTATTCGGCAAAGGCTTGCGCACGCGCCTTTGAAAGAGCCGCAGCCTTGTCGCCTTCTGCGCGTTCTGTGATGCGACGGGAGGCTTGCGCCGCGATGCGTGGCGGTCTTGACTATCGGGCATATGCCACTTCGATTAATAATTTTTTGTTTGGTGATTGCTAATGAGAATTTTGTGGGTGTGCAACAAGCCCCCCATGCCGGTTGCCTTGACAGCAGGCATAGATGGGAGCAATTATGGCGGTTGGCTTGATTCAATGTCGGCCGATTTGTTGCTTAATTCAGCGAATACTCTGATGGTTCTCTTTTTGGATAATTGTGCCGTCAGCGGGGCGACCGACAATTTATCTTATGCATCGTTTGGTGAAGGAGCTGAAGAGGCCTGGTTCTCCCAAAGATTCAAAGAATTTAAGCCTGACGTTGTTCATATTTGGGGGACCGAGTCGGCTCATTCCTTGAAGGCTATTCGAGCAGCTAGGTCTCTTGGCCTTGACGCTTCCACCGTTGTTTCGATTCAGGGCCTTGTTTCAATATATGGACAATACCATTACGCTGAAGGCATGCCTGAACATGTTATGAGAACTCCGAGCTTCGGCGATTTTGTCAGGTGCACCACACTTGATCGCGAGCGCCGTATCTTCATTGAAAAAGGACGGGCGGAGCGAGAATGTCTCCATTTGGCCAAGCATGTGATAGGGCGTACCGAATGGGACAAAGCCTGCGCAATGCAAATAAATCCGCGCATTTCATATCATCACTGCAACGAATCATTACGGGCCGAGTTCTATGAGGGCTCTTGGGAATTAAAGAACGCAGAACGTCACAGTCTCTTCGTTAGCCAGTGTTCATATCCTATAAAGGGCTTTCACTATGTCTTGCAGGCTCTTTCCATTTTGAAAGCGGATTATCCAGATACGGTTCTCTACACAACCGGCGAATCGGTTTTTAGGGCCAGCCTGAAAAGAAATCTCGGCAGAAACTCCTATCAAGCCTATATTGCTCGCCTTATCGATGAGTATGGGCTTCGCGATAACATTCGTTTCGTCGGGTTTTTGGATGCTAAGGAAATGCGTAGACGTTACTTGCGCTCCCATGTGTTCGTTTCCGCTTCCACTATCGAGAACTCGCCGAATTCGGTCGGCGAAGCGATGCTGCTCGGGTGTCCTGTCGTCTCTTCGAATGTCGGTGGGGTTGCGGACATGCTCGAGCATGGCAAGGAGGGCTTCCTCTATCAATCGAGTGCGCCCTATATGCTTGCTTGGTATATAAGCCGTATATTTGACGATGACGCCCTTGCGGAGGAATTCTCTCGCGCATCGCGTGTTCGTGCCGCGCAAACACATGATAGAGCGGCGAATCTTAATACGCTTGTCGGTATCTATGATTCAATTTCATGAGCAAGAGGATTTAGATAGTGAATGAATATATTTGCAGCGATTTAGTTCGTTACGGTGCCACCCCATCTTTCTGGGGGGGGGGTTCATGAATATCTTGTTAATAAAACTTTTCGATGGCAGGTTGCATTCAGGCTTGTGAACTCTACCGGCATCGAAAAGCTAGTCGGTGCGATTCTCTGGAAGATCAATCGGAACCGTCAGAACATTCAGATTCATCGTAGGGCCACCGTGGGCTACGGCTTATATATTGGGCACAACGGTCCCGTTGTCGTAAACCCCACCGCTATCCTGGGCAACAATGTTAACTTGTCTCAGTTTACGACTATCGGAGCTATTGATGGTGATGCTGCGGTTATCGGGGATAACGTCTATATCGGTCCCGCCTGCAGCCTGGTCGAGAACGTTCATATCGGAGACAACGTCACCATAGGTGCTGGGAGCGTTGTCACGAAAGATATTCCTGCTAATGCTACGGCGGTCGGTAACTACGCTAAGGTCGTCAACTTTAATAACCCTGGAAGGTATGTGAGGAATAGGTGGGAAGCGTAATAGCAGCATCAGGAAAACGGAGTTTTGCCAAGGACCGCAACTCAAATGTTGAGTCCCTGCGCTTATTGGGCATGGCGTGTATTGTCCTTAACCACTTTCCCTGGGATTACGACTCCCTTTCCTCCGCTTGCATTTCCGGGGGGGGGTATAGCGCTGTTCTTGGTGAATCTTCTATCCAACTTTGGTGGGCTTGGTGACTGTCTGTTCTTTGGCATCAGCGCATGGTTCTTATCTGAGGAGATCCAGGGACTTGGGAAGAACGTCAAACGTGTCTGTACGCTCGAGGCGCAGCTTTTGTTCTATGGGACAATTCTATTTGCGGCAACGTTGGCGATTCAATGTGCAGAAGGGGGTTCTTTCTCGCTGGGCGGTTTGTGCCACGCTTTGTTTGGTGCTTTCTTTCCCTTGATGTCTTCGCATTGGTGGTACACGACGAGCTATGCGATTTTCCTGCTGCTCTGTCCCTTTTTAAACGAGGGACTTCGATCGTTGGACAAACGCGCCCATTCGCTTCTTTGCTTTGTCCTGTTGCTTCTCTACTCCCTGTTCCCATATTCTTTTCTGAATGGGTTAATTCGATTCGATATGTCCTATTCAGTTTGGCTATTTGTTTACCAATACGTACTAATAACCTGTCTTCGATGGCATTATTCAGAGTTTCTAATGAATAGGCGCTTGGGAAAACGATTGTTGGCATTGGGGCTTGCGTTGGGAATCGGGACACAGGCTCTGTTTGGGTTTCCGTTGCTGATCATGGGCAAATCTATGCTTAGTCATCAGCTTTGGCTTAATACCCCGGCATGCCTTCCCCCGATGTTTATCGCGCTTGGTACGCTGATAATCGCATCAACGAAAAATCCCCGGACTAATCTGATTATCAATAAGGCGGCTACTGGCACACTGGCCGTTTACCTTATTCTTACCGACACGGTAGCATTTCGTCTGATCGGCGGCGCTGTGGGCTCTTTGGGCCTGAACGGCATGGCGTATATGATGTTCTCGCTGGCTGTGGCGATGGGAGTATTCGCTTTCTGTATTCTCTTTGATCTTCTACGCCAAAAGCTTATGAGGCCCTTTAGTTCGATGATAAACAGGGTTGCGGAATGGGTTATCGTGCTTCTGCATGAGATGGCAATGGCTATGTATGGGAAATGCTTGCGGTTGGGAAGGGACTAGCTTCGAGAAGAAACTGGGGGCTATATAGAATGAGGCAAGTTTGAGTCGAATAGTATTCTATCTTGCGTAGAAAACCTTGATAGCGGAAAAGGGACCATCGTGGAGGCTAGCCTCACTCGCAAGGACTTTGTCGCCGATGAGGTACCGCAGATGTTTTGGGACCGCGTGCGCGCCGGCATGGAGAAGCAGGTCATGGACGTTTACCGTCTGACGATGAAATCGAAAGGCGACAAATTCCGCGCGAGTTACATTTATGGCATCATGAAGCGCATGAAGGCAAAGGGCGTGCCCGTGGTCGTCTGCGAGCCCACACTGGACGTGCCGGGGTTCTTCGGCTCTGAGGTCACGCATCGCCTGGAGGCATTCAAGGCCGGCTGTGACGTGGTTGTCGCAAACTGCTGGAGCGACGGCAGCGCATTATTTCTTTCGCAAATTGGCAACCATATAGCAGAACACGGCCAGCGCCCCGTCATATGATTTCCAGCGGTTAAACAACAAATCATTGACGAAGGGGGCACGGGCCGTGTCTACAAAGTTCGTATTACTCGGCGAGAAGTCGCTGCGCAAGGACATAAAGAATCTGGTGAGGAAGACCGTCGAGGAGACGATTAACGCGCTCTTTGACGAGAATGCGTCCGATCTTGTCGGGGCCGGCCGGTGAGGTGCTGGGGCTTTGAATGCCCCAGCACATTTTGCTTTATGGAACGGCCATGACTATGTGACGCTGCCGCTTGTACTCTTTGCCGTGGGCAAACAAAGGTTATCGACAATATGATTTAGACATGCTGCTAAAGTTTTCTAACGCCACCTGAAGACCAACGTTGCGCTGGCATCCAATTAAGTGATTCTGATGTAAGAAATGCCCTGTCAAAACCATCATCAGAATTGGAAACAGGCATAAAAGCGAGTGATTCCTTCTTGCATGTAACATTACTGACACATGGCTCCAGAAGATTCGAGTATGGGCGGTCCTATGCCATGCTTCTTGGGGCGCTGCGGAAACACCGTAAAAAAGACTGCGTCGCGATGGACCCTTCGGAGTGCTTCGACTATATCGTCAGCATCTTTTCCGAGGGCTCCCTGCGGCGTTTCTCCGATTTCCTTGATGCAGACATCTCGATGATGACCGTTCACTCCTCTAAGGGGCTCGAGTGGGGCACCGTTTTCATTCCAGGCGTTACGCGCTTCGATTGACCTGGAGTGATTTGCTCTCGGTGCGAAAGTGCTGGTATGTGCTCGCGTTCTGCGTATGGATGCCGGATTGTGGATGCGAAGAAAATGCCAGACGGGCTTATTGAGGAAATGGGCCTGCTGTACGTCGGTGTCACTCGCGCCCGCAAAGCGGTATATGTCTCCGCTTCTATGCAGCGCAGGACAAATTACGGGAACTATCAGGTTGCCTGCCCCTCTTGTCTAACGTCTCTTCCGGGCATTGAGCCTGTGAGCTGGACGGCCATGGACGGGGAGGGATGATTTGTGGCGGTATGGAGTGTGTCCGCTATTGGCGCGAGGTCTGGTCGGTGGCTCTGGCCGGACCTCGCTTGGCGTGAAGAGGCCGTTTAGTGCGAAATATAGTGTCTTAGGGCTTCGGAAAGTTCGTCTCTCAGGTCGCCTTCCAACAAGGAAATTGCTCGATCGACATATATTTTGTTATCAATGCCAAAGTAATGTCCTACGCTTGTTACAAGAGACTTGTCGTTAAATAGCCCCAGAATCTCATTGTAATCATGGTCTTCAACGGCCTGTTGATATCTGTCGTTAACGTTCTTTTCTATGCTCGCAATATCAATTAAGGATGCGATGCCATCGGCAGTCAGTTGCTCATTATCCGAAATAGTTATTCCGGAAAGTGCTCCCTTTACGCTCGCTACGAGCGCTTCCGATATTTGTTTCTTTGCTTGCTTGCTGAACCTATCAATTACATATGTCTTAATGCTGGAATAGGTCCTATCTGCATCGGCGCCGAAACGCTGGGATAGAACCCGTACCGCTTCCTCGGTGAGAAAGAGATTTTCAACTTCTGCAACCTTGAGATGGAAAATGCCGTTTTCCTTAAGGGCGCTGAGCTTTTCCTCGGTTTTAAAGTCCCTGTCTATGATGCCCCAGGCCTTTATGGCATGAAGGCTTTGGGTGCGATTATATGCTTTCACATTATTGATGACCTGCTCGCACCCGCCGGAGGGGACTACATAGCAATTGGGAAAGAGTGCGGAGTAGATCCGCTTGTCATAACTTCCTTCGGTTCCTTCAACGAATAGGACCTCTTTCCTGTTGCCAAGGAGCTCTATTAGGAGCTCCTTTGGAAGGTCGCTATCGGGAACCATTTCTAATTCCCATTTGGTGCCATCGAAATTCTTAACCCAGATGATATCCGAGCTTCGGTGTGTTGAGGCGAAATTAACATCGTGGGTTATGTAGATAAAGAGGCAGTCTGGGCGCGACTGCTCTAGGGAAGTCCAGAGTCGCGCCATAAGCGATGGATGCAAATGAACTTCAGGCTCATCCATAATGATTATTTTGTCGTTTGGGACACAAAGAACTTGTGCGGCAAGATATAGCACTGAACGCTCGCCGTCACTCATTTGCGTTGCGCTGTAGCGATCCGTTTTACTTTGGGAGTACGCGTAGAAGGCCGCGTCCTCCTGCTCGATCTTTCTTTGAGGAAAGACTTCATCCCAAATTACTTTAAGCTTATCTAGGGCTGTTTTCGGTATAGGGGGCCTTTCTGAAGAAATAGACTCAGCATGTTTGCATTCATCAATAAACCGCTGGTTTTCAAGATTTACTTGTGCGATGAGAGCTGCTAAAACATCGTCAAAATCGTCGAGGAGCTTTGTTGTGTAGCTTTCGCCCCATCCCCATCGAACTTTTTTGTTCTCCTTATATTGTGAACCACCGTAAAAAACGTTATCTTCTGCTTCTGCAAAGCTTTTTAAAGGGACTCTCTCTGAAAAATTGATATCGCGTTGTGCTGAGATTCTATGGACCTTTTCGAAATCTTGTTGCTCTATCCAAGCACCGAGTTTTGATTTGCCAGATCCATTTGGTCCGATGACAACGACGGAGTTGACCTGTGCAACACGGCAGGACTTTATGTTGTCGGTATTGGGTAGCCAGTATTCATATTTCGATTCGTCTTCTGACAATTGTCTCACCTGGTAAATAACGATTATTAATTGATTCAATAATAATATTTATTAGCCCCGGTGGTCTGTTTAAGTCCAGCCCTGCATGACCGTACCCTTCGTTTTTGCAGTCAGGGTTGTTCTCGTCGGGCTTAAGGTGCCATTCGACCTGTTGCGAACCGATGATTCGATACTCGCGTTGGTACACATATTTGGGCGTTTTGATAACGAGGTTGAGCGGGATGCCCTGGTATGCCTCGTCAGTCACGTGTGGAACTGGGCGCCGTAAAAGACGGGGCCGTGCAGGGAGATATCATTTCCATAATCGAACTTCCTATTTAACAGCCGCTCTAGGTAGTGATACCGCGCAATGCCGATTCAGCCGTCGGCACACCTGAACCCATCGATCATTCGCCTGGTAATCGTGACAGTGTTGTTTACGATGTCGCCCTCTCGTACCGTGAACATGCAGTAGATCGGTAAGAGCCAGCTGACGTAGATGTCCATCCCGTACGCTAAAGATGCCTCCAATGGATCGCCCTGCTTGTCGGGTAGATCATGGTAGTAGCCGGCTGCGTTTATATAGAGGCGACCCTCCATCAGGTCATCGATATATGCCTCCTGGGGCGAACTTCTGCATCTCCGGTCTATTTCGCATCGATGTGTAGGGCGACCAGAAAGCCGGGCAGATCAACGGTCCTGCTGTGTGCGCTTCGTTTTTTTGTCCGCACCAGTGCTTACACTTTTTGTAAACGGCACGAAGGTATCTGTCGCACATCTCATGCTGTAGACATATCGGCAAGTTTAGAGTTGTAGGCGAGGTGATTATGAAAGGCAGAAATCAGCACATTACGAAGCGTTCGGATGGCAATTGGCAGGTTAAGGGTGAAGGGGCAGGTCGCGCCTCCTTCGTTACGACGACGCAGAGCGAGGCAATAAATCTTGGTCGACGCATTTGCTCCAATCAGGAGTCGGAGTTGATCATCCATCGTCGCGACGGCAGAATCCGCGCAAAGGATTCCCATGGGCACGACCCCTTCCCGCCGAGGGGCTAAGGAATCGGTTCCATAGCGACAGCGGGTCCGCAATGGCGTGCCCACTGTCGCTAAATCGACTTCAATATTGTGGCGAAATGCGGGCTTGGGGCTAATTCTTCGGGACGGATGTTCAGTCTCTTAACTGAAGAAGGGGTTATTGACCAGTTTTCTGTAAACAGTTCCGTTTATACTAATGTGCACCAGATGAAAGGAGAGGAGGTCATGCACGATGAATTCAATGGTGAAAACGTTTCCGACATGGCCGGGTCTGGATATGAGCAAGAAGGTTTCCGAGGCGAGGGCTCGCTCGACGAGGAGCTCGAACAAGATGGTCACTGTGATGGCGGCCAGAATCATCTCGGAGAAGTCTTTAAAGGTAAAGACCTCGAAGTAGAGGGGGAGTTTGCGACTGCAACTCCAGAGAAACAGGCAGAGATCATTGCATCGAGTCTTTGGAGCGGCATTCTCCCTCCACCGGATGAATTCTCAAAGTATCCTGTTGAGGTTCAGCGTGAAATTGTGCGATGGGCATCAGTTTCTGTTGAGAGTCAATCTAGGTTAATTGAAACTGCCACCGCGTTGGATAGGGCAGAGTCGGCTCGACTTGACGCCATGAATAAGGTCGATGCCGAGCAGATTCCGCGGGCGCAATATGGAACGATACTTCTTAATCTTGCGCTGATAGTCGGTGCCATCATTTTGGGCTGTTTGAATAGAACAACCGTTGCCTGTTCTCTTGTAGGCGGACTTGCAGCGATCAATGTTCTCAATCTATTCGTGTCCAATCGTTCTTCTAAAAAATGATGCTGCGGTATGATGTCCTAAATGAAAAATGAAAGCCTGCTATAGGCCATCGTTTTGCAAGGGGGTTCCTTTCTAACGGAGGGCATCCCCTAGTTTTATTTAGATGGAATTTGGGATGAACGACCGCGTTGCCAATCGTCTCTTTGTTGGGTTGCTTGACGTTACGGTAAAATGTTCTCAGTGATGCAGTCATCGCGGACTCTACGTGAGGCGATGACAAAGAAGGGTCGTTGTTCGGTTTCCGGCAACGGCCCTTTGATGTTTCCGCGACAACATCCAGTTGTCGCGGATGACCTTTTTATGTTTGATTTCACGATGGAGGCCGCGTTTTCCGGAAGTGCGGGGAAAAATCGGAAACCGCCGAGCACAACCCGATTTTCGGCAACAAAACCGCAGGTCGCGTAAGCGCAAAACCGGGGTCTGGTCGGCCGATCTCGGTTTTACTCCGCACTTCCGGAATCGCCGTACGGAAGTATGCGGCAAATTCCGGAACCCACGAGCACACGGCCCTTTTTGCGTAGAGAAACCGCAGGTAGAGGCGTTGCGGCATCCCGGTGTGCTCGGCAAGTTTTGAATTTGCCGCATACTTCCGGTTTTTGCCCCTGCGGCAGGCCGTGTCAACTTATATCCTCGATTAGATAATGGCCAGGACAGCCAATTTCGTCTCCAAACTAAAACGCCGGCAGGGGCGAAATTGCTCCTGCCGGCGTTGGCGTGCCTGCTTGTGCTGTTTTCGCCTCGTGCAGAGGCCCGTTTTGGGTCCTTATGCCTCCGTGGGCTCCACGCCCAGCTCGTTGCGGACGAGTTCGAAGGCCGCGGCGATGGCCTTGTCCATGTCGTAGTACTTGTAGCCGCCCAGGCGACCGGCAAAGATCACGTCGCCCTCCTGCGCCGCCAGCTCCTCGTACTGCTTGTAGAGGGCTTCGTTCTTGGCGTCGTTGATGGGGTAGTAGGGCTCGTCGCCGGGTTTCCAGTCGGCCGGGTACTCGCGCGTGATGACGGTCTTGTCCTGCGTGCCGAACTCGAAGTGCTTGTGCTCGATGATGCGCGTGTAGGGGACCTCGCGCTCGGTGTAGTTGACCACGGCCACGCCCTGGTGGTCCTGCTCGTCGAGCGTCTCGGTCTCAAAGCGCAGGCTGCGGTACTCCAGCGTGCCCAGCTTAAAGTCGTAGAACGCGTCGATGGGACCGCAGTAGATCGTCTTGGCGGCGATATCGGGCTCGGCGGCGATCAGCTCCTTGTACTCCACGCCGCAACGCACCTCGACGCCCTCGAGCATGTTGGCGACCATCTTGGTGTAGCCGCCCATGGGGATGCCCTGATAGCGATCATTGAAGTAGTTGTTGTCGTAGGTAAAGCGGCAGGGGAGTCGCTTGATGATGCTCGCGGGCAGGTCGCGGCAGTCGCGGCCCCACTGCTTCTCGGTGTAGCCCTTCACGAGCGTCTCGAAGATGTCGCGGCCCACGAGGGAGAGCGCCTGCTCCTCAAGGTTCTGCGGCTCGCCGATGTTCTCGGCGGCCACCTGCTCAGCGATCTTGGCGCGGGCGTCTGCCGGCGTAACGACGCCCGGCCACATCTTGGCGAAGGTGTTCATGTTGAAGGGCATGTTGTACATGCTGCCGCGGAAGTTGGCGACCGGCGAGTTGACGTAGTTGTTGAACTCGGCAAAGCGGTTGACGTAGTCCCAGACGTCCTTCATGGAGGTGTGGAAGATGTGCGCGCCGTAACGGTGGACCTGGATGCCCTCGACGTCCTCGGTGTAGATGTTGCCGGCGATGTGATCACGGCGGTCGATGACCAGGACCGACTTGCCGGCGCGCTTGGCGGCGTTGGCAAAGACGGCGCCCGAAAGGCCGGCACCGACGACGAGGTAATCGTACTGGGACATGGATATGCTCCTTTGTATGTCAATCGAACAGATACTTATGTTTTGGGACAAACAAACCTGATTATGTTGTCCCATGGATTAGTGTAGCAGATGCTCTTTCAGCAGCTCCAATGCATGGGCGTAGCCCTGGAGGCCTTCGCCGGTGATGGTGGCAAAGCAGGCCAGGCGGGCGTAGCTTACCTGGCGGAAGTCCTCGCGCGTCTCGACGGCGCTGATGTGGACCTCGACGGCGGGAATGGCGACGGCCTTGAGGGCGTCCAGGATCGCCACACTCGTGTGCGTGTAAGCCGCCGGGTTGATGACGATGCCGTCGACCTTGCCGTAGGCCTCCTGGATCTTGTCGACGATGCTGCCCTCGTGGTTGGACTGGAAGACCTCGACCTCGTCAAAGCCCTGTGCGGCTCCGGCCTCCTGGCAAATCTGGACTAAGCGGTCGTAGTTGTCGCTGCCGTAGATGCCCGGCTCGCGAATGCCGAGCATGTTGAGGTTGGGTCCGTTGATGACGAGAGCTTTCATGGTTGCTTCCTTTGTGGTCTGGTTGGTGGCGGAGCTTGCCGTCTGCGGCGTTTACCCAGATAAAACCTGCCAAAATAAACCTGTCCCTTTTTGGCGGGTTTAGAGGGTGTCGAGGAGGGCTCGGGCGGTGTTGGCTGCGCAGTCGCGCGAGTCGATGATGTGGTCGGCCCAGGCGCGGTAGCGCGGCATGCGCTGCTCGGCCAGCTTGTCGATACCGTCGCGGGCGGTGATGGGACGGCCCTTGTGGGCGAGCTCATCGAGCTTACGGTTGAGCATCACAATCTGGCTGTTCTGGTGCAGCAGCGGATAGTTCTCGTCTCGCGTGACGACGCCGCCGCCGGTGGAAAGCACCAGGCCGCTGCGCTTGGAGATGTCGGCCAGGGCCGCCGTTTCCTGCTCGCGGAAGGCCGACTCGCCGCGCTCGACGATAAAGTCGGCGCAAGGCATGCCCAGACGCTCCTCGAGGGCGCGGTCCAGGTCGATGTGCTCGCGGCCGGTGAGCAGGGCGATCTGCTCACCCACGCGGGTTTTGCCCGAGCCCGGCATGCCGATCAGGGCGATGTTCTGCTCGCGGTGAGACAGGCGCTCCGTCACGTCTAGGATGCGCTCGCGCGGGGTGACCTGGCCGGTATAGCGCTCGACGGCTTGCGCCGCCTGGGCAACAAGCATGAGCAAACCGCCGATGCAGGGGATGCCGCGACGCTCGGCCTCGAGCATGAGCCCCGTGCGGGCGGGGTTGTAGACGATATCGATGACGCCCTCGAGCGCGTCGAGGCCCTCGAGCGTGCAAGGCGCGTCGGGGCAGTGGGGGAACATGCCGGCAGGGGTGCAGTTGACGAGCAACGCAGCGTCGGACTGCTGTGCGATGTTGTCGTAGTTGACCTCGCTCGTGCGTCCCACGGGCACCACGATCGCGCCCAGGTCGCCCAGCACCATACTGGCCGTGGTGCCGGCGCCGCCGGTGGCTCCGAGCACGAGGACCTTCTTGCCGGCAATCTCCACGCCCAGCTCCTCGACCAGGCACTGGAAACCGAAGTAGTCAGTGTTGTCGCCGCGCAGACGGCCATCGGGCAGACGCGTGATCGTGTTGACGTTGCCCATGCGTTCGGCGAGCGGGCTCAGCTCATCCAGGTAGTCCATGACGGCGCGCTTGTAGGGAATGGTCACGTTGGTACCCTCCCACTCGTCGCCTGTCATAAAGGCCGCGAGGTCTTCGGGCTCGCGCTCAAAACGCACGTACTCAAGCCCCGCGAGCTCCTTGTAGATGGTTGGGGTGTAGCTGTGGCCCAGCACGCGGCCCAGCACGCCGTAGGGGCGGGTTGTGGCGACGTCAGTCATCTAGAGCACCTCCGTGTAGCTGCCAAAGTAGGTGAAGCTCTCGCACACGTCGTCAATCGAGTCGAGCAAGTCGTCGAGGGCTTTACTGCCAAAGGGACAGTCCAGATCGAAGTAGAACATAAACTCAAAGTCGCGCCCGGGGATGGGGCGGCTCTCGAGCTTGATAAGGTTGATGTTGAGCGCATAAAAGCGCTCGAGCACGCGATAGAGGGCGCCCGGTTCGTTGGCCGTGGTGATCATGAGCGAGGTACGGTTGGCGCCGAGGTAGACGCGCGGCTCGCGGCTGATGACGACGAAGCGTGTGTAGTTGTTGTCCGAGTCCTGAATGTTGGGCTCCAGCACCTCCAGGCCGTAGAGCGCCGCGCAACTGCGCGAGGCGATGGCGGCGACGTCGGTGCGCTCGGAGTTGGCGACCATCTCGGCCGACATAGCCGTGTTGAGATACTTGGTGGCGTGCAGCTCGTGCGCCTCGATAAAGCCGGCGCATTGCGCGATGGCCTGACCGTGGCTGTAGACCTCACGAACATCCTGCAGCTTGGTGCCGGGCTTGACGAGCAGGTTGTGGTCGATCTTGAGGCGCAGCGAGCGCACGATGTGGAAGTCGAAATGCGCGAGCAGGTCGTAGACCGCGTTGACCGAGCCCGCGGTGGAGTTTTCGATGGGCAGTACGCCAAACTCGCAGAAGCCGTCTCGCACGGCGCGCATGACACCTTCGAAGGTCTCGAAGAACGCGATATCGGGCACGTCGAAGAGCTTGCACGCGGCGATCTGGCTGTAGGCGCCTTCAACGCCCTGGCAGGCGACGCTGGCAGTTTGGGGGAAGGGCATGTCGAAGGCCTCGGCAGTGGCGTGGGCCTTTTGCGAGACCGTGGTGCCCTTGAGCTCGTTGATATAGCGCTGCTGCTCGGCCTTGCTCATGCTCATGAGGAGGCGAAACAGCGTGATGGTCTGCGCCTCGTAGCGCTCGGGCGCGCGGCCGGCAAGGTTGTTGAGCTTGGAGCGCTCGCGGGCGGGGTCGAAGACAGCCTTGCCCATCTCGATTTTTGACTTGGCGACCTCTGTGGCAATGTCCATGCGCTCGACAAAACTGTTGAGGAGCGTGGTATCGATGCCATCGATGGCCTGTCGGATGTCAGCAAGGTCCATAGGGACCCCTTTCACTGGGTGGGCGTGAGGGGGCCGGAGTTGGCCCCCGGAGATTTTTAACGCTGGGCGGCGTCTTCTAGGAGGGCGTCCCAGATGGCCAGCGCTGCGGCTGCTTCGGCTACGGGGACGGCGCGCGGGACGATGCAGGGATCGTGGCGGCCGTGGACCGAGAGCTCGGCATTTTCCATAGCGTCCATGTCCACCGTCTGCTGCTCGCGGCCAATGGAGGGCGTGGGCTTTACGGCCATGCGCCACATGACGGGTGCGCCGGTCGAAATGCCGCCCAGGATGCCGCCGGCATTATTGGACTCGACCTCAATCTTGCCGGTCTCGGCGTCGATGCGATACGGGTCGTTGTTCTCGCTGCCGCGCATGGCGGCGACGGCAAAGCCCATGCCAAACTCCACGCCCTTCACGGCGGGAATCCCAAACGCGATCTGCGCGATGCGGTTCTCGATGCCGTCGAACATGGGGTCGCCGATGCCCGCGGGCAGGCCGTAGATGCCGCACTCCACGATGCCGCCGATGCTGTCGAGCTCGTCGCGCGCGGCCAGAATCTCCTCGCGCATGCGGCCTGCTGCGGCGGCGTCAATGCACGGCAGGTCGTTCGAAAGGATCGCCTTGCGGTCGGCCTCTCGATAGACCATGTCGTCCATCGGCAGATCGGAGATGCCGCCGATCTGCGCCACATGCGCCATCACGTTAATGCCGCGGGCCTCGAGCGCCTGCAGCGCGATGCCGCCCGCGATGCACAGGGGCGCCGTCAGGCGGCCGGAGAAATGTCCGCCGCCGGCGACGTCGTGCATGTTGTGATACTTCACGCGCGCAGGGAAATCCGCATGGCCCGGGCGGGGCTTGCGGCGCAGCTCGGAGTAGTCCTTGGAGCGCGTGTTGGTGTTCTCGATAATCGCGGCGATAGGCGCGCCCGTGGTGTGTCCATCAACTATGCCGGCGATAATGTGGGCGGCGTCGGCCTCGCGGCGCTTGGTCGCGGTCTCGTCACGGCCGGGGGCGCGACGGTCCAAAAAGGCCTGGAGCTGCTCCTGATCAACGGCGATACCTGCCGGAACGCCATCGAGCGAGCAGCCGATGGCGGGGGAGTGCGACTGGCCGAAGATGCTTACGTGCAAGACGTTGCCAAAGGTCGAGGACATGCTATTCCTCCTCGAGCGTGACCTTGCCGCCCAACAGGCGGTAGTGGTCGAAGAAATCGGGATAGGACTTGTTGACGGCCTCGGCGCCGTGGATCACGACCTCGCCGGTGGCGCGGCTTGCGGCGATGGCGGCCATCATGGCGATGCGGTGGTCGTTGTGCGAATTGACCTCGCCGCCGATAAAGGCATCGACACCCTTGATGATGAGGTCGTCACCGGCGATGCGCACCTGCGCGCCCAGCGCGGTGAGCTCGCGGGTGGTGGTGACCAGGCGGTCGGATTCCTTGATGCGAAGGCGCGCGCAGTCACGGATGAACGTGCGGCCCTGCGCCAGCGATGCCACGGCCGAGATGACGGGCACCAGGTCCGGAATGTCGTGGGCGCTCATCTCAAAGCCGGCGAGCTTGTCGGACTGGACGGTGGCGGCGTTCGTGGAGCGCACGATGCGGGCGCCAAAGCGTGAAAGCGCGGCGAGCACGTTGCGGTCGCCCTGTGCGGAGCTCAGCGACACGCCCTCGACGGTGATTGGGTCGTTGCCGATGGCGCCGGCGCACAGCCAAAAGGCGGCGTTGGACCAGTCGCCCTCGACGGCTACGTTGCCGGGCGTGCGGTACGAGCCGCTGTTCACGCGGAAGTTCGTGACCTCGGGCTGGCCGTCCTTGGCCGGAATGCGCTCGACGTTGACCTCGACGCCGAAGGCCTTCATGGCCTGGATCGTCAGGTTGATGTAGGGGCGGCTCTCGATGAGGCCGGTCACCTGCACGCAGGAGGGCTGGGACAGCAGCGGGGCTGCCAGCAGCAGGCCGGAGATATACTGCGAGCTCACGTTGCCCGGAAGCACAAAGGTGCCCGGGCGCATGCGGCCGCTCGTCTTGAGCGGAAAACCGCCCAGGCCCTGCAGATCGCAACCGGCGGCAATGATTTCGTCCGAGAGCGGGGAGAGCGGGCGGGCGCCCAGGCGGCCCTGGCCCACGAAGGTGGCCTCCGCACCCAGCGCACAGGCGACAGGCAGCATAAAGCGCAGCGTGGAGCCACTCTCACCGCAGTCGAGCGTGCCGCCGGCAAGGGCCTTGAGCAGGCCAAATTCGATGCTCTTCATGGTGGGGTGGACCTGGAAGCCGTCCTCGACGGTCTCGATGCGGGCACCGAGCGCCGTGAGGCAGCGCACCGTGGCCTCGATATCGGCGCAGGTCGTGTTGCAGGCAACGTGCGTCTCGCCGTTGGCAAGCGCGGCGCAGATGATGAGGCGATGCGCCATCGACTTGGACGCGATGGCGGGAACGGTGCCCTTGAGCGGGGACGGGGTGATGCGGGCTAGCATGCGGAAGCGTCTCCCTTCTGGCCGAGGCCCTCGGCAATTAAATCGTGGAAGGTGGAAAGCGGCGTGCGGTCGATGCTGCAACGGCCAATGTCGTGCGGAATTACCAGGTCGATGGTGTCGCCCGCGCGTTTTTTGTCGTGGAGCGCCTCGGCAAAGACGGCATCGGCATCTAGGTCGCAGCGGGTCTTGAGACCGTGGCGGGCGCAGAGCTCCTCAATACGATCGGGCAGCTCGGCATCGCAGATGCCATGCAGGGCTGCGGCACGCGTGATGATGCCCATGCCGATCGACACGCAGTTGCCGTGGCCGAGCTCAAAGTGCTCGCAGGCCTCGACGGCGTGCCCGGCGCTGTGGCCAAAGTTGAGGAGCTTGCGCTGATTGGTTTCGCGCTCGTCGGCAACGACCACGGCGCGCTTAATGTCGATATTGCGGGCGATGATGAGCGCCACACGGGCCACGTTGCGGTTGAGCAACTCAAGCGTGAGCGGGGTCTTCTCCAGCTCGGCGAAGAGCTCGGGGTCGGCGATTACGGCGTGCTTGACGACCTCGCCGCAGCCGTCGGCGAACTGCTCGGGCGTGAGGGTTGCCAGGCACCCCACATCGGCGATGACCACGCTCGGCTGCCAAAAAGCGCCGGCCAGGTTCTTGCCGGCAGCCAGGTCGATGGCCGTCTTGCCGCCGACCGACGAATCCACCATGGCGAGCAGGCTTGTGGGAATCTGCACAAACTTGCAGCCGCGCATGTAGGTGGCGGCCACAAAGCCCGCCACGTCGCCCACGACGCCGCCACCCAGCGCCACGATCACGTCGGAGCGCGAAAGCTCGCGTTCGGCCACAAACTCCAAGATGGCAACGTAGGTCTCGGCACGCTTATGAGCCTCGCCGGCCTCGAAGGTGCAGATGCTCACCTCGTAGCCTGCGGATTCGAGGCTCTGCTTAACGGGCATCTGGTAGAGGGGGCCTACGTTGGTGTCCGTCACGATGACGGCGCGCGAGCCGCCGGCGGTGGTGCGGACGAGCGGACCTGCCTGCTCCAGCAAAAACGTGCCCACATGCACCTGGTAGGGGCGTGCAGTGTCGATATCGATAGTAATCGCCATAAGCTTCGGTCCTTTCGACCTGGCGTGATGGGTGGTCTAGTGGGAGGCCTCGTCGTCGAGCGCGCGCTTAATGCGGTCGCCCTCGGCAAGGAGATTCTCCAGATAGCTCTGGTCGCGGTCCTTAAGGGCGCGGCTGTAGGCGCCGAGCGATTCGATCAGATGGTCGATCTCGAAGGCGAGCGCATCGGCGTCATCAATCATGAGCTCGGACCACATCTGCGGATTGAGGTGCGCCACGCGGGTGAGGTCGCGGTAGCTGCCGGCCGAAAAGCCGTGGTGGACCTGAGCGGTCGGGCTCTTAACGTAGGCGTTGGAGACGACGTGCGCGAGCTGGCTCGTAAAGGCGATGACGCGGTCGTGCTCGGCGGCGCTCGTTACGCTGAACTTGCCAAAGCCTAAGGGACGTACCATCTCGCGCACCTGGCCCAAAAGCTCCAGCTTAAGTGCGTCGTCCACTGCGGGCGGTACAAGCACGAGCGGTGCGTCCTGGAACAGGTCGGCGCGGGAATGTGCGTAGCCCGAGAACTGCGTGCCCGCCATGGGGTGCGCGCCCACAAAGTAAAAACCATGCTCGCTGGCAAGCTCAAAGGCGCGCTCGCACACGATACCCTTGACGCCCACGGTGTCGATCACCACGGGGCCCATGATGGCCTCGGTGTCGGTGGCGTCGGCGAGTGCCTGGGCGTGCGCCTCGAGCCACTCGATGCAGGCCTCGGGGTAGCATGCCAGCACGATGATGTCGCACTCGCCGAGCGTCTCGTCGTTGAGCTCGCCGGCAACGGTGCCCATACTGGCGGCCGTCATGACGTCGTCATCGGGGTCCCAGGCCAGCACGCGGACGCCTGCCTGCGCATAGCCGCGGGCAAAGCTGCCGCCTATGAGGCCCAGGCCCACGATGCCGGCGCACTTGGGGCCACCCTGGTTAACGCGTGCGTTTCTCACCGTACCCATGGGCTACTCCTGAACGGTCTCTTGGCAGACGACCTCGCGGATGGCGCGGATGCGGCGCATGGTGTCGTCGAACTGGTCGGGGGTGAGGGCCTGAGCGCCGTCGGACCAAGCGTGGCTCGGGTCGTCGTGGACCTCGATCTCCAGACCGTTGGCGCCGCAGGCAGTCGCGGCGAGCGCCATGGGCTCAACATAGCGGGTGTAACCGGTGGCGTGGCTGGGGTCGGCGACGACGGGCAGGTGCGACAGGTGGTGCAGCACCGGCACGGCGTTGAGGTCGAAGGTGTTGCGGGTGCGGGTCTCGAAGGTGCGGATGCCGCGCTCGCACAGGATGACGTTGTCGTTGCCCTCGCTCATGATGTACTCGGCTGCCATAAGCAGCTCGTCGACGGTGCCGGACATGCCACGCTTGAGCAGGACCGGAGTCTTGGTCTTGCCGACCTCTTTGAGCAGAGGGAAGTTCTGGGCGTTGCGAGCGCCAATCTGCATGACGTCGATCTTTTTGTCCAGGAAGACCTGCACGTCGCGCGGGTCCATGATCTCGGTGACGATCGGCATGTCGAGCTCGGCCGAGGCCTCGCACAGCAGGTCCAGGCCGGCGGGGCCCATGCCCTGGTAGGCGTACGGGGAGGTGCGGGGCTTGTAGGCGCCGCCTCGCAGCATCGTGGCGCCGGCGGCCTTCACGCGGCGGGCGATGCGGATGAGGTTCTCGCCCTCGACGGAGCAGGGGCCGGCGATGACCTGGAACTGGTCGCCGCCGATCTTGACGCCGTGGCCGCAGTCGATGACGGAGTCCTCGGGGTGGAACTTGCGGTTGGCGCGCTTGAACGGCTCGGAGACGCGCTGCACGCGCTCGACGACGTCCATGGACTCGAGCAGGAACGGGTCGATCTTGGTTGTGTCGCCCACCAGGCCGATGATGGTCTCGTTCTCGCCGCGCGAGACGTCGGTCTTGAGTCCCTTTTTCTCAATCCAGTTGACGATATGGCTGACGGCCTCGTCGCTGGCGCTCTGCTTTAAAATTGCAATCATGGTGTGCCTCTCACCTCGATGGATAGTCCTTGCAAAAACGGCCCGCATTGCGAGCCGTTTTATATGGTGCATGAGAGTTTATACTATCTGACTCGCTTTTGCCGCCTAAAGCGTGCCGTCGCGGCGCGTCTTCCACGTAATTGCAAAGCTTTTTCTATTATTTTGTTAGCCCGTGGCGCACTTGGGTATAATGCCAACCGTTCGCCCTATTAGCTCAGGGGATTAGAGCGTCTGCCTCCGGAGCAGAAGGCCGTTGGTTCGAATCCAACATGGGGCACCATCGAACGTAAGACCGTCCGAACCTCGCATGGTCCGGGCGGTTTTCTTATACCGACGCGACGTGATGGGACGTGGTATGGCAGCAACGGATATCGAGCGCGGACTCTCGACCGCCGAAGTCGAGGAGCGCATCGCCGCTGGTAAGATCAACCGCAACATGGAGCTCAAGACCAAGTCGGTCAAAGAGCTCATCATTGAGAACCTCTGCACGCTGTTCAACTTGATCAACGTGGTCTTGGCAGTTCTGGTCCTGCTGACGGGTTCGTTTAAAAACCTGACGTTCCTGTTCGTGGTGTTCTTGAACACGGCAATTGGCGTCATTCAGTCCATGCGTTCCAAGCGGATGGTCGATAAGCTCACGCTGCTCACCTCTAAGAAGGCCATCGCGGTGCGCGACGGTGCCGAGGTGGAGCTTGACCTGGACCAGATCGTGCTCGACGACATCATTCGCCTGGGGCGCGGTGACCAGATTCCCGCCGACGCCGTGGTGGTGTCGGGCGAGGCGCTCGTTAACGAGAGCCTACTGACGGGCGAGAGCGACCTCATTAAGAAACAGCCGGGCTCCGAGCTCATGAGCGGCAGCTTTATCGACTCGGGCCTGCTGCGCGCCCGCGTGATCCATGTCGGCGCCGATAACTATGTGGCAAAGATCAACAACGAAGCTAAGTACGTCAAAAAGGTCAATTCCGAGATCATGAACGCGCTGAACGCCATCGTGCGGTTTGCGAGCATTATCATGATTCCGCTTGGTCTGGCTCTCTTTACCTCGAGTGTGAGCGAGCTGTGGGATGCAGCGGGAACCCCGGGCGATAGCGCGCTTTCCTGGTGCTTCTCCGAGCTGCTGGCCGGTCGTGTGCCTTCTTCAGCGCTGCTGTCCACGGTGGGTGCCCTGCTGGGCATGATTCCGCAGGGCCTGGTGCTGCTGACCTCGTCGGTGCTCGCGATTGCCACGGTGCGCCTGGCACGTCGTAAGGTGCTGGCACAGCAGCTCTACTGCATCGAGACGCTCGCTCGCGTCGATGTGTTGTGCCTGGACAAGACGGGCACCATTACCTCGGGCCGTATGGAGGTCGAGGGCACCTATCCGCTGCCTGTTGAGGGTGTTGGCTTTGGCGCGGACTCGGACGAGGCAGCTGTTCCCGTCGAGACCACGGTGCTCGACTTTGCGCTCGCCAACGTGGCGCGTGCGACCTCGGCAGATGCCAACGAGACCTGCCAGGCGCTGCTCAACTACTACGCCGATCGTCCGGTCGAGGTGTCCGAGCCGCTGTCGGTTATTCCGTTCTCGTCGTCCAAAAAGTGGAGTGGCGCGTCGTTTGCGCAGGGCTCCTATGTGATGGGCGCCGCGCAGTTTGTGCTCTCCGATCGCGCATTTGCGCAGGTTGAGAATCGTGTGGCCGAGCTCGCCGATACCTGCCGCGTGCTCGTGGTGGCGCGCGTGGACGGCTTTACGCCCGATGGCGATATCGTGGGCGAGGCCGAGCCCGTGGGCTTTGTGACCATCCGTGACGAGATCCGTACCTCGGCGGCCGAGACTATCGGCTACTTTAACGAGCAGGGCGTGACCCTCAACGTGATCAGCGGCGACGACCCGCGTACGGTGTCGTCGATCGCGCGCGTGGTGGGCGTGCCGGGCGCCGACGCCTACGTGGACGCCACGACGCTCGATACGCCTGCTAAGCTCGATACGGCGGTGGACCGCTATCACGTCTTTGGCCGCGTGACTCCGCAACAGAAGCGCGAGCTCGTACAGGCGCTCAAACGCCGCGGGCACACCGTGGCCATGACGGGCGACGGCGTCAACGACGTGCTGGCGCTCAAGGAGGCCGACTGCTCCGTGGCGATGGCCGCCGGCTCCGATGCCGCGCGCAATGTGGCCGAGATCGTGCTCGTCGATAACGACTTTGCCTCGATGCCCGCTGTGGTGGCCGAGGGCCGTCGTTCTATCAATAACCTGCAGCGCTCTGCCGCGCTCTTTCTGACCAAGACGCTTTTTTCGATGGGCCTGGCGGCGCTGTGCATCGCCCTGCCGCCGTATCCCTTCGAGCCCATTCAGATGACGCTCATTAACTTCTTCTGCATCGGCGCGCCGGGCTTTGTGTTGGGCCTGGAGCCCAACAACGCCCGCGTGAAGGGGTCGTTCTTGACCAACGTGCTTAAGCGTGCGCTGCCGGCGTCGATTGCGGTCATTTTGGCCGCGGCGCTCGATATCTTTGTGGCGCGCGTATTTGGCTTTAGCCAGCTTACGCTTTCGACCATGTGCCTGCTCACGTCCTGCGCGGCGAGTGTCAGCCTGATCTGGCGCATCTCGCAGCCGCTCACGCCCTTGCGCGTGGTGCTTTTCGTGTTTGTCATCGCTGGTATTTTGACGGGCGTTATCGGGTTCCCGGGGCTGCTGTCCATCGCCAACCTGTCGATGGGCCAGATTGTCATCTTGGCGGTTATCGTCGTCTTTACCTGCGCGGTGTTCTTTAAGCTTGCCACGATGATGGACTCGCTCAAGCCCCGTCGCCGTCATGCGGCTACCGGTTTTGGCCGTGGCGTGCGCGTTCGCCTGGGTCGCGGCGGCGGCAAGGTGGGCTCGACGGGATCGACCGCCGAGCGTTTTGCCAAGCGCGTTGCCGCCGATATGGCGCAGCGCCGTGAGGCGCGCACTGTCCGCGAGGCCGAGGCCCGTGCACTCGAGGGCGTGGCCCAGACCCAGCCCAAGAATAAGAAGAGCGCTGGTGCCAAGCGCTCCCGCGTGACCAAATCGGCCCAGGGCATCAAAGTCTCGATGCCGAGCAAGAAGAAAAAGTAGTTCGCGCCCTTCAGGGATGTCTGCGATGTTGAATTGGTGCCTTGCGCTTGTGGGAGCGAAGCGATGTTATGCTCTAACCTCAATTGTTTGAATTGCTTCGGAAAGAGGATGCCGTGATCTGCCCGCATTGCCTAAAGACCATCGAGGACGGCGCCTCGTTCTGCCCCTATTGCAACGCATACGTTGGTCCGGGCGATGGCCCCGAGCATACCGAGTTCGTGTTCTGCGACGGCTGCGGTGCCCGTCTGTCCCCGCATGACCGTACCTGTCCCAAGTGTGGACGCCCCGCGCCTGGCATCCTTTCCGAGGACGCGGCCGCATCCGACCTGGCCGCAGGGCGCACGGCCGGCTTTCCGCGCCTTACGCAGGAGCAGATCGATACCGAGGTGCCTCATGCGCCGGCATCTGCCGCCGCGGTGCTCTCCGACGCAGCCGACCCCAACGAGACCTGCGTGCTGCCTGCCTTCGATAAGGACTTTGGCATCCCCAAGGTCGATATCCCCACGCCGGTGTCCCTGCGCGATGACGCCCAGCCCAAAAAGCAAAAGCCCAAGCGCAAGGTCCACCCCGACGAGGATGCCTATCACAAGCACAAGCGCCATATCCCCAAACCGCTCATCGTCATCGCGGTGCTCGCCGCCGTGTGCGGTGGTGCGTATTGGTTTGTGACTGCCGATCCCATGGGCGTCATGCCCGGCTTCTACGACCAGTTTGGCCAGGCCGCCAAGACCACCTTCCCGTCGCGCCAAAAGGGCGAGGCCACCGAGAAAGAGCCCAAGCAAGAGGGTGCGTCCGAGGTCGTTCAGGAGGAGACTGTCTTAACCGACGACCAGCTCTACACAAGGCTCGACGGCCTGTACCAGACCATCGTGTCGTACAGCGACGAGGATCAGATCGGCGAGGTCATTGATTCGTTTAATAACGGCTATCTGCGTACACCGCTCTCCACACGTCAGGAACTGTCGCAAAGCGCCTATGCCCTGCGCGATCAGATTAAAAAGACCCAGGATGAGCTCAACAACCTCAAGGTTCAGGATGACACGGTCTATGCGGAGGACATCGATCATCTAAAGCAGCTTGCCCAGTGGATGTACGAGCGTGTCGACGTGATCTGCCAGAGCTGGGATATCTCGCTGTCCATTCCCGACGGCGAGTCGCTGAGCGCCCGTCAGAGCGAGATCCTGGCGCCCATCGCACAGGGCGGCAACAGCGCGCTTAACCAGTACGACGCCAACGTGAGCGCATGGAAGCCGCAGCAGCGTTCGTAATTTGTTGCCCTCCAGCGGCATAACCTGCGTGCGCAATTGATGGAAGCCCGTGCTTATTGCTACAATTCGTACAAATATGCTTTAAACGCACGAGGAAGGAACCACATGTTTGGTTTTAAGAAAGAGCTCTATACGCCCGAGTACCAGCTCGTCGGTGACGAGTGCGCGGTGATCGAGACGTCGAAGGGCACCATCAAGGTCAAGTTTGACGGTGAGGGCGCCCCCATCCATGTGGCGAACTTCTGCGAGCTTTCCACGATGGGCTTCTATGACGGCCTTAAGTTCCATCGCTATGTGCCCGGCTTTGTGATCCAGGGCGGCGACCCCAATACCCGCGATATGTCCGGCGCCGACGTCGCTGCCGGCCTTGAGGGTCCCGACGGCATGCCCGGTACCGGTGGCCCCGGCTACTGCATCAAGGGCGAGTTTGCCACCAATCCGCGCAACAGCCATGTTGACGGCGCGCTTGCCATGGCTCGCTCCATGGATCCCGATTCCGCGGGCTCGCAGTTCTACTTCTGCCTGGGTGCCCAGCACAACCTCGACTCCGGCTATACCGTCTTTGGCACCACCGTCGAGGGCCTCGACGTCATCTCGCAGCTGCGCGCCGGCGACGAGATCGTTCATGTCGAGATCGTTCACGAGTAAAGGGGACTTCCTTGAATAGCCAGCTGATCCAACAGGGCCGCGCCGCTTATCGCGCGGGTGATTTTTCCGCTGCCGCCCAGATGCTTGGTGCGGCAAAGACTCCCAACGAGATCATGGGTGAGGCCGACCACCTGCGCGGCAACGCCCTGATGCATCTGGGCATGTACGCCGAGGCCGCCGAGGCCTACGCCGCAGCCCTCAACGACGGCGCCTATGGCAAGCGCGGCGCCCTGCTCACCAACCGCGGCAAGGCACTCGCCGCGGTGGGCGACTACACCACGGCTGCCCAGGCGTTCTCTGCAGCTACCCAGGACGCTTCCTACGCCACGCCTTTTAAGGCCTACCTGGGTCTGGGTAACGCGCTGTTCCAGTCGGGCGACTATGCCAACGCCGGTACCGCCTTCCGTCAGGCTGCCATCGACGGCGCCAACCCGGCTCCTGCGGCCGCCCTCGGCGATTTGGGCCGCTGCTTCATCAAGCTCGGCCGCCCCGCGGACGCCGTAGAGACCTACCGCACGGCTATCGACTTTGCCGGCCCGCGCGACGACACGCGCGCCCTCAACGCCGGTATGGGCCAAGCGCTTTCCGCCGCCGGCCGTCCTTCCGATGCGCTCGATGCCTTTAACGCCGCTACCGCCGACGGTATCTACCAGCTCACGCCCGAGCAGGCCGACGAGCTTGCCCGCGTGCACGACTCGCTCGCCGCGCTTTCGGCCCAGACGGCCATGTCCACGGCCCCGGCTCCCGCGATGGACGCTCCCGCTGTCGATCCGCTTGATCCCACGGGCGCGACCGGTCAATTTATGCCCGACCCCTCTGACACCGGCTTCTTTACGCTGTCCGAGTCCGAGATGGTCCAGCAGGACCGCAAGCAGGCCAAGGTTCGTCGTCGCCACCGCCACACGGGTCTTAAGATCTTCCTGGTACTGCTTCTGCTCATCGTGATCGCTGCCGGCGGTCTTGGCTATGCCTATACGCGCGGCATGGGCGTCCCCTCGCAGGAGTCCGTCATCACCGACCTGTTCCAGGCTGCCGGTGACGGCGATACCGCCAAGGCCGAGTCCTGCCTGGCCTCGAGCCTGTCAGAGGACGCCAAGGCGATGATCGTCTCCTCGATCCCGCAGGGCGCCACCGTCTCCATCGAGGGTATGGATCAGTCCATGACCGAGACCACCGCCAAGGTGAAGGCTTCGCTGTCCAAGGGCGGCGAGCAGGAGTACACCGTTAAATTCGTGCGCTCCGACAACCATATCGGTTGGGCCGTCTCCTCGCTCGACATCGATTTCTCGGCTGCTGACAACCAGTAGTGACCTTATGAGATTTGGCTCTGCCCGGCGCTTCACCGCAAGTGAGGTGCCGGGCTTGCGCTAGTATGATGGGCTAGTAGTTTTCCAGCAATCATCCAACACATCAGGAGTTGCGTTGTTTTCTTTGATGGATATGTTCTTCGGTAGCTATGCGGGCGATCTCGCCATCGACCTCGGCACCGCCAATACGCTCGTCTCCGTGCGCGGCAAGGGCATCGTCATCCGCGAGCCCTCCGTTGTCGCTATCGACAAGAACGACGAGCGCATCCTGGCAGTCGGCATCGAGGCCAAGCGCATGCTCGGCCGTACGCCCGGCAACATCGTGGCCGTTCGTCCCCTTAAGGACGGCGTCATCGCCGACTTCGATGTTACCGAGGCCATGCTTCGCTACTTTATCGACAAGGCTTCCGAGAAGCGCTATCCGTGGACTCCGCGTCCGCGCGTCGTCGTCTGCGTTCCCTCCGGCGTCACGTCGGTCGAGAAGCGCGCCGTCTTTGAGGCTACGATCCAGGCAGGCGCTCGCCAGGCCTACCTAATCGAGGAGCCCATGGCGGCTGCCATCGGCGCCGACCTGCCCGTCGAGGAGCCCACGGGCTCCATGGTCATCGATATCGGCGGCGGCACCACCGAGGTCGCCGTTATCGCTATGGGCGGTATTGTCGTGTCGCAGTCCATCCGTATTGCCGGTGACGAGTTCGACCAGGCTATCCTCACCCATGTTCGCGATGCCTACAACCTGGCTATCGGCGAGCGCACGGCCGAGGACATCAAGATCAAGGTCGGTTCCGCCGTGCCGCTCAAGGATGAGCTCGACGTCGAGGTCAACGGTCGCGACGTTATCACGGGCCTGCCCAAGACCGTGCGTATCGAGAGCGAGGAGATTCGTCGCGCGCTCAACAAGCCGCTCGACGAGATGGCCAAGGCCGTTAAGGACGCTCTGGACGCCACGCCGCCCGATCTTGCTTCGGACCTTATGTACTACGGCATTCTGCTGACCGGCGGCGGTGCGCTGCTGCGCGGCCTCGACGTGCGCCTGCGCGACGAGACCGGCGTTTCAGTCAACGTCAGCCCCACGGCACTCGATAACGTCGTAAACGGTTGCGCCCGCGTGCTCGAGGCCAACGCCTTTGACGGTGGCTTCGTTCAAACCAATGCTTAATTTCCAAAAGGTGGATTCCATTTGGCACGATCTTCGGGTTTCTCTCCAAATCTGAATACCAAGCGACAATCAACGGGTATGCGCCCGTTGATTGTTTTCAGCCTGATTTCGGTGTTGCTGCTCACGTTTTATATCCGTGAGGGCGAGGCCGGGCCGATTCATGCCGTGCGCTCGGGTGTGACGACGATTACCTCGCCGGTGCGCTTTGTGGGCTCGGCCGTGGCGGCTCCCTTTAACGCGATCGGCAACGTGTTCTCCAACCTCACGGCATCGCAGGAGTCGCTCGACGACCTCAAGAAGCAAAACGAGGTGCTGACCTCTAAGGTCGCTGAGCTTTCCGAGGCTCAAAAGACTGCCGAGCGCCTGGAGGGCCTGGTCGGCCTGCAATCGACCTACAACCTTAAGTCGACCGCTGCTCGTATTGTCGGTGCGTCGGGCGATGCCTGGACCTCGACCGTTACCATCGACAAGGGCTCTGCCGACGGCCTTACCATCAACATGCCCGTGACGAGTTCTGCCGGTGTTATCGGCCAGATTATTGAGGTATCGGCCAAGACCTCTACCGTGCGCCTGATTGGTGACGAGAACTCGGGTGTGTCGGCTATGGTGCAGGACACGCGCGCCCAGGGTATGCTGCAGGGCCAGCCCGATGGCACCCTGCGCCTTGAGTACGTGAGCGTCGACTCCGACGTCAAAGTGGGCGACATCATCGTGACCTCTGGCATTGGCGGCGTGTTCCCCAAGGGCCTGCCGCTCGGCACCGTTTCCTCGGTGGAGAAGTCGGCCAACGACGTGTACTACACCATTGTGGTGCGCGCTCAGACCACGGCCGAGAACAACGAGGAAGTGCTCGTTATTACCTCGCTGACCGACGAGCAGTCGGCCTCGGACGAGGACGTGAGCTCTGCCAACAGCACACCGCAGGGCACCTCGCGCGATTCCGCGACCAAGACGAAGGACGAGGACTCGGACGAGAGCTCCGAATCGTCCGAAACAACCGATTCCGGCTCGAGCGAATAGGGAGGGCATGTCCATGGATCTACACGAGCAGGGGACGAGCTCCCGTACGTTTGCTATCGCCGTCATTGCCTGCGTGCTCTTGCAGGCAGGCCTTGCGCCGCAGATTTCCATTGCGGGCGGTCGCGTCAACTTCATGATTATCCTGGTGTGCCTGAGCGTGTTCTCGGGCGATCCCACGCGGGCTGTTGTCTGCGGTTTTTGCAGTGGCCTGTTCTATGATCTTTCCGCTGCCGTTCCGGTGGGCGTTATGTCGCTGCTGCTGACGGTGGGCAGTTTTGCCCTGGTGCACAGCGCGGCCGGTCAGACGGGCGGCTCCCCGAGCGCGCGCGGTATTACCGTGGGCGTCTTCGCGCTTGCCATCAACGTGGTCTACAGCATCATCTTGCTGTTTATGGGTCTGGAGACGAGCTTTGTGGTGGCTGTTTTTGGCCATGCGCTGCCGTCTTCGATCCTGACGGGTCTGGTTGCCATTCCGTTTTTGATGTCCGGTGTCGTGCCGCAGTCCGGTTACGGATTCTCCGCGCGCGGTGGTCATCAGACGGGCATGCGCTTCAAGCCCAAGACTCGCAAACTCAAATAGGGGAGGCCCGTAGATGTCTTCCCAGTTGACGGTTATTATCGCCGGTATCGTGCTGGTCGTGGCCATTGTGGTCGCGCTGGTCATCATGCGCCGCGGCGATTCCCGTTTTACCTACGATACGCAGCATGGAACGGCCCCGCGCGCCACCGAGGGCGAGGGCAATACCGCCGCGACCGCCTTCAAGGGTCGCTTCTCCATCCTCACCGCCGGCGTGGGCGCGATGTTTGCCGCGCTCGCCGTCAAGCTGTGGGGCATGCAGATGGTCTCGTCGGACTACTACGACAAGCAGGCCAAGAGCAACCAGACCCGCACTGTCACCACGCCGGCTGTGCGCGGGCGAATTCTTGATCGCAACGGTGTTGCGCTGGTCAAAAACCGTCCCTCGCTTGCCGTCGTCGCCTATCGCGACCTGGCCGATGACACCGTGCTGGTGCGCCATCTTGCCAACGTGCTCGGTATGCCCTACGTTGCGGTGCTGCGCAATATCCAGGACAATTCCGAGGGCGCTCAGAGCCTGCATACCATCGCGACGGACGTGCGCCGCTCCACGGTTGCCTATATCAAGGAGCATGCCGGCGAGTTCCCGGGCGTGAAGATTGCCGAGCGCACCGAGCGCCAGTACCCGTACGGCGAGACGGCCTGTCACATTTTGGGCTATACCGGCACCATTACCTCCGAGCAGCTCGAGGCGCAGAACAAGAAGGCTTCGGGCGATAACGATAGCGCCGCCGGTCATATTACGTACCAGTCGGGCGATATCGTGGGCCAGGCGGGCGTCGAGAGCTACTACGAGAACTTGCTGCAGGGTATTCGCGGCGAGCAGACGGTGAAGGTCGATGCCTCGGGCAACGTGACCGGACAAGCCGGCGCCGTGCCTGCCAAGGCCGGCTCTGACATTAAGCTCACGCTTGACCTCAAGATTCAGCAAGCCTGCGAGACGGCGTTGGCGAGTGCTATCGAACTTGCCAAGACCACGGGCTACAGCAACGCCGGCAACGGCGCTGTGGTGTGTCTCGATCCCAACAATGGCGAGATCCTGGGCATGGCGAGCGAGCCCAAGTTCGATCCGTCCGTCTTTATCGGTGGTGTCTCAAACGACGTATGGACCGAGCTCAATGATGACAAGGGTTCGCATCCGCTGCTCAACCGCGCTATTAGCGGACAGTACATGTCGGCCTCGACCATCAAGCCGCTCTCGGCCTTGGCGGGCCTTGAGTTTGGAACGTACACGTCGAGTCAGACGACCAACTGCACGGGATATTGGACCGGCTTGGGCAAATCTTGGGGAAAATACTGCTGGCTGCACTCCGGCCACGGCACGATGACGCTGCAGTCCGGTATCGCCAACTCCTGCGACCCCGTTTTCTACGATATGGGCAAGGCGTTTTTCTACAACGACCAGCATCCCGAGGGCCTGCAAGAGGTCTTTCGTCGCTGGGGCCTGGGCAAGACCTGCGGTATCGATCTGCCGAGCGAGGGCGCGGGACGCATTCCCGACGCCGAGTGGAAAGAGTCTTACTTTACCGACGCATCTGCCGAGGACCGCAAGTGGAATGCCGGCGATATGACCAACATTGCCATCGGCCAGGGCGACATTCTGGTGACACCGCTGCAGATGGCCTGCGCCTATATGGGCATTGCCAACGGCGGCAAACAGTATGTGCCGCATGTGTTCTTGTCTGCTGTCTCGCGTGATGGCGACGGCGATGCCTACAAGTACAACGGCAAGGGCAAAAAGAAGCGCCTCGAGGCTCAAATTAACAACGATGCCGATCTTGAGTTGGTCCGCAACGGCATGCACGATGTGATTTACTCCGCGTCGACTTCGACCGCCGCGCACTTTAACTCCCTGACCCCTACGGTCTACGGCAAGTCCGGCACGGGCGAGAAGAGCGGCGAGGACGATTACGCGTGGTTTTGCGCCTACGCGCCGGCCGATGACCCTAAGTACGTGATTGCCACTATCTTGGAGCAGGGCGGTGGCGGCTCCGATACCGCGTTGCACGTCGTGCGCGATGTCCTCGGTGCGATTTATGACGAGCCCGACACGTCGACGGCCACGGGCGATTCCTCGGTTCGATAGGAGGTTGCGATGGACTTTTCGCCGGCGGACCTGTTCCGCTCAACCAAAACCGGCTCTCGCAGCAGCCTGGACCGCGTTAACAAGCAGCTCTCGGCCTCGCGCGGCACGTTCCGCCAGAAGGTACACATCGGTGTGCTGCTGGCTACCGTCGCGCTCGTTGCCTATGGCGCCATCATTATTTGGTCGGCGTCGCAGTTTAAGGCCGATGCCTCGTTCTCGCGCCACCTGCTGGGCATTGGCATTGGCGCGGTGCTGGCGGTGCTCGTCTGGCGCACCGACCTGCGTGGTATTTCCAATTTCTCGACGGCGCTGCTCGTCATTGACCTTATTGTGATCTTCTCGCCCAAGATTCCGGGCCTGTCCTATACGGGCGGTCTGGGTATGACGGGTTGGATCAAGATTCCCGGTATTGGCCTGACCTTCCAGCCCGTTGAGCTTGCCAAGCTCATCACCATTTTCTTTATGGCCACGCTGGGCTCGCAATACAACGGCCGCATCGATACCGTTCGCGACTACGTCAAGCTCTGCGGTATGCTGTCCATCCCGTTTTTGGCCGTCGTCGCCATGGGCGACCTGGGCTCGGGCCTGGTCGTGCTGGTCTCGGGTGCCATCGTCATCTGCATGAGCGGCGCACGCCGCGAATGGGTGCTGTCGACCTTGGCACTGCTGGTTGGTTTGATTGCGCTCATCTTGGCGCTCGACTCGGTCTTTGATTCGCTCCTTGGCCACGACGTGCTTATCAAGCAGTATCAGATGAACCGTCTGACAGTCTTCATCGACCCCGACAAAGCCGATTCGGATGATGCCTACAACCTGCAGCAGTCGCTCATTGCCGTCGGCTCGGGTGGCTTCTTTGGTAAGGGCCTGGGCCACGCGACGCAGTCGGCCGGTGGCTTTCTACCCGAGTTCCACACCGACTTCGTCTTCGCCTTCCTGTCCGAGACGTTCGGCTTCTGCGGTTCCTTTTTGCTTCTGTGCCTCTACGTGCTGCTGATCTTTTCGACAATCCGCGTTGCCTTTAAGTGCGAGTCACTGTTCTTGCGCCTATCGTGCGTGGGTATCGTCGGCATGTGGGCGTTCCAGACCTTCGAGAACATCGGCATGTGCATTGGCATGATGCCGATTACCGGTATTCCGCTGCCGTTTATTAGTTTTGGTTCGTCGTCGATGATGATTCAGTTGCTGACGGTGGGTATCGTACAATCCATATGGCGGCATCGTTCGGGCGCCGCGTAACCGCTGGAGGGGTTTGCCATGAAGATTCCCGTAGATAAGTTGACCAGCGCTTTTAAGATGGGCGCGTCTGTTAAGAAGGATTCCGATACACCGGTGCGTGTCTCGGTTTACCTTGATTCGACTGCGTCTCGCTTTTTGGTTGAGACGGTGCGCGATGCTTTTGTGCCGCAGACGACTTCGGGTATTGTGCGTGTTGATCGCCTGGGGGAGGACCGTATCGTTCCCAAGGCCGATACCGACGTGGTGCTGGTCCTCTCGTGTGGATCCGACCGCCTGGAGAGTGCTGTGCAGGAGCTCGTGATTGCCGGCGCGCCCGTGTGCGTGCTTGCCGAGTCCGCCGTCGAGGTGCCGTTCGTTGAGGAATCTACGCCCATGCTCGGCGTGGTGGCGGCGACCGATAAGACCTATCTGCTCGAGACGCTTGCCCGCTGGATCCTCGATCGTACGGATAAGGAGACGGCTTTTGCCGCAAACTTTGCCTTTATGCGCATCGCGGCGGCAAATCGCATCATTACCTCGTGCGCGCTCACCAACATGGCGACGGGCGCCCTGGTGTTTTTGCCGGGTGCCGACTATCCCGTGATGGCGCTGGCGCAGGTGGGCATGCTCTTTGAGCTCGCGGCTATCTTTGGGCGCGGCATTAAGCCCGAGCGTGGCTACGAGGTTGCGGGCGTGCTTGCCGGCGGTCTGGTGATTCGCGCCGTCACCCGCGCATTGGTGAAGCAGACGCCGCACATCGGCTTTGCCGTTAAGGCGCTTACCGCCGCCGCGGGTACCTATGGCATGGGCCGCGCGCTCGTGTCGCTCTACGAGCGCGATGTGGACTACAGCCGTGCCAATGAGGTTGTCAACGCCACGTTCTCGCGCGTTCGCGACCTGGTGACTACGGTCGCCGGTGCCGCCCGTCCCATGAGTCCTTTCGAGGATGCATCCGATCTCGCTGCTTAGGGGTTTCTTTTGCGCGTTCCATACCAAGACTGTTTTCATCTGATCGAGCCGTTGCTCGCCAAGGTCGAAAAGCCTAGCCGCTATATCGACCACGAGTGGGGTACGCTCTCAAAGGCCGATGCCGACTATCGCTGCTGCATGATCTATCCGGACGTGTATGAGGTTGGTCTGCCCAACCAGGGCATCGCCATTCTCTACAACATCCTTAATCAGGCCGAGGGCATTTCCTGCGAGCGCGGCTACGTGCCGTGGCCCGATATGGGCGATGCCATGCGCGAGGCGGGGATTCCGCTGCTGTCGCTCGAGGGTGCAGCGCCCGTGGCCTCGTTCGACATCGTCGGCATGCACGTGCCGCACGAGATGGCCGTGACGAACTTCCTCGAAGCGCTCGATCTCGCCGGCATTCCGCTGTTGGCTGCCGACCGTACCGAGGACGACCCCATCATCGTCGCCGGTGGTCCCTCGGTGTATAACCCCGAGCCGTACGCGGCATTCTTCGATGCCATCCTCATTGGCGAGGGCGAGGAGTCGCTGCTCGAGATCTGCCAGCTGCATCGCCGCTTGCGCGACGAGGGCGTCTCGCGCGCTCAGATTGTCGAGCAGCTCGCGACGGTCGCCGGTACCTATGTGCCGTCCCTGTATGAGGTGCGTCATGACGAGCCCTGCTCGCCGCATGGCTATACCGTGCCGCGCGAGGGCAAGGACGTCCCGCCGGTAGTCTACAAGCGCGTCGTCGAGGACTTTGGTGCCACCAATCCGCTTTCTCAGTCGTGCGTGCCGTATGCGCAGCTCGTCCATGATCGCCTGTCTATCGAGATCCTCCGTGGCTGCGCCCGCGGCTGCCGTTTTTGCCAGGCAGGCATGACGTATCGTCCGGTACGCGAGCGCTCGGCCGACCAGATCGTGTCATCGGTGATCCAGGGCTTGGAAAAGACTGGCTATGACGAGGTGTCGCTTACCTCGCTTTCGACGACCGACCACTCCTGTATCCGTGACGTGCTCGGTAGGCTCAACCGTCGTCTGGAGGACACGGGTATTCGCGTGTCCATTCCCTCGCAGCGCCTGGATTCATTTGGCGTTGATATGGCCGAGTCGGTCGCTGGCGAAAAGAAGGGCGGCCTGACGTTTGCGCCCGAGGCGGGCAGCCAGCGTATGCGCGACATCATCAACAAGAATGTGACCGAGGAGGACTTGGATCGCGCGGCCAAGGCAGCCTTCGAGGCCGGCTGGAACCGCATGAAGCTCTACTTCATGATGGGCCTTCCCGGCGAGCGCGACGAGGACATCGTGGCTATCGCCAACCTGGCCGATCACGTGTTGGAGCTCGGCCGCTCCGTGGTGCCCAAGGCGCGCCGCGGGTCTATCTCGGTGTCTATCTCGGTTTCGGTGTTTATCCCCAAGGCGGCAACACCCTTCCAGTGGTGTCCGCAGCTCGATTACGATGAAGTCAAGCGCCGTCAGAAGCTGCTCATCACGAGTGTGCGCAACCGCGCCGTTCGCGTACACTACCACGATGCGGAGACCTCGCTTATCGAGGCTTCGCTCTCCCGTGCCGGTCGCGATATGACGCCGGTCATCATCGATGCTTGGCGTGCGGGCTCGCGCTTTGACGCCTGGGTGGAGCACTTCTCGCTCGACAACTGGAAGGAGGCCGCTGCCAAAAACGGCATCGACCTCAACGAGCTGGTGCACCTGCCCTACGAGCTGGACTGGCGCCTGCCCTGGGAGCACGTGAGCCCCGGCTGCTCGCGCGGCTTCCTCGAGCGCGAGTACCGCCGTTCGCTCGAGGGCGTCACGACGCCCGATTGCACCCGCACGTCGTGCACCGGCTGCGGAATCTGTCCCACGCTCCACGCCAAGAACGTATTGATGGGTGATCGCGCATGAGTGAGCGCTTGACCGACAATCCCACGCTTTTTAGGCTGCGCGTTCGCTACGGCAAGCGTGGTCGCCTTAAGTACCTGGGCCATCTGGAACTAATCCATACCATTGAGCGCATTGTGCGCCGTGCGGGCCTGCCCTATGCCGTGACGCAGGGTTTCTCGCCGCATATGCGCGTGGGCTTTTCGTCGGCGCTGCCCGTGGGCACGTCGTCGACCTGCGAGTGGTATGACCTGTTTATGACCGAGTTCGTCGCTCTCGACGAGGCCTTTGAGCGCCTGGCAGCGGCGTCCCCGGCCGATCTGGCGCCTATCGAGGCCGCCTACATCGACGTGCGCACGCCGGCGCTGACGGCTCAGCTTACGCGTCTGACGTATCGCATCGACTTGCACCTGGACCCCGAGGCCCCCGTGAGCGCCGACGAGGTGCGCGCTGCGATCGACACGCTGCGCGCAGGTCATGGCATTGACTATGCGCGCGGCAAAAAGAGCAAGCGTCTTGATCTGGACCATACGCTCGTTGGCTATGAGCTCGCGGCGGGGGAGTGTGAGGACCATCTGGTGCTCATGCTCGACACCCATGCCGACAACGAGGGCTCCATGCGTCCGGAGATTTTGCTTTCTGCTGCTGATGTTTTGTTGCAGGGCTTGACCCCGGGCGTTGATGCACCTATTGTTTCCACCGGTATGCAAGACCTCGTGACCATCTGCTCCTACGATGTCGAGCGTCAGAATCAAGCATGCGAGGACGACGAGGGCCGACTCGTCAGCCCCATACCTGTGCGAACTTGTGGATTTGCTCCACATACTCGTTGACGGGGTTATTATCGCCTGCTACTATATTCGGCTGTTGCACTAACTGATGCATGAAGGGCAAGTAAACATGTACGCAATCGTTAACACGGGCGGCAAGCAGTACAAGGTCGCCACCGACGATGTCATCACCGTCGAGAAGATCGAGGGCAATGAGGGCGACAAGGTCACCCTGCCGGTCATCTTCCTCAACGATGGTAAGAAGATCGTCACCGATCCCGACAAGCTGGCCAAGGCCAAGGTTACCGCTCAGATCGTTGAGCAGTTCAAGGGCGAGAAGCAGCTGGTCTTCAAGTTCCACAAGCGTAAGCGCTATCGTCGTCTGAAGGGTCACCGTCAGCAGCTCACCAAGCTGAAGATCGTGAAGGTCCAGGCTACGTCCCGCGCCAAGAAGGCTGTCAAGGCAGAGGCCGAGGCTGTTGCCGAGGCTCCCGTCGCCGAGTAGATTACACTCGTAACGAAAGAGTAGGTATACACAATGGCACACAAAAAAGGACTCGGTTCCTCCCGTAATGGCCGTGACTCCCGCGGTCAGCGCCTTGGCACGAAGCGCTTCGCCGGCCAGACGGTAACCACGGGCACGATTCTCGTCCGTCAGCACGGCACGCACATCCACCCGGGTGAGAACGTTGGCCGTGGCAAGGACGACACGCTGTTCGCGCTGGTCGACGGTACCGTTGAGTTCCACAAGGGTATCAAGCACAGGGTCAGCGTACGCCCGCTCGCGAACGCGTAATTCACCCTTCATAGAGCACATATGTGGGAGGCACTTGAGTTTTAGGATTCAAGGGTCTCCCTCTTTTTTGTAGGAGGCGATTCTGTTGTCACAGTTCACCGATATCAGCCGCATTAACGTGTGCGGCGGCGACGGCGGTGCCGGATGCATGTCGTTTAGGCGCGAGGCCTTTGTCCCCAAGGGTGGCCCCGATGGCGGCGACGGCGGTCGTGGCGGCAATGTCGTCATCCAGGCCGATGCTCAGCTGTCTTCGCTGATCGACTACCGCTTTAAGCATCACTTCCGCGCCGAGCGCGGAACGCACGGTCAGGGCGCCCGTCGTAATGGCAAGAGCGGCGAGGACCTGATCCTTAAGGTTCCCATGGGCACCGTGGTGCGCGAGCTCGACCCCGAGACGCAGACCCCGATGTTCGAGATTGCCGACTTGGTGCATGATGGCGAGCGCGTTGTCGTGGCCCCTGGTGGCGCCGGTGGTCTGGGCAATACGCACTTTGTGACGTCGGTGCGCCGCGCGCCCGCGTTCGCCCAGCTGGGTGAGCCGGCCGAGGAACACTGGATTGAGCTCGAGATGAAGCTCATGGCCGATGCCGCGCTCGTGGGCTTCCCCTCGGTGGGTAAATCCTCGCTTATCGCGCGCATGAGTGCCGCCCGACCCAAGATCGCCGACTATCCATTTACCACGCTCGTACCCAACCTGGGTATGGTGCGTGCCGGCGAGTACTCCTATGTCGTTGCCGACGTCCCCGGCCTTATCGAGGGCGCGAGCGAGGGCAAGGGCCTGGGTCACCAGTTCCTGCGCCACATTGAGCGTACGGCACTCATCATGCATGTCGTCGATATGACGGGCGGTTTTGAGGATCGCGATCCGGTCGAGGACTACCGCATCATCAACCGCGAGCTCGAGCAATATGGCGCCGAGCTTTCTGAGCGTCCGCAGATCGTTGTCGCCAACAAGTGCGATGCGCCGGGCACGGCTGACAAGATTGCCGACCTCAAACGCGCCGCGCTCGACGATGGACATATGTTCTTTGCCGTGTCTGCTGTGACTGGCGCCGGCCTCAACACGCTGATGCTTGCCGTGGGCGAGCAGGTGGCTAAGCTGCGCGCCGAGTTGGCCGTCTCCGATGAGCCGGTCGATCTGCGTGACGATGAGTGGGAGCGCCGCCGCCTGCAGCGTGAGAAGCGTTTCCGCATTGTTCAGGAAGAGCCCCATGCCTTCCGCGTGGTCGGTCGCGCCATCGAGCGCATGGTTATCCAGACCGACTGGGAAAACGAGGAGGCTGTCATCTACCTGCAGCACAAGTTTGCGCGCATGGGTGTTGACGACGCACTCGAGAAGGCCGGCTGCCGTGCGGGCGACGAGGTCCGCATTTGCCAGCGAGCCTTTGACTTTGAGGGCGCCGAGGACTTCTCGGAGTACGAGGAAGAGCTTGAGGACGAAGGCGTTGAGGTTATTGACGTAGCCGACGCTGCGGACGAGGGCGTCAAGGTTGTCGATGCGGCAGAAGTTGCGGACGATGTCGAGACCCCGGAGGGCGAGTAAGCCATGTCGCTGCGCGGTGGAATTGGTCTGCCTGAGCTGCCTATCAAGGATGGGCAGGAGTTTCGGCTTGGCATTATGGGTGGCACCTTCGACCCGATTCATTACGGGCACTTGGTTACCGCCGAGCAGGCGCGCGAGTCGCTCGACTTGGACGCCGTGCTCTTTATGCCGGCCGGCTCTCCCGCCTTTAAGCTTGACAAACCGGTGACGCCTGCCGAGGACCGTTATGCCATGACGGTCCTCGCCACCGCTGCGAATCCGGCTTTTTTGGCGAGCCGTTTCGAGATCGACCGTCCGGGCGTAACCTATACTGCCGATACGCTTCATGCCCTTCGCGACTTTTACCCGCCTCAGGTAAAGCTCTACTTTATTACGGGCGCCGACGCGATTATCGATATTGTGACCTGGCACAATGCTGATGAGATTGCCGAACTGGCAACCTTTATTGCTGCGACGCGTCCCGGCTTTGACATCGATACGGCCCGGGCTCGGATTAAGGAATCGGGGCTGCCGTTCGACGTGCGCTATATCCAGATTCCGGCGCTGGCGATTAGCTCGACCAACATTCGCAAGCGGGTTGCTCGCGGCATGAGCGTGCGCTATCTTACGAGCGAGTCCGTGCTCGGCTATATTCGCAAACGCGGGCTGTATACCGATCTTGGGCAAGACGATTTTGATTGATGGGGGAGAACGTTGTCGGTAGAAGATCAGTTTGAGGGCGACGAGCGCGCGCTATTGACGCGTATCCACGAGTTGCTCGATGTGCGTATGAAGGATAAGCGTAAGCGCTACGTGCATTCGCTCGGGGTTGCCGAGACTGCGCTGCACCTGGCCGAGGTGTACGGTGTCGACCGCTTTGATGCCGCTGCCGCCGGCCTGATCCATGACTGGGACAAGGTACTCTCCGACGACGAACTGGTCACGCGCGCTCTGCATTATGGCATTAAGATTGCCGGCTCTCCGTCTGCCGCGACGCCGCTTTTACATGGCCCGGTTGCCGCCTATGAGCTTCCGCAGCTATTTCCCGAGCTATCGCCGGCCGTTTTCCAGGCTGTCGACCGTCACACCGTGGGCGCCTGCGACATGACGCCGCTTGATATGGTGGTCTTTGTGGCCGATGCCATCGAGCCCAACCGCCATGGTGATTATGCCCACGCGCTGCGCAAGATGGTGGGGGAGTCGACGCTTGACGAGTTGTTCTTCTCCTGTTTTGCGCAGGGTCTGGTCTATGTGATCCAGTCCGGGCGTTATCTTTATCCCACGGCTATTACGATTTACAACCATTACGCCCAGCTGCGCTAGCTCGGGTGCGTCTAGAAAGAGGTATTCCATGGCCGACGAGACCATGACCGACGAGCAGATTCTTAAGGGTGTTGAGCACAAGAGCTTTGTTGCCACGTCCGACCGCACCGCTGCCTCGCTGTCTGCGAGCGGTGTTGCCGCCGAGGATGTCGCCCGCGCCGCCGCGCAGGCCGCCTACGACAAGAAGGGCGAGGACGTGCAAGTGCTCGATCTGACCGAGCTCTCCGACGTGTGCGACTACTTTGTGCTCGCCACCGGTACCAATAACCGTCAGGTTGATTCGATCGTCGACGAGATCGAGGAGAAGGTCGCCGAGACTTGCGGCGAGCACCCGTTCTCCATCGAGGGCCGCGAGCAGAAGACCTGGATGCTCATGGACTACGGCTCGGTCGTCGTCCACGTCTTCACCCCCGAGGCGCGTGACTTCTACCGTCTCGAGAAGCTCTGGGGCGACGCTCCCCAGCTTCCCCTCGACCTTCTCTAGTAGCTCATTTGGGACGGGGTTTTAGCTACCCTCTACCGTTCGCCGGACAGTTGCACCATCCGCAACTGCCCGGCTTTTTTGCCTTAGGGACTAATCGTTGAAGCGGGATTGGCGGCCGAAGGATAGGGCGGTGTCACCGAATTTATCTCGGACGGCATCGATCGCGACGGAGAGGTCGCGGCGGTCGCTGGATTGGGCGCCGCGATCATCGACTTCACAGAACAGGTCGGTCTGAATGCCGCCCAGATGGTTGAAGTCGCTCATACCGATACCCGCCAAGCGCACGTGCATACCTTCCTGCCAGATATTGTCGAGCAGCTCGAGCGCCACGGCCACAAAGATATTCTCGTCGTCGGTGGGGTGGGGAAGTCGGCGCTGTGCCGTACGACCGCTGCCGTACGAATACTTGAGCTTAAGCGTTACCGTGGCACCCGTCAGTCCCTGACGGCGCAGGCGGCGACCGACGGACTCGCCCAGCAGGGCAATCGCCGCCTCGATGTCTCCTCGCTCGGTCAGATCCCTCGCAAAGGTGCGCTCATTGCTTACCGACTTGACTTCACGCGCTTCGTCCAAGCTTGTAACCTCGGAAACCTCGAGTCCTAGTGCGCGCTGGCGCATGCGCTCGCCGTTCACGCCAAAAATGGCAGCCAGCGTTGACTCCGGTGCACGCGAAAGTTCTCCCAGCGTATAGATGCGCATGCGGCGCAGTCGCTCCTCGGCCGAGCGCCCGATGCCGCTCATGGCGGACACGGGCAGTACGGCCAAAAAACGCTGCTCTGTCCCGGGACGCACGATGGTTAGGCCAAATGGCTTGTCTTGTTCGCTTGCGATCTTTGCCACCGTCTTGTTGCAGCCGACGCCAATGGAGCAGGTCACCCCCAGCGCCGCCACGCGATCACTGATGCGCCGCGCAACCAGCAGCGGGTCCTCGGGTGCAAAGCGACCCGGCGTGATGTCGATAAAGGCCTCATCAATCGACACGCGCTCTACACGTGGGGTCTCATCGGCAAGGATAGCCATGACCTGGGCACTGACCTCGCGGTAGCGGTCGAAGTGCCCGTGTGTCCAAATGGCCTGAGGACACACGCGCCGCGCCTCGGCCGAGGGCATGGCGGAATGCACGCCAAAGCGGCGTGCCTCGTACGAACACGTGGACACAACACCGCGTGACTCGGCGTCTCCGCCCACGATGAGCGGCTTGCCGCGCCACTCGGGGTGGTCGAGCATCTCCACGCTCGCAAAAAATGCATCGAGGTCCATCAGGCCCACCGCCGGGCCCGTCCAGGGCGGCGGCGTGACGCCCGCAGCATCCTCATAACCGTATGTATGTTCGCGTCTTTCCATGTCATGAGTATACCGCGCAGCTCATGTGGGGTGCGTGTATGTGCTTGCAAATCGCGAATTCTTGTCTAAGATATGGATTTGCCCTCGACTACACCGAAGAAGTTGGTCTCACGGACTTCACCTGCCCGCGTCGATGGCGTATTATGTTCAACTGTTTGTTTGTAGTTGCAGCCTAAAGCTGCTTGGTTGGAGGAGTTTCCTTTGGCAGTCAAGATTCGCCTTGCTCGTCACGGCGCTAAGAAGCGTCCGTACTACCGTGTCGTCGTCGCCGATTCCCGCGCCCCGCGTGACGGTCGTATCATCGAGGAGGTTGGCCGCTACAACCCGATGACCGCCCCCAAGACCATCAACCTCGACCTCGAGAAGATTGCCGACTGGCAGTCCAAGGGCGCTCAGCTCACCGACGCCGTCGCCGCTCTGGTCAAGGCCGCCAACGAGGGCGAGAAGACCGAGACCGTCGTCAAGAAGTCCAAGAAGCAGCTCGCCAAAGAGGCCGAGGCCGCTAAGGCTGCCGCTGAGGCCGCTGAGGGCGCCGAGGAGTAAATCGTGCCTGAGGTTGACGCTGCACAGCTCGAGGGTGAGGCAATGCTCTCAGATCGCATCGCCGATCTCGTCGAATATCTCGTTGTTCAGATCGTCGACGACCCGGATTCCGTGAGCCTCGAGGTCATCGATGGCGACGACGCCTCCACGATTGAGGTTTCGGTTGCCGAGGATGACGTCGCTAAGGTCATCGGCCGTCGTGGCCGTACCATCAAGGCCATTCGCACGCTCGCCCGTGCACTGGCCGCTCGCCTCGACACTGCTGTCGAGGTAGAGGTTCTGGGCTAGGACCTTGAGGTCCCAGTACAAAAACATCGCCCGTGTGGTTAAGCCGCACGGAAGGAAGGGGGAGGTCCTCGCGCAGCCGCTGCGGGGGCTTCCTTCTGTATTGGAGCCGGGTATGCGTGTCGCCTTGACGCCGCCGGCGCTCAAGCGCGACCGTTTTTGCACGGTCGTGTCCGTCACCGATACGGGCGATGGCGATCTGGTCTCGTTTGAGGGCATAGACGACTTGACGGCCGCTGAGGGCATCACTGGATGCTATGTGCTGGCCAATCGTGACGACTTTGAGCTCGATTCGCTCGACGCCGCCTATACCGACCTTATGGGTCGCGAGGTGGTCGATGAGCGCTTTGGTTCGCTCGGCTCGATTGTCGAGATCATGTCGACGCCCGCCAACGATGTTTGGGTTGTCGAGGGTGATCGGTACGGCGAGGTACTGATTCCCGTGATCGAGCAGGTTGTGCTCGATCTTCCCGACACAGGAGCAATTTCCGTCCACGTTATGGACGGCTTGATCGATATGGACAAGTAGGGAGGACAGCATGCTGATTGAGACCCTTTCGGTCTTTCCCGAGATGTTTGAGCCCGTCATGTCCACGTCGATTTTGGGCCGCGCCCGCAAGGCCGGCCTTTTTGATTTTAAGGCGTATAACCTGCGCGACTGGACGCACGACCGCCATCGCACCGTCGATGACGAGCCGTATGGCGGCGGGCAGGGCATGCTCATGAAGGTCGAGCCCATTGCCGAGGCAATCGAGGCTATCAGCTCCGAGGGTCCCAAGCCAACCGTGGTGTTCTTCACCCCCTGCGGCGAGCCCTTTACGCAGCATGTGGCCGAGCGCCTGCTCAAAAGTGAGCGCCTGCTGTTTGTGTGCAGTCGCTACGAGGGTGTCGACGAGCGCGCATATGCGTATGCCGATGAGCGCCTGTCGATCGGCGACTACGTGCTCACGGGCGGCGAGCTGCCCGCTATGGTCGTGGCTGATGCCGTCGTACGGCTCATCCCCGGAGCCTTGGGCGACGAGATGAGCAACGTCGACGAGTCCTTCTCGACTGCCGAGGACGGTGGCCTGCTCGAGTACGCGCAGTACACCCGCCCCGCCGAGTTTAATGGCGAGGGCGTGCCGCCGGTGCTCGTGAGTGGTGACCATGCCAAGGTTGACGCCTGGCGCCGTATGAATGCCATCGAGCGTACCTGTCGTTGGCGCCCCGATCTTATCGAGACGGCATGCCTTACGGCTGAGGAGCGCGCGTACGCGCAGGAGATCCTGGACGCTTCGTATTCGCAGAGCGAGGAGTGAGAATGGTTCCATCGCAGCATTCCGTGCTAAAGGGTGCGTTTGAGTGGATCGTGGTCGTCGCGATCGCATTGGTCGCCACCTTTTTGATTCGCTCGTTTGTGGTCGAACCCTTTGTGGTGCCTACCGGTTCCATGGAGTCCACGATCGAAATCGGCGACCAGATCCTGGCACAAAAGGTCAGCCTCGAGCTTGGGCAGCCCGTCAAGCAAGGCGATATCGTGGTGTTCCACAACCCCGATGCCACGTCCGAGCATGACGTGCTGGTAAAGCGCGTTATCGCCACGGCCGGTCAGACGGTCGACCTGCAGGACGGCAAGGTTGTCGTCGACGGCCAGGCGCTCGACGAAGACTATACGACCGGCATGAGCTGGCCGCTTTCGGTCCAAGCCCCCGGCGCTCAGGTGAGCTATCCCTACACCGTCCCTGACGACTGTGTGTGGGTGATGGGCGACAACCGCGAGAACTCTGCTGACTCCCGCTACTTTGGCCCGGTCGACCGCTCCGACTTGATCGCCGTTGCACTTGTGCGCTACTGGCCGCTCAACCGTATCGGCGCTATCGATTAAAAACCGCTATAGTACAGTACCTAACCGTGTAATCGTTTCGACGAGGGGATATTAGAGGCATGAACGCTTCATCGCTTTCCTTCCAAGACATCATCCTGCGCCTCCAGCAGTACTGGGGCGAGCAGGGCTGCGTCATTATGCAGCCCTATGACTCCGAGGTCGGTGCCGGTACCTTCCATACCGCGACCACGCTGCGCTCGCTCGGTCCCGCCGAGTGGCGCACCTGCTATGCGCAGCCCTGCCGCCGTCCCGCCGACGGCCGCTACGGCGAGAACCCCAACCGCATGCAGCACTACTATCAGTTCCAGGTGCTCATCAAGCCCTCGCCGGTCAACGCCCAGGAACTCTACCTGGGTTCGCTGGCCGCCATTGGCCTGGACCCCAACGACCATGACGTCCGCTTTGTCGAGGACGACTGGGAGAGCCCGACGCTCGGCGCCTGGGGCCTTGGCTGGGAGGTCTGGCTCAATGGCATGGAGGTCACGCAGTTTACGTACTTCCAGCAGGTGGGCGGCATCGAGGTCGACCCCGTGCCCGTCGAGATCACCTATGGCCTGGAGCGCATCGCCATGTATGCCCAGGGCGTCAACTCGGTCTACGACCTGGTGTGGAGCTACCTGCCCGACGGCACGCCCATGACCTACGGCGACGTGTTCCTGGAGAACGAGCGCGAGTTCAGCGCTTACAACTTTGAGGTCGCCAACGTCGAGATGATGCGTCAGAAGTTTGACGACTACGAGGCCGAGTGCCACTCCTGCCTGGAGCGCAAGCTGCCGCTGCCGGCATATGACTGCGTCATGAAGTGCAGCCATGCCTTCAACTTGCTCGATGCCCGCGGTGCGCTGTCCGCAGTCGAGCGCGCCAACTACATCCTGCGCGTCCGCGCCGTCGCCAAGGCGTGCTGCGAGGCCTATATGGCCGAGGTCGCTGGAATCAACGAGAATGCCGATCAGGAAGGCGAGGTGGCGTAAGCCATGGCAGACGCTAAGGATTTCCTGTTTGAGATCGGTACGGAGGAAATGCCCTCTGCACCGCTGAACAATGCCGTCAAGCAGCTTGGCACCATGATCGCCAAGGGTCTCGACGAGGCCGGTCTGGCCCACGGCGAGGTCCGCGTGATCTCGAGCCCGCGTCGCCTGGCCGCGCTCGTTGCCGAGGTCGCCACCGCGACCGATGAGGTTCACGAGGTCAAGCGTGGCCCCGCGGCCAACATTGCCTTCGACGCTGACGGTAACGCCACCAAGGCCGCCCAGGGCTTCGCCCGCAAGTGCGGTGTGGCTGCCGAGGATCTGGTTCGTCGCGAGGACACCGACGGCCGTGAGTACGTCTTTGCCGAGAAGAACATTCCTTCCGCCCCGGCCACCCCGATTCTGACGGCCCTGTGCGAGAAGACCATCGCCGGCCTGCAGTGGCCCAACTACCGTTCTCAGCGCTGGGGCCACGAGCACGCCACGTTCGTGCGTCCCGTCCGCTGGATCTGCTGCCTTTTGGGCGAGGACGTCGTACCCGTGTCGTTTGCCGACGTGACGAGCAGCAACACCACGCGCGGCCATCGCGTCCTGGGCCCCGGTGACCATGTGGTCGCCAGCCCCGCTGTTTACGAGCAGGTGCTCGAGGACGCCGGCGTGCTTTCTGCCGAGCGCCGTCGCGAGGCCATCCTTGCCGGTATCGCCGAGGTCGAGGCTGCGCGCCCCGGCTGCCACGTCGATACGCCCAAGAAGGTCTTTGAGGAGGTCATCAACCTCTGCGAGTGGCCGACGGTGCTCGTCGGTACCTTCGATGAGGAGTTCCTCAAGGTCCCGCACGAGATCATCTGCGAGTCTATGCTCACCAACCAGCGCTACTTCCCGATTTATGACGGCGAGGGCAAGCTGACGCGTGAGTTCGTGGTCGTCTCCAACAGCAAGCCCGAGAATGCCGAGCGCGTGATCGACGGCAACGAGCGTGTTGTGCGCGCCCGTCTGGACGACGCCAAGTTCTTCTACGAGGAGGATCTGAAAATCTCCCTCGACGAGTTCCGCGAGCGCCTGGCCAAGGTCGCCTTCCAGGAGAAGCTCGGCAGTGTGCTCGCCAAGTCCGAGCGTATTGAGCAGCTCGCGCTCGCTATTGCCCGCGAGGCTCACCTGGGCGCCCACCTGGCCGCCGATGCCGGCCGTGCCGCTCACCTGTGCAAGGCCGACCTGGTGTCCAACGCCGTCGTCGAGTTCACGAGCCAGCAGGGCGTGATGGGCGGTTACTACGCCACCGCGATGGGGGAGAACGACGAGGTCGCTCATGCTATCCGCGATCACTATCGTCCCCGCTTTGCCGGCGACGAGCTGCCCGAGGGCACCGCTGGCTGCATCGTGGCCTGCGCCGACAAGCTCGATACCATTGCCGGCATCTTTGCCATCGGCGAGCCCCCGACCGGCTCTTCCGACCCGTACGCGCTGCGTCGTGCCGCCATCGGCATCATCAACATCCTGCGCGACCGTCTGCCGATCGACCCCACGTCGCTCATCGACTTTGCGCTCGAGCTCTATAGCGAGCAGGGCATTGAGTTCGACGCCGCCGAGGTCGCCCAGCAGGTTCGCGACTTCTTCCACGGCCGTCTGGTGAGCATGGCCCGTGACGAGAAGGTCCCGGCCGACACCGTTGCCGCCGTTTCCGCGGTGCACATCATTGCCCCGTCGGTTTTCTTCGCCCGCTGCGCCGCCCTCGACGAGGCCCGCAAGAACGATGCCGAGACCTTCGACAACCTGGCTACTGCCTATGCCCGCGCCGCGCATATCTCCAAGCCAGAGCTGGGTGCGGAGTACGATCGCAGCCTGATGGGCGAGGTCGAGCTTGCGCTTGCCGACGCCTCCGAGGCCGCTCAGACCGCCGTCGATGCCGCCCTTGCTGCCGAGGATTACCCTGCCGCGTTTGCCGCTCTGGCCGCCCTACGCGCGCCCATCGACCGTTTCTTTGACGAGGTTATGGTCATGGACAAGGACGAGCAGCTTCGCGATAATCGCCTTAAGCTGCTCAACCGCTTCGAGGCCGTTTTCTCCGGCATCGCCAACATTGGTGAGCTTGCCCGCAAAAAGTAAGCTAGCCTGCGCATAAGCGCAAAAGGAGCCCCGCATGGATTGCCCGGTCACCGCTCGTCCCACCGTTATCGTTATCTCCGACTCGCTCGGTGATACCGCTTGTGAGGTGGTGCTTGCGGCGTCCGGGCAATTTGATGAAGGGGCTTTTCGTGTTTTACGTCTGCCTAAGGTGACCTCGGTGGAGCAGGTCAAGTCGTTTGTGGGCCCGCGCGTCGATGCCGACCATCGCGATATCGCTGTGTTCCATACCATCGTCGACCCGGCGCTTCGTGCTCGCGTGCTCGACTACTTGGGCATGCTGCACATTCGCTCGGTCGACCTGATCGGCCCGACGCTTGCCGTGCTGTCGTCCCTCATCGGTACGCCGCCCAAGGGCATTGCGGGCGTGATTCACAAGACCGACGATCGCTATTTCCATCGTATCGAGGCCATGGAGTATTTTGTCGAGCACGATGACGGGCGCGGCTGCGACGATCTGTCGGGTGCCGATATCGTGCTGCTGGGCGTGTCGCGAACATCCAAGACGCCGCTGTCGATGTATTTGGCCTATCAGGGCTACAAAGTCGCCAACGTTCCGTTGGCGCACGGTATGGAGCCGCCCAAGTCGATTTACGAGGTCGATCCGATGCGTCTCTTCGGTCTTATTTCGACCGTCGATGTGATTTCCGAGATTCGCGATAGCCGCCTGGGCGACGACTATGCCCGTGCCGTTGCCGGCTCCTATGCCGAGCCCGAGAGCGTGCGCAGTGAGCTCGAGGAGGCTCGTGCCCTCATGAAACGTTTGGGTTGCTTTGTGGTGCGCACCGACGGCAAGGCGATCGAGGAGAGTGCCTCCGAGATCATCGCTCACCTCGAAGAAATTCAAGAGGCAAGAGCCAACCGTGCCGCCCGCCTCGCTCAACAGCAGCAGTCCTTTCTGGGATGATTTTCCTGGGACGGGGATTAAAATGCCCCGTCTCAAATTGACTTCTTATGATAAACCGATTTAGCAGCATTTCTTACATCTGACCTGCTATTTCATTTGATGGTATCTTCATAAGGTAACCACCTTTACCTACCGTTTACCGCAAGTTTTAGCACGTTTACCAAACCGCGTATCCTCTGCTCAAGTCCGTTCAACTCCCGCCGTATAGTTCCCTCACGGTCCGCATCCGGCGGGTCGATTCGTTACCACGGTCGTGCGCGAGAACACATGGAAGGGGAAGTATCGTGAGCGATTGCAAGAGGGTTTACCGTTTTGGAACCGATGCCCAGGGCACCTGTGTCACCGAGGGCGACAAGTCCATGAACTTCGTGCTTGGCGGCAAAGGCGCAAACCTTGCCGAGATGAGCCGTATCGGGCTGCCGGTTCCCGGTGGCTTTACCATTACCTGCCAGACCTGCGTTGAGTACTCTGGTGCCGGCAACGTGTGGCCCGTGGGCGCGCTCGACGAAATCGTTGCCGCCGAGGCCGACCTCGAGGCCCGTTGCGGCAAGAAGCTCGGCGATGCCTCCGATCCGCTACTCGTGTCGGTTCGCTCGGGCGCTCCGTTTTCCATGCCCGGCATGATGGACACGGTCCTCAACCTGGGCCTCAACGACGATTCCGTCCAGGGCCTTATCGCCCAGACGCAAAACTCGCGTTTTGCCTGGGACAGCTATCGTCGCTTTATCCAGATGTTCTCCAACGTCGTCATGGGTGTCGATGCCGACTTGTTCGAGAATGCTCTGACCCAGGCCCGCCTGGTCGCCGGAGTTCGCGTCGACTCCGAGCTTTCGGCCGAGGACCTGCAGGAGCTCGTCGAGACGTTCAAGGGCATTTTTTCCGACAACGTCGAGGCCGCCCTGTATCCCGAGCTCGAGGTCGCGGACGGCAAGCCCGTCTTCCCGCGCGATCCGGAACTTCAGCTGCGCCTTGCTATCCAGGCCGTCTTTGGTAGCTGGATGAACGAGCGCGCCTGCATCTACCGCAAACAGCATGGCATTTCCGACGACCTTGGCACCGCCGTCAACGTCCAGGCTATGGCCTTTGGCAATAAGGGCGAGACCTCGGCGACCGGCGTCGCCTTTACGCGCAACCCGGCCGACGGCACCAAGGAGTTCTACGGTGACTTTCTGGTCAACGCCCAAGGCGAGGACGTCGTTGCCGGCATTCGCAACACCGAGCCCATCGCCGACCTAAAGACCACCCCGGGCCTCGAGTCCGCAGGTGAGGAGCTTGAGCGCGTCTTCCTGACGCTTGAGGATCACTACCGCGACATGTGCGATATCGAGTTCACCATCGAGCAGGGCAAGCTCTGGATGCTCCAGACCCGTGTGGGCAAGCGCACTGCTACCGCCGCCCTGCGTATCGCTATCGAGATGGTCGAGGAGGGCCTGATCACCCGCGAGGAGGCCGTGAGCCGCATCGACCCCGCGCAGCTCGACCAGCTCCTGCACCCGCAGTTCGACTCCTCCAAGAAGTACGAGGCGCTCGCATGCGGCCTTAACGCCAGTCCCGGCGCCGCCGTGGGCGAGGTTGTGTTCTCGAGCGATGACGCCGTCGCGCGTTCTGCCGAGGGCCATAAGGTCATTCTGGTCCGCTGGGAGACCAACCCCGACGACCTGAAGGGCATGGTCGCCGCCGAGGGTATCTTGACGAGCCATGGTGGCAAGACGAGCCACGCTGCCGTTATCGCCCGTGGCATGGGTACCCCTTGCGTCTGCGGTGTCGAGCGTTTCCATATCGACGCGGCCGAGAAGGTCGTGCGTATCGAGGGCAGCGATCGCGTGCTGCACGAGGACGACATCATCTCCATCGACGGAACCCAAGGCATTGTCGTTGACGGCGCTGTCGATTTGGTCTCCGCTGAGCTCACCGGCGACCTGGACACCATCCTGTCCTGGGCCGACGAGATCCGCCTGGACGAGACCGCAGGCCACGCCAACCACGTGCGCGTCAACGCCGACAACCCCGATGACGCCGAGCTCGCGCTCGAGTTTGGCGCCGAGGCCATCGGCCTGTGTCGCACCGAGCACATGTTCCTGGGCGACCGCAAGAACATCATCCAGAGCTTTATCCTTTCTGACGATGAGACCGTGAAGCAGCAGGCCCTGGCCGATCTGCTCAAGGTCCAGACCGAGGACTTCTTGGCGATGTTCAAGACCATGTCCGGTCGCGATGTGGTCGTTCGCCTGCTCGATCCGCCGCTGCATGAGTTCCTGGATGATCCTCGCGAGCTTGAGGTCGCCATCACCAAGAAGGAGGCCGCCGGCGCCAGCGAGGACGAACTCGCCGCCCTGCGTGCCCGCCTGCGTCGTATCGACAGCATGGTCGAGTCCAACCCGATGCTCGGCCTGCGCGGCGTGCGCCTGTCCGTCGTCTTCGGTGACCTGCCGCTCATGCAGGTCCGTGCCGTGGCAACGGCTGCCGCCCGCCTTATCAAGGAAGGCGTCGATCCGCGTCCCGAGATTATGGTCCCGCTCGTTTCCATTACGGCCGAGCACGTTCAGACCCGCGAGGTCATCGAGCGCGTGATTGCGGAGGTTTCCTCCGAGGAGGGCGTCGAGCTCAACATTCCCGTGGGCACGATGCTCGAGCTGCCGCGCGCTTGCATGGTCGCCGACGAGATCGCGCAGCACGCCGACTTCTTCTGCTTTGGCACCAACGACCTCACGCAGACAACTTTCGGTTTCTCGCGTGACGACGCCGAGGCCAAGTTCATCCCGCTGTACCTGCATAAGAAGATCTTGAAGGACAACCCCTTCGAGACCATCGACACGGCAGTGCTGGAGCTCGTGCGCACGGCCGTGGCGAAGGGTCGCGCCACCAACCCTGGCATGCACTTTGGCGTGTGCGGCGAGCACGGCGGCGACCCTAAGTCCATCAAGGGCCTGTTCAACGTGGCCGATGTGGACTATGTGTCCTGCTCGCCTTACCGCGTGCCCCTGGCGCGTTTGGCTGCCGCTCAGGCCAAGCTCGAGGCCAAGCGTTCCGCTTAACCGAGTCGCGTTCCATTTGCGCCTTTTACGCCCCCCTTCGCGCCGTCGCGCCCCCTGTGGACGCGGCGGCGTTTTACGTTGGTTCAATCCATTGGCAACTGACGGGAGGACTGCGATGAAAAACCTCACCAGGTATTTGCAACGAGCGCGTCGGGGAGCACAGATGACCCTGTGCTGGGTGGTCGTTGCGGTCACGGCGCTTTGCGGGATGCCGACAGCCAGTTTTGCCCTTCAGGATGATTCGCGCGACGAGCTCTATGGCGACGTGGTCAACCCGCTTACCATTACGGTCAACGATCGCGACTGCACGTTTGTAGATATCGATGACGGCAAGCTCGAGGGCCGTACCTCGATGTACGACAACGTCTCGTTCTACACGGCCGCCGTCAAAAAGGTGCTGCCTAACTGGGCATCGCTTGCCTATAACATCCTTGGCTATGGCGGAGGCGACGACTCCGGGGACTTTTTGTACTGGGACCACGCCGGCAAGGGCTTTGAGAAGGACTTCGGTAAGGGTCACTACATCTATCTGTATGATGCGCTTTCGGGCGGCAACGGTGAGCATTCCGACGGCGCCGACAAGTCCATTCAAAGTGGCCTGACGTCGGCGAAAGGTCTGAATGCGGTCTATGAGCGCCTGACCGAAGATATCGCCGACTGCATCGGTCACAAGCTGACCGGCGAGGATTTTCGTAAATACGTGCCACTCGACGGCCTGTCGCAAGACAAGAGCGAGCAAGACGTGATCTATGCCACCATCGCGTGCGTGGACAAGCTCGGCGGCACCTATCAGTACGATTTCAATGGCTTTGGCATCGCGTTCTATAACTTTAGAGTTCAGCAGCTCAACAGCGTGAACAAGCTTAACTGTGCGCCCGAGGACGCGCCGGGCTATTCCTTTGTCGATTCTAAGACTGAGCAGGAGCTCGTTACCTCGGCGCTCAACGTCGGCTATGAGGACGCTTCGCAGAGCATCACGCTCGCCCGCGGTACCGAGGAGACGGTCGGCACGAGCACTTCTGAATCCGCATCGTATTCCAAAGGCGGCTCGTGGGGCGCATCGGTAAGCTTCAAGGAGTCGCTGGGCGTGCCCGGAACGGTGAGCGAGGAGATCGAGACCTCGTTTTCGGCCGAAACCACGATGTCCCAGTTGTGGGAGGCGAGCAAGACCGAGGAACAGTCGATCACCACAACGGACAATCAGTCGGTCACCGTCAATATGACGATCCCGGCGCACACGCAGGTCAATAGCAAGCAGACGAGTTCCACCACGACGCTGTCCGAGGACTATGACCAGCCGGTGGGCGTGACGTTCGACGTGATCATCTTTAACATGAACGGCGAGTGCTACGACGATAACGCCGCCGTGCAGGAGTTCCATACTGCCGGTTATGACCAGCGCTCGTTCTACACCACCTTTGGCGATCAGTCGACCGACGCTGTGCAGAACCTGTTCCTGCGCTCAATCGCCCATCGTGGCGACGACGGCTACGATACCACTGCCGGAAACGTCACGAGCTGGTCGTATCGCACCAACAACCACATGGTGCGCGCCATCGATTGGAATTCGGTCCTGGCCGATCGCGAGGTGCCTTCGCGCAACGGTGGCGCCCCGCGCACGTGCAACGTGCTCAACGACATGGCCGCGACCTACCCCATGTCCATTACGGGTTCCAATCTGTCGTTTGAGTCGGTGACGGTCGATACGCAGTTGGGCACGCCGCAGCCTATTAAGCCCATCTCCAAGATTCTCGTGTCGCTGCAGACCGATAAGACCCGAAGGCTTACGGTTGGAGACGAAGACCCCATCTCTTCCTATCGCGTGCGTGCAAGGGACGAGGACGATGTTGACTACTACGGCTTTGTAAAGTCGTCGGGCGACTGGCGTGTGGTCGATAAAAAGGGCAAGGAATGTAAGTCCGACGTCATCGAGATCCAGACCGACCCTGTCACCCACGAACAAGTCGTGGTGGGTAAAAAGGCCGGCACCGCCTACGTAAAGTACTTTATCCCCGAGGATACCTATGTGGACGTGAACGGGCATGTCTCGACCAATGACGAGATCGACGCCGCGGCCTACAAATATAAAGTAAGTGACGTGGCGCCCGAGCCGTTTAACGGCAGCATCAAACTCGAGGGCTCGGCACAGACTGTCGTCGGCGTCGAGGAAAATCTCAACGGCATCGAAGGCCTGACGGCTACGGTCTATGACACGACGGGCAAGGAAGTCGATAGAGTCTGCAGCTGGGAGGCCCAGGAGCTCGAGAGCAAGGGCATTTCAGTCGCGACAGACGGCACGATGACCATCTCGCAACCGGGCACCTTCCATGTCCGCGCCTTTATTGACGGCGTGTATTCCGATTGGGCCGAGGTCATCGCTGAACCCGCACCGGTCGACCCGATGACGACCGTGGTCGAGACGCCGGTGAGCGTTGCGTCCGTTTCTTCGGGGGATTCTTCGGCAACGACGGATAGCACGGCTCCTGCCCAAGGAGAGCAGGCCGCTTCCGATGCGAACGCGGCCGATTCTGCTCCGGCGAGCGACGATGCCACCGCATTGGCTGATGACACCGCGCCTGCTGCCGCGAAGGATGCCTCGTCGATTCCTACGGGCCTCGTTACCGTTTTGACCGATATCTGCCGCTACGGTATCGATCACGGCCTTATCAGCACATCAAACAAGGAAGAGATGACCAAGCAGGACTTCGACATCTTAGGCATCCTGTACCTGATGGCGGACAGCCAGGACTTGGTGCCCCAAGACGCCGAGGACGCGATGAACGAATGGGCCCATGACAACTATAATGACGAAGAGCTTGCCACCTGGAAGCAGCATGCGCTTTCGGTGCTGCTCGAATACGGCTATATCGCGCCCGGAACGACCGTGACGACGCCGACGACTGATGCTGCGGATGGCGCATAAGTGCAGAAAGAGTGCGTGTTTTTGTCTTTTTGCGCACGGGCAAAATAGTTCTTGCAGCCAAGGTCGTGGCGTGTATACTCGAATACGTTTGTTCAACTACGTGCCGGCCAAGGTGGTACGGCACCTCTAGAAGAGTAAGGAATTGCACATGGATTACATCCGCGCAATCGAGCGTCAGCAGATCCGCGAGGACATCCCGCAGGTCCGCGTTGCCGACAACGTCAAGGTTCACTACCGCATTAAGGAAGGCGACCGCGAGCGCATCCAGGTTTTCCAGGGTGACGTCATCCGCATGGCCGGCGCCGGTGCCCGTGAGACCTTCACCGTCCGCAAGATTTCCTTCGGTGTCGGTGTTGAGCGTACCTTCCCGCTTCACAGCCCCAAGATCGCCAAGCTCGAGGTCGTCCGTCATGGTCGCGTCCGTCGCGCCAAGCTGTACTACCTCCGCGACAAGGTGGGCAAGGCTGCTCGCATCCCCGAGAAGCGCTAAGAAGATCGCAGCGTCTGTCCACTTGTTTGGACAAAAGGGTCACCTTCGGGTGGCCCTTCTTTTTATCTGATTTGCATGCAAGGAGGCCCCGATATGGCCAACATGACGAGCTCGGTTTCGGCATCGCAGGTTGCCGGCGAGCTGGCGAGCGCCACGTTTGAGGAGATCCCCGCCCTCGTGGAGCATTATCGCGAGGATCCGCGCCAGCAGGTGATCAAGGCTTGCGAGCGCGCCCTTAAGCGCCATGCCAAGGAACTTGCCGAGCGCGAGCGCGTCAACGATATGTACGAGCTGATGCACGAGCTCGGTGGGAATGGCGTGGTCGTGGGTGTCGACGAGGTGGGTCGCGGCTCGGTGGCCGGTCCTTTGACGGTGTGCGCCGTGTGCCTTCCCATGGAGCCGCGCGTCTGGGGCATCAATGATTCCAAAAAGCTCACGCCGGCGCGTCGCGAGCTGCTCTCGGTGAAGATTGCCGAGGTCGCGACTGCGATTGGTTTTTGCCATATCGCGCCTGCGGATATCGATGATATGGGCATGGCCCGCGCCATCCGCGCTGCCGTCGCGGGCGCCGTGGCCGATACGGGGCTCGAGCCCGATTGCGTGCTTATGGACGGTAACCCCTTGGGTGCCGTTCCCAACGAGCGCGACGTGGTGAAGGGCGATGCCAAAATCGCCTGTATCGCCGCGGCGTCCATCATGGCCAAGGTCACGCGTGACGAGATGATGGTCGAGTACGACGCCGAGTACCCCGAGTATCATTTGGCCGAGTCGAAGGGCTACGCAAGCCCTGAGCACATCGAGGCGATTCACAAACATGGACTTTGTCCGCTGCATCGTGTGAGCTTTTGCGGAAACTTTCTGCAGACTGAGCGCCTTTTCTAGGTCAATTGTGGAGACAGGGACCTCTGGCGTTTTATAAACGTGCTGGTAGCGGGCCGTGTGCAACGTGATTGTTGCGTACGGCCCGTTTTTTGTCGGCATTTGGTCAGTTTTTGGTTTGCTTCCGGTACTTACCCGCATGAAAGGTGCCCTCATCATCGGGGCAATGCAGTGTGCGGGAAAGGAGACCCCATGTGTGCCGCAAGCAAAAAGAGCAAGACGCAGCAACTCAAGGAGCGCTGGGAAGACGGCGAGCTCGACTGCGGGGCGATTACGCCCGAGTTTATCAAGGGGCTCAGTCCCCGTGAGCTCGGCATGCTGGGCGAGCTGATCACCATCGATTACTTTAACGAGCGTGGATACACCTTGTTGGAGCAGGGCTATCGTTGCATTGAGGGCGAAGCCGATCTGGTGCTGCTCGATGAGCTCGACGATGTCGTGGTGATGGCCGAGGTCAAGACGAGACGCGTCGCCCTGGATTGCACCACGCGGGTCTTTCCCGAGGAGGCCGTAGACGCCCAAAAGCAGCGTCGGTATCGCCGTATCGCAAGTTGCTATCTTATGGAGCATTATCCGCTCAGGTCGATTCGCTTCGATGCCGTGGGCGTCACCATCCGCGGCGGGCATATCGCCGAGATCGAGCACCAGTACAATGCGTTCGATTGGCAGGTGTCGTGATGGCGTTCGAGACGTTTGCCGTACACGCGGCCTGCATCCGCGGCGTCGAGGCAATTCCCGTCACCGTCGAGGTCTCGCTTGCCGGTGGCGTTCCGGGCATCCAGATGCTCGGCATTCCGAGTATGGAGGTGATGGAGTCGCGCGGGCGTATCCGATGCGCCATGCGCTCGGCCGGCTTCGAGATCCCTCGGTCTGGCATTACCGTCAACCTAGCACCCGGCGATATCCGTAAAACTGGCAGCGGTTTTGACCTGCCGATTGCCATCGCGGTTCTGGCGGCCGATGGGCAGATTCCCCGTGACAACCTCGATCGCTGCCTTATCGCAGGCGAGCTTGGTCTGGACGGCACCGTGCTGCCCGTCAAGGGCGAGGTGGCGTTTCAGCTGTTGGCGCGCGATATGGGGCTTTCCTTTATCGCCGGTAGGTCCGATCAACATGTCCCGCTTGCGGGCGTTGACTGCGGGTTTATCGACCATCTATCTCAGCTTGCCCATGGCATGGGGGATGCCGCACGGCATTACCTGGATTCTGAAGTGCTCGGGGCGACCTTTGAGCCTGAGCTCGATTATGCCGACGTTCTGGGGCAGGAGGTCGCCAAACGTGGCATGGCGCTTGCGGCCGCCGGCGAGCTCGGCCTGCTCATGATCGGCTCGCCCGGTTCGGGCAAGACCATGCTTGCGCGGCGCATGACGGGCATTTTGCCCGAGCTATCTCTCGAGGACCAGCAAGAGGCGCTGTGCATCCATTCGGTCTTGGGCGAGAGCATCGATGGACTTCTTGCGGGTCATCGGCCCTTCCGCAGTCCGCATCACAGCATTTCGACCGCGGGACTCATCGGCGGCGGACGACCGGTGCATCCGGGCGAAATTAGCCTGGCTCATGGCGGCGTGCTCTTTTTGGACGAGCTCGCCGAGTTTCCCACTGGCGTACTGCAGACGCTGCGTCAGCCCATCGAGCGCGGTTACGTGAGGATCGTGCGCGTTGACGGGGCCTTTACGTTCCCGTCGCGCTTTCAGCTGCTAGCCGCGAGTAATCCCTGCCCCTGCGGGTTTTTGGGCGATCGCGAAGTGCCGTGTCGTTGTTCCGCGTCGATGGTCGAGCGCTATCGGGGCAAGTTGCGCGGTCCTTTGGCTGATCGTATCGACATGATGATCGACGTGACCCGCCCCGATCCTCAGGTGATCATTGAGGGCGCGGAGGGTATGTCATCGGCCGAGCTGCGCGATTACGTCGTGCGTGGGCGCGCCTTTCGCGCCTGGCGTGAATCCCGTATGGACGATGCGGACTCTGAGGCCGAGGAAGATGAGTCGCGGTCCATTGACGGCGTCGTATCGACCTTTGGGCTTGATGAGGCTGCCGAGAAATGCGTGCTTGGCCTGTCGAAGCGCACACATCTCACGGGTCGCGGCATCGTGCGCCTGGTACGCATCGCGCGCACGATCGCCGATGTTGCCGAAAGCGAACGGGTGTCGCAAGATCACGTGCTCGAGGCGGCGATGTACCAGGGAAGGAGGGACCAATGATGGCCGAGGGGACCTTCGAGCTGCATCCAGGTGATGCGTTGTATCCCGAGACCGTTTTGGAGCTTTCTGATGTACCCCAGACGCTCTATGTGCGCGGCAACGCCGAAGTGCTTTCGACGCCTGCGCTATCCATCATCGGTGCACGTAAGGCATCGCCGTACGGTCTCGCCGTGGCAGAACTTGCGGCCAAGGTAGCGGTTGAGGCGGGAGTGACGGTAGTCTCAGGCGGCGCGGTCGGCTGCGACCAGGCGTCGGGTTGGGCTGCGGTCAACGCCGGGGGCAAACACGTCGTGGTGCTGGGGACGGGCGCCGACGTGGTCTACCCGCGTTCGAGCGCGGGGCTTATTACGCGCACACTCGATACGGGCGGCGCGGTCGTTTCGATTTCGCCGTGGGGTATGGGACCGCGTAAGTTCGCCTTTCCGCGGCGTAATCGCGTTATCGCCGCATTGTCGCAAGCACTCTTTGTTTCCGAGGCTGGCATGCCCTCGGGTACGTTCTCCACGGCGGAGGCTGCTATGGACTTGGGACGAGAGCTCCTTGCAGTGCCGGGCTCCATCCTTTCGCCCGAGTCGCGCGGGACCAACTACCTCATCGCTAACGGTGCCTGCTGCATCATCGACGAGGAATCAATCGAGATGGCCATCTCGCGCATCTACGGCACGCTGCGCTACTCGCATCCCGATGCACCCGGCATCGCCGATCTGGACTCCACACAGCAGGCCGTGATGCACGCGCTTATCGCCTCACCGCTCAAGGTCGACGACATTGCCGCGCTCGTCTCGCTTGATGCTGTCGGCGTGCTCAAGCTCTTGGGCTCGCTCGAGCTCGAGGGCCTTATCGAGCGCATGATGGATGGAAGGTATGCGCCCTCAAAGTTTGCGCTTCACGCCCAGACGCCCTTCGGTCACAATGGAAAGCGTGTCAATTAGAAAGGTGTTTGCAGATGCAGTTCGATCAGGTGACGGTTATCGGTGGCGGTCTGGCGGGTTCGGAATGTGCGATCCAGCTGGCAGATCGCGGGTTTGCCGTAAAGCTGTGCGAGATGCGCCCCCAGGTGAGCTCTCCGGCCCACCATACCGATCACTTGGCCGAGCTCGTCTGCTCAAATTCGTTTAAGTCGACCCGTCCGGATTCCGCTGCTGGCCTGCTAAAGGCCGAGCTCAAGCGCATGGGCTCGGTGCTGCTCGATTGTGCCCATCGTGCGGCCGTTCCCGCCGGTGGTGCCCTGGCGGTCGATCGCGTTAAGTTTTCCGAGCTTGTCGAGGCCGAGGTTGCCGCCCGACCCAATATCGAGGTCGTGCACGGCGAGGTCGCGCAGATTCCCGAGGGCCACGTGGTCATTGCCGCGGGCCCGCTGTGTTCGCCGGCATTGAGCGAAGAGGTCATGAAGCTCGTCGGTGGCGACGCCTTGGCGTTCTTTGACGCTGCCGCGCCAATCGTCGATGCCTCCACACTCGATATGGACGTGCTGTTCTCGCAGTCGCGCTACGAGGAGCAGGGGAGCGGCGACTATCTCAACGCTCCGCTCAATAAGGAGGAGTACGAGGCCTTTATCGAGGCACTCACCACCGCCGACCGCGTGGTGCTCAAGGACTTTGAGGGCGGCGACCTCTTCCAGGCCTGTCAGCCCGCCGAGGAGGTCGCCCGTACCGGCAAGGATGCTATCCGCTTTGGCGCTATGAAGCCCGTCGGCCTTACCGACCCGCGAACCGGACGTCGTCCCTGGGCGGCGATTCAGCTGCGTGCCGAGAACAAGGAAAAGACCGCCTATAACCTGGTTGGTTTCCAGACAAATCTGACTTTTGGCGAGCAAAAGCGTGTCTTCCATATGGTTCCCGGTTTGGAGAATGCCGAGTTCTTCCGCTATGGCGTCATGCACCGTAATACCTTTGTCGATGCGCCGCATGTTCTTGACGGCACCTTTGCCGTGCCTGGCACGGGCGTGCGCCTCGCCGGTCAGATCACCGGCACCGAGGGGTACATGGAAGCGGTGGCGACCGGTCTGCTTGCTGCGCTTAACACCTATGCCGAGGCTATCGGTGCGGCTTCTGTGGAGCTTCCTCGCGTGGGCGCCCTGGGTGCGCTCGTGGGCTATGCGACCGATCCGGCAACCGTGGGCTACCAGCCCATGCATGTCAATTTTGGCCTGGTGCCGCCGCTCGAGGACGGCAAGCGCCGCAGTAAGCGAGACCGCTACCAGGCTTATGCGGATCGCGCCCTCGAGGCCCTTGATGCCTACTTGGCCACGCGTTCCGACTTGTTTGGAGGCGACCGGTCATAGCCTTTGACCTGTACGATACCGTCGACTCGTTTATCGCCTACATCACACGCGTCGAGGGGCTCTCTCCAAATACGGTGACTGCCTATGGATCGCGGTTGGAGCGCTTTGCTGTCTGGTGCGAGCGTACGGGCGTCGATGCGCGTATGGCCGACGTGCGTACCGTCCGCGCGTATTTGGCCGAGCTTTCGCGCGGGCAGGTGGCGCCTCGCACTCTTGCGGCACATTTGTCGGCTATTCGGTCGCTCTATCGGTGGATGGCTGCCGAGGGAATCGTGGAGGGTGATGCGGTCTCGGCGATCTCCTCGCCCAAGCTGCCGCGCGACCTGCCCGGGGTGCTGACGACCCAGCAGGTCGAGGCGCTCCTCAAAGCCCCCGACACCTCAACACCCGCGGGACTGCGCGATGCGGCGATGCTTGAGCTTCTTTATGCGTCCGGCGCGCGCATCTCAGAGCTTGCTGCGCTCAATGTGGAATCCATCTCATGGTCCGAGCGTACACTGCGGCTATGGGGCAAGGGGAGCAAGGAGCGTATCGTTCCTCTGTATCATCGCGCACTCGAGGCGACGCGCACCTATGTCGAGGAGGGGAGACCGGCGATTCTCGCGCAGGCAAAGCGTCGCGTTGCCGCAAACGGTCCCCATCCGCTGTTTATTTCTGCGCGCGGCAATCGCATGAGTGCCGCTATGCTCAGACGACGGTTCCATATGCTGGCGACGCTCGCCGGCATTCCGGCCGACATTGCCCCGCATGCGATGCGCCACACCTTTGCGACCGATCTGCTCGAGGGTGGCGCGGATCTGCGCTCGGTTCAAGAGCTGCTGGGCCACGCGAGCCTGTCCACGACGCAGATCTACACGCATCTCACGCCCGACCGGCTTAAGAGCGCCGTGACCCAGGCCCATCCCCGGGGCGAGTAGGCTGGGCGGCTCGCATTGCGCTTAGGTGTGTGGTTTTGATTGCGGGTTGGCAGGAAGAGGCAATCCTGCTATCATTCATCGGGTTGCTTCACGGCAACAGGTTTTTATCACGCACGCGCGGCTACTTCATACCGTGGTGCCCGGGCTTTGGTAGCACATGTCCGGGTTGGTTTTGGAGGATGACCCCGCGCGGAGGCAAACCACAGGAGGTTTAACATGGCTACCAAGATTAATATCCGCACCCTGCTCGAGGCCGGCTGCCACTTCGGTCACCAGACCCGTCGCTGGAACCCCAAGATGAAGCCGTTCATCTTCGGTGAGCGCAACGGCATCTACATCCTCGACCTCAAGCAGACCATCCTTGACGCCGACCAGGCCTACACCTTCGTCAAGAACGTCGCCAAGGGTGGCAACGTTCTGTTCGTCGGCACCAAGAAGCAGGCTCAGGAGGCCGTCAAGAACGCCGCTGAGCGCGCCAACATGCCTTACATCAACCAGCGTTGGCTCGGCGGCATGCTGACCAACTTCGTCACCATCCGCTCCCGCATCAACCGCATGGAGGAGCTCGAGGCCATGGTCGAGGACGGCCGCATGGCAGTGCTCCCCAAGAAGGAGCAGGCTGTGCTCGGTAAGGAGCTCACCAAGCTCCAGACCAACCTCGGCGGCGCCCGCGACATGAAGGGTCTGCCCCAGGCTCTCTTCGTTATCGACACCAAGCGCGAGGAGAACGCCATCAAGGAGGCCCAGCGCCTGAACATCCCCGTCGTCGCTCTGATCGACACCAACTCTGATCCCGACGAGGTCGAGTACGGCATCCCCTGCAACGATGACGCTATCTCCGCTGTCACCCTTATGTGCGAGCTCATGGCTGACGCCTGCCTCGCTGGCTCCGGCAAGGAGCAGGTCTCCGAGGCCGAGATGGCCGCTGAGCCCAAGGCCGAGTAAATCAGTCTTAGTTAATTCTTTTTCATCTCTTTGAAAGGAACCACAATGGCCCAGATTACCGCCGCTATGGTCAAGCAGCTCCGCGAGATGACCGACTCCCCGATGATGGAGTGCAAGAAGGCTCTCGTCGAGGCTGACGGCGACATGGACGCCGCCGTCGACGTTCTGCGCAAGAACGGCCTCGCCAAGGCTGCCAAGAAGGCTGGCCGTGAGACCAACGAGGGCGCTGTCGCCGCGTTCGTCTCCGAGGACGGCAAGACCGGCGCTCTGCTCGAGCTCTCCTGCGAGACCGACTTCGTCGGCTCCAACGCCAAGTTCACCGGCTTTGCTTCCAAGGTCGCTGAGGTTGTCGCTACCACCGAGCCTGCTGACGTCGACGCTCTGCTCGAGAAGCCGATGGGCGAGGAGACCGTTTCCTCCGAGCTCACCGAGATGATTCACATCATGGGCGAGAACATGAAGATCTCCCGTTTCGCCGCCCGCAAGGCCGAGAACGGCGCTCTCGCTTCTTACATCCACATGGGTGGTAAGATCGGCGTTCTCGTCGAGTTCGCTTTCGAGAAGGCCGAGACCGCTCAGGCTGAGTCCTTCAAGACCTTTGCTCACGACGTTGCTCTTCAGGTTGCCGCCGTCGCCCCGATCTGCGCTACCCGCGATCAGGTTCCGGCCGAGACCGTCGAGCACGAGAAGCAGATCTACATGGCTCAGGCTGCCGAGTCCGGCAAGCCCGAGGCTATCCAGGAGAAGATGGCTGTTGGTCGTCTGGAGAAGTTCTACAAGCAGTCCGTGCTCACCGAGCAGGAGTTCATCAAGGACAGCTCCCTCACCATCAAGAAGTACGCTGAGCAGGTCTCCAAGGAGCTCGGCGACACCATTACCGTCGTTGCCTTTGACCGTCTGGTCCGTGGCGAGTAAATAAGCTCTTGTAGCTGGTAATGAGCAGGCTGTGGGTTTTACTCACAGCCTGCTTTTTCATGGCTCCCCGTTGAGCCTTTGATATTATGTTGTGAGTCTAATTAAAGGAGGATCGCTTTGTCCGACATCCGATATAAACGCGTGCTTCTGAAGCTCTCCGGCGAAGCGCTGATGGGCGATGGCAGCTACGGCATCGACCCCAAGGTTACCGATCATCTTGCCAAGCAGGTCAAGGAGCTGCTCGCCGTTGGTCATGAGGTTGGCGTCGTTGTCGGCGGCGGCAACATTTTCCGCGGCATGGCTGGCGCCGCCGGTGGTATGGACCGCGCCCAGGCCGATTACATGGGCATGCTCGCTACCGTTATGAACGCGCTTGCCCTGCAGGATGCCTTCGAGCACAACGATGTTCCCTGCCGCGTGATGAGCGCTATCCAGATGAACGAGATCTGCGAGCCCTATATTCGCCGTCGCGCTATCAACCACCTGTCCAAGGGCAACGTCGTTATCTTTGCCGCCGGATCGGGTAATCCGTACTTTACGACTGACACCGCCGCGGCCCTTCGCGCCTGTGAGATCGGTGCCGAGATTCTGATTAAAGCCACCAAGGTCGACGGCATTTACGACAAGGATCCCGTCAAGTGCGCTGACGCCGTCCGCTTTGACAAGATCACCTATCACGAGGTGCTCGTTCGCGGCCTGCAGGTTATGGATTCCACGGCTACGGCTCTTTGCCAGGACAACCGTATGCCCATTTTGGTCCTCAACATCGATGGCGAGGACACCGTCAAGCGCGCGCTCGCGGGTGAGCCCGTCGGCACGCTCGTCTATCAGGAGGATTAAGCATGGCAGAGAACATCACCGCCCACATGGACAAGTCACTCGAGTCCCTCAAGCATAACTTCTCCAAGGTCCGCACTGGCCGCGCAAACGCCAACATCCTGTCTGACATCACCGTTGACTACTACGGTGTTGCCACGCCCGTCACGCAGGTTGCCGCCGTTAAGACCCCCGAGGCCCACATGCTGCTTATCGAGCCGTGGGATAAGGCGCTCATCAATGCCATCGTCAAGGCCATCAGTGCCTCCGACCTCGGCATTACCCCCAACTCCGATGGCACTGTCGTGCGTCTGCCGTTCCCGGCTCCCACCGAGGAGCGTCGTCGCGAGCTCGTTAAGGAGTGCCGCGAGTACGCCGAGCAGGCCAAGGTCTCCATCCGTAACATCCGTCGCGACTTTAACAACAAGCTCGAGCGCGACGAGGAGCTCACCGAGGACGATGTCCGTCGCGAGCAGGCCAAGGTCCAGAAGCATACCGACGAGTATGTTGCCAAGGTTGAGGAGCTTCTGAAGGAAAAAGAAGCCGAGGTCATGGAGATCTAAGGTGCAATACGACGAGCATAAACTGGTCGAGTACTTTGCCGACGCCCCTGCGGGCGTCGGTTTTTCCGACCTTGACCTCAATAACATTCCGCACCATATTTCGTGCATCATGGACGGCAACGGCCGTTGGGCCACGTCGCGCGGTCTTGCCCGCACCGAAGGCCACAAGGCCGGCATCGTCTCGCTGCGCGAGATCATTACCGCCTGCGTGCGCCTGGGCGTCGACGTGCTTTCGGCCTATGCGTTCTCGACCGAAAACTGGAATCGCCCGCAGCACGAAGTCAACGTTCTGATGCACCTGTTTGCCAAGACGTTTATCGATGAGCTACCGCTGCTTAAGCGCGAGAACGTTCGCGTTGTCTTTTTGGGCGATATTTCCGCGCTGCCCAAGAAGACCCGCGACGTCTTTGAGCGCGGCCTTGCCGAGTGCGCCGACCATACCGGTATGACGCTGGCGCTGGCCGTTAACTACGGTGCCCGTGCTGAGATCACCCGCGCTGTCCGCCAGATCGCGCTTGATGCGGCTGCCGGCAAGATCGACCCCGCCGCTATCGACGATGATTTGGTTGCTTCGCACCTGTACACCGCTGGTCTTCCCGATCCGGAGCTCGTCATTCGCACTTCTGGCGAGTTGCGTCTTTCGAACTATCTGCTGTGGCAGGTTGCCTATTCTGAGTTCTATGTCACCGATACCTATTGGCCCGATTTTGATCGTTGGGGCCTTGTCGACGCCATTTTGGCCTTCCAGGGTCGCGACCGTAGGTTTGGTGGACTGAGCAAGACCGAGGAGGCTTAATCGTGTCCGAACGTCCCAAGGCATCCGCTCCCAAGGCGCCTATTTCCGCGACGCCCGCGCGTAAGGCTGCCGCTGCAGGAGCGCCTGCAGCGAAGGGCAGCTCCGGTTCGTGGCTGGCGGGCTTTATCACCCGTGCCGCCGCCGGTATCGTCTATGCCGTTGTCTTTATCCTGTGCTTGGTTTTGGGTATTGTGCCCACGGCCATCTTCGTGTCCGTCATGAGCGGTCTGTGCTGCTATGAGTTCTTCCGCATGACGAGGCTCGACGGCAAGGTTGCCAACGAGCGCCTTGGTATCGCTGCCGCCGTGCTCTTTCCGCTCTCGGCGCTGGGCGATTCGTTGCTGTTGAACGCCCTGCTGTTCGCTTTGATGCTTGCGGTTGGTATCTGGTATGTCTGGTCTCCGCGCACTCGCATCTCCGACGTTGCCGTGACGCTCATGGGCCCTATCTACACTGGCTTTATGCTGTCGGCTATCGTGTTGCTGCGCGATGCCGTGCCCGGTTTTGCCGGCGCCCTGCTTTCGGTGGGCGTTTGCGCGTCCCTTTGGGTCTCCGACTCGTTTGCCTACATCGTGGGCAGCCGCATCGGCAAGCATAAGATGGTTCCCAAGATTTCTCCTAAAAAGAGCTGGGAAGGCTTTGTCGGCGGCATTTTGGGCTCTGTCTTGATCTGGCTCATCCTGTGGGCGACGCACTTCTATAAGCTGAGCCTGCCCTATGCACTGCTGTGCGGCGTGGTCGTCTCCATCCTGGGCGTTATCGGCGACCTCATCGAGTCGCGTATCAAGCGCGGTGTGGGCGTCAAAGATTCCGGTAATCTCATCCCGGGCCACGGCGGCATGCTCGACCGCAGCGATTCGCTCATCTTTGGCTGCATTACCGCGCAGCTGCTGCTGATGATCGGAGGCGTGCTGTAATGGCGTATCAGACCACCTACGGTCCCGATGGGCGTCTTCGTGTCGCCATTCTGGGCTGTACGGGCTCTATCGGCACTCAGGCGCTCGATGTGTGCCGTCAGCATGCCGATCGCCTGCAGGTGACGGCGCTTTCCGTTAACTCCAGCACCTCCGAGCTCGTTGCCGCTGCCCGTGAGTTCTCGGTTCCGGCGGTTGCCGTGGCGGACGCCTCCCATGGCGCCGACGCGGTGCTCCAGGAACTGCCCGAGGGCACGGAGCTCGGCGTTGGCGCGCAGGCCGTGTGTGAGCTCGCATGCCGCGATGATGTCGACTGCGTGCTCGTGGCCATCGTGGGCGCTGCCGGTCTCGAGGCGAGCCATGCTGCTCTGACCTCGAACAAGCGTCTTGCCCTGGCCAACAAGGAGTCGCTCGTCGTCGGTGGCGATCTGCTTATGCCGTTGGCGCAGCCGGGTCAGCTTATCCCGGTCGACTCCGAGCATTCCGCCATCTACCAGTGCTATCTGGGCGAAAATCCGCGCGAGGCTCACTGCATTTGGCTTACCTGCTCGGGCGGTCCGTTCTTTGGCCGCACGCGTGACGAGCTCGACCGCGTGACGCGCGCCGATGCCCTGGCACATCCCACGTGGGCTATGGGTGCCAAGATCACGATTGACTCCGCCACCCTCATGAACAAAGGTCTGGAGCGTATCGAGGCCATGCATCTGTTTGGCTGCGATCTCGATTTCATTAACGTGGTCGTGCAGCGCCAGTCTAAGATTCACTCCATGGTCGAGTTTGCCGACGGCTCTGTGATGGCGCATCTCGGTGCCTCCGACATGCGCATTCCCATCCAGTTTGCCTTCTCGTATCCCGAGCGTTGGGATACGCCGGCTCCGCGTATCGATTTCCGCGAGTTAGGGCAGCTTACCTTTGACGCGGCCGATATGGATACCTTCCGCTGCCTTGCGCTGGCCGAACGTGCCGGCAAGACGGGCGGCACCATGCCGTGCGTGCTCAATGCCGCCAACGAGGTCGCCGTCGATGCCTTCCTGCATGATGGCTGCAGCTTTACCGATATCGACCGCATTGTGGAATCCTGCATGGATGCTCACGATGCGCAGACTGTCGATTCGTTTGAACAGCTTCGTGACATCGATGGCTGGGCGCGTGAAAAGGCCGCGCAGGTGCTCGCCGCAACCCGTTCTTAACCCATAAGGATTGCTTTTTCGTTTTATGGATACTGTTCTGAGCGTTCTCTCATCGGTCTTTTGGGGCCTGCTGATGCTTTCCGTCCTCGTGTTTTTGCATGAGGGCGGCCACTTTTTGGCTGCGCGTGCCTGTGGCGTCCGGGTGACCGAGTTCTTCTTGGGCCTGCCGTGTCGCTTTGATATCCACCACACGTCGCGTCGCATCGGCACCAAGTTTGGCGTGACGCCGCTGCTGCTGGGTGGCTATGCTGCCATTTGCGGCATGGATCCGACCGACGTTTCGTGCGCCGACCGCGTGCTTGCGGCCATCTATCACCACGGCCGGGTGACGGTGGCCGATCTTGCCGTCGAGCTCGAGCTGTCCGAGGAGGATGTGCTCGAGGCCTGTGCTTTGCTGTTGGGCTGGGGCTCCATCGCTCCCTGGTATGAGGAAGGGGAAAAGCCTTCGCCCAGTTACTATCCCACCAAGTACCAGACCTTGCCGCGTGACGCGGCGGGTTATACCACCTTTGACGGCCGTCGGTTCGATCGCGAGCATGCGACTGCTGAGGGCGATGTATGGGAGCTGCCGTGCGGCGAGGCTGAATTCCTTGCACGGGAGCGCTCGCACACCTATTTGGGCCAGGGCTTTGCTAAGCGTGCCTTTATGCTGCTTGCGGGCATTATCGTCAATATCCTGACGGGCTTTTTGCTCCTTATGAGCATCTATTCCATCGCCGGTGTCACGGTGCCGGTGGATACCAATGTGATCGGCCAGGTTGACGAAGGCTCGATTGCCGCCGCGGCGGGAATCGAGGGCGGCGACGCGATTCTTTCGGTCGACGGAGTATCGTGCTCTACCTGGATGGACGTTTACGATGCCATCGGCAAGGCTGCCGGTAAGGACGATATCGCCATTGAGTACGAGCGTGACGGCAAGCAGCATTCGACCACGGTTGCGCTCAAAGAGGACGAGCGCCTGGGTGTGTATGCCTCTACGCAGGTGGTCCGTTTGGACCCCATCACGTCGGCTCGCCTGTCGTTCTCCTATATCGTGCAGACAGCGGAGGGCGTGATGCGCCTGCTCCAGCCGCAGCATACGATGGAGATTCTCGATCAGTCCTCTTCGATCGTGGGTATTAGCGTTATGTCCTCACAGGCTGCTGCTGCCGGCCCTGCCACGTTCCTTTCGTTTGCCGCCCTCATTTCGTTCTCGCTTGGCTTTATGAACCTGCTGCCCATCCCACCACTCGATGGCGGCAAGCTGGTCATCGAGATCATTCAAAAGATTGCTGGCCGCGAGCTTCCGCTCAAGGTCCAGACGATTGTGAGCTATGTGGGCATCGCGCTCTTTGCGCTGCTGTTTGTCTACATGCTTCGTTCCGACATCCTTCGATTTATTCTGTAGGGGAGTGGTTGGATTGTCTTTATCCCATCCTTTGCCTCGCGAGCTGACGCGTCCCGTGCATGTGGGCGGCGTGCAGATCGGTGGCGGCGCGCCGGTGGTGGTTCAATCCATGACCTGCACCGATACCGCTGATGCCCAGGCAACGCTTGCGCAAGTGCGTGCTTTGGCGCAGGCTGGCTGCGATATCGTGCGCGTGAGCGTGCCCACCGAGGCCGCGCTTGAGGGTTTCCGCACCATCTGCGCCGAGTCTCCGGTGCCGATTGTCGCCGATATCCACTTTAACCATAAGCTCGCCATTGGTGCCGTTGAGGCTGGTGCTGCCAAGCTGCGCATCAATCCCGGCAATATCGGCGATTGGGCCAAGGTTGACGCGGTGATCGATGCTGCGGGTGCCGCGGGCTGTGCGATTCGTATCGGCGTCAATGCCGGTTCGCTTGAGCAGGATATCGCCGAGCGCGACGACCTCACGCAGCCCGAAAAGCTCGTGATGTCGAGCGAGCGTTTCGTCAAGCATTTTGAAGACCGCGGCTTTACGAACATTGTGCTTTCGGCCAAGGCCCATAGCGTGCAAACGACGCTCGATACCTATCGAGCCCTGTCGCGCGAGATTCCCCACGTTCCGCTTCACCTGGGCGTGACGGAGGCCGGAACCGAGCTGCAGGGCACCATCAAGAGCTCGGTGGGACTCGGTATCCTGCTGTCTGAGGGCATCGGTGACACCATGCGCGTCTCGCTCACGGCCGATCCGGTTGAGGAGCCGCCGGTCGCCTGGGGAATTTTGCAGTCCCTGGGTCTGCGTCGCCGTGGTCCCGAGATTGTCTCGTGCCCCACGTGCGCCCGCTGCCAGGTTAACCTGATTCCTATCGCCGAGGAAGTAACCGAGCGGCTTAAGAACTATGCCGCGCCGCTTTCGATTGCCGTCATGGGATGTGCCGTTAATGGCCCCGGTGAGGCTTCTGATGCCGACCTGGGCGTTGCTTGCGGACGTGGTCAGGCCCTGCTCTTTTCGCATGGCCAGATCATTGGTAAAGTAGCTGAGGATCAAATTGTCGACGCGCTTATGGCTGAGGTCGACAAGCTTATTGAGGAGAAATAAATGACCCGAGCAATGTATATGTCTAAGCTCTATGCGCCGACGCTCAAAGAGGATCCGGCCGACGCCGAGCTTGCAAGCCATCGTCTGCTGCTTCGCGCTGGTATGATCCGCAAGGAGGCCGCCGGTCTGTATTCCTATCTGCCACTCGCTTGGCGCTCGATTCGCAAGATCGAGAACATCGTGCGCGACGAGATGGATGCTGCCGGCGCCCAGGAGCTCATGATGCCCATCATGGTCGATGCCGAGCTGTGGCGCGAGTCCGGCCGCATCGATGCCTATGGCAAGGAGCTCGTGCGCTTTGACGACCGTCATGGTCGCGAGTTTGTGCTGGGCCCCACGCACGAGGAGACCGTCACGGCCTTGGTGCGCAACGAGCTGCGCTCCTATAAGCAGCTGCCCGTCAACCTGTACCACATTCAGGATAAGTTCCGCGATGAGTTCCGTCCCCGCTTTGGCCTGATGCGCGGTCGTGAGTTCATCATGAAGGACGCCTACAGCTTCTCTGCCACGCAGGAGAGTCTGCAGGAGGAGTACGACAAGATGAAGCAGGCCTACGCTAACATCTGCGAGCGCTGCTACATCAAGGCTCTGCCCGTTGTCGCCGACTCCGGCGAGATCGGCGGCGACACCTCCGTCGAGTACATGGCTCTGGCCGACGCCGGTGAGGCCTCGCTCGTCTACTGCGACGACTGCGGCTTTGCTGCCGATGACGAGGCTGCAAGCACCAAGGTCGTTGTGACCGAGGGCCCCGGCGACGGCACGCTTACTAAGGTCGAGACTCCTGGTATGGGCACCATCGAGGCCGTCGCCAAGTTCTTCGGCTTCCCCGAGAACGGTACGCGCAAGTCGCTGGCGTTGATCGACGCCGAGGGCAAGCCAGTCGTTGCCATTGTTCCGGGCGACCACGAGCTCAATGACTGTAAAGCCGAGCATGTCTTTGGCAAGGGCTATCGTATGATGACCGACGAGGAGCTCCAGACCTACGGTCTGCACAAGGGCTTTATCGGACCGGTTAACCTGCCCGAGGGAATCCGTCTGGTGTGCGACGAGAGTCTGCGCGAGTCCAAGCAGTGGGCCTGCGGTGCCAACGAGGTTGATTATCACTTTACCGGTGCCTGCCCCGAGCGTGACTTTACCGTCGACGAGTGGGCCGACCTGGTTACCGTCGTTGCCGGCGATCCCTGCCCGCACTGCGGCAAGCCGCTTTCCGCTGCTCGCGGTATTGAGGTCTCCCAGGTCTTCCAGCTGGGCACCAAGTACTCCGAGGCCATGGGTGCCACCTTTATGGACGAGGACGGCAAGGAGAAGCCGCTTATCATGGGTTGCTACGGCGTTGGCGTGTCTCGCTCGCTCGCTGCCGTCGTGGAGCAGCACAACGACGAGCACGGCATCGTCTGGCCGGTCTCCGTTGCCCCGTACGAGGTTGCTGTGATTCCGCTCGACCCCAAGAAGGAGGAGTGTGCTTCCGTCTGCGAGCAGATCGTTGATGGTCTGTGCAGCGAGGGTATCGAGGTCGTCGTCGACGACCGTGACGAGCGTCCCGGCTTTAAGTTTGCCGACAACGACCTTATGGGTTTCCCGTATCAGGTCGTTCTGGGTAAGCGTGGCCTCAAGAATGGCACGGTGGAGCTCAAGGACCGTGCTACCGGCGAGCGTGAGGACGTGGCGATCGACGAGGTTGTCACCAAGGTTGCCGAGCTTGTGAAGGCGGCCCGTCGTTAATCTACGATTTCGCTTGTAGTTCGATATACGGGACGGCCCCGCATTTCTCCAGATAGGGGAGATGCGGGGCCGTCCTTTTATCTTATCGGCGTGCACAATCGCTAAAAGGAAACCCCGCAGCCCATTCGAGCTGCGGGGTTTCCTTAGTGCCTCCGATGCGAAATAAATCGCTCAGATATTACTGATAATCGACGACGTCGATCCAGTTCTTCAGGAACTCATCGTTCACGTTGCGCTTACGAGCGAGCTCGGAAGCGGCGACGATGCTCGTCCACTGACGCACGACCTGCATGGGCATGTCGGCGCGGTCGCAGTAGAGCTCCAGGTAGGCCTCGGCCTGGTCCTTACTGTTGAGGGCAAAGAGCAGGTAGGTGGTGGCAACGTCGGCAGCAGGGGAGCCCTGGGTGGCGTGTGCCCAGTCGCAGACGTACAGCTGGCCATCGTCGCCGACGATGACGTTGGAGGGGTTGAAGTCGCCGTGGCAGACCTTGAACTCCTTGGTCATGCCGTCCAGACGCTCCTGAAGGTTGTAGCGCGTGGTGGCATTGAGCTGATCGAGGCTGTCGATCATGCGGGCGAACTTATCGCGCTGACGGTTGAGCAGCGGGGAGGTGTAGCCGTGGATCTCGATCTGGAGGTCGACGAACATCTCGAGGTACTCACCAAAGCGCTGGGGCTCGGCAGTCATCTTCTCGGCAAGGGTAGTGCCCGGAACCTTCTCGGTCACGAGCGCCCAGCCGTTGGCGTTCTCGAGCTGAGAAACCTCGAGAGCCTTGGGGCTGCGGATGCCGCACTCATTGATGCGGGCAAGATTCAAAGCCTCGTTGAACACGTCGGAGACGGGCTTGGTCTCGTTAAAGACCTTGACGATCTTGTCGCCCAGGTCGTAAACGACCTTGTTGCCACGACGGACGAGCTCGGTCTTGGAATCGGGGAGCAGCATGATTGCATCCTTTCAACGATGCGATAGAAGCAACGGCGGGGGCGTGCGTACACCCGTGCACCCCCGCCGCAAATAACCGTGCTAAAAACTAGCAGACGGCGTAGTCCTGGGGCTCGCGGCCGTAGTAGGCGTCCAGGTAGAGCTCCTTGATCTCGCTCATGAGCGGGTAGCGCGGGTTAGCGCCGGTGCACTGGTCGTTGAATGCCTGCTCGGTCATCTCGTCGAGGGTGTCGAGGAAGTACTGCTCGTCAACACCGTAGTCGGCGATGGTCTTCTTGACACCGATGAAGTCCTTGAGCTCCTCGAGCTTCGTGATGAAGTTCTCGAAGACCTCCTTGTCGTCCTTGCCCTCGATGCCGCAGTACTTGGCGATCTCGGCGTAGTTGTGCAGTGCGTTGGGGTAAGGATACTGCGAGAAGGTACCCATCTTGACGGGAGCCTCGGCGGCGTTGTAGCGCATGACGCGAGTCAGGATGACGGCGTTGGCGAGACCGTGGGGCAGGTGATGGAAGGCGCCGAGCTTGTGGGCCATGGAGTGGTTGAGGCCCAGGAAGGCGTTGGCGAAGGCCATACCGGCCATGCAGGAGGCGTTGTGCATCTCCTCGCGGGCATGCGGGTCCTTGGCGCCGTTCGTGAAGCTGGAGGGCAGGTTCTCAAAGACGAGCTTGGCAGCGCGCTCGGAGAGGCCCTTGGTGTAGTCGGAAGCCATGATGGAGACATAGGACTCGATGGCGTGGGTCATGACGTCGATGCCGGAGGCAGCGGTCAGGCCGCGCGGGGCGGTCATGCAGTTGTCGGCGTCGACGATAGCCATGTTGGGGAGCAGCGCGTAGTCGGCGAGCGGCCACTTGATGCCGGTCTCCTTGTCGGTGATGATGGCGAACGGCGTGCACTCGGAGCCGGTACCCGAGGAGGTCGGGACGGCGACGAAGTAGGCCTTCTTGCCCATCTCGGGGAAGGTGAAGATACGCTTGCGGATGTCCATGAAGTCCATGGCCATGTCCTCGAACTTGCACTCGGGGTGCTCGTACATCATCCACATGATCTTGCCGGCGTCCATAGCGGAGCCACCGCCGACGGCGATGATGACGTCCGGCTCAAAGAGAGCCATCTGCTTGGCGCCGCGACGTGCGCACTGCAGCGACGGATCGGGCTCGACGTCGTAGAAGCAGTCGTGGGCGATGCCCATCTCGTCGAGCTTGGCCTCGATGGCGCGGGTGTTGCCATTCTTGAAGAGGAACTGGTCGGTGACGATGAAGGCGCGCTTCTTGCCCATGACGGTGCCGAGCTCGTCGAGGGCGACGGGCGTGGAACCCTTCTTGAAGTAGACCTTCTCGGGAGCGCGGAACCACAGCATGTTCTCACGGCGCTCGGCCACAGTCTTAACGTTGATCAAGTGCTTCACCCCAACGTTCTCGGAGACGGAGTTGCCGCCCCAGGAGCCGCAGCCCAGGGTCAGAGACGGCTTCATGCCAAAGTTGTACAGGTCACCGATGCCGCCGTGCGAGGACGGGGTGTTGATGACGATACGGCAGGCCTTCATGACGTGCTCGAACAGGCTGATCTTCTCGGCCTGGGCGGGGTGCACGTACAGAGAGGCGGTGTGGCCCGGGCCACCGGCGAGCACCAGGTGCTCGGCCTTGTCGACGGCCTCCTGGAAGTCCTTGGCGTGGTACATGGCCAGGACCGGGGAGAGCTTCTCGTGGGAGAACTCTTCCTTGGCGGGGTCGGTGGAGGTGACCTCGGCGATCAGGATCTTGGTCTTGGCGGGAACCTCGATGCCGGCGAGCTCGGCGATCTTGGCGGCAGCCATGCCGGGGATGCGGTGATCGAGGGCGCCGTTCTTGAACATGGCAGCACGCAGGGCCTCCATCTCGGCACCCTGCTTGACGAAGTAGCAGCCGCGCTTCTGGAACTCGGCCTTAACCTGGTCATAGATGGTGTCGATAACGGTCACGGACTGCTCGGAAGCGCAGATCATGCCGTTGTCGAAGGTCTTGGAGTGGATGATGGAGTTGACGGCGAGCAGCACGTCGGCGGTGTCGTCGATGACGACCGGGGTGTTACCGGCGCCGACGCCCAGGGCGGGCTTGCCCGAGGAGTAGGCGGCCTTGACCATGCCCGGGCCACCGGTGGCGAGGATGATGTCGACGTCGCGCATGACCATGTTGGTCAGCTCGATGGAGGGGACGTCGACCCAGCCGATGATGCCCTCGGGGGCGCCAGCCTTGACGGCGGCGTCAAGCACGAGCTTGGCGGCGGCGATGGTGCACTTGGCGGCAGCCGGGTGCGGGGAGATGATGATGGCGTTGCGGGTCTTCAGGCTGATCAGCGTCTTGAAGATCGCGGTGGAGGTGGGGTTGGTCGTCGGGATGACGGCACCCACGATACCGATGGGCTCGGCGATCTTGGTGATGCCGTAGGCCTCGTCGCGCTCCAGGACACCACAGGTCTTGGTGTTCTTGTAAGCGTTGTAGATGTACTCTGCGGCGTAGTGGTTCTTGATGACCTTGTCCTCAAGAACGCCGCGGCCGGTCTCCTCGATGGCCATCTTCGCCAACGGGATACGAGCCTTGTTGGCGGCCATGGCGGCCTCATAGAAGATCTTGTCGACCTGCTCCTGCGTGTACGTAGCAAAAAGCGCCTGGGCCTCTCGCATCTGAGCGAGCTTAGCCTCAAGCGCCTCTACGTTGTCCACAATTGCGGGAGTAGTGTTTTCCGGTGACTTTTTCACCATTTGTGTCTCCTTGCGATCGGAGATTTACCCTACGCCTTGCATGATAGCAAGAAATTATTCGGCGAACGGTCAGATTCCCGTAAAAGGCATACTAAAACGCTTCAACTAGATGAAGCGTTTTAACTAAAACTATTAAACTATCCGCCTGCCGCATCGCCTCAATTATTGGGCACAGGTCAAGCTACAAGGCATATCAGCTGAGCTATGATCCCTTTGACATCTGCAAACACTCATGTAAGTCTGTTGCCAATGAGTGCAAAAAGGCGCCCTCCGTATGGGAGGACGCCTTTGGTAAGTTCTATGTGAACGCGAGGTCTTTGACCCGGAGAGTCCGAGGTTCTTGTTGGTAAGACCTTATTTAGGAGCGCGCAACCTTGCCGGACTTGAGGCAGGTGGAGCAAACGTTCATCTTGCGACGGTGACCATCGACGACGACGTAGACGCGCTGGATGTTGGGGCGGAACTTACGGTTGGTGACGCGGTGAGAGTGGCTGATGGAGCGACCGGCAACGGGGTGCTTACCGCAAACTTCGCAAACTTTGGACATAACTGACCCTCCTTGGGCGACAAACGAACATGTCGCGTTAACAAACAAGCCTGAACTATAGCACAGAAGCATGTCTCTGTGCGCAATCTACACAGAGATATTTCTCTTTTGGCGATAGTGCCCACGCCACGGCCCTGGACGTAGATCCGATTTGCGTGCAGCAGAGGGGATTATGCCAGCTCGCAACAAGGTTTTCAAGCGCGTCCCACAAATATATATAGGTTTATGGAGCGATTGGCTCCGTTTACGGATTGACTAGTATTTATGCTCGCAATTGAGCCCGATGTTGGCTACACTATGCCTTGACCATTAAAGGGGTACGAGATACCCACATGGAATTACATAGCTGTCAATGAGCAGTACTTCCTGTGGGTGTCTGGTTCCGCTTTGAGCGGTCGGGCATCTATTTTTTTGACTGTGTCAGCAGTCAAGACATGTGAGGAAGGAGATCGATGGGCACGACTTCCCCCAAGGCGGTCATCATGGACGAGACCGCCGTCAACCGAGCGATGACCCGCATCGCGCACGAGATTCTCGAGCGCAACGAGGGCTGTGAAGACCTCGCTCTGGTCGGCATCGTCACGCGCGGCGACCTTCTGGCAAAGAAGCTCGCCGAGGCGATCAAGGAGATCGAGGGTGTCGACGTTCCGCTCGGCAGCCTGGACATCAGCTTCTATCGCGATGACTATGCGACCAATTTCGCTCCCGCGATCCACGCTACCAACATTCCTTTCAGCGTCGACGGCAAGCGCGTCGTGCTGGTGGACGACATCCTGTACACGGGTCGCACCATCCGCGCCGCTCTGGACGCCGTTATGGACCTGGGCCGTCCGAGCCGAGTCGAGCTGGCAGTTCTCGTTGACCGCGGTCACCGCGAGCTCCCTATCTCGCCGGACTTTGTCGGCAAGAACGTTCCCTCGTCGCACGAGGAGAACGTGCACCTATATATGAAGGAAGTCGACGGCCGTACCGCTGTCGAAATCAACGACGTCGCGCCGGGTTCCCACGTGGGCTCCGCGCCGCTGGGAGGTGAGTAGTACCGTGGCGTTCAATCATAAGCACCTGATCGACATTACCGAGTACTCCGAAGAGGACATCAAGCTCATCCTCGAGACCGCTAAGGCGTTCTCCGAGGTCAACGAGCGTGCTATCAAGAAGGTCCCCACGCTCAAGGGCAAGACCATCGTCAACATGTTCAATGAGCCCTCGACGCGTACCCGCAGCTCCTTCGAGCTCGCCGAGAAGCGTCTTTCGGCCGACAGCCTCAACTTCGGCGGCTCCTCGACCTCCACGGTCAAGGGCGAGAGCCTCGTCGATACCGTCGAGACCCTCAATGCCTACAAGATCGACTGCATTGTCGTGCGTGACAAGCATGCCGGTGCTCCCTACATCGTCACACAGAATTCGCCCGCGAGTGTTATCTGCGCCGGTGACGGTAAGCACAACCACCCCACGCAGGCTCTGCTCGACCTGTACACCATCTGGGAGCACAAGGGTGACTTCCACGGTCTGAAGGTCGCCGTCGTCGGCGACATCTCCCACTCCCGCGTTTGCGGCTCGCTGATCCCCGCGTTGAAGATCATGGGCTGCGAGACCTACGCCGTCGCCCCCGGCACGCTGCTGCCGCCGGCGCCCGAGGTTCTGGGCTGCGACCACGTGACGAGCGACCTCGATTCCGTCCTGCCCGAGCTGGACGTCGTCTACATGCTGCGCGTACAGCAGGAGCGCCTCGAGGGTGCCCCGTTCCCGACCATTCGCGAATACCACAAGCTCTTCGGCCTGACCAAGGACCGTGAGAAGCTCATGAAGCCCGACGCGATCATTTGCCACCCGGGCCCCATCAACCGCGGCGTTGAGTTCGACTCCTATATGGCCGACCACCCGCAACGCTCCGTCATCCTGGAGCAGGTCTACGCCGGTATCTGCGTGCGTATGGCTATCCTGTATCTGCTGCTTGGAGGTGCCGATAATGGCCTTGCTTCTTAAGAATGCCCACGTCGTCGACCCGTCCGTCGAGCTTGACGGTGTCGTTGACGTCCTGATCGACGGCGACAAGATCGCCGAGGTCGGCGAGAACCTCGCCGCCGAGGGAGCCGAGGTCCGCGACCTTTCCGGTAAGTATCTCGTCCCTGGCCTGGTGGACATGCACGTCCACCTGCGCGAGCCCGGCTACGAGGTCAAAGAGGACATCGAGAGCGGCACCCGCGCAGCTGCCAAGGGCGGCTTCACCGGCGTGTGCGCCATGCCCAACACCGACCCCGTTACCGATAACGGTACCGTCGTTGAGTTCGTCAAGTCCCGCGCTGCCGAGGTCGGCCACTGCCGCGTCTATCCTTCTGGCGCCATGACCCGCGGTCTTAAGGGCGAGGCTATGTCCGAGATGGGCGATATGGTCGCCCACGGCGCCGTCGCCTTCACCGACGACGGTCGCGGCGTGCAGGGTGCAGGTATGCTCCGTCGCTGCATGGACTACGGCAAGATGTTCGGCAAGGTCTTTATGAGCCATTGCCAGGACGAGGACCTGGTCGGTCACGGCCAGATCAACGAGGGCAAGGTCTCTACTCGTCTGGCCCTCGAGGGCTGGCCGGCTGCCGGCGAGGAGCTGCAGATCGCTCGCGATATCGAGATCGCCAAGCTGACCGGTGCCAAGCTGCACATCCAGCACATCTCCACCGCTCATGGCCTGGAGCTTGTGCGTGCCGGTAAGGCAGCTGGCGTGCAGGTTACCTGCGAGGCCACCCCGCACCACATGTTCCTGACCGAGAACGACCTGGACGAGACCTACAATACCTCGCTCAAGGTCAACCCGCCGCTGCGTACCGATGAGGATGCCGAGGCTATCCGTCAGGGCGTCATCGACGGTACGGTCGACGTTATCGTTACCGATCACGCTCCCCACACCCCGTGGGAGAAGGCTCGCGAGTTCGAGCTCGCGCCCTTCGGCATGATCGGCCTCGAGACCTCGCTGGCGCTCGTGCTTACCGAGCTGGTCAACACGGGCAAGATGAGCATGGGCCGCATGGTCGAGCTCATGGCCATCAAGCCGCGCGAGATCCTGGGTCTGGACCAGGTTCAGGTCAAGGCGGGCTCCGTTGCCGACCTGACCGTCTTCGACCCCGCCGCCACCTGGACGGTCGGCGAGGACGGCTACGAGTCGCGCGCCGAGAACTCCGGTTTTGCCGGCCGTACGCTCACCGGTCGTGCCACCGATGTGTTCGTCGGCGGTAAGCAGACGCTTGCTGACGGCTGCATCTGCTAGCATAGCCTTATCGCTTTTGTGCGCGGCGCCCTTGCGGTGCCGCGCTTTCTGTTCGCCTGAACCATGCAACCGCATGGGGGATTGGAGCGTCTATGCCCACACCTTCCACTGCACGCATGCACGACTTCGAGGTCGTCTCGAACCAGGAGATCGCCGACGGCATCTTCTCGCTCGTTATCTCGGCCCCCAAGCTTGCAAGTGCGCTTAAGCCCGGTCAATTCGTGAATATCGCCGTGCCGGGCGATGCTTCCTCGCTGCTTCGCGTGCCCCTGAGCTTCTATCGTGCCGACGCCGAGGCCGGCACCGTCGAGCTGTGGTACGCCGTCGTGGGCGATGATACCCGTCGTCTGTCGCAGATGGCCCCTGGCTCCACCTCCAACCTGCTGGGCCCTGGCGGCCGCGGCTGGTTCGTGCCCGAGGGTACCAGGAAAGCACTGCTCGTCGCCGGCGGCATTGGCGTTCCGCCCGTGCTCTGCCTGGCCGACATGCTTGCCGTGCAGGGCGTGGACGTTGACGTATGCCTGGGCTTTGGCACCGCGTCCAAGGCCGTGGGCGTCGATGAGTTCCGCGCGCTGGGAGCCACGGTCAACGTGTGCACCGATGACGGCTCGTTGGGCACGCACGGCTTCTGCACCGATCCTGCCGCCGAGCTGCTCGGCGAGGGCGGTTACGACTACGTCGCCAGCTGTGGTCCCGCCGTCATGATGGAGAAGGTCGCCGCCGCTGCCGCCGAGGCCGGCGCGTACTGCGAGGTGTCGCTCGAGCGCATGATGAGCTGCGGCTTTGGTGCCTGCAACACATGCAATGTCGAGACGGTCGACGGTATGAAGGGCGCCTGCATGTGCGGCCCCGTGTTCGATGCTTCCAAGGTGGTGGTCTTCTAGTGGGTACCGTGAACATGGCCGTCGATTTCGGCGGCGTCAAGATGCAGAACCCCATCAACACCGCAGCCGGTACCTTTGGCTACGGTTGGCAGTTCCAGAACTTCTTCGATGTCTCCCAGCTGGGTGCCATCACCACCAAGGGTTGCGCTGCCGAGCCCTGGCCCGGCAATCCCGCACCCCGTATGGCCGAGATCCCCGGCGGCATGATCAATTCCGTGGGCCTGCAGAACCCTGGTGTGGCCGCTTTCGCCCGCGAGTCCGGTCCGTGGCTCGAGCAGCTCTCCAAGGACGGTTGCCAGGTCATCTGCCAGGTTGCCGGTCATTCCGTGGACGAGTTTGTCCGTGCGCTCGAGATGTATGTCGAGCTGTGCCCCTGGGCTGCCGGCTATGAGATCAACGTGAGCTGCCCCAACATTGCCGCCGGCGGTGCCGCCATGGGCTCCACGCCTGAGGGCGCCTCTTCCGTCATGGCCGCCTGCCGCAAGGTGACTGACAAGCCGCTGTTTGTGAAGATGGCCCCGGTCAACGTCGCCGAGATCGCCCGCGCCCTCGAGGCCGCCGGCGCCGACGGCCTTTCGGTCATCAACTCCATCCAGGGTATGGCCATCGACGTCCACACCCGCAAGTCGCGTGTGGCCAAGCCCAAGGGCGGTCTTTCGGGCCCGCTGTGCCATCACATCGCCGTGCGGATGGTCTGGGAGGTTGCCCAGGCCGTCGATATCCCCATCAACGGCGTCGGCGGCGTCATGACCGGTGAGGACGCGGCCGAGTTTATCCTGGCTGGCGCTACCTGTGTATCGGTCGGTATGGCCAACTTCGTCGATCCGTGCGCTTCGCTCAAGATTGAGCGCGAGCTCGAGGCCTGGGCCGAGTCCCAGGGCGTGAAGGACATCAACGAGCTGGTAGGTGCTTTCGAATGCTAGAGACCGATGCCCGCGACCGCGTTATCGTCGCCCTCGACTGCGACCGTGAGCGTGCGCTCGAGCTCGCCCATGAGCTTTCGGGCCATGCCGCTTGGCTTAAAGTGGGCATGACGCTCTATTACGCCGAGGGTCCCGAGATCGTCAAGACCTTTAAGGACCTGGGCTTCAAGGTCTTCCTCGACCTTAAGTTCCATGACATTCCGCATCAGGTGCGTGGTGCCGCTCGCTCGGCCTCGCTTGCCGGTGCCGACCTGCTTTCGGTTCACGGCTTGGGTTCGGGTGCTATGCTCGCCGCCTGCCGTGAGGGTGCCGAGGAGGCACGCGAGGATCGAGCCAAGCTCGTCGCTATCACCGTGCTTACGAGCATGAATCAGGATGCGCTGAGCGAGATCGGCGTCGAGTCGCCCGTTGCCGAGGAGGCCGCCCGTCTGGCAAAACTCGCCCAGGCCAACGGTATCGACGGAATCGTGTGCTCGCCGATGGAGGCTCATGACATGCGTGAGCTGCTGGGCCCCGATGCGCTGATTGTGACCCCGGGCGTGCGTCCGGTTGGTGCTGCGCTGGGCGATCAGTCCCGCGTGGCCACGCCTTCCCAGGCTATCGAGCGCGGCGCGAGCCATATCGTGGTGGGCCGCCCCATTACCGGCGCCGACGATCCGGTTGCCGCATTTGACGCCATCGTTGCCGAGCTGGTCGAAAACGTCGCCTAAAAGATTCCCTCAAGTCACCACTTTTGGGTCTCATTAGCACAAATTAGCCCCTGTGCCTGCGAAAACTTTCCCATCCTTTGTGTAGAATCGCAGGTCGGGGGCTCATCTTTTAGCGCGATATATTGCACTTTTTACGGGTATCGTCTAACCTATGGAGCCGCGATTGAGCATTTTGTACGTTTTACGTGCTAAAATGCCAAATATTGAATCAGATATAACCCAACTACTTGGAGGTACGAATGGCACTCCCTCAGCTTACCGATGAGCAGCGCAAGCAGGCTCTTGAGAAGGCTGCCGCCGCACGTCACGCTCGCGCAGAGCTCCGTGAGCAGATCAAGAAGGGCGAGAAGTCCCTCGAGTCCGTGCTCAACTCCGATGACCCCATTGCTTCCCGCATGAAGGTTTCCACCCTCATCGAGTCTCTCCCCGGTTATGGCAAGGCCAAGGCCGCCAAGATCATGGAGGAGCTCGGCATCTCCGCTACCCGTCGCGTCCAGGGCCTTGGCGTCCGTCAGCGCGAGCAGCTCCTCGAGCAGCTGACCAAATAAGTGAGCGCTCAGGATTCAAAGCTCTTTGTGATTTCTGGACCGTCAGGTGCGGGCAAGGGCACGCTCGTCACTCGTGTGCGTGAGCGTCGCTCTAACCTGGGCCTGACGGTTTCGGCTACCACGCGAGCCCCACGCAAAGGCGAGGTCGATGGCGTCAATTACTTTTTCCTGACGCGTGAGGAGTTCGACCGCCGCGTGGCAAACGGTGAGTTTGTTGAGTGGGCCGAGGTCCACGGTAACTGCTACGGCACGTTGGTGAGCGAGGTCCAGTCCAAGCTCGCCTCTGGTTCGTCTCTCATCTTGGAGATCGATGTCCAGGGTGCCCTGCAGGTCAAGGAACGTTTCCCCGAGGCCGTGCTGATCTTTATCAAGCCCCCCTCGCTCGAGGTGCTCCGCGAGCGTCTGGTCGGTCGCGGTACCGAGACGCCCGAGACGATTGAGCTGCGTATGGCAAACGCCGCCCATGAGCTTGCCCTTGCCGACCGCTACGACGACGTCGTGGTGAATGACGATCTCGACCGCGCGACTGATGAACTCGTTCGCGTTCTCGATATGCATGAAAGGATCTGAGGTCCGTGTCCGTTGTAAAGCCTTGCATTGACGATCTTCTGGAGAAGACCGATCACAACCGCTTCCTGCTCGCTTCGCTTGCCTCCAAGCGTGCCTGCGACATCAATAGCATGCTGCGCGGCCAGCATAACCGCGTGCTTGCCGTTCAGGATGTCGACGACATCACCATCGCGCTCTCCGGCGCCGATACCATCTCGATGGCTATGGACGAGATCGTCGACGGCGATATCTCCTACGACGAGGCCCGTTACGAGAAGGCGCTCGGCCATAAGGTTGCTGAAGCCTAAATGGCAGCTCGCGTCTGCCTGGTCCACTATCACGAGGTTGGACTGAAGGGCAAGAACCGCGCACATTTTGAGCATATCCTCATGGATAACATTAAGGCGGCTTTGGCCGCCTTTTCCGTGAACGCCGTGTCTCGAATTTCCGGTTATATCCTCGTGACCTTTAACGAGCATCAGGCCGACGAGGCGGCGCGCGTTATCCGCACCGTCCCCGGCGTTGCCCGTGTGTCCCTGGCGTACCACACCAACCGCGACCCGCAGGAGTACTGCGCCGCTGCCGTCAAGGCGCTGCGCGAGTTTGGCCCCTTCGATTCGTTTAAGGTGCACGCCAAGCGCTCCAATACCGACTATGAGCTCACTTCGATTGATATCAATCGTCAGGTGGGCGAGGTGCTGTGTGAGGCCTTCCCAGATAAAAAGGTTCAAATGCACGACCCCGATGCGATGGTGCACGTACTGGTGGTCCAGGGTAGCGTTTACGTGTACGCGCGCTCCGAGCGCGGCGTGGGCGGTCTGCCGGTGGGTTCTGCCGGCAAGGTCGTGACGCTTCTGTCGTCGGGCATCGATTCTCCGGTGGCGACCTGGATGCTCGCGCGTCGCGGTGCGGTGTGCGTGCCGGTACATTTCTCCGGTCGTCCGCAGACTCCCGATACGAGCGAGTATTTGGTGCAGGACATCATCCGTGCGCTTGAGCCGGGTGTCCAGATTGGCCGCCTGTACGTGGTGCCGTTTGGCGATTGCCAGCGTGAGATTTCCGTCACCTGCCCCAGCAACCTGCGCGTGATCATGTATCGCCGCATCATGTATTCGGTTGCCGAGCGCATTGCGCATATCGAGGGCGCCAAGGCCATCGTGACCGGTGAGTCGCTCGGTCAGGTCGCCTCCCAGACGCTCGAGAACATCATGGCCGTCAACGAGGCCGTGAAGATTCCCGTGTTCCGTCCGCTCATCGGGTCCGACAAGCAGGAGATCATTGCGCGCGCTCAGGAGATCGGCACGTTCGATATATCTACTGAGGCAGCGCCCGACTGCTGCACGCTGTTTATGCCGCGTCGTCCCGAGACGCACGCCAAACTCGATGCCGTGCATGAGGCCTGGGAGCTGTTCGACCACGAGGAGATGATCGAGCGCCTGCTTAAGCAGACCGAGTACATCGACTTCTCCAGCAACACGTATAAGGCCCCTAAGACCTTAAAACGCAAACATTCGGAGCTTGCTCCGCGTGAGATTTACCAAGATCACGAATAATGTTGTGTATAGACCGGCGGTGCATTTGCATCGTCGGTCTTTTGCTGTCTGGGCAAATGATGCCAAGATGTTCATTCGCTGACGTGTGCCTGAATAAATGGACATGTTCCCGCAAGGTTTTGGTCAGCTTTTGGTTTGACCGCGAAAACTGGTGTGGACGTGCGGAAGCTGCGGCGTTCGTTTCCTGACACGATGGTGCTGGGAGGTTTTGCTATGGCGCAGCGCGAACAACATGAACGGGTCAAAAAGATGGACCGCTGGGCAGAAAAGCTGCTCGGCCACAAGGCGGTGGTGGTGGCGATTCTGGTTGTCATTGCCGCCGCGAGCGGCTTAGCGATGGCAAGTTTTAATAGCCGCTCCAGCGGCGTGTCGTTTGAGCGTAGTGATGAGGCGAGCTCCTCGGATGTGCGTGGGGCTGGGGATGTGTCTCATGATGGTGCCGATGAGTCTTCGGCCAAGAGCTCCTCTGCTGCCGAGGTGTACGTCGATGTGGATGGCGCCGTTGTGAGGCCTGGCGTGTGTCGGCTCAAAGATGGAGCACGGGTGTCCCAAGCGATCGATGCCGCCGGAGGGCTTACGGCCGAGGCGGATGTGACAGGGCTTAATCGTGCGTCCAAGATCACAGATGGCCAAAAGATCTATGTTCCGACGGTGGGGGAGCAACATGCGGCTGCGGCGGTCGACGGGGGCGAAAGCGGTGCCGCCACGACACCTGGCGCGGGGGCTTCGTCGGGGCTCGTGAACATCAATACGGCAAGCGCGGCAGAGCTGCAGACGCTCTCAGGCATCGGGCCTTCTATGGCACAGTCGATTATCGATGAGCGGACAAAGAACGGGGCTTTTGCCTCAGTCGATGACCTTATGCGCGTATCGGGAATCGGTGAGAAGAAACTCGCCAAAATCAAAGATTGCATCTGCGTATGAGCGCCATTGAGCGCGAGCATGTGATGCCTCCGCGGCCATTGATGCCGTGGACGATGGCGCTTTGTACCGGCTTGTGTGTGAGCTGTGGCTTGGTACTTAACATGGCGGCCGATTTGCTGCTGGGAGAGCGGACGACACCCGTCACATTGCTTATGGCCATTCCCGTTGCGGCTGCGGCTTGCATCGTATTGGCTCGGTCCTGTATTCGCCTTGCTCGGTGGAGACGATGGCTTTATGCCGCGGCCCTTGGCTTCGTGGCGGGGGCGGTCGTGTCCACGGGTTGGGCGATCGGGGCGCTGCGTGCTTCGAGGGCACTGGATAATCGGGCTGCGAGCAGTCTCGAGTTTGTTGTGCACGGCGACCCGTCCATCAGTGACGGTGCGTACTCCTATACCTGCGATGTGTATGCGGGCGAAAAGCGTTTGGGTCAGGTGCGGCTGTCGTGTGATCGCGAGTTCGACGCCGGTTCGCATGTACGTGTTATCGGTCGAATTTCACGTTTTGAGAACGATTCGTATGGGCGCTCGCGCTTGCTCCGAGGCGAGGTGCGCAAGGTTAAAGCCGTTCGGATTGTGCCGGTCGATGAGGGCTCTCCGGGACCGTTGCTTCGGCTGCGAAACGGGCTGCTTGCGTCCATCGCGCCTGCGACCGACGCGGCGCGTGCGCTCATAGCCGGTGTCGTCTGCGGTCGTTCGGCCGAGCTGCGCGCCCAGCCGGCGGGCGACTGGTTTTCGGTGACGGGAACGGCGCATCTTATCGCCGTATCGGGCAGCCATTTGGCTATCGTGGGGTTTGTAATCGAGGGTGTATTGCAAAAGACTCGGTGTTCACGCGGTCTTCAACGGGCGATATTGGCGATAACGCTTTTGGGTTACGCTGCCTTTACGGGCGCGTCTCCCTCGGCAGTGCGCGCGTGCTGCATGGTGTTCGCGACGCTTGTCGTAAACGGCGCGGGGCGTCGCCGGCATGGCGCATCGGCACTCTTCGTAACCATGTCCATCTTTGTACTGCTGCGGCCGACGGTGCTGTTCGAGATGGGCTTTCAGCTTTCATGTGCCAGCGTCTTAGCCATTCTGTGCTTTTGCCCCTATGTGACCTACGCTTTGGGTGAGCTGGGTGTGCCAATGGGCATTGCCGGCATGCTTTCCGTCACACTGTGCTCGCAGTTGGCGACACTTCCCATTACCATTCCTGCCTTTGGAACGTTCTCGCTCATTGCTCCGCTTGCGAATGCGGTCATCGGTCCGGTGGTGAGTGTACTGCTCGCTGTGTCGATTGTGCTGGTTCCCTTTTCGCTCGTGGCGCCTTTGCAATCATGGGCACTCGTTGTGCCCATGATTGCCGCACGCTGCGCGTTGTTTTTCGAGCAGCTCTTTGCCGCCGTGCCGGGTGCATCCGTGAGCGTGCCGCCCGATAGCATGTGGATTTATCTAGTGCCGTGTTTGCTGGCGGTTCTGCTGGCCTGGTGGCCGCGTCCCCGTGCACGTCCTATGGCGGTAGGGCTTGCATGTCTGGTGCTCTTGGCTGCGATTCCGTACATCTACTGGGATCGATTCGCTCCGCCTTCGGTGACGGTGCTCGATGTTGGCCAGGCCGATGCCATTCTTATCCGCCAAGGTGGGACCGTGGCGCTCGTCGACTGCGGGCTCGATGAGCGCGTGGTGTCGGCCTTGGTTCGCAATAACGTCCACCATATCGACGCCGTCTTCGTGACACATTGGGACGAAGACCATTGGGGTGGTCTTCCCGATGTGCTCGATCAGTTTTCGGTTGGAACCATTGTGGTCGCGGCCGATGCCCTTGGCGGCGCGCCTGCTGAGGTCCTGAATCGCCCCGGCGTAACGTATCGGCAGGTGGTTTGCGGAGACACGGTCGATATCGGAGCATTTCGGACACGTGTGATGTGGCCGTTTGACACGGTGGATGGCGAGGGCAATGAGGACTCTCTTGTTTTGTTGCTCTCCTATGCTCAGGAAGGCAAGAGCCTGCGCGTGCTTCTCACTGGTGATGCCGAGCTCGATCAGGAGCGCGAGTTTGTACAGGAGGTGGGTGATATCGATGTGCTCAAGCTGGGGCATCACGGCTCAAAAGTTTCCGTCGACACAGACCTGCTGGGCACGCTTAAGCCCGAGCTCTCTATCGCGAGCGCGGGCGAGGGCAACCGCTACGGCCATCCATCCGATGCCTGCATTGCTGCGGTTCGCGATGCGGGCGGCGCATTCGCTTGCACCGTCGAACATGGAGACATTTCCGTTTCGCCGACCGCGAAGGGCTTTGCGATGCGATGCCAGCGACCGTGATGCTGCCGTTGGCGCGGGACCAACCCCTGGGCTAAAATGGCACGGTACGAATTCGAGAGTCTGCGAGAGGGGAGCGCGATGTCCGAAACCGGTCTGCTGCCGGCATATCTGATCGTCGGTACCGATGGGGTCAAGCGCGACCACGCCGTCTCGCGTATGAAAGCTCGCTTGGAAAAGTCGGGTATGGTTGAGTTCAACCTCGATGAACGCGACATGGCGAAAGATCCCGATATCGAGTCGATCATCGGCTCTCTCAATACCTTTCCTATGGGTAGCGAGTTTCGCCTGGTGATCCTCGATGGCTGCTCCAAGCTTGCCAAGGCGGTCTCGGAACCGCTTGTCGAGTACCTCGCAAGTCCCAGCCCCACGACGGTCTGTCTCATTATCGCCGACTCGCTTGCCAAGAATACGCGCCTGTATAAGGCAATCGCCAAGATCGACAAGAAGGCTATCGTCGATTGCTCGGGTACCAAGCGCTGGGAACTGCCGCGCCGCGTTCAGCAGATGGCGACGCAGCACGGTAAGTCCATCTCGACGGCTGCTGCCGAGGAGCTCGTCTCGCGTTCGGGCGAAAACACGCGCATGCTCGATAACGACCTGGCAAAGCTCGCCCAGATGGTCGAGGCACCCCAGATTGAGCTTGCCGACGTGGAGCGTTGGATCGTGCGTACGACCGAGGTTCAGCCCTGGGACTTCCTCAATGCCGTCTCGGCTCGCGATATGCGGCGTTCGCTCGAGCTCTTTAAGCTTCTGCCCTCCAAGAGCTACGTGTGGACCTACACGCTGCTATGCGGTCGCATCCGTGAGCTGATCGTCGCCAAGGCGCTCGACTCTCGTGGGCAGGGGCGTGAGCTCGCCGCGACGCTCAAGCTTCAGGCCTGGCAGGTCAAGAATCACCTGACCTGGGCACGTCGTTTTTCTATGACCGAGCTCGTTGCCGCGCTCGAGGGTGCCGTCGATGTGGAGCTCGCGCTCAAAGGTTCGGCCGATTCACAGACCGCGCTTTTGCTCTGGATTACGAACATCTTGAGAAAATCGTGATGATACCTGCCTATTTGACAAATTCGTTCTATCCCTTTGAGGGGGAGCGTGCTATAGTAGGCGCTTGCATGACCTCACCGTGTCTCAGAGGTGTCATACATTTTTTGCAAGGAACTCGAAAGGAACTCCAGAAGTGGCAAACATCAAGTCTCAGAAGAAGCGTATCCGCACCAATGAGGCAGCTCGCATGCGTAACAAGGCTGTCAAGTCCGAGCTCAAGACGCTGACCAAGCACGTCCAGTCCGCCGTCGCCGAGGGCGACGCCGAGAAGGCCCAGGCTGCCCTCAAGACCGTCACCAAGCGTCTCGACATGGCTGCCGCTAAGCATGTCATCCACAAGAACCAGGCTTCCAACCGCAAGTCCGGTCTTGCCAAGCTCGTGAACAGCATCAACGCTTAAGTTGTAAATTTCACACCACACAGATTACGCGCATAAATGGAGCCTGTTTTATGGAACAGGCTCCATTTTTTGTACCGCTCGGGTAAGATAGTCCGCATGAATACTTCAATTGACATTTCCCACATCCGCAACTTCTCGATCGTTGCGCATATCGACCATGGCAAGTCCACGATCAGTGACCGTATCCTCGAGCTCACCCATACCGTCGATGAGCGCGATATGGAGTCGCAGCTGCTTGACACGATGGATATCGAGCGCGAGCGCGGCATCACGATCAAGTCCAATGCCGTCCGCGTGTCCTATGACGCCGACGACGGCGAGACGTATCAGTTCAACCTGATTGATACGCCGGGCCACGTGGACTTCACCTACGAGGTCTCGCGTTCGCTTGCCGCTTGCGAGGGTGCGGTGCTCGTCGTGGACGCCACTCAGGGCGTCGAGGCACAGACCGTTTCCAACGCGACGCTCGCCATGAACGCCAACTTGGACATTGTTCCGGCCATCAACAAGATCGACCTGCCGTCGGCGCACCCCGACGAGGTTAAGACCGAGATCGAAGACGATCTGGCCATTCCCGCCGATGATGCTGTGTGCGTGTCGGGCAAGACCGGCGAGGGCATCCACGATTTGCTGGAGTCCATCGTCTTTTTGATCTCGCCTCCCAAGGGCGATGCAAATGCCCCTCTCAAGGCACTTATTCTGGATTCGTACTTCGATGAGTACCGCGGCGTCGTCGCTACGGTGCGCGTCTTTGACGGTTCCATCAAAAAGGGCGATACCCTGCGCATGATGCAGGCCAAGGGAGACTTCTTGGTCGACGGCGTGGGCGTCAAGCGCCCTGCCGAGACGCCGGTCGATGCTCTGACCGTCGGCGAGGTCGGCTATGTGGTCACGGGTCTGAAGGACCCCGAGGCTGTGCGCGTGGGCGATACCCTTACGTGGGCTTCGAACCCCTGCCCCGAGCCGCTGCCGGGCTACCGCGAGGCCAAACCCATGGTCTACACGGGCCTGTTCCCCATCGACAACAAGGACTACGAGAATCTGCGCGACGCGCTCGATAAACTGCACGTCAACGATCCGTCGTTGGTGTGGGAGCCCGAGACGTCGGTAGCGCTGGGCTTTGGCTTCCGCGTGGGCTTCCTGGGCCTGCTGCACATGGAGGTCGTAAAGGAGCGCCTGGAGCGCGAGTTCAATCTGGACCTGATCGCCACGAGCCCCTCGGTCGACTACCACGTGTACAAGACTGACGGCGAGATGATCGATGTTCGCAGTCCGCAGGATCTGCCCGAGGCCACGCGCATCGATCGTATCGAAGAGCCCTACCTCAAGGCAAAAATCATCTGCCCGCCCGAGTATACGGGTGCCGTCATGCAGCTCGCTATTGAGCACCGTGGCGTCACGACCGATATGATCCACCTGACGAGCAAGTCGGTCGAGATGCGCTTTGATATGCCGCTCGCCGAGCTCATCTTGGACTTCTTCGATCAGCTCAAGAGCCGCACCAAGGGTTACGCCTCGCTCGACTACGAATTCAACGAATATCGCCCCTCCGAGCTCGTCAAGCTCGACATCCTGCTTTCGGGCGACGAGGTGGACGCGCTTTCGTTTATCGTGCACAAAGACAAGGCTTATGGCCTGGCCCGCGGCCTGTGCGACAAGCTCAAGGAGATCATCCCCCGACAGCTGTTCGAGGTGCCTATCCAAGGCGCTATCGGCAACAAGATCATCGCCCGCTCCACCGTTAAGGCGCGCCGCAAGGACGTGCTGGCTAAGTGCTACGGCGGCGATATCTCGCGAAAGCGCAAGCTGCTCGAGAAGCAGAAAGAGGGCAAGAAGCGCATGAAGGCCATCGGCTCGGTCGAGGTTCCGCAGGAGGCCTTTATGGCGATTCTCAAGGTGGACGAGTAGGTCTATGGCGCTTTCTGAATACAGCAAGCGGCTGCTGGGCGCCTATGCCGAGCAGCCGTTCCTTATGGCTCCCATGGCGGGCGTAACTGACCCCGCCTATCGCATCATGTGTCGACGCCGCGGTGCCAACCTTGCCTACAGCGAGATGGTGAGCGTTGCAGGTCTTGCCTATGCTAGCAACAAGACGTGGCGCCTGGTGTTACCGGCCGACGAGGAGCAGCAGATTTGCGTGCAGCTCTTTGGTTCCAAGCCCGATCAGTTTGCGAGTGCCGTCGCTGCCGTCGAGGAACGCGTGGGCGACCGCCTGTCATTGATTGATATCAACATGGCCTGTCCGGCTCGCAAAGTCGTTACCAAGGGCGAGGGCTCGGCGCTTATGCGCACGCCCGACCTGGCCGAAAGAATCGTCGAGGCAACGGTGGGCGCGGCGCATGTTCCCGTGACCGTGAAGATCCGCAAGGGTTTTTATGCCGAGGATCGCAACGCCGCAACGTTTGCCCAGATGCTCGAAGGTGCTGGCGCTTCCGCAGTTGCCGTGCACGGTCGTTGTGCCACGCAGCTCTATACGGGCCAGGCCGATTGGTCTGTCGTCGATGAAGTTGCCGACGCTGTCGAGATTCCCGTGATTGGTTCGGGCGATGTGTTCTCGGCCGAGGACGCAGCCGAGCATCTGAGCGGCTCGGGTGCCAGCGCGGTGTTTATCGCGCGCGGCATCTACGGCAATCCGTGGGTGTTCGGCGATGCCCGAGCCCTTGCACTCGATGGCACGCCGGTTCCTTCTCGCTCCTCGGTCGAGCGCCTGGAGGCTCTGCGTGAGCACCTGACGTTGACGCACGAACTTCTGCCGCTTATGTCGCGCGCCCGTACGTATGCAAGTTGGTACTTAAAGGGCATGCCCCATGCCGCCGCCTGGCGCGCTCAGGTGGTGCGCTGCTCCACGTACGAGGAGTTTATGGCGCTGGTCGATGATATCGAGCGCGATGTTGTGGTCTGCGAGGCCGCGCTTGCCGCCGGTGAGTCGGTGCCCGCCCATCCGCTGGAGGCTTAAGGGTGGCCGTTACCGCGCTGTATGTGCATGTGCCGTTTTGCGCTCAGAAATGTCGCTATTGCGACTTTGACTCGCGCAGCGTGGCGCCGTGCGACCTGGACGCTGCGCTCGATGCCTATTTTGAGCACCTGTATGCGCGGCTCGATGTTTTTGGCAACGCTGGGGCACTCAGACAGATCCGCACGGTCTACGTAGGCGGCGGCACGCCGTCGCTGGCGGGGGAGCGTCTGGTAGAACTCGCCCGGCGTATCTCTGCGTGGTGCAAGCCCGTTGAGGTTACTTGCGAAGCCAATCCTGAGTCGCTGACCGCTGGGCTTGCCACAGCGCTTGCCGAGGCGGGTGTCACGCGCATCTCTCTGGGCGTGCAAACCCTCGACAATACCGAGTTGGCTGTCATTGGCCGCATCCATAATGCTGAACGGGCGCTTGAGGCCATCGCGACGGTGAAGGATGTTGGGCTCGATGTGTCGTGCGACCTTATGTGCGGGCTTCCCGGACAGACTATGGCGAGTTGGCAGCACACGCTCGATGGCGTGCTTGAGGCGGCCCCACACCATGTATCGGTCTATCCGCTCACGCTCGAGGAGGGCACGCCGCTTTATCGTATGGCGTGCCGTGACGAGTCGCTCGAGCCCGATGAGGATTTCCAAGCCGCATGCATGGACGTTGCGCGAGAGCGGCTGAGTTCGGCGGGCTACCATCCGTATGAGGTGGCGAGCTACGCGCTCGATGGGCATGAATGCGCCCACAACATTGCCTATTGGACCGGACAGGGTTATCTGGGTTTGGGTCGTTCTGCCGCGGGTATGCTCGATGCCGAGGATTTCGATCGCTTGGCTGGACTTTTTCCCGGCGTGGCCCCCCGTGGTGGCTTTCACCGCGTGCGTCTGGTGCAACGCGACGATGCCGCGACGATGTTTGATGCCGAGTACCTGACGCAGCGCGAGGTGGCAGCCGAGGACCTGATGCTCGCTTGTCGCATGACGCGTGGCGTCGTGCCTGACCTGTTGGTTCGCGCGGCTCGTGTCATCCCAGCTGATGAACTGACAGCGGCTTGTGGCCGCGCTCTTGAGCTTGGGCTTGCCGCTTGGGTGCCCGAGCACGGTGATACCCATGCGGGGCCTATCGCCTCTGTTGATGTCATCGCTGGCCGCACCTGTGCCCGCCTGGCGCCGACCCACCTGGGCTGGCTCGATGGAAATGTGCTGTTCGAGCTGTTTTGGGGTCTTGCTTAGGCCGCTCGGGTAGAATTACCGCAATATATACGCTGCTGTGAGCAGGAGGTTGCCGCGCATGGCGACGATGAACGAAAAAGATTACTACGAGATTTTGGGTGTCTCCAAGGATGCCACCTCTCGTGATATACAGAAGGCCTTCCAGCAAAAGGCCCGCAAGCTCCATCCGGACGTCAATAAAGAGCCGGATGCCGAGGAGAAGTTTAAAGAGGTTTCCGAGGCCTACGCCGTGCTCTCTGACGAGCAGAAGCGTGCGCGTTACGACGCCATGCGGTCGGGCAATCCCTTTGCCGGTGCACCGACGGCTTCGCCCTATGGCGGTGGCTATGCCGGCAGTGCCGGTTACGGCAATCCCTTTGACGGCGGTTTCCCCTTCGGGGGCGCCTGGGGCCAGCCTCGTCGCGGCCAAGCGGCCTACAACCCCGAGAGTGGCGCCAACGTGGTCGTCGATATCAAGCTCGACGCCAAGGAGGCCAAGAGCGGTGCCCACAAGACCGTTCGCTACACCCGCTTTGACACCTGCGGACATTGTGGCGGATCGGGCTCCGTTTCGTCAGAGCATGCCCACACCTGTCCGAGCTGCGGTGGTCGCGGCCATATCGATGTCGACCTGTCCTTCCTGTTTGGTGCGGGCACGTTCCAGACGGTTTGTCCTGAGTGCGGCGGTTCCGGCAAGGTCGTTGCCGATCCGTGCCCCGATTGCGGTGGCAGCGGCCGTACCCGCGTAACCTCCGAGCAGACGATTGAGTTTCCCGCCGGCACGCATGATGGCGACGAGGTGCGCATCCCCAACATGGGCCACGCCGGCACGAACGGTGCTTCGGGCGGCGACCTGGTCGGCCGCGCCCACGTTGAGGCCGAGCGTCTGGAAGGCAAGGCTCGTACCGGTTTTTACCTGATGGGCATCGTGGCGCCATTTTTGGTGCTGTCGGCCATCTCGGGCGTGTTCTCGGCCTTTGCCATAATGTGCTTTATTCCGTTTGCCATGGGCCTGTTCATGGTGGTCTCGGACGGCGTGCTGCACCGCAGCCTGCTGTGGTGGAAGCGCGGCGCGATGCAGTTTGCCAACGGTTTTGCCAACGGATTTATGTTTGCGCTCGTGTCGGTTTGGTTTGCGAGCTGCTCGCAGCGTGCCATGCTTTCGCCTTACGGAATGCAATAACATCTAGCCCTCTGTTTGCGGCCGGCCCAGCTTGGGTATAGGACGCACTGTGACAATAATGAAAGTCGGAAGGATTCGGTTGTGTCGGAAAATAGGGATTACTACGAGGTACTTGGCGTCGACAAGGATGCCGACGCGCGGACGATTAAGCGCGCGTTTCTAAAGAAGGCCCGTACCGTACACCCGGACGTTTCGGACGACCCCGAGGCCGAGGCCAAGTTCAAAGAACTCAACGAGGCCTATTCCGTTCTTTCCGACGAGCAGAAGCGTGCTAACTACGACCGTTACGGCACCGCGGACGGCCCCGGTGGCTCTGGCTATGTCGACATCAACGATATCTTTGGTGGCATGGGCATGGACGACTTGTTCTCGTCGTTCTTTGGTGGTGGCGCCGGTGGTGGCGCCCGAAATCGTCGTGAGCGTCGTCGCGGTCGCGATATGGCCATCTCCCTTTCGGTGACCCTTGAGGAGGCGGCACTTGGTTGCAAAAAGACGATCAGCTATGACCGCCTTGCTCCCTGCGAGGATTGCAACGGCACCGGTAGGGCCGAGGGTGCACAGGAAAAGCAGTGCAGCCGCTGCCACGGCACGGGCTATGTCACGACGGTCCAGCGTTCGTTCCTGGGCCAGGTTCAGTCCTCTTCGCCTTGCCCCGACTGCCACGGCGAGGGCACGGTCATCGACCATCCCTGCGAGACCTGCGACGGTCAGGGCCGCACGCCTTCTCACGAAAAGATTGACATCGATATTCCCGCCGGCGTTTCGACCGGTCGCCAGCTGCGCGTGAGCGGCTTTGGCGAGGCGGGCCTTCGCGGCGAGCCGTCGGGCGACCTGATCGTCAACGTGCGTGTCGCCGACCACGAGCGTTTTAAGCGTAATGGCGATGATCTGTACTTGGTGAGCGATATCTCGATTGCGCAGGCCGCACTCGGTTGCGAGATTGAGGTCGAGGGCATTATGCCTGACGAGGTCGTCAAGGTGTGCGTCCCCGCCGGCACACAGTACGGTGACACCGTGAGCGTCAACAATTACGGCATGCCGCGTATCGGCGGTGGCGGTTCGCGCGGTCGTCTGGTCGTGCAGCTGCGCGTGGTCGTCCCCACCAATCTCTCCAACAAGCAGCGCGAGCTGCTTCGTGCCTTTGCCGACGAGATGGGCGATGACGTCGCATCCGGTAAGAAGTCGGTGACCGACCGTATCAAGAGTGCCCTCGACGACATCCTCGATTAAGGAGCCCGCGTGCTCGCACCTCATATCTCTGTCGTCAACCTCGGTTGCCGTGTCAACCGGGTTGAGTCCGACCGTATCACTGCCGATCTAATGCGCCTGGGCTTTGCGATGGTGGAGCCTCAGGATGCTGAGCTGATCGTCATTAACACCTGTGCCGTTACGGGCGAGGCTGAGGCCAAGACCCGTAAGGCCGTTCGCCATGCGCTGGCCTATCCAAACGAGCCCTATGTAGTCGTGACCGGATGCGTGGTCAATCTGCACCCCGAGGAGCTACTGGAGCTTTCGGACCGCGTGATTGCCGAGCCGTCCAAGATTGATATTGCCGAACGCGTCTGCGAGGTGCTGGGCGTTGAGTCCGATGACGTTCCCGCTTGCAGCGACGGCGAGGTTGTCGACGCACTAGGTCGCTCGCGTCTGGGCGTGAAGATCCAGGACGGCTGCAACCATCGTTGCACTTATTGCATTGTGTGGAAGGCCCGCGGCCCCGAGCGCTCCGTGCCGGTCGAGTCCGTGCTCGAGCAAGTTCGCGAGGCTCAGGAGGCCGGCGTGCCCGAGGTGGTGCTGACGGGCGTGAACCTGGGTGCCTACGATGGCAAGAGCGCGACTGATGAACACGTCGAGATCGATGAGCTACTCGAGGCGATTATGGAGCGCACGTCTATTCCGCATGTGCGCATTTCCTCGGTCGAGCCCATGGATATCTCCGAGTCCCTGCTTAAGGTTATGGCGCGCTATCCGCAGCGCATCGCCCCGTTTTTACACCTGCCCGTGCAGTCCGGCTGCACCAGGACACTGCATCGTATGGGCCGTCCCTATAGCGCCGAGACCTTCGAGGAGACGGTGCGCATGATTCGCACCAACTTACCCGAGGCGTCTCTTTCGTGCGACGTCATCGTCGGTTTTCCCGGCGAGACGGACGAGGAGTTTGAGGAGTCGCTGGCACTGTGCCGCCGCGTGGGCTTCTCGCGCATGCACGTTTTCCGCTACAGCAAGCGCCCCGGTACCCTTGCTGCCGATATGCCCGACCAGGTGCCGCCCGAGGTCATGGCCGAGCGTAGCCGTCGTATGCGAGCCGCGGCGCAGGAGCTTGCCATTGCCGACGCTCGCCGTCGCGTGGGAACCGTCGAGCGTGCCGTACTCGAGTATGGCGACAACCTGACGCTCGGTTCGTTCCATCATGCCCGTCTTGACGATACCCGTGGACTCACAGCCCCGTGCCTGCTCGATGTTGCTATCATCGGAGTCGATGATTCCGGCTTGGTCCATGCACGCAGGGAGGTTCATGGAAGCCTCGAAGATTAGACTGACCGTTCCCGAGGGAATTGATCCCTCGCGCGTTTTGGGTGCCGGCGACGGCGTCCTACGTGCGCTCGAGAGCTTGGTTCGCGCCCACATAGTCGCCCGTGGTGACAACATCGCCGTGAGCGGTGACCCGGACGAGGTCGAGCTCGTGGCCCGCTTTTTCGAGCATGCTTTTCGCGAGGCGGCCGCCGGACGCACACTGTCTGGCGACGATGTCTCTCGCTGCCTGGCCGTCTTGCGCGACGGTGAGCATGATCCTACATCGCTTCGCGATGATGTGCTGCTTTCGTATCGCGGTCGCGTCATTCGCCCCAAGACGCTCGGCCAAAAGCGCTACGTGGATGCCATCCGCTCGCATACCATCACGTTTGGCCTGGGTCCTGCCGGTACCGGTAAGACCTATCTGGCCATGGCGCTCGCCGTTGCCGCGCTCAAGCGTCATGAGGTGGGCCGTCTGATCTTGACGCGTCCGGTTGTCGAGGCGGGGGAGAACCTGGGCTTTTTGCCCGGTACCCTCGAGGAAAAGATCGATCCCTACATGCGTCCGCTCTACGACGCCCTATTTGACATGATGGATCGCGAGCGCACCGATGAGCTTATGGAGCGCGGCGTGATCGAGATCGCCCCGCTTGCCTACATGCGCGGCCGCACGCTGAGCGATGCCTTCGTGGTGCTCGACGAGGCACAAAATACCACGCCCGAGCAGATGAAGATGTTCCTGACGCGCCTGGGCTTTAACTCCAAGTTTGTGATTACCGGCGACCTGAGTCAGCGCGACCTGGTGGGTCGTCGCGGCGGTCTTGCCGACGTTGAGCAGATTTTGGGTCGTGTCGACGATGTCGCATTTTCTCACCTCGAGCGTGCCGACGTGGTGCGTCATGCCTTGGTGGGGCGTATCGTCGAGGCATACGATGCTTATGATGATGTACGCGAGAGGCGCGTGCATGACCGAAAGGAGTCCCGTTGAGTGTATTGATCAGCAACGATGCCGAGCTCGATACGCTGCTCGATGCGCAGGAGGTAGGGCACATCTGCGAGGTCGTGCTTGCCGCCGAGGGTGTTGAGCGTGAGGTCGAGATTTCCCTTTCGTATGTCGATGAGGACGAGATGCACGAGCTCAACCATGAGTGGCGCGGTATCGACCGCACCACCGATGTCCTCTCGTTTGAATGCGACTCGGCCTTTGACGAGGATATTCCCGCCGACGAGACGCTCGAGCTCGGCGATATCATCCTGGCCCCGCAGGTCATTGCCCGTCAGGCCCCCGGCTTTGGCAATAGCCCTGCCGACGAGTGCCGCCTGATGCTCGTGCATGGCATGCTACACCTGCTGGGGTATGACCATATCGAGGACGACGAGGCCGCGGTCATGGAGGCCCGCGAGGACGCCATCCTGCGCGATCTGGCGCTCGAGCGCGGCGAGGACCCTAAGCTGGTCCACGTCGGCCCCATCACCAACCACGCCCACGACTAGGAGCCGTCTATGATTCCCGGATCGAACAAGGACCATCCGTCCTTCTTAAAGTCCTTCTCCTACGCCATAGAGGGCTTCGTCACCGCCGTCAAGACCGAGCGCAACATTAAGGTCATGCTCGTGGCGGGCGTTTGTACCGTCATTGCCGGCTGCATCGTGGGGCTCGACATTGCCGAGTGGGCCACGATTATCATCTGTTGTGGCCTGGTGATTCACGGCGAGCTGTGCAACACCGCCATGGAGGCGATTGTCGATCTGGCGACCCAGGAGATCCATCCTCTGGCAAAGCGTGCGAAGGATATCGCCGCCGCCTCCGTATACGTACTTTCCATCACCGCCGCGATTGTGGGATTGCTGGTATTTGCCCACGCGCTCGACTTTATTTAGAAAGGGATTTTCATGTCCGACACTATGCAGCCTATCGATGAAACTCTGGACGACGAGTCCCTGGATGCGGTGGATGCCGAGGCGACCGAGGCATATGAGGAAGTCGAGGAGTTTGATCCGTTTGAGGACATGAGCGACGACGAACTCGACGCCCTGTGCGACGAGGACGATAGTCTCGCGGGCTTTGGCGACGTTGAGCCCGGTTTCCGCAGCGGCTTCGTGGCCTTGGTCGGCCGCCCCAACGCTGGCAAGTCCACACTGCTCAACGCCTGCTATGGCAAAAAGGTCGCCATCACCTCGCCGGTGGCCCAGACGACCCGTCGCCGCATGCGCGCCGTCGTCAATCGTCCCGGCTACCAGCTGGTCTTTGTCGATACCCCGGGTATTCATAAGCCCAAGGACGGCCTGGGATCCGAGCTCAACAAGAGCGCGCTGTTCGAGCTGAACGATGTCGATGTCGTCGCGTTTTTGATTGATGCCACCAAACCGATCGGCAGAGGAGACGCCTGGGTTGCCGAGCGCGTCAAGAGCGCCCGTTCCAAGAAGGTCCTGGTGCTCACCAAGGCCGATGAGGCCGACCCCGCACAGGTCATGGAGCAGCTTAAGGCCGCCCACGAGCTCATGGAATATGACGACGAGATCGTGACGTCGTCGGTCAAGAACTTCAACGTCGATGCCTTCATCGAGACCGTTGCGCACTTTTTGCCCGAGGGTCCGCGTTGGTTCCCCGAGGACATGGGTACCGACGCTTCCGACGAGACGCTCGTTGCCGAGTTTGTGCGCGAGAAGGTCTTGCGCCGCACCCGTGATGAGATCCCGCACTCCGTTGGCGTGATCTGCGATGCGCTCGAGCAGACCAAGAAGGTGCTGCGCGTGCACGCCACCATTTACGTCGAGCGCGAGGGCCAAAAGGGCATCATCATCGGCAAGGGCGGCGAGATGATCAAGCATATCGGTATCGACGCCCGCCGCGATCTTGAGCGCATCTTTGGCACGCAGGTCTTTTTGGAGCTGGATGTGAAGGTCAAGGCCGGTTGGCGTGACGACGAGGCCCAGATTCGCCGCTTTGGCTACAACGCTGAGGACTAAGGACGCGCGGCGCGCATGGCAGGCTCCCGGACATATCGCACGAAGGTACTCGTCCTCGATAAGACGAAGCTCAAAGAGACGGACCTGATCCTGACGATGCTTGATGAGCGGGGTCGGCAGGTGCGTGCCGTGGCAAAGGGCGCCCGCAAACCCGGTGGGCGCCTTGCTGCGCGCTGCGAGCTGTTCTGTACCGTTGATATGCTGCTCGCGCATGGACGGTCGCTCGACGTGGTTTCCCAGGCCGAGCTTATGGAGGCGCCGCTCGGCGCTGCGCCCGATTACGAGATGACCTGCGCCGCAAGCGCGATCGCCGAGGTCGCGCGTGTGTGCTCGTTCGAGGACGCCGAGGACCCGTTTACCTTTGCCATCACGCAGCGAGCGCTTGCCTTGGTGGGCAGCGGACTCGACACGGCGCATATGGATCTACTTGTGGCGGCATATGTCTTTAAGCTGCTGTCGCACGTTGGCTATCGACCCGATTTTTCTGCCTGCGTGCTGTGTGGAGACCCCATGCTGTCGTATTTTTCGCCCCGGGCGGGCGGTCTCATGTGCGGGTCGTGCGCGTCGAGCGTTCCGGGTGCCGAGTTGGTGTCGACCGGCGAGGTCGCGTGGCTGCGCGCCCTCATGTCCATGACCTTCGATGCGCTTATGGCCGAGAGGGTCGACCCCCATACTGCAGCTTTTTTGCTGGGGCTTTCGCATGTGTGGGCTGCGACGCATACCGATCAACGCCTCCGTGCGATGGAATTCATGTTGGGTCGGTGATGATACGCAGGCGCGGGCTGCTTGTGGTAACATACCGACCCGTTGGTACCTCGACCTTGGTTGCTCGCTCCACCGGCGGCTTCCCAGTCCGAGGCGAATAGCGTCGCCCGCGGGCGACAAGAAACGAAAGGTGAAACAATGACTGTTTCCAAAGAGCGCAAGGCTGAGCTGACTGCCCAGTTCGGTAACACCCCGGTCGACACCGGCAACCCCAAGGTTCAGGTCGCCATCCTGTCCGAGCGCATCAAGGAGCTGACCGAGCACATGAAGTCCCATCAGAAGGACTTCCACACCCGTCGTGGCCTGCTCATGCTCGTCGGTCGTCGTCGTCGTCTTCTCTCCTACATCAAGAAGAACGACATTGTCGAGTACCGTGAGCTCATCAAGGCTCTGGGCATCCGCGACAACATCCAGTAAGGATTTGTACATGCTAAGAGCGTCCTGCGCAGCGGGGCGCTCTTTTTGTGTAAGGGCGCGAACAATCACGCTCTGAAGCGTGGCGGGGGCAGGGGGCCCGCGTCACATGAGAAGCCCGCAGGCAAGGGGCCTGTGGGGTAAAGGAGAACAATGACACTCGTTTCCAAGACCTTTGAGCTGTACGGCAAGACCTACACCTTCGAGTCCGGCGAGCTTGCCAAGCAGGCCACCGGCGCCTGTCTGGTCAAGCAGGACGACACCACGATGCTCGATACCGTGGTCGTCTCCAAGGAGCGCAAGAACTACGACTTCTTCCCGCTGACCGTCGACTTCAACGAGAAGATGTACGCAGCTGGTCGCATCCCGGGTGGTTACCTCAAGCGTGAGGGCCGTCCCAGCGAGAAGGCCACGCTCACCGCGCGCATGATCGACCGTCCGATTCGCCCGAGCTTCCCGGACGGTTTCCGCAACGAGGTGCACATCGTCGCCACCTCGCTCGTAGCCGACCAGGTCAACCCCTTCGACGTCATCAACGTCATGGGCGCTTCCCTGGCCATGACGCTCGGCGGCGTGCCCTTCGAGGGCCCGCTTGCCTGCGTGCGCATCGGCCGTAACGTGGAGACCGGCGAGTTTATCGTCAACCCCACCTATGAGGAGCGCGAGAACTCCGATCTGGACCTGGAGCTGGGCGGCTCTGCCGACTTCATCTCCATGGTCGAGGCCGGCGCCGAGGAGATCTCCGAGGACGACATGCTCGCCGCCATGAAATTTGGCCAGGAGGCCCTTGCTGCCTTCTGCCAGGCTCAGGACGAGTTCGTCGCCGAGTGGGAGCAGGTTAACGGCCCCATCGTCAAGAAGGAGTACCCGCTCGACCAGCCCGTCGAGGAGGTCCAGGAGCGCGTCTTCGCCCACTACGACGAGATGGCAGCCGCCCTTCGCGACGCCGACAAGCTCTCCCGTATCGGCAAGGTCGAGGCTCTGAAGGAGTCCATCCGTGCGGAGTTTACCGAGGAGGAGCAGACCGCTTGGGAGCGCGAGATCCCCGTGGCGCTCAAGAAGCTCGAGAAGAAGGCCATGCGCACCATGGTCGTCGAGACCGGCGAGCGCGTCGACGGCCGTGTCGCCGATGAGATCCGTCCCATCATGGTGAAGGACAACTACTTGCCGCTCGTTCACGGCTCCGGCCTGTTCCAGCGTGGCCAGACCCAGGTGCTCTCTGTCCTGTCGCTTGGTATGCTCAACGAGGGCCAGCGCCTGGACACCATCGAGCCCACCGAGGGCAAGCGCTACATGCACCACTACAACTTCCCGCCGTTCTGCACCGGCGAGACCGGCCGCATGGGCAGCCCCAAGCGCCGTGAGATCGGTCACGGCAACCTGGCCGAGCGCGCCCTGCTTCCGGTGCTCCCCGACGAGAACGAGTTCCCCTACGCCATCCGCGTCGTCTCCGAGGTCATGGAGTCCAACGGCTCCTCTTCGATGGCTTCGACCTGCGGTTCCACGCTCGCCCTTATGGACGGCGGCGTGCCCATTAAGCGCCCGGTCTCCGGTATCGCCATGGGTCTGATCCAGGAGGAGGGCAAGACTGTGGTCCTGTCCGACATTCAGGGTCTCGAGGACTTCCTGGGCGACATGGACTTTAAGGTCACCGGTACCACCGAGGGCATCACCGCCCTGCAGATGGACAACAAGGCCACCGGTCTTACCTTCGACATCCTTGCCCGCGCCCTGCAGCAGGCCAAGGAGGGTCGCGCCTTCATCCTGCAGAAGATGCTCGATGTGATCCCCGAGCCGCGTCACACCACGCGCAGCACCGCTCCGCGCATCGTTTCCATCCAGGTTCCGACCGACAAGATCCGCGACGTCATCGGTTCCGGTGGTAAGGTTATCCGCGGCATCCAGGACGAGACCGGCGCCTCGGTCGATATCCAGGAGGATGGTACCGTCTTTGTCGGCGGCACCGGCGAGTCCGTCGACCAGGCCGTCGAGCGCATCAAGCTCATCATCAAGGTTCCCGAGCCGGGCGAGGAGTACACCGGTCGCGTGGTCTCCATCCAGCCCTTCGGCGCCTTTGTGAACCTGCTGCCCGGCAAGGACGGCCTGCTTCACATCTCCCGCGTCGCCAAGGGCCGCGTGGAGAAGGTCGAGGATGTCCTCAACGTGGGCGACGAGGTCAAGGTCGTCGTCATCGAGGTCGACGATCGCGGCAAGATCTCGCTCGATCGTCTCGACAAGCCCGAGGCCCCGGCTCGCGCCGAGGGTGCCTCCGAGGGCGACGGCGAGCACTTCCAGCGTCGTGAGCGTCCGCGTCGCGAGCGCTCCGAGCGCAGCGACCGTCCGCGCCGTCCTGGCGACAACGGAGGCCGCAAGCCCCGCCGTCACCACGACGCCGAGTAACAGCCGCATATAAGCAGCACCGCAAGGGCGACTCCGGACAGGGGTCGCCCTTTTGCTATTCCCTGCGGGATACACAGGTTCAGATGGGGCTTTGATGCATGGGTGGTCTGTTGTTGTGCAAATGGGTATCATACTGTGGTTATTGCATCGACTCTGCGATGCATTGTTGTACGTTCCCGGCGGTCGGTTTGCCAGAAGCGCCCCGTCGGTTGTTCCAGACCCGTTTCGAAGAAAGGAAACAACACTCACCTATGGCAGCTAAAAAATCATCTCCCTTGAAGATCATCCCGCTCGGCGGCCTTGATGGCATCGGCAAGAACATGACGGTCTTCGAGTGCGGCGACGACATGGTGCTTGTCGACGCTGGCCTTATGTTCCCCGACGACTCGCAGCCCGGTATCGATCTGGTACTCCCGGATTACACCTACGTTCTGGAGAACGAGGAAAAGCTCCGCGGCATCGTCGTCACTCACGGCCACGAGGACCACACCGGTTCGCTTCCGTATCTGCTTCAGGACCTCAACAACAAGGTGCCCATCTTCTCGAGCAAACTGACGCTCGGCTTTATCGAGGGCAAGCTCTCCGAGTTCCGCATTCGTGCCCCCAAGTTCCGTGAGGTCAAGGGCGGTAGCCACGTCAATCTGGGTGGCATCTCGCTCGACTTCTTCTCGATGACGCACTCCATCCCGGGCGCTCTGGGCGTGTTCATCCGCACCAACCAGGGTACCGTTATGCACACCGGCGACTTTAAGCTCGACCAGACGCCCATCGACGGCGTCACGCCCGACTATGCCGCTATCAGCCGCTTTGCCAAGCAGGGCATCGACCTGCTGCTGTCCGACTCCACCAACGCCACGGTCCCCGGCTTTACCAAGTCCGAGGCCGAGGTTGGCCCCAATCTGCTGCATGCCATCAAGAATGCTCCGGGCCGCGTGTTCGTCGCGTCGTTCTCGAGCCACATCCATCGTCTGCAGCAGATCTGCGACGCCGCCCGCAAGTGCGGCCGCAAGGTCGTCGTGACCGGTCGTTCCATGCTCACCAACACCCGTGTGGCGCGCGAGTTGGGCTACCTCAACATCGATGATGCCGATATCATCGATGCCTTCGATATTGACAACCTGCCTGACGACAAGATCGTCGTCATGTGCACCGGTTCGCAGGGCGAGCCGCTTTCAGCCCTTTCACGCATGGCCAACGGCGAGCACAAGACGCTCTCCATCCACGAGGGCGATACCGTCATCCTCTCGGCAACGCCGGTTCCCGGTAACGAGAAGGCCGTTCAGCAGGTCGTCAACAGCCTCGCCAAACTTGGCTGCGACGTCTGGGATAAGAACCGTGCCCTCGTTCACGTCTCGGGTCACGGCAGCCAGGAGGAGCTCAAGCTCCTGATGGCCATGGCCAAGCCTACGTACTTTATGCCGGTCCACGGCGAGGCCGTGCATCTGCGCGCCCATGCTCAACTTGCACGCAAGATGGGCCTCAAGGACGACCATATCTTTATCCTCGACAACGGCGATACGCTCGAGATGCGTGGCGGTATCGTCAAGCGCGGTACGCCCGTCGAGTCTGGCGTCGTCTACGTCGACGGACTGCGCATCGGCGATACCGACCCCATCGTTCTACGCGATCGTCAGAAGCTTGCCAATGACGGTATGGTCACGGCTGTCGCTATCGTTTCGCTCAAGCACAAGAAGATCGAGGCCATCGAGTTCTCGGGCCGCGGCGTCTCCTTTGCCATCGACGACCAGTTCTCCGAGGACGCCTCGGCGTCCATCATGAAGACGATCGAGAAGGGCAAGTTCAGCTTTACGAGCAGCGGTTCCGATGCCATTCGCAAGGCCGTGCGCGACTCGCTCTCTAACTTTATCTGGAGCCGTACGCGCACTCGTCCGATGATCATCCCGGTCGTCATGGAGGTTTAGTTTGGCGCGCGGATCTGCACAAAACGCCAAAGGCAATAAAGCCAACAACCAACCGGCATCTGCTAAGGGTGCCGGTTCCCATCTTCGTGCCAATAAGGGCCACGAGTCGGAGTTCGATGAGTTCGAGCCCTTGGTCGAGCCATCGGCCAATCGCGATATCGCCGGCGTGGTCATTGCCGTTTTGGCGATTGCGTCCTTCATTGCCGTGATTTCCCCGGCAACGGCACCCGTGACGGCTGCTGTCGCCGGTTTCTACCACCTTGGCTTTGGCCTGGGCGCCTACGTGCTGCCGATCGTCATCTTGCTGTTTGCCGCCACGCTCTTTTTGGGTGAGGACTCGCCGCTCAACATTCGCTCGGTTGCGGGCGGCGCCGTGGTCTTTGTGGCCATTGTCTCTATCCTGTCGCTGATGGTGCCGGGTACGACCGACTCGTGCGACCTCATGTTTACTCCGCAGAACCTTTCCGCGTCGGGCGGCTACATTGGCGCCTTTATCGCAAGTACTTTGCAAAACGCCCTGGGTAAACCTATCGCGATGGTTGTCTTGCTTGGGCTTGTCGTTGTTGGCCTGGTCATCATCGGCTTTTCGGTGGGCGGTGTTTTGCGCTCTGCCCGCGACCGTGCGGCCGATTTTGCCGAACGCCGTCGTGCCGACGTCAACGCGAGTCCGTGGGGTGACGACGATGCCCTGTCTGTGCCCGGTGTTGCCCGTCCGCACCTGAGCATTTTTCGTCAAAAGGGCTCCGATGCTGCCGTGACCACGGTCATGGGCAACGATGCGGACCAGGTTCTGGACGATGACGACGAAGACGAGGATCCGTTTGTCGACGTGTCCGATGCCGTGGAGGCCGAGCGCGCTAAGACCACGCTGCTCCCGCGCCGTCACGCTAAGAGAGGTAAGACGGCTCCCAAGCTCAATACGAGTGAGCCCGACCCGTCTTGGTCCGAGAGCGAGATTGAGCTTACCGAGGGTGATGACGAGGATGACGAGTCCCCGCTCGAGACTGCTAAAACCACCTTGCTGCCGCGCCGCCATGTCAAGCGCGGCCAAGTGACCGGTCAGCTTTCGATGGAGGACGATCCGGACAAGGTCGACGAGTCCGAGCCGCCGTTCGCTGTTAATCCCGTCTCGGCCGCCCCTCAAATTCCTGATTTCCTCAAGCATCCCAAGGTTGCCGATGCGTCTGTTGCGAGCGCTGCCGAGGCGTCTACTTCGAGCGATGGGGGAGCGGACATTGCCCCCGCGGATAACGAGGGCGAAGAAGAGGACGGCCTTAAGCTTCCGCCGCTCGAAATCCTGCATGCAAACCCTCAGTCCGCTTCTGCCGCGTCTTCGGACAAGGAGCTGGAACAGACCGCCGAGTCGTTGCAATCAACGCTGCTTGAGTTTGGCCGTAGCGCTTGCGTCGTCGGCTGGATTGCCGGTCCCACGGTGACGACCTTTAAGCTGCAGCCCGGCGAGGGCGAGCGCGTGAGCAAGATTTCGAGCCTTGAGGACGACATCGCGCTTTCGCTTGCCGCCCAGTCCGTGCGTATCTTTGCGCCGATTCCCGGCACCTCGCTCGTGGGTATCGAGATTCCCAATCGCAAGCGTCAGAACGTCAACTTGGGCGACGTGCTGCCCTATGTTAAGGGCGGTCCGCTTGAGCTTGCCATTGGCCGCGACGCAGAGGGCACGCCGGTCGTCGCCGACCTCGCCAAGATGCCTCACCTGCTGATCGCCGGTACCACGGGTTCCGGTAAGTCGGTCATGATCAACTCCATCATCACGACCCTGCTCATGCGCGCGCTCCCCGAGGACGTTCGCTTGATCATGGTCGACCCCAAGCGCGTTGAGCTCGCAGGCTATAACGGCCTGCCGCATCTTTACGTGCCCGTAGTGACTGAGCCCAAGCAGGCCGCGAGTGCCTTGCAGTGGGCGGTGTCCGAGATGGAGCGCCGCCTGAAGGTCTTCGAGCGCCTGAACGTGCGCAAGATCTCGACCTATAACGAAAAGCAGGCCGCCGGCGAGTTTGAGCATTACGATAGCCCGCCGCAAAAGATGCCCTACCTGGTCATCATCATCGACGAGCTTTCGGACCTGATGATGGTTGCCGGCAAGGACGTCGAGGCGTCGATTGTGCGTATCGCCCAGCTGGGCCGTGCCGCCGGTATTCACCTTATCGTGGCGACCCAGCGTCCGAGCTCTAACGTGGTGACGGGTCTCATCAAGGCAAACATTACCAACCGTATCGCCTTCAACGTCGCAACGGGCATCGACTCCCGCGTCATCATTGACCAGATGGGCGCCGAAAAGCTCACCGGCTTGGGTGACATGCTGTTCTCAAAGGTCGACTGGGGCAAGCCCCGCCGTATCCAGGGCTGCTTTGTTTCGGATGACGAGATCAACGAGATTGTCGAGTTCGTCAAGTCGCAAAGCGAGCCCGACTACCATGAGGAGATTCTGTCGGCTGTGGCACCTGCCTCCATGTCCATGGCAGGTGGCGGCGGCATCGTGCGCACCGGCGTTGCCGAGCCTCAAGACGACGATCCGCTTATCTGGGAAGCCGCTCATATTGTGGTGGAATCGCAGCTGGGCTCCACATCTGGCCTGCAACGCCGCCTGAAGGTTGGCTATGCGCGCGCCGGGCGTATTATGGACATGCTGGAAGAAAAGGGTGTCGTCGGACCGCCCGACGGTTCCAAGCCGCGCGAGGTCCTGCTGGATGAAGAAGGCCTTGCCGCGCTGGAATCCGTCGACGCCGAGATGGCACGTGAAGATCGTGAGTTTGGAGGATTCTGATGGCTGCACGCTTTGGTGACATGCTGCTCGAGCAGCGTCGCCGAATGGGCCTTTCCATTCAGCAGGTCGCCAACACCATCAAAATCAGGCCGCAGATCATCGAGTTTTTCGAGAATGGCAATTTTGCATCGATGCCTCCGCGCGGCTATGCGCAGGGCATGATTTCGAGCTATGCGCGCTTTTTGGGCCTCAATCCGCGGGAGGTCGTCAACGCTTATTTTGACGATCTGATGGCATATGAGCGCGAGACGTCGCAGCAGGGCGGTCGTTTTCAGGACGCCGCAGGCTACGTCAATTCGCGCTCCTCGGTTGACAACGGCCGCTTCCTGATGGTTCAGGGCGGGCGTTCGACGCGTTATGGCCAGCGCCCTCAGCAGGCCGGCTATGTTACCGAGACGGGCTCGAGCGAGGAGATTCGTTCCCAGCGCGATCGTTTTCGCAGCACGCCGGCGCCCGAGGAGCGCGCACTCCCCGCTGCCCGCGGTGTCGCACGTGACCCTCGTGCGGGCTATGGCGATGGTGGTTATTCCGATCGCGGGTACCGTGGCGCTTCTTCCGGCCGTCCGCGCGGCGGCTATGCAGACGCCGATACTACGCAGGTGACGCCTCGCCTTCGATCTCAGTCGCAGACCTTTAGCCAGCGCTCCTCGGCGCCTCGCTCGGGCCAGCGCAACTACCAGGGTCGCGGCGAGCTCGCCCCCCGCTCGGGCCAGCGCAATATGCAGCGCCAGGGTAGCTACCGCGGACGTTCCGAGAATAACCGCGGTCGTATGCCCCAAGGCACCGGTCGCGGTGGTTCCAATCGTGGACGCGGCGGTGGGCGCGCTCCCCAGAACAACGGTCTCGATCCTCGTATTGTTTACGCCGGTATCGGCGCCGTGGCGCTGCTTCTGATCGTGCTCATCGTGGTGCTCCTGCGTGGCTGCGGCTCCTCGGCGCCCGAGTCGACGCCCGAGACGCCCGTTGCCACCAAGACAACGACTAAGAAGTCTTCCAAGAAGACCGAATCCGTCGATGAGGATACCGATGAGACGACGGACGAGTCGACCGATTCGGACGCCGCCAAGACGACGGCCAAGAAGGAAGAAAACGAGGTCACAAAGGTCAAGATCTCCGTTGCCAAGGGCAAGACTGCTTGGATTGAGGTCAAGGTCGATGGCAAGTCGGTCTATGGCGCCCAGGCGACCGGCCCCTTTGAGCAGGAATACACGCCCGAGTCCTCGATCGAGATCACCACGTCCAAGCCTTCCGATGTCACCGTTACCAAGAACGGCGAAAAGGTCCGCTACGACACTAAGACGTCGGGCGTGGCACGCGTGACGATCACTGTTCCCAAGAAGGAGACGACCGAGTCCAAGGACGGCGAGAGCACTGACGGCACCGATGGCACCGAAAGTACCGACGGAACTGATGGAACCGATGCCCAGTCCACGGACGGCACCGATACCGCCACCGACGGGCAGACTACGCCCTATTCAGACGACAATTCGTACGACAGCTACTAAGCCGCTCGTAAGCGAAAGGATTAACCATGGCTAAAGATTCCAGCTTCGACGTCGTGTCCGAGGTCAATATGCAGGAGGTCGACAATGCCTTCCATCAGACCACGCGCGAGATTTCCCAGCGCTATGACCTGAAGGACTCCGGCGCTACCATCGAGCTTTCGAAGGGCGACAAACTCTTTACGATCAACGCCCCGGCCGACTTTGTCTCCAAGCAGATTATCGATGTCCTGAGCTCCAAGCTCATCAAGCGCGGCATCGATCTTAAGGCCGTGTCCTGGGATGCGCCTCAGGCTGCATCGGGTGGTACCGTGCGCGTGCTCGGTCACATCGTCGAGGGTATCGACCAGACGACTGCCAAGAAGATCAATAAGGACATCAAGGATCAGAAGCTCAAGGTCAAGGTGACGATCGAGGCTGACAAACTGCGTGTTTCCTCCGCTTCCAAGGATGCGCTGCAGACCGTGATCCAGTTCCTGCGCGACCAGGACTACGGTCAGCCGCTGCAGTTCACTAACTACCGTTAATTCATTCGAAAGGACCGCTCTCCAACATGGATACTCCGTTGGGCTCCGTGCTCTATATCACCCTCGGGTGCGCCAAGAACGAGGTCGATACCGACCGTATGCGTTCGCTGCTGACCGCCGCGGGCTACGAGGAGGCATTCGATTCGCAGGATGCCGATATCGCCATCGTCAATACGTGCTCGTTCCTTGCCTCCGCAACGTCCGAGAGCATCGAGACCACGCTCGAGCTTGCCAACGAGGTGCAGGACGGCGTTCGTTCCTGCCCGATCGTCATGTGCGGCTGCGTGCCGTCACGCTACGGCGACGACCTGCCCGACGAGCTGCCCGAGGTCGCGGCCTTTGTGAAGGCCGACGAGGAAGATGGCATCGTCTCTGTCATCGATGACGTGCTGGGTGTCGAGCGCGAGATTGCCGCCTATATTCCGCAGGTCAAGCGCACCGTCGAGGGCGCTGTCGCCTACGTCAAGATCTCCGATGGCTGTAACCGCTTCTGTAGCTTCTGCATGATCCCGTATATCCGCGGTCGTTATCACTCGCGCAATGCCGAGAGCATTATCTCCGAGGTGCGCGACCTGGTCGCCGGTGGCGTGCGCGAGATTGTTCTGATCGGTCAGGACACGGGCATCTGGGGTACCGACTTTGCCGACGAGGACCTCGCCGAGGGCTCGCCGCGCAATCTGGCGCAGCTGTTGCAGGCCGTTGCTGAGGCGGTGCGTCCTCATAATGTGTGGGTTCGCGTGCTCTACCTGCAGCCCGAGGGCATGACCGACGAGCTTATCGAGACCATTCGCGATACGCCCGAGGTGCTGCCCTATATCGATATTCCTGTGCAGCACTGCGACGCGCGCATCCTCAAGGCCATGCGCCGCTCCGGTTCGCGCCAGGAGCTCGAAGACCTGTTCCGCGACCTGCGCGAGCGCATCCCCGGTATCGTGATTCGCTCCACGGCCATGGTAGGGTTCCCGACCGAGACCGACGATGAGTTCCGCGATCTTATCGACTTTATGGACACCGTCGGCTTTGACTACACGAGCGTCTTTGCCTACTCGCAGGAGGAGGGCAGCCTAGCCGCCAAGATGGAGGGCCAGGTCGACGAAGATGTTAAGCTCGAGCGCGCCCAGGAGGCCATGGATCTGGCCGAGTCGCTCGGCTTTGCCGCGACTGCCGCGCACGTGGGTGAGCGCGCCCAGGTGATCGTCGACGGTATCGAGGAGACCGAGGACGGTGCCGAACTCATCGGACATGCCTGGTTCCAGGCGCCCGATTCCGATGGTGCGGTGCATCTGGATGCCAGCGAGGCATCTGTGGGCGATATTCTGACGGTCGAGTTTACCGATAGCTTCTGCTACGAGCTTATCGGTCATGTTGTGGAGTAGGAGAGCGTCGTGGCTAACGAGAGCAATAAGGAACTGACGAGTGTTTGGACGCCCGCCAACATCGTGACGTGCGTGCGCATCGTCTTTATTCCGGTGTTCATGATCGTGTCGGCGCTGTCTCACGTAGGCGTTACCGGTACGGATTTGAGCACCTTCGACGGCCCGCTCGCCGCCGCCGCCTTTATTCTGTACGTCATCCTGTCGTGCACAGATAAGGTTGATGGCTACCTGGCTCGTTCACGCAACGAGATCACCGACTTCGGTAAGTTCTTGGATCCCATCGCCGATAAGTTGCTCGTGTTCTCGGCGCTGCTTCTGTTCTTGGATTTTGGTACCGTAACCGTGTGGTCGGTGTTCATCATCCTGTTCCGCGAGCTGCTGGTGAGTGCCCTGCGCATGGTCGCGAGTGCGGCCGGTGTTGTCGTTGCGGCCGATAAGCTCGGCAAGTACAAGACCGCGACTACGATGGTTTCCATCTGCGGCTATCTGTGCGTCTTTGCGATGTCTGGCCTTAACCTGGCCCCGGTGGCGCTGACGCTCGGTATCTATGGCGTCTCGCGCTTCCTGTACGCCGTGGCCGTTATCCTGACCGTTATCTCGGGCGCTCAGTACTTCTGGAACTGCCGCAAGATCGTCTTTTCGGTCTAGGTCCTGGTAAGCATGACGGAATCATTTGAGCAGATTGCCGCGCACAATGAAGAGCTCGCACGCGATATTGTCGAGCGTGCAAGCGTTCGTGGTGTGACGGTTTCGACGGCTGAATCTCTGACAGCCGGCATGATCGCCTCGACGATCGCCGATATCCCCGGTGCCTCGGCGGTGCTGCGCGGCGGTGCGGTGACGTACTGCGATGAGATTAAGCATCGCGTGCTCGGCGTTAAGCAAGAGACGCTCGACCACTATACCGCGGTGTCGTATCAGACGGCGCGAGAGATGGCTGCCGGTTCGCTGGAGCTGTATCAGAGCGATATTGCCGTGAGCGCGACGGGCTATGCCGGCCCCGGTGGAGGCACCGAAGACGACCCGGCTGGCACTTTTTATATTGGTTGGGCGTATCGCTCGGCCGATGGGGGAGTGCCGGTCGTGGACTCCATTCGTTGTCACTATGAGGGCGATCGTTCGTGTGTTCGTGCCCATGCGGTCGCGGAGGCACTGGGTCGCATTGTCTGTGTGCTCGATTCTATGGAATAGACGTGTTTTAAGGGGCCTTCGGGCCCCTTAATTGTGGAGATAGGGACCTCCGGCGAATTTGATCTTTGTGCAGGTAGTAGTCGTAATCTTGCTCGTCATGCCTTGCTTGGTTCACCTGCGGTCAAGTTTTTGGTCAGTTTTTGGTCGGCGTTTGGTTGGGTTTTGGAAAGGTCGGCTGCATATGATTTATCTGAACGGTTGACCACGAACAGCCGTTCGTTTATTATCGATGCAGGTTGTTAAGAGGAGGGCTATTCATGGCCAAGAATTCAGGTCCCGTACGTACCGTTCATGCTCGCACGACGGGTAAAGAGCGCGATGAGATGATCGCCACCACCAAGGCCGAGATCGAGAAGAAATTCGGCCAGGGTTCCATCATGAGGTACGGTGACGGTGGTCCCGAGCTCGAGGTCGAGGCCATTCCCACGGGCGCCCTGGCCCTCGATGCCGCGCTGGGCATCGGCGGCGTGCCGCGCGGCCGTATCGTCGAGATTTACGGTCCCGAGTCCTCCGGTAAGACAACGCTTTCGCTCGAGATTTTGGCAGAGGCGCAGGCTATGGGCGGCGTCGTGGCATTTATTGATGCCGAGCACGCGCTCGATCCCACGTATGCCGCGCGTATCGGCGTAGACATCGACGAGGTCCTCATTTCCCAGCCCGATACGGGCGAGCAGGCGCTCGAGATCGTCGACATGCTCGTACGCTCTGGCGCCATCGACGCCATCGTCGTCGACTCTGTCGCCGCTTTGACTCCGCGTGCCGAGATTGAGGGCGAGATCGGCGATACTACGGTCGGTCTTCAAGCCCGTCTGATGAGCCAGGCTCTCCGTAAGCTCGCCGGTTCGCTCGCCAAATCTAAAACGACCTGCATCTTCATTAACCAGCTGCGCGAGAAGATCGGCGTCATGTTCGGCAACCCCGAGACCACGACGGGCGGCCGCGCCCTCAAGTTCTTCTCGTCGGTGCGCATCGATATTCGCCGCATCGACAGCATCAAGCTCAAGGACGAGGTTATCGGCAATCGCGTGCGTGCCAAGGTCGTTAAGAACAAGGTGGCCGCTCCGTTCCGCTCTGCCGAGTTCGACATCATGTACGGCACGGGCATCTCTAAGGAGGGCTCGATTCTGGACATGGCCGTCGAGTGCGGTATCTGCAAAAAGATGGGCTCTTGGTTTGCTTACGGTGAGGACAAGCTCGGTAACGGTCGCGAGGCCGCTAAGGCCTTCCTGCGCGAACACCCCGATTGTGCTGACGAGATCGAGCATAAGGTTCGCCTCGCCTGCGGCCTTGAATTCGATGACGATGCTCCGTCCGAGGTCGAGCTGACCGATCAGCCCGAAACTGAGGAGTTCGATGAGCTTTACGCCATCGATGGCTCCGCGATGCTCGATGATGACGACGAGTAGCGGATGCCCTCATGTCGTATACGGTGACCGAGGCCACGGTCGTCTTCCCCGATAAGAAGGCGGCCTCCTCGTTCTCGAGTGGGTATGCATCAAAAAAGCCTTGTGCACATATCGACTGTGAGCTCGAGGGCGGTTTTGAACGATCCATCTGGATTCCTGTTCGTGTCGCGCGCCTGTTCCTTAAAAATCGCCCCGATCTTCCCTGCGATTGGGAGGAGTTTCGCGAGGCGGTGCAGCTCATTGAGCGTAAATGCGCGCTTACCATGGTGACTGAGATGCTGTCGCGCCGCGACCATGCCACAGGTGAGGTCCGTGACAAGCTGGCTCGTTACGGATTTCGCCAACCCGCAATTGATTTCGCCGTCCAGCGTGCCACTGAGTATCGCTTTTTAGATGAGAACCGCTTTTGTTCGTACTTTATCGAGGAGCGCAAACGACGTGGCTGGGGACAGCGCAAGATTGAGACCGAGCTCAAGCGTCGCCATGTCGTGCTCGATGATATCCCCGGCTATCCCGAGGATTATTTTGCCGTGGAGGACGACTTGGCTCGCGCATCGGCTTTACTCGCGAAGCGTCGTGTTCCCGAGACACGTGGATTCGAAAAGCTCGTCCGGTTTTTGATGGGTAAGGGCTTTTCGTACCACATCGCCGCCGATGCCGTTAAGGCGCGTCTCGATGCCGAACATGAGGAATGTGCAGTTTAGACACATGTGGTTTGCGTACCCGCCGTTCACCGCGTTTTAGTCGCCGTACCGGGTCCATTTATTTGACAGTTGTTACGGTTCAACGTACGATAAAAACTGTCATTTGCTTTGTGATATGTGCTCATCTTTGATGAGTTTGTTTATATGTTTATCTGTATCCGACCCGCATAAGCTGCGCCCATATTACTCAAATGTCGCGAGCCGTTCGTAAGGACGGTTCGCTTTGTTGTGTAACGAATCCATAAAAAGGAGTGAGCATGCCTATCATCGCAGCGCTCGTTGGCATCGTTTTGGGTGCCATCGCCGCCATTGCCTACATGCGCACCGCCAAGCAGGGTAGTCTTCACGAGGCCGACGAAAAGATCCAGTCGGCTCACGCACAGGCTGAGTCCCTAATCGGTGATGCAAAGCGTCAGGCCGAGACCCTCAAAAAAGAGGCTCTGCTTGAGGCAAAGGAAGAGATCATCAAGAATAAGCAGGCTGCCGAGGCCGAGGACAAGCAGCGTAAGAGCGAGATTCGTACGCTCGAGAACCGCGTGATGCAGCGCGAGGAGTCCCTCGATCGCCGCAACGATGCCCTCGACAAGCGTGAACATCAGCTGTCCAGCCAGGCTGGCCAGGTCGAGAAGCGCTCCCGCGAGCTTGAGGAGCTTTGCGCCAAGCAGACCTCGGAGCTCGAGCGCATCGCCGACCTGACCCGCGAGGATGCTCACAAGGAGCTTCTCGACAAGGTTCGTGGCGAGGTTACCCACGAGGCCGCCACGATCATCCGCGAGTCCGAGCAGCAGGTTCGCGCCGAGTGCCACAAGACCGCTCAGGAAATCTTGTCCCTGGCGATTCAGCGCTGTGCCGCCGACCATACCGCCGAGGTTACCGTTACCTCCGTGCACATTCCTTCCGATGACCTCAAGGGTCGCATCATCGGCCGTGAGGGTCGCAACATTCGCACCTTCGAGCAGGTTTCCGGCGTCAACCTCGTGATCGATGATACGCCCGAGACCGTCGTGCTTTCGAGTTTCGATCCGGTCCGTCGCGAGACCGCCCGCGTCGCCCTCGAGAACCTTATTGCTGACGGCCGCATTCACCCTGCACGCATCGAGGAGATGTATCACAAGGCCGCCGACTTGGTTCAGCAGCGCGTACGCGAGGCTGGCGAACAGGCTGCCTTCGATACCGGTATCCACGATCTGCACCCCGAGATCGTTAAGACCCTGGGTGCTCTGCGCTACCGCACCTCGTTTGGCCAGAACGTGCTCCAGCATTCCCTCGAGGTTTCCGACCTGTGCGGCGTGATGGCTTCCGAGCTTGGCCTGGACGTTGTGACAGCCAAGCGTGCCGGCCTGCTGCACGATCTTGGCAAGGCTATCGACCATGACGTCGAGGGTCCGCATGCCGTTATCGGCGCCGAGCTCGCCCGTCGCTATGGCGAGAAGCCCGTTATCGTTCACGCTATCGAGGCTCACCACGCAGACGTCGACCCCAACACGGTGCTCGATGTTCTGGTCCAGGCTGCCGATGCCGTTTCTGCCTCTCGCCCCGGTGCCCGTCGCGAATCGGCCGAGAATTACATCAAGCGCCTTGAGAAGCTCGAGGAGATTGCCAATTCCCATGACGGCGTCGAGCGTACCTATGCCATGCAGGCTGGTCGCGAGGTCCACGTCATGGTTCAGCCGGACAAGATCTCCGATGCTCAGTCCACGGTCTTGGCTCATGACATCGCCCATCAGATCGAGGAAGAGATGGAGTATCCCGGTCAGGTGCGCGTCGTCGTGATTCGCGAGAGCCGCGCTGTCGATATCGCTAAATAACATGAACGACGCGAACGAGCTCATCTCATTTATCGCGTCGATGTCGGGGGAGGGCAACCTTCGCGTCGAGGAGAACCTTGGCGAGGGGTATGTCCGCCTCCGCGTTTCGGAGGCCGAACGGCGCCAGGCAAAGCACGACATACAGCATGTCGAGGATATTGTCATCGAAATGCTGCGCAACGCTCGCGATGCCGGCGCCGACAAGGTCTATCTTGCAACGACCAAGGAAGATGGCGTCCGTACGCTCGTCTTTCTGGATAATGGCTCGGGCGTGCCGCAGGATATGCAGGAGCGCATCTTCGATGCCCGTGTCACCTCCAAGCTCGAGTGCATGAAGATGGATCGTTGGGGCGTTCACGGTCGAGGCATGGCATTGTTCTCGATTAAGCAGAACACCGACGAGGCACGCGTTGTCGCGTCGGATGTTGACCTTGGCTCGGTCTTTAAGGTGAGCGTCGCTACCGACCGCCTTGGCGAGCGCGCCGATCAGTCCAGCTGGCCTCAGGCCGTGAAGGACGAGGATGGTCACTATGTCTGCGCCCGCGGCCCTCACAACATCATTCGCGCCGCCTGCGAGTTTGCTCTCGAGGAGCTGCGCGCCTGTGATGTCTATTTGGGGTCTCCGTCCGAGATTGCCGCGACGTTGCATGCGCAGGCGTCCAGCCGTCTCGATGCTTCTCGTCTTTTGTTTATCGATGACGAAGCCGAACTTCCCGTGGTCGATCGCCTGGGTCTTGCTTCGGATGCAGAAGACTTTATCCGCATCTGTTCGGGTTTGGGCCTCGAGATGTCCGAGCGTACGGCGCATCGTATTTTGGCGGGGCAGATTAAGCCCGTTCGCGGTGTGACCGCACGCCTGCTACGCGAGCGCGATTCGTCCTCACATGCGTCTGCTCCGGTTGATCTCGCCAAAGATCGTCGCGGCTTGCGTATCGCCAAGGATGACATGGCGCAGTTCTCGCGAGCCGTGGAGCGCGACTTTAACGATCTTGCATCGCGGTACTATCTCAACCTTTGCGGCGACCCCAAGATTCGTGTTTCACGTGATCGCATCACTGTGACGTTCGATCTTGCCAAAGAGGAATAGCATCTTTACCGAGTCCGTTCGGTACGATACAGTTATTGCAGTTAAAACGTACTTTTAAACGCAGGAGTTTCTTCATGGATTGCCTGAAGGTATCAAGCAAATCATCGCCCGCGTCCGTTGCCGGCGCCATTGCCGGCATGGTCAAAGATGGTGTTCCCGTCAATATTCAGTGTGTCGGCGCGGGTGCCGTCAACCAGGCCATTAAGGCCGTGGCCATTGCACGCGGATTTTTGATTCCGACCGGGTTTGATATTTCCTGCGCGCCGGTGTTCTCCGATATCCTCATCAACGGGGAGTCGCGCACGGCCATCCGTCTTTCTATTTACGTTCATCAGATTAATCGAGCTGCTATGGATAACGTTGTGATGGACGACGTTAAGCCTGTGGCATAGCGTGTTTACTCTTTGCCCGCGCTCTTTGATTCCGCCTATTCCACCTCGTTAGGACTTATACACATGGACCAGGGTTCCGTACGCGATATTCTTGCCGGTAAAACCTACTTCATCCGCACCTTTGGCTGCCAGATGAATCAGCACGACTCCGAGCGCGTGAGTGGCCTGCTCGATTCGTATAGCTGCCTCATGGCGCTCGATCCGGAGCATGCTGACATTGTCGTGTTCATGACGTGCTGCGTTCGTGAGGCCGCTGACACCCGTCTGTACGGTCAGTGCAACTCTTGTAAGAGCCTCCCGCCTTCACCCTCGGGCAAGCGCGTGGTCGCCGTGGGCGGCTGCATCGCGCAGCGCGACGGCGAGGGCCTGCTCACCAATGTCGATAACGTCAATGTTATCTTTGGCACGCATTCTATCGCGCATGTTGCCGAGCTCATTGCCGAGGCATTCTTGGACGGCAAGCGTCATATTCGCACCAACGAGCACGAGGACACGGATGCTATGAGCATGCCGTGGAATCGTGAGACTCAGTATCATGCCTGGGTCCCCATTATGACGGGCTGTAATAACTTCTGCACCTATTGCATCGTGCCGTATGTGCGCGGTCGCGAAAAGAGCCGTCCTTTCGAGGAGATTGTCGACGAGGTAACCGGTCTAGTACGCCAGGGCGTGCGTGAGGTCACGCTGCTGGGTCAAAACGTCAATTCCTATGGTCGCGACCTGTTTGGCAAGCCGCGCTTTGCCGACCTGTTGCGTGCCGTGGGCGATACGGGTGTAGAGCGTATCTTCTTTACTTCCTCGCACCCCAAAGACCTGCTGCCCGAGACTATCGACGCTATGGCCGAGACGCCTGCCGTCATGCCGCAGCTGCACCTGGCCGTTCAGTCGGGCTCGACGCGCATCCTTAAAGAGATGAATCGTCGCTATACGCGCGAAGACTATCTGGGGCTTGTCGATCGCATCCGCAATCGCATGCCCGATATCGCGCTTTCGACCGATATCATCGTTGGCTTCCCCGGCGAGACCGAGGAAGACTTTGAGCAGACGCTCTCGCTTGCCGAGACGGTCCGTTATGCTCAGGCCTATACGTTTATCTATTCCAAGCGCGCCGGTACTCCGGCAGCCGAGATTGATGATCCCACGCCGCATGAGGTGATTCTTGAGCGCTTCAACCGTTTGGTGAAGGTTATTGAGACCACTGCGCACGAATATAACCAAGGTGAGCTCCACACCGTTGTGCCGGCGCTTATTGAGGGTACGAGCAAAAAGAATGACGCGGTGCTGCTGGGCAAGAGTCCTAAGAATCAGACCGTTCATGCACCGATTCCCGAGGGCTACAGTATCGATCAGTTGATTGGCAAGATTGTCGATGTTGACGTCGATGTTGCCAGGACCTGGTATCTGTCCGGATCCGTTGTGGGCGAGCCGCGCTAATGATTTCTCCCGGGGCAGGCCTTTCCGCCGTTGCGATTGTCGGTCCGACCGCGGTTGGCAAAAGTGATGTCGCAGATCGTTTGGCGACTCGTCTTTCGTCCGAAGTGCTGTCGTGTGACGCGATGCAAATCTATCGAGGTATGGATATCGGCACTGCCAAAATGGCACCCGAGGAATGCATGGCGCCTCTACGCCTGGTCGATATTGTTGAACCGGGCGTTGCATATTCTGCAGCGCTGTATCAGGCAGACGCTCGTGTACATGTTGAGCGCTTGCTGGGCGAGGGCCGCCTACCGGTGTTTTGCGGGGGTACAGGCTTGTATCTCAAGGCCGCTCTGGATGAGATGGATTTTCCCTCGGGCGAGCTTGAGGACGATCGCCGCGCTGGGTATCAGGAGCTTGCCGAGCGCATAGGCGAGGAAGCGCTGCACGCGCTGCTTGCCGAGCGTGATCCCGAGTCCGCTGCGGTCATCCACCCCCATAATGTTCGTCGCGTGATTCGCGCGCTCGAAATGCACGATGATGGTGTGTCCTATGCGCAGCAAAAGTCGCAGTTTAGTGTTCCGCGCGAGCATTATCACGCTCTGTGGTTTGGATTGATGCGTAATCGCGAGGCGCTTTACGAGCGTATTAACCTTCGCGTCGATCTGATGTTTGAACAGGGTCTTGTTGATGAGGTTCGCGGTCTTATGGACCAGGGGCTGGGAGATGCCCTGACTTCGATGCAAGCGATTGGCTATAAAGAGATTATCGATGCCTTTGAAGGCGTGATGTCTATGGATGAGGCTCGCGAACTCATCAAGATGCGCTCGCGTCGCTACGCCAAGCGTCAGCTTTCGTGGTTTAAACGCGATGACCGTATCGTGTGGTTCGATATGGACGAATTTACGATCGATGAGGTCGTTGAGGATATCCTTCACCGTATCGAGGCGGTCTAATGGCTCAGTTTCCCCTCGTTCCAACGGCTCCTGCGCCCGAACGTGCCGTTCTTGTTGGAGCTGAGTGGCGCGATAACGCCTGGCCGCTCGATCGCTCGCTTGACGAGCTTGAGCGACTGGCCCATACGGCTGGTGCCCAGTGCGTGGCGCGTTTGTCACAGCGTCTGGTTAAACCGTATCCAAAATCGTTTATCGGCTCCGGTAAGGTTGAGGAGCTTTGCGGGCTCGTGCATCGAATGGATGCTGATGTTGTTATCTTCGACGATGATTTAACGCCTTCTCAGCAGTCGTATCTTGAGAAAGCCGTGGGCGAACCGGTTAAGATTATCGACCGTACGGCGTTGATTCTCGATATCTTTGGCCTGCACGCTCAGACTCGTGAGGGCCGCTTGCAGGTGCAGCTAGCCCAATTGCAGTATCTGTTGCCTCGCTTGCGCGGTATGTGGAGCCATCTTGCTAAAGAGCAGACACGCGGTGGCATTGGTTCGCGCTTTGGCCAGGGCGAAAGCCAGCTCGAGGTTGACCGACGTTTGATTCGCAACAAGATTGCCGCGCTTCGTCGCGAGCTTAAGCAGGTTGAACAGCGCCGCGATATCCAGTCAAAGAGTCGTATCGAGTCGCCTGCGTTTCGCGTTGCCTTAGCCGGTTATACCAATGCCGGTAAGTCGACGTTGCTCAATCGCCTGACCGGGTCTACGGTGCTTTCACAGGACAAATTGTTTGCCACGCTCGATCCGACGACGCGCTCGTATCGCTTGCCCGGTGGTCGTGGCATGACCATTACCGATACCGTTGGCTTTATTCAAAAGCTACCGCATGGCCTCGTTGATGCCTTTAATTCCACGCTGTCTGAGGTCCTTGGTGCCGACCTGATCCTTAAAGTTGTGGATGCCTCTGACGAGGACTACGAGCGCCAGCTCGAGGCAGTCGATCGCGTTCTTGACGAGATCGGTGCCGGCGAGCGTTTGACGCTTACGGTGTTTAATAAAATCGACCTACTCGATAGCGTCGATCGCTTGAGTTTCCATCGTCGCTATCCCGAGGCCGTGCTGTTCTCGGCCCAGACGGGCGAGGGGCTCGACAATCTCGTCGACCGTATTGCTCGTGAGGCAGCTGCCACCGATGTGTTGCTCTCCGCTGATATCCCGTATCGCGAGGGCGCCCTCATTACGCTGGTGCATGAGCAGGGAACCCTTCTGCATGAGGAATATCTAGAGGACGGCGTTCGCATTGTGGCAAAGATGCCGGCCCGTATCGCGCCGCGTCTTGAGCGCTATCGTACGGAGTAAACGAGCTCTAGCACGCCTAGAATGACAGGCTGATGGAGTAGGTAGAACGGTAAGGCATGCCGACCGAGGACTGCGAGCGCCGGGATGGGATTGGCGTATGCCCATGCCGGCGCTTCGTGGCTTGATGCTTGTGCTGCCTGGGCAGTAAAGAAGCCGGTAAGGTACATAAAGACAAATGGAATGAGCGGATAGTAGTCTCCCGAAACAAAATCCGGGCCCGGGAATCCAAGCCATGCCAGGTAGGGGAGTGGGTAGACCGCCTTTGGAATGCCCCAGGTTAGGGTAAAAAGAACAAGGCATACTGCGATGCCCCACGAGCCCGGTAATTTTTGGAGTAGCGGACGGGTGAGTGCAACCACCGCGGTGCACGCCGCCATGCAATAAATGATGCCAAAGTTTACCGAATCGTCGACTGACACCAGTGTAGTTGCCATCCATACGAGCAAGGCTGCGGCTGCGTATTTGAGGGCGCGCTTACCGTTATTACGCGAGAGCGTGCACATCCAACCGGCGATAAACAAAAATACCCAGCTGATACTAGCGCGCCAGATATCCTGGAAACCCGTTTCGGTAAACCATGGTATATCCCATCCATATAGGTAGGCCAAATCGTAGCAGGCGTGGAAACCTGCCATCGATAGCATCGTAAACCCGCGGACGGTGTCAAATATGGTGATGCGTTTTTGCATTACGAGAACCGGCGCATTAAACCGACAACCTTACCCAAAATAACGGGGTTCGTCGCATAGATGGGCTCCATGGTGTCGTTCTCGGGCTGCAGGCGCACGCGCCCCTGCTCCTTGTAGAACGTCTTGACGGTCGCCGAGCCATCGATCATGGCCACGACGATTTCGCCGTTCATGGCGCTCTTTTGCTCGCGAACGATAATGTAGTCGCCGTTGTAGATGCCGACATTGATCATTGAGCTGCCGTGCACTTCAAGGATAAATGAGCCCTGGTCTGTGGCGATTTCGGTCGGGATGGTAAAGGTGTCCTCGATATTTTGCTCGGCCAGAATGGGAATCCCAGCCGCGACGCGACCGACGAGCGGCAGCGAGACCGTTCCGCGGGGAGCTGTGGGTTCATCGGATTTGGAAATCGAGACTGAGGATCCGTCCTCATCAAAAAGCTCTAGGGCGCGCGGCTTGGTGGCATCGCGCTTGAGCAGTCCTCGAGCCTCCAGGGCAGAGAGATGAGCATGCACCGTGCTGGGGGAGGAGAGGCCTACGGCCGATGCCATCTCGCGCACACTGGGCGGATAGCCCTTCTCCTGCTGATATTCCTTGATGAAGTCGTAAATCTGCTGCTGACGCTTGGTAATTTTGCGAGCCATCAGGGGATCCTCTCTGCCAATGTCAAACAAATGTTCGATTTTTGCTTGACAGGAACAACTGTTCGAAGATAATAATAACCGAACATTCGTTCTCGCGCTAGACATTTTTGTCCGCGCGGCTTGATAAAACTGTTCTCAGCAAAACACGCGAGAGGAGAACATGATGAACGCGACGGATATGGTCCAGGGAAACCTCGCCCTTAAGCTCGAGACGTCTGCGGCGCCGGCTTTCACGGTTGTCAAAGGCGGCCGATCTGGTTTCCAAACACTGCCTGGCAAGCCCGTCCGCAGCCAGTGCGTCGCCACGACCTCAGCCCCCGTTGCCCTAAAGGCCTCGACAATTGTCGCCCTGGCCGTTGCGCTCACGCTCTTCTTTGTACTTGCTACCTCGATCTTCAGTGCTCGTCACGCCGCATATGCTGAGTCGGCATCCAACGTTACCTACGAGACCGTCCGTGTTCAGTCTGGCGATTCCTTGTGGTCGCTTGCCCAGGAGCATCCGATTGAAGGTCTTTCTACGCAGGAGACCTCTGATATGATCCGCAACGCCAATCACCTGGAGCATGGCTCGCTTGATGCCGGTGCGCATCTTAAAGTTCCCGCACGTTCCTAAGATTTAAGCACTGTCGCATGGTACCCTTGTAATCGTTTTAGAGGAGGTACCATGCGCTGTCCCAAATGCGGCAAGGCACATACCCGCGTCGTTGATTCCCGCATGCAGGAATCTAATAACACCATCAAGCGTCGTCGCGAATGCTGCTCATGCAATTATCGCTTTACGACATTTGAGCGTTGTGAAGACCCTATCGAGGTCATTAAGTCAGACGGAACCAAGCAACGGTTCGATCGCAATAAGCTGCTGGTCGGTTTGATGCGAGCCACGATCAAGCGAGATATCGACACTAAAAAGCTCAACGAGATCATTGACGATATAGAGGTCGAGCTTCGCTCCCGTACGCTCACGGCCGTTACGTCCCATGAGTTGGGCGATATGGTTCTTAAGCGGTTGGCCAAGATCGATAAAGTGGCCTACATCCGCTTTGCCTCGGTCTATCGCGATTTCAAAGATGTCGATGAGTTTCTGCAGGAGCTCGACAAGCTAAGGTGATTTCATGTCCAACATTACCGTTAACATTAAACGTCTCGACCCAACCGTCGAGCTTCCCAAATACGCCCATCCTACGGATGCCGGCCTGGACCTGCGTTCCAACGAGGATTGCATTCTGAAGCCCTTTGAGCGTCGTCTGGTCTCCACGGGCCTAGCTATCGCCCTACCCGACGGCTACGCCGGCTTCGTCCAACCCCGCAGCGGCCTAGCCATTAAGCAGGGCCTGTCTATAGTCAACACGCCTGGCCTTATCGACGCCCATTACCGAGGAGAGCTCAAAGTCATCCTCATTAACCTAGATCCCACGAACAACATCCAAATCAACAAAGGCGACCGCATCGCCCAACTCGTCATCCAAGAAGTCCCCACGGTCAATCTCGTAGAAGTAGAAGAACTAGACGAAACCGACCGAGGAGCCGGCGGTTTCGGTTCTAGCGGCGTATTGTAATGTCCGCTCTCCCGTGAGAGGCCCCTATATATCATTCCATGCTCAAACATTCTCGCTGCGCTGCGAAACTGCGCGTGGAACGATATATAGGGGCCTCTCACGGGAGAGCTTCGTTTACGTGCTAGTTGCTGAAACGGCTTCTCCATAATTAGCAGAAAAAACCTTATAACAAGCGGTTTGATTTATGAAATGTTTCTTTATCGGATCAGCTTGCTAGAAAGATTGCTATTTGTTTCCAAGCAAGAAGCCTCCCGTCCGGGGCTCACCCATATCGTTCCACGCGCAGTTTCGCAGCGAGCGAAGCGAAGCGAGAATGTTTGAGCATGGAATGATATGGGTGAGCCCCGGACGGGAGGGATTAGTGCGCCTCTGCGAAGCGAGAATGTTTGAGCACGGGATGATATATAGGGGCCTCCCACAGGCAAGCGGACAATCCAACACTAGCGGATATGCGCGGGTTTTTCGCCCCAGTAGAAGCGGCAGAAGGCTCGTTTGCGCTTTTGGGGTTTGCCTACGAGTTCCATGGTGGCGATGGCGATGTCTTCGGCTGCGTGCGGGCGGCGTAGTACTTCGCCATTGATGAGCAATGCCTTGAGCGACTCCGGATGATCGTGGAGATGTCGCAACGTCACGATGAGCTCTCGTGCCGTGGTGACGTGCATGCTGGCGCCCATGCCGGTGAGCATGGTGGTGTTGGCCTTTTCTTGGCCATAGGACTTGCCCAGCAGGATCATCGGCAGATGTGCGCATAGGCACTCGGTGACCGTTAGTCCGCCCGATTTGAGGATTGCCAGGTCGCAGCCATGCATGAGGGCCGCCATGTCGTCGACATAGTCCAACACCGTGACGTTCTCGAGCTTCATGGCATCGAAGAGCGTCTTCAGCCGGGTGGCATACTCCACGTCTTTGCCCGGCAAAAAGACAAAGTGCATGTCTTCGAAGCTGCGCAGGAAGGGGAGTGTGTGGTCCATCGCCGCGCGAAAGCGGACATAAGGCTGAGGTAAGCTAGCACCGGCCATTACCAGCACGACGGTCTTGTCGATGGGGAGGTTGAACTTGGCAAGCTCTTCCTCGCGATCGTAATCCGTGTCGAATCCGGCGCGAATAGGAATGCCGGTAATGCGAATCTTTACCTCGGGCACCTTGCGCGGACGCAGCGTTTCGGCCATAAATTCGTTGGCAACACAGAATAGATCGGTGTCCTTGTGGGGCCACCAGCCCTCGACTTCGTAGTCGGTCGGTACGCAGATGACCGGATAATCGATACCCGTAATTACGCGGGCGCCCACGGCAACGTTGGCTGCTGTGATGTGCGTTGCGACCACGGCTATGGGCCTGCGGCTACGAATATAGTCGTTGAAGGCGGGGAACATAATTCGCGACCATGCCGTGCCGCCACCCCAGAGAAGATGTCCCGTAAGCGTATATCGCCAGGTCAGGTCGTAAATGGGGCGCGTGGCTCCCGTAAAAGAAGCCGCGGTCTTATTGCCGTCGAATTTAATACGTCCAAAATCAAGGATATCGAGCACTTCAATCTCAACATCCTCGGGGATGCCATTGGTGCCGCGGATGAGGTCGAATGCCTGCGCAATTGCATTTGCGGCGGCCTTGTGGCCCGAGCCGACCGAGGCGTGCACGATGGTCACGAGAGGTTTTTGCTGAGCCAAGAGCGTGGTTTGCTTCGATTGGGGAGTGCTGCGCTTGAGCAGGGGAGCGTCGTCGCTCGTCTGCGTCTGATCCATCGATAACTCCCCTTCGACGTTGTAACACGGATTTATCATTGTAGTGCATGAGTGTCACGTTCACGTAAATTTGGGTATGAGCGCAAAGAACGACAACGTTTCGACGAGAGGACTCTTCATGACTACCGATCAGACAATCGATGTTGCGATTATCGGCGGCGGCCCTGCGGGCTATGCTGCCGCCATTTATGCGGCGCGCGCCAACCTGACGACGACTGTCCTTGAGCAGGGCATGTCTGGCGGACAGATCGCCACGTCCAACGAGATTGAGAATTATCCTGGCATTCCGCTGCTGAGCGGTGTTGAACTTGGTGAGCGATTCCAACAGCATGCTGAAGGCCTGGGAGCTCAGGTTGAATGGAGTATGGTGACAGGCGTCGATTACGATGCCGATGCGGCTCAATTTACCATCCATCATGATATGGGCGACACAACGGCCAAGAGCGTCATTGCGTGCATGGGTGCCACGTCGCGTCCTGCTGGTTTTGTTGGTGAGGATACGTATCGCGGTCGTGGCGTTTCGTATTGCGCAACATGTGACGGCATGTTCTTTCGTGGTAAGCAGGTCTTTGTCATCGGCGGCGGCAATGCTGCCTGCGAGGAAGCCCTGTTCTTGTCAGAAATCGCCAGCAGCGTAACCATCGTGCTGCGTCGCGATCAATTCCGTGCACCCGAGGGTGTTGTGAATAAGGTGCTTGCCAACGACAATATTTCAGTTAGGTACCAAACTAGTATTGTTGAGCTTTCAGGTGAAGCGATGCCCACCACAATCACGTTCAAGGACAATGCGACTGGTGAAATGCACACTGAGTCCTTTGAACCTGGCTCTTTTGGCATCTTTGTCTTTACGGGGACGCAGCCACATACCGAGCTTATTGAGCATCTCGTCGATCTGGCTCCGGACGGCGGCATTGTCACCGACGATTCGATGGCCACCCGTACGCCCGGCTTATTCGCAGCCGGCGATATCCGTTCCAAGCGTTTACGCCAGGTTGTGACCGCCGTTTCGGACGGAGCCATAGCAGCAACCAGCGCATACGCTTTCCTACGTGGATAAGTACGATAATATATCTTATGTAAGGTTGCTATCTTTTAACAAAGTGGTTGGCGGTGCATCAATGTGCAGTCCAACCACTTTTACTTGGCGGCTATGTGGTATCCAAAACTAGATAACCTAGAATACAATATAGAAAATGAACGGAGGACCCCTATGAACTACGTCAAACATGTTATCCCGATGTCTGATACATCGGTCAGCATTAAGCCCGAGGATATTCAGCCGACGGTGCTGCCGGATGCATTTATTCAGTCCGAAATGGTGAGCAAACTCAACGCGTTGAGCCTGCCACGCTATGACCAGCTGCCCAACGTAACGCTCTATCGCGATCAGGTTATTGAATATGTTGCGCTGTGGATGGAGCCGCTTTCGATTTGCGTTGAGCAGCCCGTTATCACGCCTTCGATGATCAATAACTACGTGAAGGTCGGCCTCATTCCTGCTCCGGTTAAAAAGCAGTATGGCCGTGAGCAGATTGCGCGTCTCATCGCCATTTGTATCTTTAAGCAGGTGCTGCCCATCGCTGCGGTTCAGGCGCTCTTTAATATTCAGCGCTTGAGCTACGACGCTCCGACTGCTTTCGATTATGTAGTCGATCAGCTTGAGGCATCGATTCGAGCGGCTTTTTCCGTTGAGCAGACTCCCGTGCCCGATACCGCGCATCAGGTTACGCGCGAGTCGTTGCTCGTACGCAGTGCGGTATCGTCCTTCGTTTCGAAGGCGTACCTGATGAGCTATCTCAAGTTTAATGGGTTTAATAGCTAACCGAGGCATAAGACGGGCGGGATAAAGGGCCGCTGTCCCCTTATCCCGCCCGTGCTTTTGTCTAGTTGGAAATTATCGGCCCGAAGCCACGCCCATGCCGTAGCCGATGATGAGGCCGTGCATCTCGGCATAGTATGAATCTAGCCCGTTGCAGGGCATGATGATAGTCTTGGAGCCTGGCCAATGCTCCACAATGCGGCTGGCTAGTGCCTGGGCGCCCGTCTCATTCTCGACGTGGTCGATAACGACCTCGCCGCCAGTAAAGCCCTCGGCCTCCATGGTGTCGACAATCTTGGTGAGCATCTTCTTTTCGCCACGCGTGTGCCCAACGAGTTCAATTTTGCCCGCTTCGCTCGCCGTGCCCAAAATGCGGATATTGAGCTTGTTAGCAATAACGCCGGCTGCCTTGGGAATACGTCCGGCCTTCGCAAGGTTCTCATAATTGCACAGGCTAAAGAGGATCTTGCTATTTTGCTCGAGACTATCGAAGTAAGCGCAGGCGTCTTCAAAGGAAACGTCCGGGTTGCTCGCAAGATAGCGGTCGAACAGCAAGAAGATCAGATCCATTTTGCCACCTGCGGCTCGCGAGTTAACCAAATGAATCTGACGGTTGAGCTCTTTGGCAAGCACCATGTCACGCGCGGTGGCCGCGGCATTGTAGCTTCCCGAGACACCCTCCGAGATGGGCATGCAGATCGTCTTGTCGGCAAGCCTAAAGAGTTCGGCCCACTCCCCTACGCTTGGACAGGCGCTCGAAGAAGCGCTCGACTCCGCCTGCACGGCGCAATTGAGCTCGTGAACATCGAGCGAGAGGTCATCGACAAACTCGCGCTCCCCCACTCGGATCTTAAGGGGTGCAAATGCAAAGGTGGTATGAGGTGCGGTTGGTTGCCAATCGCGAAGATTGCAGCTCGAATCGGAGATAAGTGCCCAGCTCATTGAGGGTCCTTTCTAATCGTTCCTCATCAATTATAGCTGTCTTTTTGATTGATTGGACGGCTATCTAGTTTTGAATACTAGATAGCCGTGCTGATCTTATGTCAAACGGTAGAGGCAAAAAGAATGGGCCTCGTGACTCAAGATCGCGAGGCCCATGTTCGTTCGCTGTAGTAATAAATTAGTAGCGTACGAAGATGTAGTTGTTGTTCATACCGGCTGCGACGGAGCTGATGATGACGCCTGTTTTGTAGTCGGAAGCGTGGATCATCTGGCCGTTACCAATGTAGATGCCGGTGTGGTAAGAGTTAACAACGACGTCGCCAGGCTGGGGATCGGATACACGGGTCCAGCCCATGAAGGTACCAGTCGTGCCAAGGCGGCAATAACGGCCGGTGAGGCAGTAGCTTACAAAGCCGGAGCAGTCAAAGCTGTTCGGGCCAATGCCGCCCCAAGAGTAAGCGTATCCGAGCTTGCTGTAGGCGCGCGAAACAACGGTACCGCCGTCAACGGACTGGCTCGGTGCGGAAGGCGTCGGAGCCGGAGCGGGCGCCACGGGCTGCGGCGTGGGAGCAGGAGCGGGAGCGGGCGCAGGCGTGTTGCCGCCGCCGTTGTTGGTCGTACCGCCACCATTGTTGGTGTTCTCGGTCGTACCGGCGGTGTCGTTGCTCACCGTGGCCTTTTCGGCGGTGCTGGCATTAATGCCAGCCTGCAGCGCAGCGTTGGCCTCGGCCTCGGCAGCAAGCTCGGCCTGCAGCTGCGAATCCAGGGAGTTCACGACACTCTGGGCCTCAGCCTGCTGGGCATTGAGCTCGTCGACCTTCTTCTGCGTCGCGGCGACGTTCTTCTCCTGCTCCGTCTGCTTATCGGTGAGCTGCTGCTTAAGGTCCTTGACCTCCTGAATGGTCTGGGCCTGCTTGTCGGACACCTTGCCGTAGTAGAAGAGACGGTTGAGCATGTCGCCCAGATCGTCGACGCCCGTCAGAACCTGAAGAAGACTCAGACCGCCGGTCTTGTACTCACCGGCAACATAGCTCGAAAGCTTTGCCTGACCCTCCGCAATCTCTTGCTGCTTTTGCGTGATCTCGCCTGCAGTCTGATCAAGCTCCTGCGTCTGTGCGGAGAGTTCTTCATGAATTTGCTGGGTTTGGGTGCCAATCTGCTCGAGTTTAGTTCGAGCAGCGGCAAGGTCGGATGCGGTATCGGCGTAGGCCGGAGCCACGAGGCCCAGGCCCAAAACACAAGCGAGGGTTGCCGTAGCAGCGCAGCGTGCCATGTTTTTGTGCGTATTTGCTGTGCGCATGTAGCTTCCTTTCCGGTATCTAAGGGTAGCGGCTAGTCCACCGTTACCAGGCTAAAGAACTCAACGTCCTCGTTAGAAGGCGTGAGCTTCTTGCGCGGGTTGAGAAACGCAAGCTCAAGGATACAACCGTAGCCCACAAGCTTTGCGCCCATATCTCGCACCAGTTTACCTGTTGCCTCGACGGTTCCGCCCGTCGCGACCAAGTCGTCCAGAATCAACACGGTATCTTTAGAGGTAATGGCATCGGCATGGATCTCGATAGAGTCGGTGCCATATTCGAGCTCGTAGCTCTCGCTCACCGTCTTGCGCGGCAATTTGCCCGGCTTACGTGCGGGAACAAAGCCGGCACCCAGGGCGACGGCCACGGGCACACCGACCATAAAGCCGCGGGCCTCGGGTCCTACGACCTTGGTAATGCCCATGTCGGCAAAATGCTCGGCCAGGGCATCCACCATGGCCTTCAGGGCCTCGGGATTACCAAAGAGCGGCGTGATGTCCTTAAAGACGACTCCGGGCTCGGGATAGTCGGGGATATCGACAATATGAGATTCGAAGTCGTACATGACGTGACCTTTCATGGATTGCCGGGTGAACGGCGGTTATTTACCCGTGTTAGCAGACGGGTTATGCGAGGGGACGACGACCTTAGACGGCTGCACGAGCGACTCGTCGTGCGCGGCAACCGCGGGGACGCTTGCCCCATCGCTTTTAGCCTTGGTGGATTCGGAACGCGCGATCTCCTCATCGAGAGCATCGATGTCAGCGTCCTCCACCACGGCGTTGAGCGACTCAAAGACACGGTTCTTAAGGAGCGCGGTGTGCACACCCTCGGTGAGGTCGTGCAGCTTCTTAAAAGCGCGCTCGAGCTTGGCGTCGCGCTCGTCATCGGAGGTGTCCATGCCGAGCATGCTCACGAGAACCTGCTCAAACATCGAAGACTCGCGGTTTGCCGACGATACGTACTGACGCAGGTTGCGCGGCTCAATGTGGAAGCGCGACAGCTCCGAGCAGTAACGGATAATCGGGAAATCTCGGCCATCGACGAGCTCACGGTTCTGCGGGCTCTTGATGATGCGGATTAGATCGTTCTCGGCAAGGGAGCGGATAAACGAGATTTCGACGCCGAGCATGTCGGGAATGGTCTCGATGGGATGCAGCTTTTGCTTGGTCTCCTTGGGCTCCGTCTTAAGCGGAACATCGGACAGAAGACCCACCTCGTAAGCCAAAGTGGACAGGTCCGTTGCGTTTTCTAAGCGCTGTTTAATGACGTTGAGCGGCATGTAGCGGGTCTTCTGCAGGTGCAGGATGACCTCGAGACGATCAACGTCTTCCTTGGAGTACTGGCGATACCCCTTAGGCGTACGATGAGGGGTGATGAGCCCCTCATCTTCTAGAAATCTAATTTTTGAGTTCGATAGATCGGGGTATGCGCCTCGAAGTAGATTGACGACCTGGCCGATACTCAGATAATTGCGTTCGGCCATTACCTACTCACCGGTTTCGATGCGCTCCGGCGTGCTCTCGTGATAGATGAGCGTAAACGTACCGATCTGAACGGAAGAGCCGTCGTGCAGCGGAGCACCGTTGACGATAGCGCCGTCGACCCAGGTGCCGTTGAGCGAGCCCAGATCCTCAATACGGGCGCCCAGGCCCTCACGAATAATGCGTGCGTGGCTGCGCGAGACGGTCATGTCGTTGAGGAAGATGCCGTTCGCGGGATCGCGGCCGATGGTGGTCACGTCGTCCTCGAGCTCAAAGGCAGCTCCGGTCTGCGGGCCCTTGACGATGGACAGAACCGGAGCGGTGATGCGCACGTTGGCCATAAGGTCGGGAACGGTGACATCGCTCGAAGGAACACGGAAAACGCAGGTAGCGTCCGCAGTCTTATCGTTCTGAGGCATATTGTTAACCTTGTTGTCCATGACAACCCCTATCTAACGCGGCTACGCCGCAAAGAATGAACCGTACGTAATCATACCCCAACGACTTAGTCTTCGATTTCGGGGTTAAGAAAGTCGATGTCCTCGTCCTCGGGGTGCGCGATGGCCTGTTTAATGGCCGCCCCTCCCTTAACGGAATAGATGACAGCGGTGAGCATGGAGAAGATGACGCCGCCGTATACAAAGAAGATGCCGAGGGGCACCGAGCTGCCGTTGAGGCCTGGGAATGCCGTGAACGTAGCGGGCAGCAGATGCCAGCCGTCGATGACGGGGAACCCAAGCAGCATAAGCGAGAAGCCGGTCATGAGCAGTGCCGTGGCAATCTTGCCGGGAAAGACGACGTCGATGGGGCGCCGGTGGTAGTGACGCACGATGAGCGTGCCGATGCCCAGGTAGATATCGCGACCGATGATGAGCACGCAGACCCAGATGGGAAGCTCGCCGCGGACCACCAGGCCCAGCACGCCGGTAAACAGCAACGCGCGGTCGCAGATGGGATCCATAACCTTGCCGAGCCACGAGACCGTTTTGGTCATGCGGGCAATCTGGCCGTCCATCCAGTCGGTGGAAGCCGCGATGGCATAGATGACAATGGCGACGACACGGTTGTTGTCCGTCACGAACAGGTACAGGAAGACGAGCGTGAGGACCAGGCGCGTAAAGGTGATGAAATTGGAGATCGTAAAGATCTTATTCGACGGGTAATCGGAAGTGCCGATAAGCTCCTTTTTGATCTTCTTCTTGATGCCCACAGGACTCCCCCGCTGGTAAACGACAAAACTTTCGATACTATACCCGTTCTGGCGATGTCTATCCAGCGTAAGCATAGAGAGTCCAGACATATGGAGGGTGCTTCTGGGGTGCGCGGGATTGTGCATTTGTGTACATCAGCCACCAAAAACGACATTTTTCGGCATCTTTGGTGGCTGATGTACACGTTTTGATTCGGTGAATACAACGATCGGGAAAGTTGCTGCTTTAAGCAAATTAATCATGATGTGCGGGTCGAGAAGGGCTGGCGCCAAAAGAGCCCAACGACCGTTACGGCTTCGTTAGAAACGCGCCCCACCATGGATGGTGAACCCGAAAGGTAAGGCGAGCGGGCACGGTGGCTCGGCCCGCGCGCCCGGAAGAGAAAGGATAAACCCATGGGTTACATGCTCGAGACGCGCGGGCTAACCAAGCGCTTCGGCCGCGGCGACCAGGCGCAGGACGCCGTGGCCGACGTGAGCCTTCATATCCGCGAGGGCGAGGTGTACGGGCTGCTCGGCCCCAACGGCGCCGGCAAGTCGACAACGCTCAAGATGATCTGCGGGATGCTGCGGCCGACGGCCGGGGAGATCTTCTTTGCCGGGCACGCCTGGCGCCGCGAGGACCTCTACGCAATCGGCAGCCTCATCGAGGAGGCGCCGCTCTACCCCAACCTCACCGCGCGCGAGAACCTGCGCGTGCGCACCACGCTGCTGGGCCTTCCCGAGAGCCGCGTAGATGAGGTACTCGCCGCCGTGGACCTCGCGGACACCGGGAAGAAGCGCGCCGGGCGCTTCTCGATGGGCATGCGGCAGCGCCTGGGGCTCGCGCTGGCGCTGATCGCCCGGCCACGCCTGCTCGTGCTCGACGAGCCCACCAACGGCCTCGACCCCATCGGCATCGAGGAGCTGCGCGACCAGATCCGCGGCTTCGCGGCGGCGGGTACGACGGTGATCGTCTCGAGCCACATCCTCTCCGAGGTGCAGCAGATGGCGGACACCATCGGCATCATCTGCGGGGGGCGCCTCGCCTACGAGGATGCGCTTCGGCCCGGGCAGGACCTCGAGGAACTCTTCATGAGCTTCTGCCGGGAGGGGCGTCGAGCGCGCGGGGAGGTGGCGGCATGACGGGCGAGAAAGGCAGCCTGCTCGCGGGCCTGCGCGCCGAGGCCCTGAAGTCGCGCCACGCGGCACCGGTTCGCCTGGCCGTGCTCATGGCGCTGCCGATGCCGCTGCTCGGCGCGATGCCCTACCGGGGCGTGCAGATCTTCAGCGCGTGGAACTACTGGTACGCGCTCTTCCTGCCCGTGTCTCTCTCGCTCGTGGTGGCGTGCGTCGCGCGGGCGGACGCTCGCACGCGGATGCGGGGGCTTCTGGGCCTGGGCTTCCCGCTCGGGCGCGCCTGGTGGGCCAAGGCGCTCTGGTGCCTCGCGCTCTGCACGCTCTCGAATCTCGTGGTCTTCGGCATCTACCTCGCGGGATCGGCGTTCTCCTCGCAGGGCCTCACGGCCGCGGGCACGCTCACGATGCTCCTCTGCGCGCTCGCCAACACGGTGACCGCGGCGTGGATGATCCCCGCAGGGCTCTTCCTCACGGCGCGGCTCGGAATGCTCGCGGGCATCTTCTGCCCGCTCGCCGCGCAGCTCGTGGGTGGGTTCGCCTGGTCGCTGATGCCGCTGCCGCAGCTCTTTCCGCCGTCGGCGAGCATGGTCATCCCCACGAGCTTCATCCCCGTGCTGCCGAGCGGCGAGCCACTCGCGGCGGACATGGCGCTCGGCGGGGCGCTCGCGGCGGACGGCATGCTCACACTGGCGGGCCTTGCGGTCTGCGCGCTCGCGTTCGCCGCGCTCACGGCGGCGGGCGCGGCCTGGTTCGCGCGCTCCGAGGAGAGGTGATGGCCATGACACGACTCTCCGACCCGACGCCGCGCATGACTCTCCCGCGGGCCCTGCTCTCAGAGGCCCTGCGCCTGGCGCGCTCCCCGCTCACGGCGGTACACCTCGTCTGCGGCCTGGCAGCCGGTCTTGCCTGCGGCGAGTACTTCTCCGTAACCCGATGGGACCCGGCGCTGGGCGCGGACGCCTACGTCCAGTTCCTCGGCGCCCTCATGCCGCTCATGTCCGCCATCGTCTGCGGGCTCGCCGTGGACGAGGAGCGCGCTGCCGGGCGCCTCGCCAACCTCACGGCGGTCCCCTCGCGCGGGCGCGCCGTCGCGGCGAAGCTGCTCGCCCTTGCGGCGCTCGGCGCGGGCGCGCTGGCCGTGGCGCTCGGCGTGTTCGGGGCCGTACTCGCCGTCGCCGGGCGCCTGCCGCTCGGGCCCGCTCCGCTTGCGGCCGCCTGGGCGGGCATCGTGCTGGGCAGCCTGCCCCTCTACGCGCTGGGGCTCGGCGTGGCCCTGCGCCTCGGCCGCAACGCCGCCATCGGCGCCGGCGCGCCGGGGATGCTCCTCGCGTTCTTCTCAGTGGGCGGACTTGCGCACGGCCTCATGACCGGCGAGCTCACCGGTGCCCTGGCGACGCCCCTGAGCTGGGTGCCGCTCGCCTGGCCCGTGCGCCTGGGGTCGCTCGGGGTGGAGGTCTTCATCGACGCCGCACGCGCGGCGGCCCCTCTCCTCACGACTGCGCTCGCTGGCCTCGTGCTCGCCCTGGCAGCCGCCGCCGTCCTTCTGGCCTGGTTCCGCCGCTTCGAGGACGGGAGGGCAGATGCGTAGGAGGCCGCTCGCCGCCGTGCTCGCCCTCCTCTCCGCAGCGCTCGTCCTGGGCGGGAATGCCCTGCTCGACGCCGGCTGGGGGTCGGCGCTGCGCTCGATCGCCGAACGCGTGCTGCCCAACCCTGAGATCGCCATGTGGGCGCCCGCGGCTGCGCGCAGGGCTCTGGACCGCTGAGCGCGGCGCTAGTACAATTCCGACGGGAGTTTCAGGAGGTCGAACATGGCGAGGATACTGGCGGTGGATGATGAGCGGGCGATCCTCGACGCGCTCGCGCGCGTCCTCGGCCGCGACGGCCATGAGGTCGTCAAGGCGGCGGACCCGACGGCGGTCCCGGGGATGGACCTCTCGCGCTTCGACCTCGTGCTCTGCGACGTCATGATGCCGGGGCTCGACGGCTTCGAGCTCGTGCGGCAGATCCGCCCGGACTTCGACGGGCCCATCATCTTCCTGACCGCTCGCGTGGCCGAGGAGGACGCCGTGGCCGGCTACGGCCTGGGCGCCGACGACTACGTCCGCAAGCCCTTCGGGGCCGCGGAGCTGCGCGCCAAGGTCGCGGCCCATCTACGCCGTGAGCGCCGGCCGCGCTCGCACGCCCTCTCCTTCGGGGAGGTGCGGATCGACCTCGGGGCGCGCGAGGTCGCCGTGGGCGGCGAGGCCGTGCCGCTCACGCCCACCGAGTACGCCATCTGCGAGTACCTCGCTCGTCACCCCGGGCAGGTCATGAGCCGCGCGCAGATACGCGAGGCGGTGCTCGGCTGGGAGAGCGACGCCGACGACGCGGCCATATCCATGCAGGTCAGCCGCGCCCGGAGGAAACTCTCCGAGGCCGGCGCCGATCCGATCGCGACCGTCTGGGGGATGGGGTACAAGTGGCAGCTCTGAGGACCGGGGCGCGAGGTCGCGGGGGCATGCCGCTCTCCTTCGTCATCGCGCGCTACTTCGCCTACGCGTTCGCGGCGGTCGCCACGGCGTGGCTCGCCTCGTTCATGGTGCTCTCCGTGGCGATCAACGCGGGCTTCGTCTATGAGGCAAGCTGGGGGCCGGCCAATGCGCGCGAGGTCGCGGAGGGCCTGGCACGCGACGGCGTCTGCGGGCAGCAGGACGTGCCGACGGCGTACCGCTACCTCATCCTGAACAAGGACGGATACGTGCTGATGACAGACCTCGAGGGCACGCGGCTCGAGGACGCGACGGAAATGGCCCGTGCGGCACTCGCCGCTGATCCGGGCACAGTGGAGATCGAGGGCGGGGGTTCGGGCCTCACCTACGCCGCGTTCCCGCTCAAGGGCGGCGGGGCCTGAGCGCTCGTCAGCGAGTACCTGCCGCAGTGGGTCTCGCGCGATCTCGCGGGCCTGCTTCCCAACCCGCAGAGCCTCATGCTCGTCGGCGCCGCTGCGGGAAGCGCGCTCGCGCTCGCGCTCGTGGCGCGCCGCGCGAGCCGCGTGATCTCGCGCAAGATGGCGCCGCTCGCGGAGGCGGCGGGGCGCGTCGGCGCTGGGGAGCTCGACTTCGCGGTCGGCAGCACCAACGTGCGCGAGGTGAACGACGTCCTCGCAGCGATGGACGCCATGCGGGCCTCCCTCGCCGAGTCGCTCGAGGCCCGCTGGGCCGCGGAGCGGGGGCAGCGCGAGCAGGTGGCGTCGCTCGCCCACGACCTCAAGACGCCGCTCACCGTGCTGCGCGCCAACGCCGACTTCGTGGCGGAGGAGCTGGAAGACGAGAAAGACGCCGACCTCGCGGCCGCCGCGCGCGACATAGCCGGCAGTGTCGAAAGGCTCGACGGCTACGTGCGCCTGCTCATCGAGGCCTCGCGCGGGTCCGGCGGGGCGGAGAGGGCCCCCATGCGGCCGGCCGAGCTCTGCGAGCAGGTCCTCGCCGAGGCCGCCCAGATCGCCCGGGCGCGAGGCGTGACGCTCGACGCAGCCACGGGCCCCGCTGTCGCGGGCGCGCCCGAGGCCCCACTCGACCGAACCGCCCTGGCGCGAGCCGCCGCGAACCTCGTGGCCAACGCCGCCGAGCACGCGCGCTCGCGCGTGGTGGTCTCCTGCGACGTCGCTGGTGGATACCTCGTCATCGAGGTCGCCGATGACGGACCGGGCTTCTCTCCCGCCGCCCTCGAACGCGGCTGCGAGCGCCTCTTCACAGACGACTCCTCCCGCTCCTCGCGCGACGGAAGCCACCACTACGGGCTCGGCCTCCACGCCGCCTCCGAGGCCGCGAGCGCCCACGGGGGCTCCGTCTCGCTCGCCAACAGCCCCTCGGGCGGCGCGGTGGCCACCATCGCGGTCCCCCTGTGCGGGGCCTGACGAATCAGGCCCTCACACTGGCATACCTCGCAACCAAACGCTTCCCGGATAATTCATGAGGCCGTACTCGTATTCGAGCCTGCCTATCTCTGCGGCAAGCGCCTCCGTCATGTAGAAGGTTTTCGTGCGGCCCGTCGACTTCGCCAGGCGGTCGTACCTGTTCGCGAGGTCCTCGGGGGTTCTCAGGGCTGCGGTGGCGGTTGCCATGATGCACCTCCCGGTTAGATGTAATACGTGTATTACTTTCTATCACATCACCCGAACCCCGCACCGGCGTACGGTCGTATCTGCTTTTTTACCTTACATTTTGTCAACCGGCCCATGCTCGGCTTGTTCAGCCGGATTAAATCAACTGTTAAATCAATCCAGGCCTGTAGGGGGCGGTGGAAATCTTTCGAGGACTGGGGGCGCCGTCCCTGGGTCGGCTCCTCGATGGCCGCGGCTGAATTCCCCTGCCATCGGCTGCGTGGGTTCCGGCACGGGGCTCTGGCGCTGCTCGAACTGGGCGCAAGACTCGGCTGTTGGTCGTACCGGACGGCATACGTTTTGAGACCGGCAAGCTGATGCCGGCTCGAGGACAGCGGCCCGGTGCACCGGGCCGATCGATAGCGGTCTCAGGTTCACAGCGCAGCTTCTCAGGGCTCGCATATATAGGAAGACTTGATTGGCAATCGATTTTAATGAAGTCGGCAGCGCATGTCAGAGTTTTCAACAAATTTAACATGCCACCCTTTATATCCGCACGCGCGTAATTCAACTCATAAGGACCGACTATCCCTTACCTGTGACACAATCTCAAACGCACAGAACAGAATCATCAGTCCAA
>CAJKLK010000003.1:0-146954 GCA_905200715.1 uncultured Collinsella sp. | reverse complement strand
ACTTTGAGGAGGCGGCGCGTCTGCGCGATGCCGTCGTTCAGATTCGGGCGATGCTTGAGGGCGCATCTGAGGACGAAACGATCGAGCGTTTGCGTTCGCAGGCTCGCAAGGGCTCTACCTTTGCTTCGGGCGGAAAACGCCAGGGTGCACGATTCAGAAAGTAGCGAACAGGCCCCGAGTTCCCTGTGGAGCTCGGGGCCTGTGTCGTTCGGACGCGGGAGTTCGTGCGCTAGAGGTCTGCTATCAGCGCCTCAGCGCAACGGATGCCGTCGGTGGCGGCACTCATGATGCCGCCGGCATATCCGGCACCCTCGCCGCAAGGGTAAAGGCCCGGAGTCGACGCGGCGTGGCATGTTCGATCGCGGGTGACGGTGACCGGGGAGCTCGAACGCGTCTCCACGCCAGTGAGGACCGCATCGGGGCGGTCATAGCCACGCAGTTTCTTACCGAGCAGGGGAATTCCCAAACGAAGTGATTCGACGATATGCCGCGGGAGGGCATCGTCGATCGCCGTCCAGGTCACGCCAAGTGGATAGGTTGGTTTTACCTTTCCGGGCGCCGTGCTGGCGCGCCTGGCAAGGAAATCTCCGGCGAGCTGTGCCGGCGCGTTCCAGTTGGAGCCACCCAGGCGATAGGCGGCTCGCTCGCAGGCGCGCTGGAGCTCAATGCCTGCGAGCGGATCATCGCCGGGAAGGTCGTCAGGTGTGACGTTAACGAGTAGGGCGGCATTCGCGTTGCGCCCGTCGCGCGCATTGAGGCTGGCGCCGTTGACGCACAGATGGCCCTGCTCGGAAGAAGCCGCGACAACCTGTCCGCCGGGGCACATGCAAAACGAGAACACGCTGCGGCCGTTGGGGAGATGGGTGACAAGCTTGTAGGGGGCTGCTCCGAGTGCCGGGTGCCCCGCCGAGGGGCCATATTGGGCACGGTCGATGTCGCGCTGTGGATGCTCGATGCGCACGCCCATGGCAAAGGTCTTTTGCGCGAGGGCAACGTTATGTTCTTTGAGAAGCTCGAATACGTCGCGGGCGGAATGGCCGCAGGCGAGAATGAGGTGCTTTGTGGCGATTGTCTCGCTTGTGGTCTCTTGGGGCGGTTGGACATCGACGCCGGTGATGGCGCCAGATCCATCGGTTCGAATATTGACGAGCTTTGTTCGATAGCGGACGGTTCCACCGAGCTGCTCGATGCGCTGAGAAATGTTGGTGACGACGGTGGGGAGGATGTCGGAGCCAATGTGCGGCTTGGCGTCCCACAGGATGTCGCGAGGTGAGCCCGCTTCGACGAAGGTCTCAAGAATCAGTCGATGGGCGGGATTCTTGGTTCCCGTGTTGAGCTTGCCGTCCGAGAAGGTCCCTGCGCCGCCCAGGCCAAATTGGATATTGCTTTCGGGGTCGAGGATACGCTCCTTAAGAAAGAGGTCAATCGCTTCCGAGCGGCGAAGTGCGGGGTCGCCGCGCTCGATGAGCAGGGGCTTCAGACCCGCTTCGGCAAGGGTGAGGGCGGCGAAGAGGCCGGCGCAACCGGCGCCGACAACGACGGGACGCTCCTTGGGTGCATTCGGGACAGGGTTGGGGAATGAAGGAGCCTCGCCGTCTACCATGCGGATGCGCGAGCGGTCGCGCTCGGCGACGCGGTCGACCACCTCCTGCTCGAGTCGAGAGCTTGTCAGCTCAACTCGAAAGCTCAAAATAAAATGGACATCTCGCTTTTTACGGGCGTCGATTGACTTGCGATGGAGCTCAATGGCTTTAATCTGGGAATCCTCGCATCGCAGGGCTCGTTTGACGGCGCGTCTACCAATAGCAAGGCAGGCGGTTTCGTCGCCGGCCTCATCGAGTGACGCGTGGACTTGGGTGATTTCGATCATCGAGGTCTCCTTAGATGCAAGAAAGAGGCCGCCCGGTGTCCCAGACGGCCCGAATGCGTTTTGATTATAGACTGCGCGGCTATAGGCTGCTTGCAGCGCGAATACCCGAGATCCAAGCCCACGCAAGGTTGAAACCGCCGCAATCGGCATCGATGTCGAGCGCCTCGCCACAGATGTAAAGTGGGGCGCCTGCCGCGTTGCTCACGCAGAGGTTGGGAGCTGAGACGCTCTCGATGGGCACGCCGCCGCGCGTGACCTGGGCCGAACGCTCCTCTGTCGTTCCCTCGACGAGCAGCTTAAAGTGCTTGAGGATTGAGACCAGATGGATGACGTCGTGCGACTCGGGGTGGCACTGTTCGAATGCGGTGCAGACAACGCGAGAGAACTGCGGGGCGAGCGTGCCGTCGAGCCAGCGGGGGTCGCGGGGTGAAAAGCCGCCGAGCAACTCAACTCGCTGGTTGAGCATATCGAGCAACTCGTCTTTGGAGAGGTCGGGGAAAACGTCGAGCAGAATCGTGTCTCCGCGCTGGACGCGACGGGAGAGGTTAAAGGCGGCAACGCCCGAGATGCCAAAGGTTCGGAAGAGCACTTCGCCGTCTTCGCGCCAGAGCTCCTCGTGATTGCGGGTGAGCGTCAAACGGGCGCGGACGCGCAGGCCATCCAGCGTCTTGAGCGCAGTCTGGTCGCCGAAGACCGATGCCGACACGGGGCAGAGGACGGGTCGATGCGGGGTGAGGGAAAGATTGAACGTCCTCGCGATGTCGGCAGGGTTGCCGCCCGTAGCGATAATTACGGCCTTTGCCTGCAGCCTCTCGTTCGTGCGAGGGGTGTCGGCGAGCGCCTTTCGAAGCGAGCGTAGTTCGGATTTTCGGTCGTCGTGCTTTTTTGCCTTGAGTGCTCGCGCGGGACGGTCTATTTGGAGTGCCCAGCCCTCGGGGGCTTTGAATGCCGAGGCGACGTTTGCTCCACAGATCAAGGTGATATCCAGGTGATTGCAAGCGTTGAGAAGCGCATCGCGCACCGATTCGGCACGAAGGGAGCGCGGATACAGCCGGCCCTCCTCGGAGGTCGTCATGATGCCCAGCGAGGAGAAGAAACTGCCGAGCTCTTGCTCGGGCTGGGGACCCATGACGGATTCGACGAATGCGGGGTGGTTGTACCGCTGGAAATCAATCGATTCGTTGGAAAGGTTGCAGCGGCCGTTGCCGGTCGCAAGGAGTTTAAGGCCGCAGGCAACATCGCGCTCAACGATGCAGGCGCTTTTGCCTGCGCGCGCGGCCGTAATGGCGGCGGCGAGACCCGAGGCCCCGCCGCCGATTACCAAGACGTCATAGGAGGCGTTTGTGTTCACTTAGGCCTCGGCGGTTTCGTGCGGGGCAATGGCCTCGACGGCAGAGACGGCCTGGGGCAGCATACGTGCGGGCAGTGCGGTCTCTACCTCGCCCTTATCGCAGGCCTCGGCGAGTGCCGGATTGATGGGAAGCTGACCTAGGATCTCGAGGTTGTAACGCTCGGCGACCTCGGGGAGCTTGCTCTTGCCAAAGACTTCGATCTTCTTGCCGCAATCGGGGCACTCGATATAGCTCATGTTTTCGACGATTCCCAGAATGGGGACGTTCATCTTCTCGGCCATGTTGACCGCCTTGGCGACGATCATCGAGACCAGATCCTGCGGGCTCGTGACGATGACGATGCCATCGACGGGCAGCGACTGGAAGACGGTGAGGGCGACGTCGCCCGTTCCCGGAGGCATGTCGACCAGCAGGTAGTCGATGGGGCCCCATGAGGTTTCGCTCCAGAACTGCCTGATGGCACCCGCGATAACCGGACCGCGCCAGAGGACGGGGTCGGTTTCGTTTTGGAGCAGCAGGTTAGAGCTCATAACCTTGACGCCGTGCTCGGAGATTTCGGGCAGCATAAGGTTGCCGAGGGCATGGACGTGACGTCCGCTCATGCCGAACATCTTAGGGATAGAGGGGCCGGTAATATCGGCATCGAGGACGCCGACCTTGTGACCGTGGCGGGAAAGTTCCGTGGCGATGGCGCCGGTGACGAATGACTTGCCGACGCCGCCCTTACCGGAAAGCACGGCGATAACGCGCTTGACCTCGGACAGCGTATTCTCCTCAAATTGCGACGGCGACGTTTGCCCGCCGGCTGCCTGTGCGTGCTCGCAACCCATGTTTGACTCCTTTGTATATGTTGGGGCCTGGGCCCCGCGGTGTGACACGAGCGTCATTGTACCCTCGTTTGCGAGCGGGAGACATTCATGATGCGTGGTAGCCGATCGACGGTATTCGAAAGTACGGACCGAGCGTGCGGTCTGCGGCGTCAGACAACGCAAAAGGTCTGCGAATCTTGTATTACGAACATCTGTGCGCGTCGAGTGCGCTAAACTCATCGTCAGTGTGATTTGAAGTTGTAGGAGGCAAGGAGCTTCCATGTCTGATTCTTCTATCGTTATCCGCGGCGCGCGCGAGCATAACCTGCGCGATATCGATGTTTCCATTCCGCGTGACCAGCTCGTGGTCATAACCGGTCTTTCCGGATCGGGCAAGAGCTCGCTGGCGTTCGATACCATCTATGCCGAGGGCCAGCGCCGTTACGTCGAGAGCCTTTCGAGCTATGCGCGTCAGTTTTTGGGCCAGATGGACAAGCCCGATCTGGACTCGATTGACGGCCTGTCGCCGGCTGTGTCGATCGATCAGAAAACGACGTCCAAAAACCCACGCTCGACGGTGGGCACCGTAACCGAGATTTACGACTATCTGCGTCTGCTGTTTGCTCGCGTGGGAACGCCGCACTGTCCTGAGTGCGGTCGTGTCATTGAGCGTCAGACGACCGATCAGGTCGCCGATAAGGTGCTGGCAGCGGGGGAGGGCCGTCGCGCGTTCGTGTTGGCGCCGGTGGTTCGTGGACGCAAGGGCGAATATGCCAAGCTGTTTGAGGACCTGCGTGCGGAGGGCTTTAGCCGTGTGCGCGTCGACGGCGAGGTGCGCTCGCTTGACGACCCTATCGACCTGGACAAGAAGTTCAAACACGACATTGAGGTCGTGGTCGACCGTATCGTGATTCGAGAGAACTCCCTGGGTCGCATTGCCGAGTCTGTTGAGCAGGCGACGGCACTGGCGCACGGTAACGTGAACGTGTACATGCTGCCCGACCGCGACGCTCCCGAGGGAACCGAGGGCGAGCTGCTGGAGTATTCGCTGGCACTGGCGTGCCCGGAGCACGGGCATTCCATCGACGACCTGCAGCCGCGCGATTTCTCGTTCAACGCGCCCTATGGTGCATGTCCCGAGTGCGATGGTCTGGGCTTTAAAAAGACAGTCGATGCCGAGGCGCTGATTGAAGACCCCTCAAAGTCGATTGCCGACGGAGTCTTTGGCAGCCTGTTCGGCAATTCCAACTATTATCCGCAGATTTTTGCTGCGGTCTGCAAGCACTTTAAGGTGAGTGCCGATACGCCATGGGAGGACCTGCCCCCGCGGGTGCGTCGTGCGTTTTTGGATGGCATGGGCGACACGAAGATTTCGGTCGACTATCAAAAGCTCGATGGGCGTCGCAGCCAGTGGGACACTAAGTTCTCGGGTGTGCGCAACATCCTGTACGAGCGCTACAACGAGACGACGAACGAGAACACCAGGGCTCGCTTGGAGAAATACATTCGCGAAGAGCCATGCTCGAGCTGTCACGGTGCTCGCCTGCGTCCCGAGATGCTTGCCGTCACCGTGGGCGGCAAGTCCATTTACGATGTCTGCTGCCTGTCATGTCGCGAGTCGCTCGAGTTTTTTGAGGGCCTGGAGCTTACCGAGCGTCAGCAGTTTATCGGCGGGCGCATCGTCAAGGAAATCCTGGAGCGCCTGCGTTTTCTGGTCGATGTCGGACTCGACTATCTGACGCTCGATCGCGCCTCGGCGACGCTTTCCGGCGGTGAGGCCCAGCGCATTCGCCTGGCAACGCAGATCGGCGCCGGCCTCATGGGCGTTCTGTACATTCTGGACGAGCCGTCGATCGGTCTTCACCAACGCGATAACGAGCGCCTGATCAAGACGCTCGAGCGCTTACGCGATATCGGTAATACCGTTATCGTCGTCGAGCACGACGAAGACACAATTCGCGCTGCCGACTACGTGATCGATATGGGTCCCGGTGCGGGCGTTAACGGCGGACACGTGGTCGCCGCGGGAACGCCTGCCGATATCATGGCGTGCCCCGATTCCATGACGGGTGCCTATTTGACCGGCAAGCGGATGATCCGCGTGCCCGATGAGCGCCGCAAGCCCGGCCGCGGCTGTCTTAAGATCACGGGCGCCCGCGCTAACAACCTCAAAAACGTTACCGCCAAGATTGAGTTCGGTACGCTCACGGTCGTTACCGGTGTTTCGGGATCGGGCAAGAGCTCCCTGGTCACCGATACGATTGCGCCCGCGCTTACGAATGCCATCCATCGTTCGACGCGTCCCGTGGGGCCGTACAAGAAGATTGAGGGCATTGAGTGCATCGATAAGGTAATCGATATCGACCAGTCACCAATCGGTCGCACGCCGCGTTCGAACCCTGCGACCTATATTGGCCTGTGGGATGATCTGCGTGCGCTATTTGCAAGCACGCCGGAGTCGAAGGCGCGCGGCTACTCGCCGGGACGTTTCTCCTTTAACGTAAGCGGCGGTCGCTGCGAGGCGTGCAAGGGTGATGGACAGATTAAGATCGAGATGCACTTCCTTCCCGATATCTATGTCCCCTGTGAGGTATGTGGCGGCAAGCGTTATAACCGCGAGACGCTCGAGGTTACCTACCGCGGCAAGACGATCTCGGATGTGCTCGACATGAGTGTCACCGAGGCACTGGCTTTCTTTGGGAATATCCCGCAGATTAAGCGCAAACTGCAGACCCTATATGACGTGGGTCTGGGCTACGTGAGCTTGGGCCAGCCCGCTACGACGCTTTCGGGCGGCGAGGCGCAGCGCGTGAAGCTCGCCAAGGAGCTTCATCGTCGTCAGACAGGCAAGACGTTCTACATTTTGGACGAGCCCACAACCGGCCTCCATTTTGAGGATGTTCGTCAGCTGCTCGACGTTTTGCAGCGCCTGGTCGATGCGGGCAACACGGTTCTGGTGATCGAGCACAACCTTGATGTCATCAAGGTTGCCGACCGCCTGATCGATATGGGCCCCGAGGGCGGCAATGGCGGCGGAACCGTCGTGGTCTCGGGCACGCCGGAGCAAGTCGCGGCATGTTCGCAGAGCTACACGGGCAAGTTCTTGGCGCCGCTGCTCAAGCGTGACCGTGAGCGTCAGGCGCAGCTCGACGCGCAGTAAAGAGACGTTGTAGTACCGACGCGCCACCGATTCCTTCTGATTCGGTGGCGCTTCTGTGTGTCGAGATGGCATATGCGACGGAATTGGCCCTATACTTAATCCTTGCGTCGCTCTGCGAGGGAAAGGATGTGCCATGGCAAAGGCTGTTAAGACGCCAAAAACCAATGCGATGCGCGAGCTGGAAAGCGCCGGCATCTCCTATGTTCTCCATACGTACGAAGACGATGGCGACGAATCGTCGGGGCTGGGCGTCGCGATTTCCGAGCAGCTTGGCGAGGAGCCCGGTCAGGGATTTAAGACCCTGGTCTGCACGACGCCGTCCAACGACCATGTCGTGTGCTGCATTCCCGTTGCCGACGAGCTCGACCTCAAGGCCGCCGCGCGTGCCGCAGGCGAAAAGTCGCTGACCATGATGCATGTCAAAGATCTGCTTGCCGCGACGGGGTATGTCCGCGGCGGTTGCAGCCCGGTCGGTATGAAAAAACGCTTCCGGACGCTGATCGATGAGACATGCGTCCTTTGGGATACCATTTTTATCTCGGGTGGCAAGCGCGGCTATCAGCTTGAGCTTGCTCCCGATGACTTAGTTGCATTTTGCGGGGCGACGGTTGCCCCGATCACGAGAGAGGACTGAGCGATGCCGCAGGAAGAATCAAAGCGCGGAGCTCACTTTGCAAAAGGGTCGGCTCCTCAGGCGCCCGCGCCCGAGGCCACTTCGTTCGATAACGAGATTCGAAACGCTTGGTCCGCTGCCGCTGACCCGGGCGAGACGGCCGTGTACTTGCGTGCCGCCGGTGCCGGCACGGCGCTTCCCCGTACGGTTCTTTCTTCGGCTCGTCCCGATGAGACGGCTGTCTTTTTGGCCGCCGCTCAATCGAGCGCCAGCGTGAAGCCGATCGCCTCCGAGGCTCCTCGTGCGCCGCGTCCCGATGAGACGGCGGTGTTTTTGATGGCAGCCCAGGGAAAGAGCACACCGCAGAGCGCTCCTGCCGCTCGTTCCGCCAAGCCCGCGGCTCATGATGATGGCGAACCGCTTCTTTCGGATGACGAATGGTCGCCGCTTGGTTCGACCGATCCCGTCGAGGGCGTGGCCATCGACGGTGATGACGACTGGGACCCTCTGTCGTTTTCTGCCCGAACCGTCGCTGCCAAAGAAGTTGACACGGTGTTTGGCGACCATGCCATATTCGATGATGATGATGCCGTATCCGGAAACAACATGCCGAACAGCGATGACGTCGCACCTGCTGATGACGCCGTTTTGGTTGACGATCCCTTTGCGATGACCGGCTCCTTTGCCGTCGTGGACGATTTACTGCCACAAGATGAGGTTCATGAGGACTCTCAGGACGACGTAGACGATATGGGTTCGTCGGACTACTCCACGGTTGGTCGTTCTGCTGGCCTCATGACCGTGCTGACCATCGTGTCGCGCGTCACCGGGTTTATCCGCACGTGGGCCATGGCGGCCGCCATCGGCATGTCGCTGCTCTCGTCCTCCTATCAGGTTGCCAACAACCTGCCCAACATGCTCTACGAGCTCGTGATGGGCGGCATGCTCGTTACGGCGTTTTTGCCGGTGTATATGGGCGTGAGGCGCGAGCAGGGCCGTGAGGCATCGAACGAGTATGTCGGCAATCTGCTCGGTATTCTGCTTCTGCTGCTGGGCGGTATCTCGCTGCTGGGCACCGTGTTTGCTCCCGGCTTTATTTGGACGCAGTCGTTCCTTTCGGGCGATGGCGGCAGCATGGATACTGCTGCGTTCATGTTCCGCTTCTTTGCTATCCAAATTCTGTTTTATGGCTTGGGCTCGGTGTTCTCGGGCGTTCTCAACGCACATCGCGACTACTTCTGGTCGACGTTTGCCCCGGTTCTCAACAATGTCATCGTCATCGCCAGCTTTATGGGCTTTGCTCCCGTGTCTGCACAATTTGGCGGGCAGGCCGGTATTATCTTGATCGCAGCTGGTACGACCCTCGGCGTCTTTGTCCAGATGGCCTGCCAGATTCCCGCGCTTGGCAAGCATGGCGTGCATCCTCATATCCATATCGACTTTAAGGATCCCGCGCTGCGACAGACGATCGCGCTTGGTATCCCGACGCTGCTCGCCACGGTGTGCATGTTTGTCTCGACCTCCATTACCAATGCCGCCGCGCTGGTGGTGCAGCCCGAGACCGGCCCTTCCGTCATCGCATATGCGCGCCTGTGGTACACATTGCCCTATGCGCTGATCGCCGCCTCGCTTTCGACGGCACTCTATACCGAACTCTCTCACGATGCGCAGGAGAAGGATTACGACAGCGTCCGCACGGGCATTTCGCGCGGTGTCGCCCAGATGCTCTTTTTCCTGATTCCGTTTGCGATGTATCTGATCGTCTTCGCCCGTCCGCTCAACATGATCTACTGCGCCGGCAAGTTCGATGAATCCGGTGTGGCGCTGGTGTCGGAGTTCCTTATCTATCTGGCACTTTCCCTGCCGCTCTACGGCGTGGTCGTGCTGATGCAGAAGAGCTTTTCGGCCCTGCTCGATATGAAACCTTATAGCCGCTATTGCCTGTACTCCGCTATCGGTCAGGCCGGTTCGGTGCTGCTGTTTGGCGTGGTACTGGGCTACGGTATGCCGGCAATTGCGCTTTCGTACGTCGTTGACTACGTGGTCTTGGTCGGATGCTCGCTGTGGTGGCTGCGCCGTCGTCTACATGGCCTTCAGGTCAAGTCTATCCTGCACGGCGGTTTCTTCGGCCTGTTGTTCGGTGGCTTGGGCGCTGCCGCGGGCGCCGGCGTCATGTGGGCACTTGAGCACTTTGTCGGAATGCTTGGCAGCTCGATCCTCATTACCCTGGGCTACGTTTGTGTCGCAGGCGTCATCTCGCTCGCTGTAACTTTTGGTCTTGCCTTCGTCTTTAAGATGCCCGAGGTCTCGGCGCTGCTTCGTCGCAAGTAGGCGCGCGTGGCAGGTCACGACAACATTCCAACACTTGCCGAACAGGTTTCGCGCGTTCCCACGCAACCCGGCTGTTACCTTTGGAAAGATGCCAAGGGCGATGTCATCTATGTGGGCAAGGCAAAAAACCTGCGCGCCCGTATGCGTCAATACGTGACGCTGCAGGACGAGCGTCAAAAGATCCCGCTCATGATGCAGCTGGTGGCGAGCTTCGACTATATCGTGGTAGAGACCGAGCACGAGGCATTGGTGCTCGAGCGCAATCTGATTGGCCAGTACCATCCGTACTTTAACGTCGATCTCAAAGACGATAAAAGCTATCCCTTTATCGCCATTACCAAGAGCGATTTGTTTCCTGCTATCAAATACACGCGAGAGCGTCATCGACCGGGAACGCGCTATTTTGGCCCCTATACCGATAGCCGTGCGGCGCGTGAGACCATCGATACGCTACGCAAGGTTATTCCTATTTGCTCGGCATCCTGTGCGGAATGGCGCCGCTGCCGCCGCATCGTCGAATCTCACAAGGGCGAAGAAGACATCGTCAATATGATTTGCGCGCAAAACGGGCGCCCCTGCTTTGACTACCATGTCGGGCGCGGGCCGGGCGCATGCGTCGGCGCGATTTCCCCTGCCGACTATGCCAAGAACGTCAAGCGTGTTGAACGTTTCTTGTCGGGCCATCGCAAGGATGTCGTCGACGAGCTTACGTCCGAGATGACGGAGGCAGCCGAGACACTCGATTTTGAGCGTGCGGCGCGCGTCAAGCGTCGTCTGGAAGTCATTAGGGGCCTGGACGATCGCCAACAGGTCGTTTTTCCATCAAGCGTCGATATCGACGTCATCGGCTTCTATCGCGAAGAGACTATCTCTGCCGCCTGTGTCTTTGTCGTTCGCGAGGGCCGAACGGTTCGAACTTGTGAGTTTATCCTCGATAAAGGCCTGGATGTCGACGAGGAAGAGCTTCAATCGGGCTTTCTTAAGCGCTATTACGACGAGACGGCTGATATTCCAGCCGAGATCAATCTCTCTGTCGAGCTTGAGGATGCCGAAGCATTGGGGGAGTGGCTTGCGGCCAAGCGCGAACGCTCTTGCCATCTCCATAGGCCGCAGCGCGGCGAAAAGCACCGCCTGCTCGATATGGCTTCCAAAAATGCGCGCCATGCCCTCATGCGCTACATGATGCGCACGGGGTATGCTGACGATCGCACCAATCAGGCGCTCCTGGAGCTCGAAAGTGCGCTGGCGCTGCCTGCGCCGCCGTTGCGCATCGAGTGCTTCGATATCTCGACGTTGCACGGCACCTTTACCGTCGCTTCGATGGTGGTATTTACCAACGGCCGTGCCGACAAGGGCCAGTATCGTCGCTTTAAAATTCAGGCCGAATTGGACGAGGCGAACGACTTCGTATCGATGTCCGAGGTTTTGGGGCGTCGCTATGCTCCCGAGCGCATGGCGGACGAGCGCTTTGGCTCGCGCCCCGATTTGCTCGTTGTCGATGGCGGCAAGCCGCAATTGACCGCTGCAATTAAGCAACTTGAGGCGCTCGGCCTCGATATACCAGTATGTGGCTTGGCAAAGGCCGATGAGGAGGTTTTCGTGCCGTGGGACGAGACTCCCGTCGTGCTACCGACCGGCTCCGCTTCGCTTTATCTGATCAAGCAGGTTCGCGATGAATCCCACCGATTTGCGATTACGTTCCACCGCGAGTTGCGCGATAAGGCTATGACGGTTTCGGTGCTTGACGACGTTCCGGGCGTGGGGCCCACCAGAAAACGTGCCATTATGCGCCATTTTGGTTCGATGAAGCGTTTGCGCGCGGCAAGCGAGCAGGAGATTGCGGAAGTTCGAGGCGTTCCGGCCGATGTCGCCAAAGCGGTCCACGAGGCACTTGTCGCATGGAATGCCGAGCGCGCCCAGGCATCGGCCAGCCGTTCCGAAAACTAAACGCGCTTCTAAACAACTGGTATACATGATTTGCCGATTTTCAATCATTTATTTCGCGGCGATTACCTACTGATTTCGGGTTTTATTAACGCTAAAACGTTTGACTAGCCATGGTGAATAACCCTGCTATCCTGCGGGTTGACGAAGACTGATATCTCACCTCGTCGATACATACTGTCTGGCGAATCGTTTGTCAATGAATTCGGTGAACGGTAGTAAATACCGTTCAAGCGTATGTATGTATCGGTCGCCGAGCGCGGCACCTCAGTTGGGTTCGTCGGTAGGTAAGCTATATATCGTCCGCAAGTTGCGCGGGGGCAAGTCTAGGTGCCCCCGGGTAAGATTCTCTATTGATAGGAGAAGACATGGCCATCATCAACAAGGGTATGTCCAGGCGTTCGTTCCTCGGCCTCACCGGCAGCGTCGCTGCTGTCGCAGGGCTTGGTCTCACCGGCTGCGGTGGCAGCTCTAGCGACGAAGGTTCCGCTTCCGGTTCCACCGATTCCGCCAACCGTGGCGGCGGCGTGATCACCGCTGGTTCCGCTTACGCCCCGTCCAGCTTCGACCCCGCCAGCACCGGCTCCGCTGTGGGCCTGGGCGCTAACTGGCACGTCGTCGAGGGTCTTTACGGCATCGATTACCACGACTACAGCACCTTCAACGAGCTCGCCACCGACGATCCCAAGTCCGTGGACGACACCACCTTCGAGGTCACCATCCGCAAGGGCGCCAAGTTCTCCGATGGCACCGAGGTCACCGCTGACGACGTCGTCGCTTCCTACACCGCTTGCGCTGCTTCCGCTACCTATGCTCCGTTCTTCCAGCCCTTCGAGTCCATCGAGGCCAAGGACGCCAGCACTGTAACGGTCAAGACCAAGGTCCCCAACTTCTCCCTGCTCAAGGATCGTCTGGCCATCATCCGCGTTACCCCGGCTACCCAGTCCGAGGAGGATCGCGCCAAGCAGCCGATCGGTTCCGGCCCCTGGATGTACGACTCTATCTCCGATACCGAGATCACCCTGGTTCCCAACCCCGAGTACAACGGTGAGTATGCTGCCGAGGATAAGAAAATCCAGTACAGCATCCTGACCGACCCCACCGCTCGCGTTACCGCTCAGCAGGAGGGCTCCACGCTCGTTATGGAGCTCGTCACCGCTGACGCCGTCGACCAGCTCGAGAGCGCCGGCTGCAAGATCGATAACGTCCAGGGTTTCGGCACCCGCTTCATCATGTTCAACGTCGCCAAGGAGCCTTGGAACAACGTCAAGGTCCGTCAGGCCGTCATGTACGCGCTCGACACCGAGAAGATGATCACCAACACCTTCGCCGGCCTTGCCACCGCTGCCAGCTGCTACCTGCCCAAGAGCTTCACCAACTATCATGAGGCTTCCACGGTGTACAAGACTGACGCCAAGAAGGCCAAGAAGCTCATCGAGGAGTCTGGCATCACCCCGGGCGCCATCACCCTGCGCACCACCGACAACGAACAGATCAAGGGCATGGCCGCCCAGGTCAAGAACGACCTCGACGCTCTCGGCTTCGATGTGACCATCCAGACCGATACCTCGCCGGCCACCTACGCTGCCATCGACGGCGGCGAGGCCTACGATATCCTCCTTGCCCCTGGCGATCCTTCCTGCTTCGGCGCCGATCCCGACCTGCTGCTCAACTGGTGGTACGGCGACAACGTCTGGATGCAGACCCGTTGCCCGTGGAAGGAGTCCGCTGAGTGGCAGAAGCTCCACGGTCTCATGGACGAGGCTCTTGCCGCCGAGGGTGACGAGCAGCAGAAGAAGTGGAACGAGTGCTTCGATATCATCGCCGACAACGCCGTTCTGTACCCCGTTGTCCACGTCAAGACCGTCTCCGCTTCCTGGGACGATCCGTCCACCGCGCCCAACGGCGAGGCCCTCGATGGCTTCAAGGGCATCGGCACGACGAGCATGTCCTTCAGGGGCGTCGCGACCGTCAAGGCCTAAGACTCGCTTGAGTCATATGTGGGGCGTCGGTCGTAAGGCAACGTCCTCATAGTTGAAACAAAGACCCGGGCGGCCTCGATGTCGCTCGGGTCTTGTAATGAGTATCCATACTCATATACCAGTTGGTCCTACCGACAAAAGAAAGGGGAGAGAACGTGAACAACTTTCTACGTTTGATTGGAAGGCGTCTCGTGGCGCTGCCGATCATGGCATTGGGCGTCACCGTCCTGGTGTTCTTCCTTATGTCGTTCTCCAAGACCGACCCCGCCTATACGGCGTTGGGTGACGGTGCCTCGCCCGAGGCGGTTGCCGAGTACCATGAGAAGTATGGTCTGGACGACCCCTGGCCCGTGCGCTACGTGCGCTACATGGGCGATCTGATCCATGGTGACATGGGCACCTATGGTGCTGCTCGCAACTCCGTTGCCAAGCGCATCTCCACGGCCCTGCCCGTCACGATGCAGCTGACCTTTATCGGTCTTGCCATCGGCGCGGTCGTCTCGTTTTTGCTCGGCGTCATCGCGGCACTGTATCGCGATAAATGGCCGGACCAAGTGATCCGCGTCTTCTCTATCGCCGGCTTGGCAACCCCGTCGTTCTGGCTTGCCGTCCTGTTGATTCTGCTGTTCTCTTCCTACCTTAAGGTGCTCCCGGCATCCGGTGCTCTGCCTCACTTCACCACCAACCCGGCTGGCTATCTGGGACGTATGATCATGCCCGCTATCGCTCTGGCATTTCCGCTGACGGGTCAGATGACTCGTATCGTGCGTACCGCCATGGTTGAGGAGCTCGATAAGGACTATGTCCGTATGGCTCGCGGCGCCGGCGTTCCCGAGAAGGTCGTCGTCGGCATCAACGTTTTGCGCAACGCGCTGATCACCCCGGTCACCACCCTCGGTCTTAAGATCGGCTACCTTATGGGCGGCGCCGTCGTCATCGAGGTCATCTTCAACCTCCCCGGCATGGGTACTGCGATTCTGCAGGGCGTTCAGGGCAACGAGGCGAACCTGGTTCAGGGCGTCGTCATCGTCGTTGCTCTTGCCTTCATCATCATCAACATCGTGGTTGACATGCTCTACCTGCTCATCAACCCGCGCATCAGGACGGTGTAGATTATGGTAAAGATTCGAGAGAAGCAAACCGAGCAGCTCGAGAAGGCTGCCTCCAAGGGGCTCAAGCTCGGTGGCTGGAAGAAGATGACGCTGTCTTCTAAGATTGCCGCCGTCGTGCTGGTGCTGGTCGCCCTGACCGCGATTCTGGCGCCCCTTCTTGCCCCCTATAGCCCGGTCGAGATTTTCACTGCTCGCCAGGCTCCCGGCAATGGATTTATCTTCGGTACCGACGATAAGGGCCGCGACATCCTGTCGCGCATGCTTTACGGTGGCCGTTACTCGCTGATCATCGGCTTCGGTGCTACTGCCATGGCTCTGGTCTGCGGCTCGGTCGTGGGCGCCCTCGCGGCTGTTTCGCGCAAGTCCGTTTCCGAGGCGATCATGCGCATCCTGGACATCATCATGTCCATCCCGGGCATCGCCCTCGCTGCCGTCTTCGTCTCCATCCTGGGCAATTCCGTGCCGTCGATCATCTTCGCCATCGGCTTTATGTACACTCCGCAGATTGCCCGTATTGTGCGCGCCAACATCGTGTCCGAGTACGGCGAGGACTATGTCCGCGCGGTCATCGTTTCCGGCGCCAAGGCTCCGTGGATTTTGATCAAGCATGTTCTGCGTAACTGCATCGCCCCGATCATGGTCTTCACCGTTACCCTGGTCGCCGACGCCATCATCTTCGAGGCCTCGCTGACCTTTATCGGCGCTGGTATTCAGGAGCCTACCGCTACCTGGGGCAACATCCTCGCCGATGCTCGCGGTGGCGTGCTCGCTGGCCGTTGGTGGCAGGCGCTGTTCCCGGGCCTGGCCATCATGATCACCTGCCTGGCGCTTAACATCCTCTCCGAGGGTATTACCGACGCTATGGCCGCTGCTCCCTCCGCCGCCCTGGATCCGACCGACTCCTCCAAGCGCCGCGAGGCCGACCTGCTGGTTTCCGATCCCGTTCGCGCCTACAAGGAGCAGGCTCAGTCCCTGTCCGCCCGTCTTGGCGCTCTGCGTGATGTCGAACTCAAGCGTAACGACCGCCATGTGCCCGATGAGTCCGTTGAGCCGATCCTTTCGGTCCGCGATTTCTGCATCCAGTTTGAGCACCACGGCGATATCAACGTCGTCGATCATGTCAACTTTGATGTCCGTCCCGGCCAGACCATGGGCCTGGTCGGTGAGTCCGGCTGCGGTAAGTCCATCACCACGCTGGCCATCATGGGCCTGACCGACGATGACGAGCATCTTTCCGGTGAGGTTCTCTGGGAGGGCCGCGATCTGCTCAAGATGAGCAAGAAGGAGTGGTTCGGCCTGCGCGGTACCGATATCGCCATGGTCTATCAGGACGCCCTGTCCTCGCTCAACCCCTCCATGCTCATTTCCGCCCAGATGAAGCAGCTCACCAAGCGTGGCGGCACCCGTAGCGCCGAGGAGCTCCTGGAGCTCGTGGGCCTCGACCCCAAGCGTACGCTCGAGAGCTATCCGCATGAGCTTTCCGGTGGTCAGCGTCAGCGCGTTCTGATCGCTATGGCCCTTACCCGCGACCCCAAGCTGGTCATCTGCGACGAGCCCACGACCGCTCTGGACGTTACCGTCCAGAAGCAGGTCATCAAGCTGCTCAACGACCTTCAGGCCAAGCTCGGCTTTGCCATGATCTTCGTTTCGCACGACCTGGCACTGGTCGCCGAGGTCGCTCATAACATCACGGTTATGTACGCCGGCCAGGTTATCGAGCAGGCGCCCACCAAGGAGCTGCTCACCAACCCGATTCACGAGTACACCCGCGGCCTTCTGGGTTCCGTCCTGTCCATCGAGAGCGGCTCGGGCCGCCTGCACCAGGTGCCCGGCGCTGTTCCGAGCCCGCGCGATTTCCCCAAGGGCGATCGCTTCGCGCCCCGCTCGAGCCATCCGCGCATTGGCCTGGATACCCGTCCGGTCTTCAAGCGCGTGCCCGGCACCGAGCACTTCTATTCCGAGCTCCCCGACGAGGTGCTCAAGGCAAATGGTTTGACCCCTCACGCGGAGGTGATGTAGATGAGCGAGACCGCAGTCAACGGCGTCGAGCCGATCATCTTCCTTGATGACGTCCACGTCACCTTTAGGACCCGTACCGGCTCGATTCTGCACCCCAACCTGGTTCACGCCGTCCAGGGTGTAACGATTAAGCTCATGCCCGGACAGACCATCGGCATCGTCGGCGAGTCCGGTTGCGGAAAGTCCACCACCGCCAACGTCATGTGCGGCCTGCAGGCCCCCACGAGCGGCAAGGTCTACTTTAAGGGCAAGGACGTTACCAAACGTACCGCCGAGGACCGTCGCCACATGGGTCGCGTCATCTCGGTCGTGTTCCAGAACCCGGCCACGGCGCTCAACCCCCGCATGGTCGTTCGCGAGCAACTGCTCGACCCCATGCGCGTCCACAACCTGGGTACCGAGGCCGAGCAGGAGAAGCGCGTCAAGGAGCTCTTGGAGCTCACCGGTCTGCCCAGCTCCGCCGCCGAGGTTCTTCCCGGCCAGCTTTCGGGCGGCCAGCGCCAGCGCGTCGCAATTGCCCGTGCCCTGTCGCTGAACCCCGATGCCATCATCGCCGACGAGCCCACCTCGGCTCTGGACGTTTCGGTCCGCGCGCAGATTCTGAACCTGCTGACCGACCTTAAGAAAGAGCTCGGCCTGGCCATGGTGTTCATCAGCCATGACATCCAGACGGTCCGCTATATCTCTGACGACATCATCGTTATGAATGGCGGCAAGATCGTCGAGCAGGGCGAGGCCAAGCAGGTCTTCCAGCACCCTCAGGACCCCTACACCAAGATGCTGCTCGGCGCTGCGCCGTCGCTGCTGCATCCCAAGCTCGGCGAGTAGCCTCGCTTTCCCTCCCGTGCGCCCGGTTCCCTTGCCGGGCGCACCTCCGTTGCGATTTCGAAAGGTTGGGTTCACGAGCCATGCCAAGTGCTCAAGAGCTACAACAGCAATTTGGTGAATATCGAGGCGCTATGCCCCGTCCATCGGATTTCGATCTCTTTTGGAAGGACCGCATGGCCGTGGCCGACGCTGTCGAGCTCGACTACGAGATTGAGTCGGCTTCGGTTGCGGATTCCGCGACCTGTCGGTTTTTCGACCTCTGGTATACCGGCATGTGTGGTGCACGCCTGCATGCCAAGTACCTTAAACCCGTCTCGGACGAGCCTGTGCCATTGGTACTTCAGTTCCATGGGTATCCGGGTGCAAGCCGCAGCTGGTTTGAGCAGGCGTCGTTTGCGGGCATGGGCATGGCGCTCATTGCTCTCGATTGTCCTGGCCAAGGAGGCCCCTCCGAGGACATTGGTGGATTTGAGGGCACGACGGTCGCGGGCCATATCGTCGCCGGTATCGACGGCGACCCGGCCAACCTCTACTATGTTCGCCTACATCAGGATATTCGCATTCTGTGCCGTATCGTTCGCGAGCTCGAGGGCATCGATCTTGCCCGCGTGTATGTGAACGGCGCATCGCAGGGCGGCGGTTTGGGCATTGCGACCTGCGCGCTTAACAGCGAGCTTATCAATCGCGCCGCCATCCTCTATCCCTTCCTGTCGGATTTCCGCCTGGTTTGGGATTTGGACGCCGACGATATTGCCTATGAGGGCCTGCGCTATTGGTCGCGCTGGTTTGACGAGGACTCGACTTGTATTGACGAAGCCTATGCCAAGCTGGCGTACTTCGATTCCAAGAATTTTGCCCCCATGGTCAAGTGCCCCGTGCTGTTTGGCACGGGCACGGCCGATATCGTCTGTCCGCCGGCAACGCAGTTTGCGGTGTACAACAACCTGTCCTGCGACAAGCGTCATGAGTTCTTTGAAGGCTTTGGCCACGAGGAGATTCAGGACTTTGACGATCTGATCATTCCGTTTTTCTGTGAGGGAGGGGAGGCTCATGTCTAAGTGCGAGAGCAATGTTGACGAGCTGATAGTCCCCGGGCTCGTGGGAATTCCTGGAACGGTTTCGTCAAGGCTCGCAGAATATCAGGACTGGCACGGCGATGTCCAAGCAGATGTTTCTGATTTAGAGACATGCGCTTCGAATCTTGAGATTCAAGGCCTGGCCATTACGGCAATTGACTTTGTTAACCCTTGCGCCCGTTACTCGGAGGTTTCCTTTAAGCTCGGTGACGATGCGGTCCACGCTCGTTTGATTGAGCCTGTTGGTCGTGCCCAAGTATCTGAGCGCGTGCCGCTGTGCCTGATGTTCCATGACATCGATCGGCCTGTGCGCGGCTGGCATCACATGACGAGATTTGCCGCCATGGGGTATGCCGTCCTCGCGCTGGATGACGATGTTGCTGGTGCGGACGACCTGCAGCGGGGGATTGCTTCACCCGCTTTTGTCGAGCGCGTCCGTTGGGGTTGCGCGATGGCGAAGGTTGCGCGCAATCTTGATGGCATGGACCCCGACCGCATTTTTGCGTGGGGCGAGGGGCTTGGCGGCGGTGTCGCGCTGGCGGTTTCTGCTCTGGACGAGCGAGGCCTTGCCTGTACGGCGGTTGCCAACCCGCTGCCCGGCGGCCTAGAGGTGCTGTCGTCTCGTGTGTGCGGCTCGGTGCTTATGGGCACTTCGCTCATGGATACCGTGAGCGACCCCAAGGGTCAGTTTGCCGTATTCAACGGTTTTGAGTGTGACCGGAGGCATATCATCTATGCCAAATACGCTCATGAGCGCATCAATGCGTTCGAAAACGAAGTCGTCGACTTCTTTAACCAAACGTTCTACCCGTGTTCTTTGGCCTAGACGGCCTGGACACTGCCAACAAGAGTGGGCGGCATAGGGCTGCCCGCCAGACAACTAAGGAGATTCTTGTGGCAACTCAGAAATTCACCGGCGTTATCCCTCCCGTCGTTGTTCCCGATACCGAAGACCACCAGCTTGATGTTGCCTCCTTTGAGCGCAGCATCAACCGCATGATAGATGCCGGCGTCGATGGCCTGTTTTTCCTGGGATCCTCGGGCGAGGTCGTCTTCTCTACCGACGAGCGCCGTCGCCAGATTGTCGCCGAGGCCGTGCGCATCGTCGACCACCGCGTGCCTGTTCTGGTCGGCATCATCGACACCGAGACCGAGCGCATGATCGAGCACGGCAAGGTCGCTCAGGAGCTGGGTGCCGATGCGCTTGTCGCCACCTGCCCGTTCTATGCCCTGCAGGGCATGACCGAGGTCGAGGAGCACTTCCGCATCCTGCACGAGGAGCTCGACCTGCCCATCTTTGCCTATGACATTCCCGTCTGCGTCCACACCAAGCTCCCCTGGAAGCTCCTTGCCAAGCTCGGCGCCGAGGGCGTCCTGGCCGGCGTCAAGGATTCCTCGGGTGATGACATCTCGTTCCGCTACCTCGTTCAGGAGAACGAGAAGAACGGTCATCCGATGAGCATCCTCACCGGTCACGAGGTCGTCGTCGACGGTGCTTACCTCGGCGGCGCCGACGGCTCCGTTCCGGGTCTCGCCAACGTTGAGCCCGAGGGCTACGTGCGCCAGTGGAAGGCCGCTCAGGCCGGCGACTGGGCTACCGTCAAGGCCGAGCAGAATCGCCTCAACGAGATCTCCCACATTTGGGATGTCACCTCGGGCGTCCAGGGCTATGCCGGTGGTGTCGGCGCCTTCAAGACCGCTATGAACCTCATGGGCATCTTCGACAGCCCGACCATGCCGCGCCCGGTGAAGGCCATGACCGGCGAGAACGTCGAGGCGATTAAGAAGGTCCTCCAGGACAACGGTCTCCTTTAAAGCTTTCCCAGGCACCCGACCTCGCCGTTCAACCGTGCGGCCATGACCCATTAGGTCAATGGCCACACGGTTTCTCGGCGATCTCGGGCACCTGGAAAACCTTTACCGCGCTGTGACGGCTAGCCTGACGGCGCATTTCCTGTAGTTGTTTTTATCTCCTAAGGAGAACGACATGGAGAACAAGTACGTCTGCTCTGTCGATATCGGCGGAACTAAGATCGCGACCGCCATTATGGAGTACCCGGCTGACGGCAGCGTGCCCCATCCCGTATTTGAGGCCGAGGTTCCTACTGAGGCCCAGGAGGGCGGCGAGGCCGTCTTCCAACGTATCGAGGCGTCCATCAAGGCTGCTCTTGAGGCGAATCCCGATGTCGAGGTCCTCGGTGTCGGTATCGGTGCCGCAGGCGTCGTCGATCCCAAGACGGGTGCCATCGCGTATGCCAACGAGATTATGCCCGGCTGGTCCGGCGTTCAGTTGGGGCCGCGTCTGCGCGAGGACCTTGGTCTTCCCGTTGCCGTTGTGGGCGACGTGCAGGCTCATGCTCTGGGTGAGGCCCACTGGGGCGTCGGCAAGGGCAAGTTCTCCGTCTTGTGCCTGGGCATCGGCACGGGCATCGGCGGCGCATATGTCGAGAACGGCCGCGTGATGCAGGGCTTCCATGGCGCTGCCGGTCATATGGGCCACATCGAGTGCTCGGCTGCCGCCGGCATTCCCTGCGCCTGCGGCCGTTCTGGCCATCTAGAGTCGGTTGCTTCGGGCACTTCCATTGGTCGTATGTACGATGAGCGCTTCGGTCGCGTCGACCCCAGCCGTCCTTCGGTCGGTCGCGACGTGAACGACCTGTGCCGTGCGGGCGACGCAAAGGCGACCGAGGTCATCCATGACGCCGGCTTTGCGCTGGGTGCCAGCTTGGGCTCGCTCGCTAACATTCTGGACCCTGAGGTCATCGTGCTTTCGGGCGGCGTGATTCACCAAGGTCCCGATTGGCGTTCGCAGACGTGGAAGGACTCGGTGCACGAGGGCTATGCCAGCCAGGCGCTCGATCCGCTTCAGGACACGCCGATCCTTATCGGTTCTCTGGAGGGTGATGCTCCGCTCATCGGTGCCGCCGAACACCTTCTTGCATCGTTGAAGTAAACATAACTACCAAGTGCGCCTTCTGAGGTGCCGCAGATTGACGTGAAAGAGGAGCGAAGCGTACTTCGGTACGTGAGCGACGGTTTGAACGTCAAGGTGCGGTGTCTCAGAAGGCTGTTTTTAGAAAGGTTGAGTCGAACATGACCGTCGATCCTTTGATTCAATCCCTGAAGGGCAAGCTCGTCGTGAGCGTTCAGGCGTATATGGGCGAGCCGCTTCGCACGCCCGAGACCATGGCTCAAATGTCTCGCGCTTGCGAGCTCGGCGGCGCCGCCGCCATTCGCTGCCAGGGTCTTGCCGACATCGCCGCCATTAAGGGCCGCTGCGAGGTCCCCGTCATCGGCTTGTGGAAGGATGGTCACGAGGGCGTCTACATCACGCCGACGCTGCGTCACGCTCGCGCCTGCGTTGCTGCGGGTGCCGATATCGTGGCGATTGACGCCACCGATCGCCCGCGTCCCGATGGCAAGACCGTCGAGGACACCTTCCGTCCGCTGCACGAGGAGGGCGTGCTCCTGATGGCCGACTGTGCCACCATCGAGGATATTCGTCGTGCTGTCGACATGGGCTTCGACCTGGTGTCCACCACGCTTTCTCATGGTGTTGCCGCTATCGACTGCACCATGGCTGATGGCCCCGATCTGCCGCTTCTGCGTCAGGCGACCGAGGAATTCCCCGGTCTTCCCATCATCTGCGAGGGCCGCGTGCACACGCCCGAGGAGGCCCGCGCCGCGATTGATGCGGGCGCCTGGGCCGTTGTCGTCGGCACCGCCATCACGCACCCCACGAGTATTACAAGTTGGTTCAAGGCTGCGCTTGAGGCGTAAGACAGGCCTCGTATCCGCTTGGGGCGGTATACTCAATAAAGGCAATTGATCGCGCGGGATCCGCTGGCCGGGTCCCGCGCTTGTTTTAGGAGGCACACATGCAAAAGGGAGATGCCATGGATGCGGCGGAGCGCTCGGAGCGCATCCCCGATATCGTCATCATCACCGGAATGTCCGGATCGGGCCGAACGCAGGCCATGCATGTGTTCGAGGACATGGGCTATTTTTGCATCGACAACTTGCCTCCGCGTCTGATCGCCCAGCTTGCCGAACTCGTCGGCATCAATACGGGCGTGGGCAGGCATCTTGCCGTCACCTGCGACCTGCGCAGCCAGGGCTTGTTCGATGAGCTGCTCGATGCCGTTGCCGCGCTCGAGGAGCGCGAGATGAGCTGCGACATCGTGTTTCTCGAGGCCTCTGACGAGGTGCTGATCCGTCGTTATAGCGAAAACCGCCGCCGCCACCCCATTGCCAAGCCGGGGGAGACTACGGCCGATGCGATTCAGCGCGAGCGCCTGCAGCTGCAGGGCGTGCGCGATCGAGCCGATATGATCATCGACACGAGCCGTCTGCGCACCTCTGCTCTGCGCAACAAATTGCGCATGGCGTTCTCCGAGCTGTCCGACCAGCAGCTCATGGACGTTCACGTGTTCTCGTTTGGCTTTAAGCACGGCATGCCCGTCGAGGCGGACATTATGATCGACGTTCGCTTCCTGCCCAATCCGTTCTACGATCCCGAGATGCGCACCATGACCGGTCTCGATAAGAAAGTTTCCGACTTTGTTCTGGACCATCCCAAGACCCAGGAGTTCTGGAAGGCCTGGACGCAGCTGCTCGATACGGTCATGCCCGGCTATATCGCGGAGGGCAAGCCACAGCTTTCTATTGCCATCGGCTGCACGGGCGGTCAACACCGCAGCGTTGCCATCGCCGAGGCCACGGCACGTTATTTGGAAGGCGCCCAATATCACGTGAGCATTTCCCATCGCGACCTGTCGCGCGCCAACACGAAAGCATAGGTCTGCATGTCGTTTACCGCCGAGGTGCGTGACGAGCTCGCGCGCTGCGAACCCGAATGTGAATACTGCGATTTGTCGACGCTTGCCGCCCTGACGCGTGTGAGCGGTACACTTTCGCTGGCCGGCTCCGGGCGGTATCGTTTGACGGTCGCGACCGAGACGGGTGCCGTCGCGCGCACGATGATCACACTGACGCATCGCATTCTTAAGCTCAAAACGGAATTCACCGTTCGTAAATCGGTCTTGCATAAGGTCCGTAACTATCTCATTACCCTGCCCGATCAGCCCGACCTGGACAAGGCTCTGGTGCTGCTGGGCATTCTCGACCGCAGGGGAGGGCTCGTCGCTGGTGTTCCCCGGCACATCGTTGCCCGTCCCTGCTGCAGGCTTGCCTACATCCGCGGCGCGCTCATCGCCGGCGGTTTCGTGGCCGATCCACGCGGCGATTTTCATTTGGAGATTGCGGTGCAGGGCGAGCAATATGCCAAGGGACTTTGCGATTTGTTGGAGCAGATTGGGGTCCATGCGCGTGTTAATGCACGGCGCGGATCCTTTGCTGTCTACATTAAGAGCGCCGAGGAGATCGAGCAGCTCCTAAAGCTGGTCGGCGCCAAGCGCAGCGTTGCCGAGATCGAGGAAGCGCGCGCGGTCAAATTGGTTAAGAACGACGTAAACCGTCGCGTGAATGCCGAACTGGCCAATCAGACCAGAAGTGCGGGTGCCGCCCAGCATCAGCTTGCGTTGATCGATGAGCTCGAACAGCGGGGTTTGCGCGACACGCTTCCGGATGCCTTGGCAGTCTTTTGTGACCTGCGCGAGCGCTATCCCGATCTTTCGCTGCGTGATTTGGGGGAGATGGCTGACCCTCCCTTGTCGAAGTCTGCCCTGTACCATCGCGTTTTGAGGCTTGAAAAGCTCATTGAAGCAAACAGGTAGTTTGAAGTATCGACTTATATACGGATTTAGCTGCTATTTTATTCTTTAAAACGTTTTAACGTAAATTTGATTTTCAATTTCGAGCATTCTCGTGAAATTCAAGTCAAAAAAAAGGTATATTAGGCGAGTGGTTAGTTTGTGGGCCTCAACGGCGGGCGCTGTAGCTCGCGGGGGCCTTACGAAAGGAGACACAATGGCAGTAAAGGTTGCTATTAACGGCTTCGGTCGCATCGGTCGTCTGGCTTTCCGTCAGATGTTCGGTCATGAGGGCTCCGAGATCGTCGCTATCAACGACCTCACCTCTCCCGATATGCTCGCTTACCTGCTGAAGTACGACTCCACGCAGGGCAACTACGCTCGCGATCACGAGGTCGTTGCTGGCGAGGATTCCATCACCGTTGACGGCAAGGAGATCAAGATCTACAAGGAGGCCGACGCCAACAACCTGCCTTGGGGCGACCTCGACGTCGACGTCGTTCTCGAGTGCACCGGCTTCTACACCAGCAAGGCTAAGGCTCAGGCCCACATCAACGCTGGCGCCAAGAAGGTCGTCATCTCCGCTCCGGCCGGCAGCGATCTGCCCACCATCGTGTACAACGTCAACCATGAGACGCTGACCGCTGAGGACAACATCATCTCCGCTGCTTCCTGCACCACCAACTGCCTTGCCCCGATGGCCAAGGGTCTCAACGACTTCGCTCCCATCGTGTCCGGCATCATGACCACCATCCACGCCTTCACCGGCGACCAGATGCCGCTCGACGGCCCGCAGCGCAAGGGCAACTTCCGTCGCTCCCGCGCCTGCTCCGAGAACATCGTCCCGAATACCACGGGCGCTGCCAAGGCCATCGGCCTGGTTCTCCCCGAGCTCAACGGTAAGCTCATCGGTGCCGCCCAGCGCGTCCCGACGCCGACCGGCTCGCTGACCAACCTCTACGCCGTCGTTGACAAGAAGGTTACCGTCGACGAGGTCAACGCTGCCATGAAGGCCTACGCCGAGACCATCCCCGATACCTTCGCCTACAACGAGGACCAGATCGTCTCCCGCGACATCGTCGGCGAGACCCACGGCTCCATCTTCGACGCCACGCAGACCATGTGCTCTGACCTCGGCAACGGCCAGACCCTCGTTCAGGTCACCTCTTGGTACGACAACGAGAACTCCTACACCTCTCAGATGGTCCGCACCATCAAGTACTTCGAGAAGTTTGTTGCTTAATTTAGCTTTTAGCGAATAGCTCGTTGAGCGTCTAAAGAAGGGCGCGGCCTTATAGGGCTTACACCCTAGGGTCGCGTCCTTTTTATAAGAAATCGTCTGCCGTAATGGAAGGCAGACACGTACGAAAGGTAGAAGCAAACATGGCCTTTACCAAGAAGACCGTCCGCGACATCGATGTCGACGGCAAGCGCGTTCTCGTCCGCGTTGACTTCAACGTGCCTATCAAGGATGGCGTCGTTGGCGACACCACCCGTATTAAGGCTGCCCTGCCCACCATCAACTACCTCGTTGAGCACAACGCTCGCGTCATCCTCATGAGCCACCTCGGCCGCCCCGAGGGTACCGGCTTCCAGCCTGAGCTCTCCCTTGAGCCTGTCGCTAAGAAGCTCGCTGAGCTCTCTGGTCTCGACGTTGCCTTTGTCGCCGACACTTACGGCGAGAAGGCTGCTGAGGCTGTCGCCGCCGTCGAGCCGGGCAAGGTCCTCGTTCTCGAGAACGTCCGTTTCGACAAGCGTGAGAAGAAGAACGACCCCGAGATCGCTAAGAAGCTCGCTTCCTATGGTGACGTCTTCGTTCTCGATGCCTTCGGCACCGCTCACCGCGCCCAGGGTTCCGTCGTGGGCCCCGCCGCTTACCTGCCTGCCGTCGCCGGCTTCCTGCTCGAGAAGGAGGTCGACACGCTGACCGGCATCTTCGCCGAGCCCGAGCGCCCCTTCGTCGCTATCGTCGGCGGTTCCAAGGTTTCCTCCAAGATCGGTGTTCTCGATCACCTCATCGACTCCGCTGACACCCTGATCATCGGTGGCGGTATGGCCTACACCTTCTTCCTAGCTCAGGGCCTGTCCGTTGGCCAGTCCCTCAAGGAAGAGGACTGGGTCGAGCGCGCTGGCGAGATGCTCAAGAAGGCCGAGGAGAAGGGCGTCAAGATCCTGCTCCCCATCGACAACCGCGTTGCCGATCACTTTGGCGAGGACGCTGTCCCCGAGGTTGTCGCTTCTGATGCTATCCCCGACGACCGTGAGGGTATGGACATTGGCCCCAAGACCGAGGAGCTCTACGCCGAGGCCGTCAAGGGCGCTAAGACCGTGTTCTGGAATGGCCCCATGGGCGTCTTCGAGTTCGACAACTTCGCTCACGGCACCCAGGCTATCGCCGAGGCTGTCGCCGAGGCCGACTGCACCTCGATCATCGGCGGTGGCGACTCTGTCGCAGCTGTCAACAAGTTTAACCTGGCCGACAAGATGAGCTGGATCTCCACCGGCGGTGGCGCTTCCATGGAGCTCGTCGAGGGTAAGGCCCTGCCCGGAGTGGAGGCGCTTCTCGATGCCTAATCGCACCCTTCTTATCGCTGGTAACTGGAAGATGAACAACGACGTCGCCGAGGCCGCCAAGCTCGCCGACGAGCTGGCTCAGGCTCTGCCCGAGGTTCCGGCTGGCGTCGAGGTGCTCGTCTGCCCTCCGACCATCGACATCACCACGGTTCATGACCGCATTCAAGCTGCCCCCATCGCCCTCGGTGCACAGAACGTGTACTGGGAGGCCAAGGGTGCCTTCACCGGTGAGTCCTCTTGCGACATGCTCAAGTCCGCCGGCTGCACCTACTGCATCATCGGCCACTCCGAGCGTCGTGACTACTTCCACGAGACCGACGAGGACCAGAACAAGAAGGCCAAGGCTCTCGTTGCCGCCGGTCTTGTTCCCGTCTTCTGCTGCGGCGAGTCCCTCGAGGTCCGCGAGGCTGGCACCTATGTCGAGCACGTCGTGAACCAGGTCAAGGCTGGCCTTGCTGGTCTTGAGATCACCTGCCCCAAGCAGGTCGTCGTCGCCTACGAGCCCATCTGGGCCATTGGCACCGGCAAGACCGCTACCGCCGAGGACGCTCAGGAGGTCTGCGGCGCTATCCGTGAGACCCTCAAGGAGATGTTCGGCGAGGAGCTCGCTAACGGCATCCGCGTTCTCTATGGTGGCTCTGCCAAGCCTGGCAACATCGCTGAGCTCGTCGCCAAGCCCGACGTTGACGGCGCCCTCGTGGGCGGCGCTTCGCTCAAGGCTGCCGACTTCGCCTCTATGGTCGTCAAGGCAGGCGAGTAGGACATATGGCACAGCGTCATCTTCCTGCACTCCTGATTATCATGGATGGCTGCGGCCTTGCTCCAGCCGATGGTGAGAACGCCGTCGCCGCTGCCAAGACGCCCTTCCTTGATAGCCTGTACGAGAAGTACCCCCACACCACGCTCGGCGCTTCGGGCGAGGACGTGGGCCTTCCCGACGGCCAGATGGGCAACTCCGAGGTAGGCCACCTCAATATCGGTGCCGGCCGCATCGTGTTCCAGGAGCTTTCGCGCATCAACAACGCCATCAAGGACGGCTCTATCGCCAAGAACGAGGTCTTCGTCAAGGCTATGGACGACGTCAAGGCTGACGGCAAGACTCTCCACCTCATGGGCCTTATGAGCCCTGGCGGTGTTCATTCTCACATGAACCACGTCGAGGCCCTGGTCAAGATGGCTGCCGAGCACGGTGTCAAGACCGTTCGCGTCCACGCCTTCATGGATGGCCGCGACGTTGACCCGCAGTCCGGCGCTGGCTACATGAGTGAGTTCTGCGCCTTCCTGGCTAAGATCTCCGAGGAGACCGGTTGCGACGCTCGCGTTGCCACCGTCTCGGGCCGTTATTGGGCCATGGACCGCGATAATCGTTGGGAGCGCATCCAGCGCGCCTACGACGTCATGGTCAACGCGTCCGATGCCGATGTCGACCCCGTTGCCGGTATCAAGGCCTACTACGAGAAGGATCCGCGCGGCGACGAGTTCGTCGAGCCCTTCGCTGCCCACAACGAGGGCATCCACGAGGGCGACGCGGCCATCTTCTTCAACTTCCGTCCCGACCGCGCTCGTCAGATGACCCGCGTGTTCACGGACAAGGAGTTCGACGGCTTTGAGCGCGAGCAGATCAAGCTTTCGCACTTTGTGACGATGACCGAGTACGATCCGACGTTTGACGTCGAGGTCGCCTTCCCCAAGACGTTCCCCGAGAACGTCCTGGCCGACGTTATCGCCGCCAACGGCCTGAAGCAGCTGCACACCGCCGAGACCGAGAAGTACGCCCACGTGACGTTCTTCCTCAACGGCGGCATCGAGGAGCCCAAGGAGGGCGAGGAGCGCGTGCTCGTCGCTTCCCCCAAGGTCGCTACCTACGATCTGCAGCCTGAGATGAGCGCTCCCGAGGTTACCGAGAAGCTCGTCGCTGCCATCAACGAGGATCGCGCTGATTTCTACATCGTGAACTTCGCGAACTGCGACATGGTTGGTCACACCGGTGTCTTCGACGCCGCCGTTAAGGCCGTCGAGGCTGTTGACGATGCCTTGTCCAAGGTTGTCCCGGCGATTCTCGCCAAGGGTGGCTTTGCGCTGATCACCGCCGACCACGGCAACGCCGACCACATGTTTGACGTTGCTTCCGACGGTTCCAAGCATCCGTTCACGGCTCACACCACCAACCGTGTGCCGTTCATTATCGTTGATGAGAAGGCCAAGCTCACCGGTATCGAGGACGGCCGTCTTTCCGATATCGCTCCGACCATGCTCACCATGGCTGGTATTGAGCCTTCCGCCGAGATGACGGGTCGCGTGCTCGCCACCGAGGCCTAAGAGAAAACAAATAACGTTTTCTAGTAAGGGGGTTGTCCACAATCGGACAACCCCCTTTTTCTGCCATTTGGGGACGGGGTAGAAATGGTAGAAATATTTTTCCTCTAAAGCTTGACTTCCCGTTTGCCTGTGATGGTTTGCCGCTGACTAGTTTTCTTTCGTTGCCAACCTTGTATTAATGCCTATCTGGGTAGAGTTTGACGCAAACATGCATGCGGATTGTGAGGTCCAGCAATGACAAGGCAGGCCAGAGTAAAGTCCCCCTACGGCTATTACCATGTGATGATGAGAGGCTGTGGCAAGCAGTACCTATTCGAAGAGGATTATCAACGCTGGTTTTTCATGTCCGTAGCGGGTGAAGCATGCACGCAGTACAAGGCTTCGTTATGCGCCTGGTGCCTCATGGACAACCATGTGCATATGCTGCTTTCTGATCGCGAGGACCATATGTGGGAGGTCGTCCATTACATAGGAACCCTCTATGGTCAGTTTTTCAACAGGGTAACCGGACGCTGCGGCCCCGTATTTCAGGATCGCTATAAAAGTAAGCCTATTGAGTCTAATGACTATTTTATGCAGGCAATTCGCTACATTCACGATAATCCGATTGAGCTTGGTTGCCGCCCGGAGGCCTACCAATGGAGCAGCTATCAAGCCTACCTTGGTGAAGGCGGCCACCTGGATCGGAGCATCCTATTTAGTCTAATCGGCGGACGGGGAAATTTTGAATCCTTTAGCAAATCGGGCCGCAAGGATACCTATGTATTGAATTCTGGCCGTTCGATGACGGTATTTGAGCAGGAGCGCAAGGCTAGGGGAGTCCTAGACGGCATGGATCCCCATGATGTTATGGGGCTTCCCGGTCCATTTGAACGTGCCGAAGCTGTTCGCAGGCTGTATGAGGCTGGCTTTAGTGAACGACAGATTGGCCGTCTTACGGGGCTTGGACGCTATGTCGTTCGAAATGCCCTCAAATCACTTTAATAGATGAAAATCAAGAGCTATTTCTGCCATTTCTACCCCGTCCCCGAGTGGCGGGTAGGGGAGAGCGGGGGTTGTGGTACAGTACTGGAGTTTGAATTGTTCTATTAAGGAGCTTATCTATGGGTCCGTTCCAGATTCTTCTGTTTGTCGTTTGGGCTGTTTCTGCCGTGGCGCTGACGATTCTCGTCCTGATGCATTCCGGTAAGGGTACCGGCGTTTCGGATATGATCGCTAGCTCGCTGTATAACTCCAGCTCTGCCACAGGTGTTATGGAGCAGAACCTCGACCGCCTGACCGTCATCATGGCTGTCGTGTTTGCCGTGTGCGTCGTGCTGTGCATGTTCTTCTTCCCGCAGGGCATCGTGGGCTACTAATCACGAGCCGCATAAGTACTTGTAAAGGGTTCCGCAAGTGCGGGACCCTTTTTTGTTTACATATTCGTAACAGAGTCAAAAATATCACCACATACTGCGCCCAACTAAAGAAATTCTTGACCGTTAACCGGAATTAGCCCCAAATCGTGCATAAAATGCGCTACTGTATTGCAAAACGTTGGCCTGTTGTGCATAACCAGCCATAGCAGCGGGCAGCGTTTTGATGGTTCGGATCGGATTGTCTCGACATGTGTCCGACTGAACATTTCTTTGTCCTATCTCATAAGGAGGATGGCATGGCTGATTCTATGTTCCACCAGCCCGTTATGGGTCGTCGCGCCTTTGTTGGCGGCACCCTTGCTGCGAGCTCCATGGCTTTTCTTGCCGCATGTGGCAAGAAGGGCGGCGACGCTTCCGGTTCTGAGTCCGGTTCGACGCTGAACTTCTACATCAACAACCCGGTCTGCATCGACCCCTACAACGTCCAGGAGGACCAGGGTACTCAGGTCGAGTATCAGCTCTTTGACGCTCTGACCTCTTACGACGCCGAGAAGGGCGAGATCGTTCCGCTGGCTTGCGAGTCCTTTGAGTCCAACGACGACGCCACCGAGTTTACCTTCAAGATCAAGAAGGCCAAGTTCCACAACGGTGACGACGTTACCTCTAAGTCCTTCAAGCTCGGTTGGGAGCGTCTGGTCAACACCAAGTCGGCCATCGCTACCGAGTATGGCCCTTCCGAGGTCTCCTATCACCTTTCCATGGTCGAGGGCTATGACGATCTGCTTGCCGGTAACGCCACCGAGCTCAGCGGTGTTACGTGCCCTGACGATGAGACCCTCGTCGTCAAGCTGTCTTCCGCTTACGCCGACTTCCCCTTCGTCGCCTCTCACCCGGCTCTGGCCCCGGTTCCCGAGTGCGCCGAGTCCGATGTCAAGAGCTTCTACCTTGCCCCGGTCGGTAACGGCCCGTTCATGATGGACGGCAAGTGGGAGGATGGCCAGGAGATCAACGTCAAGAAGTTCGACGATTACTATGGCGACAAGGCCAAGATCGATGGCATCCACTTCCAGGTCATCAAGGACATGGAGACCGCTTACAAGGAGTTCCAGGCCGGTAACCTCGATGTCTGCGACGTTCCCGTCGCTCAGATCGATGCCGCCAAGAAGGATCGCGGCGTGTCCAAGGACGGCTACACCATGGGTGACGGCGAGCGCATGCTGCTCGGCGCCGAGCCTTCCACCTACTACCTGACCTGCAACAACACGGCCGAGCCGTTCAACAACGCTGACCTGCGTAGGGGTATCTCCCTGGCCATTAACCGTGAGGCCATCTGCAAGACCATCTTCAAGGGTACCCGTACCCCTGCCGACGGCATTGTTCCTCCGGGCATCGATGGCTACAAGGAGGGCGCATGGGAGTTCTGCGCCTACGATGTCGACAAGGCTAACGAGTACCTCGACAAGGTTGCTCCCGCTGGCGCTAACGGCGATCGTGGCATTAGCGTGACCCTGTCCTACAACCAGGACGGCGGTCACAAGGAGATCATGGAGTCCATCATCGGTGACCTCGCCAAGGTTGGCGTTACCGCTGTCTCCGATACCCCTGAGTGGTCTGCCCTGCTCGAGCAGTATCAGAACTTTAACTATCAGTTCGGTCGTCTGGGTTGGATTGCCGACTACCCGATCATGGACAACTTCCTGTATCCGCTGTTCCACTCCGACTCCCTCGGTGGCGACAACCGCTCCGGTTACAACAACCCCGAGTTCGACGCCAAGGTCGACGAGGCTCGTACTATTGTTGACGACGAGGAGCGCGTCGCTAAGATGCAGGAGGCCGACGCAATGGTCGCTGCCGACTGCCCGGTCATCCCGATTATGTTCTACACGCACACCATCGCCGGCTCCGATCGCATTAAGCACCTCTATGTCGATCCGCAGAAGCACGCCGATCTGGGTACCGCTGAGCTCGCCTAAGAGTTTGCAGCTTCCGTGAGGGTCAAGTATTTACGTAGACCTCATGGGAAACATACAGTTCTCCCTAACCTGGGGTAAACTGGCTGATGGTAATTTTGGGATGCCGGTCTGGCGATCGGCATCCCATTTAGGTTAATCCCTAGATAGGGGAGTGGTATGGGTAAGTACATCGTTAAACGTGTGCTTCAGTTCATCCCGGTGTTTTTGGGCGTTACGCTGATTCTGTTCGCCCTCCAGAATATCGTGCCGGGAGATCCGATCAAGCTGATCGGTGGAGACAAGGCTCTGTCCCCCGAGGTGGAGCTTCAGCTTCGCGTCCGCTATCACCTGGTCCAGACGGACGAGGACGGCAACGCGATCCTTGACGAGAACGGCGACCCCGTTCAAACGTCGCTCGTGGACCGTTACTTGTATTACATGAACGGCCTGCTTCATGGCGATCTGGGTAATTCGTATCAGCGCAAGCTGCCGGTTACGGAAATCTTTGCCCAGAAGTATCCGTATACGGTCAAACTTGCCGCGTGCGCCATCGTGCTCGAGGCAATTATGGGTATCGGTGCGGGTATCATTTCGGCGGTAAAGCGTTATTCCTTCTGGGATATTTTGGTAACGCTCACCACGTCGATCCTCGTTGCGGTCCCGGCCTTCTGGCTCGGTATGTTGCTGCAGCTGTTCTTTGGCGTCATCCTCAAGGACGCCACGGGCGGTGCAATCTCCATGCCGATCTCGGGTGCCGGCGGTTCCAGCTCTCAGTATCAGGATTGGATGCACTATGTGCTTCCGACCATTACGCTGGCTTCGGTTTCGACCGCTTATGCTGCGCGCATTATGCGCTCGCAGCTGCTTGACGTCATGAACCAGGATTACATCCGTACGGCAAAGGCCAAGGGTCTCTCCAATCGTGCGATCATCGTCAAGCATGCGCTTAAGAATGCACTCATCCCCGTCGTTACCTATATTGGTGTCGACTTTGGCGGCATGCTTTCGGGCGCCATCCTGACCGAGACGGTCTTTAACTGGCCCGGTATCGGCTATGAGGTCTATCGCGCCATTAGCATGCGTGACTGGCCCATCGTTATGGGCGGCGTTACGCTCATCGTTGTCGTCGTCATGGTGATCAACCTGCTCGTCGACATTAGCTATGCATTCCTCGACCCGCGCATCCGCCTTGGCGGTCCGTCGGATAAGGCCTAAGGGAGGTACGTCTCATGCAGGAAACTGATTCTCAGTCTCAGGAGCAGGCTACCGCCACCAAGGCCGCATCTGCTCCCGCCAAGTCCCGCACGCTGTGGGGCGACGCTTTTAAGCGTCTTCGTAAGAACAAGCTCGCCGTTATCGGTGTCTGCTGGATCATCATCGTCGTTGTGGTTGCCCTGACTGCAGATCTGTGGGCTAAGCCCTGGCTCGGTTCCCCGACGGCTTCCGACTCGACCACTATGGCCGAGACGTCGCTGTTGGCTCCGTGTGCAGAGCACCCGTTTGGCACCGACGCCCTTGGTCGCGACATTCTCGTCCGCGTTATCTACGGTGCGCGCGTTTCGCTGTCCGTCGGAATTATGGCCACCGCGATCTCCACGCTAATTGGTCTGGTCATGGGTGCTCTGGCCGGTTTCTACGGCGGCATCTGGGATACGATCATCATGCGCTGTGCGGACATCTTCCTGGCGTTCCCGTACGTGCTGTTCGTTGTCGCCATGATCGCCGTTATCGGCCGTGGCCTTCAGAACGTCTTTATCGCCATCGGTATTCTCGGCTGGCCTTCGATTGCGCGCGTCTTCCGATCCGCGATCCTGACGGTCAAGGAAAATGACTATGTTGATGCTGCGCGCGCGATGGGTGCATCCGATGCTCGTATCGTCGTACGTCACATCTTCCCGAACTCCGTCGCCTCCATCGTGGTCTACGCGACCATGAACATTGGTGGCGCCATTCTGACCGAGTCCGCTCTGTCCTTCCTCGGCATGGGCGTTATTCCGCCTACGCCTTCGTGGGGCTCCATGATTCAGGACGGTCAGCAGTATCTTCTGACCGCTCCCTGGATGATGATCATGCCCGGTCTGGCAATTCTCTCGACGGTGCTCGCCTTCACCCTGCTGGGTGACGGTCTGCGCGACGCCCTCGACGTCAAGATGAAGGACGCATAAGGATGAAGAAGAACAAGAACTATGTGGACCTGAAGGACCAGCCTGTTCCCGAGGGCCAGCATCTGCTCGAGGTCGATGACCTTAAGATGTATTTCCACACCGAGGACGGCGTTGTTCGCGCTGTCGACGGTGTCTCCTACACGCTCGATCGCGGCGAGACCCTGGGCGTCGTCGGTGAGTCCGGCTCCGGTAAGTCCGTGACCGCCATGACCATCATGGGTCTTATCTCGATGCCTCCGGGAAAGATCGAGGGCGGCGACGTTCGCTATCGCGGTCGTTCTATCCTCGAGATGACCGAGGAGGAGATGCAGCACATTCGCGGCAACGACATCGCGATGATCTTCCAGGATCCTATGACCTCCTTGAACCCGGTCTATAAGATCGGCAAGCAGGTGGGCGAGGGCCTTCGTCTGCACCGTGGCTACTCCAAGCAGGAGGCGCTCAAGCGCGCTACCGAGCTTTTGGACCTCGTGGGTATCCCCGAGCCCGAGAAGCGCGTCAATGAGTATCCGCACCAGTTCTCCGGCGGTATGCGTCAGCGTGTCATGATCGCTATGGCTCTTGCCTGCGATCCCGATATCCTGATTGCCGACGAGCCCACGACGGCTTTGGACGTTACCATTCAGGCTCAGATTATCGAGCTCATGCAGGAAATGCAGGAGAAGAACGGCAACGCCATCATCATGATTACCCATGACCTGGGCGTCGTTGCCGATATGGCCGATAAGATCATGGTTATGTACGCCGGCCGTCCCGTCGAGTTCGGTACTGCTGAGGAAATCTTCTACGAGAGTCGCCACCCCTACACCTGGGGCCTTATCCGCTCCATCCCGGAGCAGGCCATCGAAGAGAAGAAGCCGCTTACGCCGATTCACGGCAACCCGCCTTCGCTCATGAACCTGCCTGAGGGCTGCGTCTTCTCTCCTCGTTGCCCCTATGCGACGGACAAGTGCCGCAAGCAGCGCCCCGAGCGCGTTGTCACCGAGTCTGGTCATTACTCTGCGTGCCACTACTCCGGTGACCCCGAGTTCCTCAAGAACGCTCCTGAGACGTCCCGTACGCGCAAGGATTCCAAGAAGGGAGGCGAGGCGTAATGGCAGATACCAACGAGCGTACTCCGCTGCTGAAGGTCGAGCACCTCTCTAAGGAGTTCCCCGCTGAGTCCGGCATGTTCGCCAAGCGCTTCTCCAAGCGTGTCGTCTCTGCAGTGAATGACATTTCGTTCGAGATTTATCCGGGCGAGACCTTTGGTCTGGTCGGTGAGTCTGGTTGCGGTAAGTCCACGACGGGCCGCACCATCATGCGCCTGACCAAGCCGACCGCCGGTAAGGTGTTCTTCCAGGGTAAAGATGTTGCCGAGATGAGCAAGCATGAGATCAAGGACATGCGTCGCGAGATGCAGTTTATCTTCCAGGATCCTTATGCTTCGCTCAACCCTCGTATGACCATCGGCGAGATTGTCTCCGAGCCCATGACCATTCACGGCGTGGGCACCAAGGAGGAGCGCATTGAGCGTGTCCGCGAGCTTCTCGACGTTGTCGGACTGAACCCCGAGCACATTAACCGCTATCCTCATGAGTTCTCCGGCGGTCAGCGTCAGCGTGTCGGCATTGCCCGCGCATTTGCGCTGAAGCCCAAGCTGATTATCTGCGACGAGCCTGTCTCTGCACTTGACGTTTCCATTCAGGCCCAGGTTTTGAACCTGCTGAAGGAGCTTCAGGATAAGTTCGGCACTGCTTATCTCTTCATTGCTCACGACCTCTCCGTCGTACAGCACATTTCTGATCGCGTTGCCGTTATGTATCTGGGTAAGATGGTCGAGGTTTCGGACTGGAAGACGCTCTATAGCGAGCCTCACCATCCGTACACGCAGTCGCTGCTGTCTGCCGTGCCGGTGCCCGATCCGGATATCCAGAAGACCCGCAAGCGCATCATCCTCGCCGGCGATCCGCCGTCGCCGCTGGATCCGCCGACCGGCTGCCGTTTCCACACGCGCTGCCCGATCGCGCAGGGCATCTGCTCCGAGAAGCTTCCCGAGTTTAAGGAAGTTGCCCCGGGCCACTGCTGCGCCTGTCACTTCGCGGAGCCGTTCCCGATCAAGGAATCGCACATCGACCTGTAGTCGGTTTTTTCTCGTCCGGGCCCGCCCTGAAGTTACTTTTCAGAACGTCCTCGGACATGCAAGAAACCCCCGCTGCGCACTTCGTGCGGCGGGGGTTTCTTGCGTCCTGCGGAGTGTTCTGAAAAGTAACTTCAGGGCGGGCCCTACGTTAACTCGGCAGGGGGGAGTGCGATTCCTTGATCGCTCACTTAATCTAATGGGAAAGATAGCGAGGCCGGAGCTTTAGCTCCGGCCTCCCCATATAAGGGCTCGGCAAAGCCGAGTCACCAAATTTGCATCAGCCCCCACAATATGTCTGAGAACTGTGTCTGAAGTACGTATTTGCAGGCCCCGTATCGGTGTTGCCTCCCGGCGCATTCCGCAGGGGGAGCGATATTTTGCAGCACGAAGTGCGCAGCAAAATATCGCTCATGCCCGAGGACGCGCCGGGAGGCAACACCGAATCGGGGCCGGACATATAGATCTACCTGCGCATTTACAAATTCGTAAACTTTTTTCTAAAAAGTGCTTGCACAGTTCTCGAATCATAGGTTATTATCTTCCTCGTTGAACGCGCGGGTCCAACAAAACGAACTGCGAATCAACAGCATAGCATGTCGGAGTGGCGGAATTGGCAGACGCGCTAGCTTGAGGTGCTAGTGACCGCTTTTTGGTCATGCGGGTTCAAGTCCCGCCTCCGACACCATCGCATTTCAGAAGCCTCTTCGGAGGCTTTTTTGTTACCGATAGACGGTGAGGTCCACGATGGAAACGCTTGAGCGCAACGAGTGGGCAGACGTTGCCCAACTGGTCGAGATCACGAGCGATGCTGTCATCATCTGTGAGCTCGACGGAACCATTCTGCATGTGAATAATCGTTTGCTCGACCTGATGTGCGAGGAACGCGCTGACGTCATCAGCGGTGATGTCAAAGACGTTCTGTACTCGTCTGCCTTTGAGCGCGCGACCGAACATCGCCTGCCGTTTGAGACCGATGGCTCCGAGAGCGAGCTGATGCTCAAGCTGAGCGACGGGTCTTTTATTCCCGTCTTGGTTCGCGCGGGTTCCGTTACGCCTCCGCGTATCTTTGGACGTCGTGCACCGCGTGTCCTGGTGGCGCTTCACAGCATCGAAGAGCAGTATTCCCACGATCGTCAGCTCAAACGTGCGCTATCGGAGCTTAGGGTGGCGAATAAACGCCTTTCGGGTACCCTTTCAGTCATTATGAGTACCGTGGGCTCCGATGAGCTCCCCAGCTTGCTCGATACCGTTTTGAATCAGCTCGTTGGAACGCTCGATGCCTCCGGTGCGGCTATCTATTTTTCCGAGAGCGGCGGCTTTAAGCTCCGCGGTGTTTCTAAGGAGCTTGAGGACAGCTATCTGCCCGAGTTTATGCCGTACGGCGCGGGCATTCCGACCTACGTACTTCGCGAGTCGCGTGCCTGTCGCCTGTCGATCCAGCAGGACCTTGAGGGCGACCGGGTTGCTTCGGGTATGTTCATGGATTTGGACAATCGTTCCAAGCACTTGCTGCGCGTGCAGGATATGCCCCCGTATCGCAGCGAGATCTGTCTTCCTGTGTTTTACGGCACGCAGGTCCTTGGCGTGTTGGAAGTTGGCTGGAAACGCCCCCAGGCGCCACTTGCCTATGACGTGAACGTGCTCGAGGTCATCTGCGATTACCTGTCTATTCAGCTGGTCGGCATGGCGTCGAGCTTACGTTCGCGCCGCACGGCGGAGCTCGGCCGCTCGCTCAATTTGCTGCGCGACGAACTGTTTACCTATCTCGATGATCCCGTTGCCGCCTCGCGAGCGGTGTCGACGGAAATCTGCACGGTGCTCAATTGTCATTTCTGCCCCGTGGAGTATGATGCGGGCCTCGAAACCTATGTCATCGATTTTGAGGGCGGCAGTCGTGTGCCGTTGCCGGGCGATCCGGAGTCGCTCTTCTTTTCCACCACCGCACCAGCTGCGCGTTTGGGGGTCGCTTCCGATGGTTTTGAGCCGTCGGTGCTGGGCGGTGCGAGTGCTGATGATCTTAAGCATGTGCGCTTGACCCGCGTCGACGAATCCATGCCTATGGGCGGATGGTTGAGGGCTCATGGCCTGCCGTGCCAGGGCCTCTATGTCGATTCCGGCTTCGAGGCGGGACGCGTTCGCTCGGAGGGCGGCGGTCGGCGGAACAACGATGCGATCGTTCCCGCTGATATCGCCAAGGGGCCGACGAGGCGCGCTTTGCTGCTCCGCGATGGCAGCCAAGAACCAATTGACGACCTTGAATACGACTACCTGGTGCATCTGGCGCATGACTTTGAGCTGATCTATGAAGGCGAGTCTCAAAAGCGCGAAGAGCGTCATATCGCTCAGACGCTTCAGATTGGCATGAGAAATTCGCTTGGTGACGTTCCGGGCATTGCAACCGATTCGGTATACCTATCGGCAACGAATTCTGCGTTGGTCGGCGGCGACTTCTATACGCTTGTCCGTCTTCCCGACGATTGTGCCGTAATGATTTTGGGCGATGTGTCCGGCAAGGGGATTGAGGCGGCGTCGATGTCGGCACTCGTCAAGACGGCGCTGACGGCCTATGCCTGGGAGGGTGCAGGGCCTGCCCGTATGGCACGCTCGCTCAATAGCATGCTCATGGGCTTTTCGAGGGTCGAGACGTTTGTGACGGCGTTTATCGCCAAGATCGATCTTAAAGCGGGCCGCGCTACTTATTGCTCTGCGGGACATCCTCCCACTATGGTCATTAGGCCGTCGTCGACGCCGCGTGGCGGCGGCGAGACCTGCGGGGGAGAAGTGGAGCTCCTTGGGTGCCAATCGGGCGTGATCGGTGCCTTTGAGAGCATGGTCTACGAGACGGGCGTGTTTACATTCGCTCCTGGTGACATGCTATTTATGTATACCGACGGAACAATCGAAGCACGTGATCGCTCGGGTGCTTTCTTTGGCGAGCAGCGCCTTCGTGACCTTCTGCTCTCTGTCTCGGGTGAGGGCGTATCGGGAATCTGCGGTAAGGTCTTGGGCGAGCTTGATCGCTTTACCGAGTCGGCGCTGGACGATGACATCGCGCTGGTCTCCCTTGAGTTTTTACGGGGTCGATCGTAGGTCACGACGCCTGACGGGCGAAATCTGCGCGGTTGCAGATACGTGTGCATCGAGCGAGCTCTTTTGGGGAACCATGGTCGTATGAATGAGTGGAATGACATAGCGGTTTTGACGCCACCGGGCGATATCGACATCGCCTCGGTGCCCGCACTGCGCCGACGGTTGGATAATTTGATCGACCGGGGCGTGCGTCGTGTTGTCATCAATTGCCAGGCCGTGGGCTTTATCGACTCGACGGGTTTGGCGTTTTTGCTTACACGTGCTAGAGAGCTTATGAGGCATGAGGGACTGCTTTCGCTCGTTAACGCCTCCGATGGGGTCGTTCGCTTTTTGGAAATTGCCCGACTTGTCGACATCCTGCATGTCGCGGGCCCGGCGCGGGAGTCGATTCCCGCCATTCCGGTGGGGGAGTTGCCGCGATGGAGCAAGAGCGTCGAAGTGCAGCGAGGCATCGAGAATCTCCCGTATTATCGGCACCGTGTGGCCGAGCTCCTCGAATCGCTTCCCCTGAGGCGTGATGAGCGCTATGACGTCGCATTGGCGTTGGGGGAGGCATTGGGTAACGCATATGACCATGCGGGCGGTGTTGGCTGCATCCTGACGGTTCAGGCCTATGGGGACCGTGTTGTGCTCGAGGTGCTTGATCGGGGCGCTGGCTATTCTATCGATGGGGCGAGCGAGCCGGTGGCATCCGAGGAACGCGGACGCGGTATCAAGCTTATGCGCATGCTCGTCGATAACGTGGAGGTTGCCCGTCGCACGGATGGCGCTGGCACACGCGTTCGGATGGTGAAGCTGTTTAGCTCGGCATTGGAATCGTGCGCATAGCGCCTTGACTTGGCGTTATTTACCTGCATGAACTTGCTTTGGGCAACTTTTTTGAAAAAAGTACTTGCGTCTTTAGGACAACTCGCGTAAATTAATAACCCGCAAGCGGACATGGCTCAGTTGGTAGAGCACAACCTTGCCAAGGTTGGGGTCGCGGGTTCGAGCCCCGTTGTCCGCTCCATTGCATTTCCGGACCGTCTCAAGCGGTCCTTTTTCGGCGAAGTGGCCAAGTGGTAAGGCAGAGGCCTGCAAAGCCTTTACCCCCGGTTCGAATCCGGGCTTCGCCTCCAGGCAACATCCGGGCGCTCCGGCGCCCGTTTTGTTTTACATATGCGGACATGGCTCAGTTGGTAGAGCACAACCTTGCCAAGGTTGGGGTCGCGGGTTCGAGCCCCGTTGTCCGCTCCAAGCGCAACAGCCCGACTACTACGGTAGCCGGGCTTTTTCGTACCCGTCGCTTGGGCTCGAACCCGAGAGGGAGCGAGCGTTAAGCAAACGCGGAGCGTTTGTAGCGAGCTGGCGAGGTCGCCGGCAGGCGGCCGAAGCCGGTGCGGATCCGCGAAGCGGATGCGCGGACGCCCCGTTGTCCGCTCCAACTATCTTACGCGGTTCTAACGAACCGCGTTTTTTGTTGACGCTGCGGGGCACTGGGGCACCGCTCGCTGCTGGGACTCTTTCCTCGTGATTTCCTCGTGATCTCCGTCCTTCCAATGTAATGAACGGCAAAGCAGGCGGGGGCCATCGGTATCGGGAACTATTTTCAAATTATTCGAAAATAGTTCTTGCATTCGGGTGGATCATCCCGTATATTAAATCCTCGCAGGCGGACATGGCTCAGTTGGTAGAGCACAACCTTGCCAAGGTTGGGGTCGCGGGTTCGAGCCCCGTTGTCCGCTCCATTTGGGCGTTTAGCTCAGGGGGAGAGCGCTTCCCTGACACGGAAGAGGTCAGAAGTTCAAATCTTCTAACGCCCACCAAATGTTCGCAGTCCAGAGGCTTTGCTTCTGGACTGTTTTGTTTTATGCCGCCAAACATGCCAGCAAATTTTGATCCAAGGTCTGTATGCGATGGTCTTCGTGTCCCGTAGGGGTGCCGGCAGATTGCATACGTCCTGGCCGAGCGTGACCGCAACATGTTGGTCAAGCATAATCTTTTGGATTCTTTTGGCGTGAGTGGCTTGGTTTTAGTAGGATTTGTCAGTGGCTTGACTAAGGGGGTTTTATAGCTGCCATGCAGGTAGCCGTGTTGGTAACGTTTTACCGACTTGTCAAATACCCCTCATTTATAATGCGTCTGCAAAATGACTAATTGCTTTGACCTGCTGAAACACTATATGTTGTGTTTGACCTAAAAAAAGAATACAGGATATAGATGCATCTTTGTCGTATGATAGATGGCGGACAGAGAACGAAGACCTTAATTGCCTCTTTTGAACGTGTCCTTGAGCCGCTTGATCGGCTCCTGGGAATGTCCGCATAGAGGCTTATGGTTTATCGAGAACACAGATTGCGCGACGGCGCCGTAAGACAGGGGCAAGCCCTGCCGGGCATCGTTTGGCTCTGAAGCGCAATGAGGCTACGACGCGAAAGAGGCAAGAGGATGAAGATCATCAAGCGCAGCGGCACCGAGGTTGTCTTTGACATCGATAAGATTGTCAATGCCATCCGCGCCGCTAACTTGGAGGTCGAGGAGAGCTCTCGTCTAACCGACCGCCAGGTGGTTTATGCGGCGCAAAACGTCGCCGAGGCATGCGAGAACGCGGGCCATACCGTTTCGGTCGAGGAGATCCAGGATTTGGTCGAGGACGAGATCATGCGTCTCGACTGCTACGAGGTTGCCCGCCACTACATCATCTATCGCTATGTTCAGAGCCTGAAGCGCCAGAAGAACACGACCGATGACAAGATTCTGTCGCTGATCGAGTGCAATAACGAAGAGGTCAAGCAGGAGAACTCCAACAAGAACCCGACCGTCAACTCCGTTCAGCGCGACTATATGGCTGGCGAGATTTCCAAGGACCTGACCCAGCGCGTGCTGCTGCCTCAGGAGATCGTGGATGCCCATAATGAGGGTCTGATCCATTTCCACGATTCGGATTACTTTGCCCAGCATATGCACAACTGCGATCTGGTGAACCTGGAGGACATGCTCCAGAACGGCACTGTTATTTCGGGCACGCTGATTGAGAAGCCGCACAGCTTCTCGACCGCCTGCAATATTGCGACGCAGATTATCGCCCAGGTTGCTTCCTCCCAGTACGGCGGCCAGTCCATCTCGCTGACCCATCTTGCCCCCTTTGTTGAGGTGAGCCGTCAAAAGATTCGTGGCGAGGTCGCCCGCGAGCTCGAGGAGCTCGGCGTTTCCGCATCTCCCGAAAAGGTTCGCGAGGTCGTTGAGGATCGCCTGCGTGACGAGATCCGTCGCGGCGTCCAGACGATTCAGTATCAGGTCGTGACCCTTATGACCACCAATGGCCAGGCGCCGTTCGTGACGGTCTTTATGTATCTTAACGAGGCCCGTACGCCTCAGGAGAAGCACGACCTTGCCATGATCGTGGAGGAGACGCTTCGCCAGCGCTACGAGGGCGTTAAGAACGAGGCCGGCGTGTGGATTACCCCGGCATTCCCCAAGCTTATCTATGTACTCGAGGACGATAACGTTCACGAGGATTCCCCGTACTTCTACCTGACCCAGCTGGCTGCCAAGTGCACCGCCAAGCGCATGGTGCCCGATTACATCTCCGAGAAGAAGATGCGCGAGCTCAAGCTGTCTAAGGGCGAGACCGCCGGCAACGGCGATTGCTACACCTGCATGGGTTGCCGCAGTTTCCTGACGCCCGACCGTTCGGGCAACGGTTTTAACAACATTGCCAACGCGCTGAACTACGACCCGAACAAGCCCAAGTACTATGGTCGCTTTAACCAGGGCGTTGTGACCATCAACCTGCCTGATGTCGCACTGAGCTCGCACCAGGATATGGACAAGTTCTGGAAGATCTTCGATGAGCGCCTTGAGCTGTGTCACCGTGCCCTGCTGTGCCGTCATGAGCGCCTGATGGGTACACTTTCTGACGCCGCGCCGATTCTTTGGCAATACGGCGCCCTGGCGCGTCTGAAGAAGGGCGAGACGATCGACAAGCTGCTCGTGGGCGGATACTCTACGATCAGCCTGGGCTATGCCGGCCTGTATGAGTGCGTTAAGTACATGACGGGTCACAGCCACACCGAGAAGGAGGGCACGCCGTTTGCCATGGCCGTCATGCAGCACATGAACGACAAGTGCGCCGAGTGGAAGGCCGAAAGCGATATCGACTTCTCGCTGTACGGCACCCCGCTTGAGTCGACGACCTACAAGTTTGCCAAGTGCCTGCAGCGCCGTTTTGGCATTATCCCGGGCGTGACGGACAAGGGCTACATTACCAACAGCTATCACGTCCATGTGTCCGAGGAGATCGACGCATTCGACAAGCTCAAGTTCGAGGGTATGTTCCAGCAGCTTTCGCCGGGCGGTGCCATCTCCTACGTCGAGGTTCCCAACATGCAGGACAACCTCAAGGCTGTCATTCGCGTGATGCAGTACATCTACGACAACATCATGTACGCCGAGCTCAACACCAAGAGCGACTACTGCCAGGTGTGCGGCTACGACGGTGAGATCAAGATTGTCGAGGACGATGGCAAGCTGGTGTGGGAGTGCCCCAACTGCGGCAACCGCGACCAGGAGAAGATGAATGTCGCTCGTCGTACGTGCGGCTACATCGGTACCCAGTTCTGGAACCAGGGTCGAACCGAGGAGATCCGCGACCGCGTGCTGCATCTCTAATAACCATCCCAGGCTGCCCCGTAGCGAGGCCCCGGACCTTTGCTCGATATTTCGGACAGTCCTGGCTCACGACGGAGGCGCCACTGGCGCCTCCTGTTCGTGCGGAACTCATATCGAGCAAAGGTCCGGGGCCTCGCTACGGGGCAGCCAAGTTGATGTAGCTGAGATGCGGCATGCGGTCTGCTCACTCCTCGAAGTTCTTAGCGGAAATAATTTGAGCTGCAGCTGCGATTTACTTGCGATGGCGGTTGAGCTGCAGCTGAGTATTTATTGGACCTCGAACCCTATGCTCGATGTTCGCTTCGTTCATTGAGTTACCCTTTGCATGAGGCCGGGACATATCGTCCCGCCCGCAGTTTCGCAGGCCGAAGGCCGAGAATGTTTGAGGACGGGAAGATATGTCCCGGCCTCTCGGGAGAGTTACTTATGAACTACGCGAACATTAAGTATTTCGATATTGCTGATGGTGAAGGCGTTCGTACTTCTCTGTTTGTGAGCGGGTGCCGTCGTGGGTGCAAGAATTGCTTTAACTCTGTCGCGTGGGACTTTGCTGCGGGCGAGCCGTTCGATCGCGCCGTCGAGGATAAGATTATCGAGAGTCTCGATCATCCCTTTATCGATGGCCTGACGATTCTGGGTGGCGAGCCTATGGAGCCCGAGAATCAGGCGGGGCTTGTTGACTTTATCGAGCGCGTGCGTGCGGCCTATCCTGCTGGGTCGGGCAAGACCATTTGGTGCTTTACCGGTGACGTGCTCGAGGAGCTTATGCCGGGTGGCCGTCATCATACCGAGGTGACGGACCGTATTCTGGCCTGCCTCGACATGTTGGTGGACGGCCCGTTCGTTCAGGATCTGTACGATATCTCGTTGCGCTTTAGGGGCTCGAGCAATCAGCGCGTGATCGACATGAACGCCACGCGCGCTCGTGCTGCACGTGAGGGCGTTGCGCTTTGCGATGCTGTGGAGCTTTGGCGGGACGATCCGGTCTATTCGACCCATACTATGTAGCTGGCAGAGGTTGCGTGCCGGCGTGGTACCATAGCGCGAACGCGAAATCGAAAAAAGTGAGGCCCAGATGGTCGATCAGGAAAAAGTCGAGACTGCCATTAAGCTGCTGCTTGAAGGTATAGGCGAGGACCCAACTCGTGAGGGCCTGCTGGAGACTCCGGCACGCGTCGCCCGTATGTATGGCGAGATTGCCGGCGGTATGGACCAGAGTGCCGAGGAGCACCTGTCCAAAACTTTTGCCGTCGCTTCGAACGATTTGGTTATCGAGCGCGACATTACGTTCTACTCGCTGTGCGAGCATCATCTGCTGCCGTTTTATGGCAAGGCCGCCATTGGTTATATCCCTAACGGTCGGGTGGCTGGACTTTCCAAGCTCGCCCGCACGGTTGAGGTCTATGCCCGCCGTCTGCAGCTGCAGGAGCAGCTGTGTGCGCAGGTTGCCGATGCTCTCATGGAGTATCTTGCTCCCCAGGGAGCGATTGTGTTGATGGAGGCCGAGCATATGTGCATGACGATGCGTGGCGTGCAAAAGCCCGGCACCAAGACCGTGACGCTCGCTCGCCGCGGCATCTTTGAGACCGATCCGTCGCTCGAGGAGCGATTCTTTAGGATGCTGGACCGCTAACCATGAGAGCCGTTAACGACTTTGCATCGAAGACCGATGAGGGAACGCCGCGTCGCGGTTTTATGGCTTCGGGCCTAGCCCCCTTTGGTGCCATGCCTCGTATCGATTACATCTGTGCCAACGGCCTGTTCCGGCGGCACCTGGGCAACATTGCACAGTTGGAATCGGGGCGTATCTTCTGCCGCCACGGTATTGACCATCTGCTCGATGTCGCTCGCATTATGTGGATCAAGAATCTCGAGGAACAGCTCGAATTTGACCGCGAGGTCATCTACGCCACGGCACTTCTTCACGATATCGGCAAAGATGAACAGTATGAATCGGGTATATCCCATGATGTTGCAAGCGAACGCGTCGCTGATGCGATTCTCGGCGGCATGCCCGATGACGTAGCGTTTGAGCCGGCCGATGCTGCGGCCATTAAGACGGCCATTCTGGGCCATCGAAAGCTGCGCGTGAACAGCCAACCGCTCGAGCGTCTGCTCTATGCAGCCGACAAAGCGTCGCGCGCCTGCTTTGCATGCCCCGCGCGCAATGCTTGCAATTGGAGCGATGATAAAAAGAACCTGTCGATTCGCGTGTAGTTAGTTTGCGCGGTCGGGGTTCTAAACGAAGGAGACGATCGCGATGAGTAACAAGAAACTGCCCGAGAATGCAACCAAGACTGAAGGCGCCGAGCTCGCCCGCCGTGGAAGGGGCGAAATATCCACCGCAGCGGCGGTGCCCCACGTGAGCTATGACGACCTGCGCCATGCTGACCGCATTACTATCGACGGTCTCGAGGTCTTTGCCAACCACGGTGTGTATCCCGAAGAGAACGCGCTGGGCCAGAAGTTCATCGTGTCCTTGGTGCTCTATGCCGACCTGCGTGCAGCAGGGGAGCACGACAACCTGGATGCCTCGATTGATTATGGCTCGGTGTGTCACGATGTCGACGGATATCTGCGCGAGCATACGTTTAAGCTCATCGAGGCTGCAGCCGAGGGTGTGGCCCAGATGCTGCTGCGTCGTTACCCCCTGCTGCTTGGCGTGCGTGTTAAGCTCGATAAGCCTTGGGCTCCCGTCGGTCTTCCCCTGGCAAGCTGCGGCGTCGAGATCGAGCGAGTGCGCTAGTCGACGCTAGAGCTTGTTGAGGGGTGGCCGCTTGAGCCGCTGCGACAGAGCCCTATTGTTGGGGCAGTACGTGTCGAGCAGGGCGTGAAACCGCTGATTGTGGCTTGGCTCGAGCAAGTGGACGAGCTCGTGGGCGACAACCATGTCGAGGCATTCGACAGGGTAGGCGGCGAGCTCGCGCGCGATGCGAATGGCGCCGGTTTTGGGTGTGCATGAGCCCCAGCGCGTCTTCATACTGCGTACGGAAACGCGGGAAACGGCGATACCCATTGCGATTTCGTATGCATGCACCATATCGCGCAGCGCTGTGGTGACCTCGGATGCATAGAGCTGGTCGATGCGGGTCTGGAGCTCATCGGGCGTCAGGCCGTCGAGGATTGCGCGCCGCTCGGCCTGTAGGCGTTCGTTCGATTTGTCGGCGCCCATAAAACTTGCGAAGGTGGCCTGCTTGGGCCGCGGTGCGGGCGATGCAAAGTTGTGATCGAGCGCATCTTGTACCGTGATGGGCTTGCCCCAAAGCGCAATGATGGACGAGGGACTGAGCGGCTCTCGCGCCGTCGCCTGATGTTGCTCACGCTGGTCAAGTCGGCTGATAATCCAGGCGCTGTTGCGCTTCACAAACGCTTCGATACGCTCGCGGCTGGCGCCGAGCGGTGCGCTGGCGTGGGCCTCACCGCTCGATGTGACGCGTAGGTTGAAGTTCTTGACGCGCTTTTTGGTAACGACGACGGGGATGGATGTGCCATCCGGTCGGGATACGGTAATCGTAAATTGCTGCGTCAAAAGCGGTCCTTCAGATTGGGGACGGGCCGGCATGTCGACCGTTCGGCATACCGGCCCGCTCAAGGGATGTGAAATTAATAGCGCTCAAAGAAGGCAAGCGCGTTGTCGCTGCAGAGCTTTTGCATCACGGTCTTGCCAAAATGCTTGGAAAGCATGTTCTGGAACTCGGGCATCTTGCTGGCATCGGAGAGGAAAGCGGGCACCGTGGCACCGTCCCAGTCGCCGCCGAGCGCGATGGCGTCCTCGCCGCCCAGGTCGAGCCAGTGCTCGATATGTGCCGCCAGCTGGTCGAAGGTGACGTCTGCAGCGGTCTCGTCGGTTGCGTCGTTGGAAAGGAACTCGCTGCAGTAGTTGAGGCCGACGATACCGCCCATGTCGCGAATGGTGCGGAACTGGTCGTCGGTGAGATTGCGCTTGACGCCGCAGACGGTGCGGGAGTTGGAGTGGCTGGCGACGAAGGGGCGCGTGGCGTGGGCGACAACCTCGTCAAAGCACTCATCGTTGAGGTGGGAGACGTCGAGTACCATACCGGCGTGCTCCATCTGCGTAAGTGCCTCGATGCCGGCGGCGGTGAGGCCGGCGTGGGTATCGTGCCCGCTCGCGAGCGGTCCCTGCGCGTTCCAGCTGAGTGACGACATAAGCACGCCCAAGCTCTTGAGCACCTCGATCAGCGCGGGGTCCTCGGCAAAGAACGTGGCGTTTTCGATGGTGTGGATGCAAGCGACCTTGCCGTCCTTGAGCGCGGGGCGAATGTCTGCGGCGCTGCGTACGTTGACCATGCGGTCGTGGTTGAGCATTGCCTGGCCGCTCATATGCGCCATGATTTGCGCCTGGAAGCGCGCGGCGTGGGCGGCGGGAATCTCGTCGGGGACAAACGTGGCGAAGCACTGTGCCCACGGCGTGTTGCCGATCTTTGCGAGCGAGATGGCGCAGGCGTTGCCCTCGATGAGATCGAAATCTTGCGGATGCGTTTCGTCGCCGGGGAAATAACCGTCGGTGCCGGCGGTAAAGCGCAGGTCGAGATCGAGCGTGGCCCAGCCGATGCGGTCAGCGGTGTCGCAGTGAAGGTCAAATACGGGATATGCCATGGTTCCTCCGGTTGCAGCGTTTCTTTGCAAACTGTCATTGAATTGTATGACTAGGGTATAGTTAGCGCCATATGTTCATGGCGGCCCGCGTTGTGCGCCGCCCTTATTACGGAGGTTACCATGTCCAACCAGGGCAAGAAGGTCAAGACCCATTATCGCGGCACGCTCGATGATGGCACGCAGTTCGATAGCTCCTACGATCGCGGCGAGCCGCTGGAGTTCACCTGCGGCGCCGGCCAGATGATCAAGGGCTTCGACGCCGCTGTTGTCGACATGCAGGTGGGCGAGAAGAAGACCGTGCACATCCCGGCTGCCGATGCCTACGGCGAGCACAATCCCGAGATGGTTATTACCTTCCCGGCCGAGCAGGTTCCCAACATCGAGCAGATCGAGAAGGGCATGAAGCTCTTCCTGTCCACGCCGAGCGGCATGCCTGTCCCCGCCGTCGTCATTGACGTGACGCCCGAGGCCGTGACGCTCGATGCCAACCACGAGCTTGCCGGCAAGGATCTCAACTTTGATATCGAGCTCGTCGAGGTCGAGGGTTAGAGTATGCCTGAACGCTTGGTTTCGACGACATGCTTGGGAAATCTCAACGATCCGTCCTATGAACTCCTGCTTCGCCGGAAGTTGGGCGGCGTCTTTGAAGTTGACGATCTGCTGCTCGATTGGGATCAGGCTGATGTATGCGCGTTTGCGGGCGTGACGGAGCTGGGGCGCACGATCGATGTTCGGCTGGATACTGCCGACGGCGGTCGTCTTGCCGATGGCGACGTGCTCGCCATCGACCGTTCGGGCATGGTGCCCGTGGCAGTTGTCGTGCGCTTGCGCAGCGCCGAGGTTTATTTGGTCGAAGTTGACCGCATGGACCCGATTGCGCTCGCGCATTCGTGCTGGGAGATCGGCAACATGCATGCGCCGCTCTTCCGAGGCGACTCGGACGAGCATACCGTGCGCATGTATACGCCGGTGCAGCCTGTTTTGGGCCGCATGCTCCGGGGTGTCGAGGGTGTTCGGCTCTCGGTGGTCACACGCGAGCTCGATGCCAGCCGGCGCTTTGCGTCGAGTGCGGCGGAGGTCGTCGTGAGCATGGCTCCCGACTTTACCATCGTAAAAAAGGCGCGCGGCTAAGCGCGCGTATGCGCAAGACGGGCTTTGAGGGGCGACCGATCAAGGTCCGTCTTGCTGTTGATATGAGGCTTTGGGGGAAGCATATGGGTCTTGAGGGAATCAAACTGATTGCATGCGATTTGGACGGCACGTTGCTGCATCCGGGGGAGCGCGAGCTGCGTTCCGAGGCCTTTGAGCTTATCGATGAGCTGCATCGTCGTGGTATCGTGTTTATGCCGGCGAGTGGCCGTCAATATGCGAGCTTGCGCTACCTGTTTGCCCCGGTGGCCGATGAGCTCGCCTATGTATGCGAAAACGGAACCCTGGTGATGAGCGAGGGGCGTGCCGTCGTCAAGCGTTCCATGGAGCGTAGCCTTGCTATGGTTATCGCGAATACCGTGGTTGCGTATCCCCATACCGACATGACCCTTTCGTGTGAGGGGCACATCTACACCATGAGCGGCAACGATGCGTTCGTCGACCATTTGCGCTATGTGGTCCACTGCGATGTGGCGGTGGTCGACCGTCCCGAGGACATCGACGAGGATGTCATTAAGATTGGCTTCCAGACGCCCGAGGTGGATTATCCGGCGGCCCGGGAGTATTTCGAGCGCCTCTTTGGCGACCGTGTCGATGTGATGACGTCAGGAACCGCATGGACGGACCTTATCGGTTTCGGTTCGGGCAAGGGCTCCGCGCTTGTCGATTACGGTCGTGTCCTGGGGATTTCGCCCGATGAGATGATGGCATTTGGCGACAATGAGAACGATCGCGACATGCTCAACGTCGTGGGCCATCCCTATCTGATGGAGAGCTGCAACCCCACCATGCGCGGTATCAACGATCGCGTCCGTTACGTGCACACGGTCGAAGAAGAACTGCACCGCCTGCTCGCCGAGTAGGTTTTCGGGACATGCCTAGAAATGTACTGTTTGCTGCAAAGCGCGGAAAGGTGGATTTTAAGGCATGTCCCGAACATCTACCGGCAGTCGGGGCAGAGACCCTCGAAGATGGTGTAGTGCGACGTGACGTGCCAACCGATTTGCTCGGACGCCTTGGCGTCGAGCTGGGCATCGAAGGGGAGCGGTACGTCGATGACGCGGCTGCACGAGGTGCAGATGATATGCGCATGCGGCTCGATCGTGCGATCGAAGCGGCTACCGCCCGGCGTCTTGATGGAGAGGATTTCGCCTGCGTCGGCCAAGAGATTGAGATTGCGGTAGACCGTACCGCGGCTGATTTTGTCATCCTGCGCGCGCACGACGTTGTAGATTTCGTCGGCGGTGGGATGGTTATAGCTTTGGCGCACGGCGTCAAGAACCAGCTTTCGCTGCCTGGTATTCCTTCTTTGCACCGCCATGCGCCTCGCCTCTTTTCTATTAACGGTCGTAGGTAAATGATACCGTATTTAGCACACAATACTAATAATGAGGACTGAAACCGTCTTCATTGGCAAGTGGGGCTCGGGCCTGGGCGTCTACGAGGCGAAAACGCGTTCCCATGCGCTCGTAGGAGGCATGAAGCGCCTCGAGATGAGATAGGATGTTTGCCGGAGCTCCCTGTATCTCCATCTCGACTGAGCCGTCTTCCATGTTACGCACCCAGCCGGTGAGGGAGCGTGCCTGCGCGAGGTTGGTGTTGGTAAAGCGAAAACCAACGCCTTGGACTTGCCCCGTCCAGTGCAGGAAATAGCGCAGGGGAGTGTTTTGAGTGGCCTCGTCGCTTGCGAGTACGGTAAGCCTGCGGCGCAGCTCGAGCTCGACGTTCGATGGTTTTTGAGGCTCTCGACTGCCGCCGGTGACGCTGGAGAAGAACGTATCGAAGAGGCCCATCGCTATGCCTGCTTGTCTGCGTCGGCCGGGAAGGTAATGCCGGCCTGCTGGCGCACGGCATCCATGATGCGCAGTGAGACGAGCGTGACATCGCGGTAGTGGCCAAGCTCGTGGCGTCCTGCCGGGGTCTCCCAAATCTCTTCCTTAACGTTATCGATGCCGCCGATGGCGGTGATAAAGTCTGTGAGTTCGTATTCCATAGTGTTGCTCGATTTGGGCAGGTCGAGCACGCGGCCGTTGTCTCCCTGTTCGCGCGGTGCCTCGGTCGCCGAGCCGCGTACGACGTCGCCGCGATAGTCGATGCGGACGTTGCGGGGCGTGGACAGATGGTCGATCTGGATAGTGCCACGCTCGCCTTCGATCTGCGAGGGCAGCAGGTCATTCGTAATTTTGGAGTGCGCGAGCTCGACGGAGATGCGGCCTCCGCCGTAGCTGGCGAGGATGGAACCGCAGCCGTCGATGGGGCCGTGCGTGAGCTGTCGCGTGGTGGGGTCGAGCAGAGTAGTCATGCTCGTAAGGCCGGAGGGCATGCCGAAAATCTCGACCATGGGCTCGACGGTGTAGACGCCGATGTCCATGAGGGAACCCGATGCCATATTGCAGTCAAAGATATTGGTGGCGTGCCCCGCGAGAACCTCGTTGTAGCGCGAAGAATACTTGCCAAAGCGCAACGATGCACGACGAATGGGCGCAATCTCGCCCAGGGCGTCCTCGACGGCGTGGAAAGCGGGGTCATGGAGCGGGCGCATGGCCTCGAGGGCTACGACGCCCGCCGCCTCGGCTGCGCGAAAGACCTCGAGCGCCTGCGCCTCGGTGGCACAAAAGGGCTTTTCGACGATAACGTGCTTGCCGCCGGCGATACAGGCGAGCGCCTGCTCGTAGTGGAGCGCATTGGGGCTGCCGATGTAGACGGCGTCGACGTCGGCAGCGGACGCAAGCTCGTCAAGCGCGGTGAAGTAACGCTCGCCGCCGTGCTTAGTGGTGAAGGCGGCGCCGCGATCTGCATCGCGCGAGAGCGTGCCCACAAACGCGGCTTGGTCGTTGGCGTTGACGACCTGGATAAAGTCGTCGGTAATCATGGATGTGCCGATGGTCGCTATACGCAGCATATATCCCCCTCGTGCCGTTCGGTTTACAGGATGAGTGTAGCGCGAGGGGGCAGGAAATAGCGTGCGAAAACGCCGTTACAGGTCGCTCTCGTTAAAGCCGGTGTCGATATCGAGGTTGCTGCCGTCTGCCGCCGTGGTGGCAAGCTCGTCGCAGCGCTCATTGAGCTCATGGCCGGCGTGGCCCTTAACCCAGATGAACTCCACCTTGTGCTTGCTCTTTGCGGTGAGTAGGCGCTCCCACAGATCGCGGTTCTTAACGGGCTGCTTGTTGGCGGTCTTCCAACCGCGTTTTTTCCAGCCGTCGATCCAGTGCTTGTTGAAGGCGTTGACGACGTACTGCGAATCGGAATGGACTTCGACATCGCAGGGGCGGTTGAGCGCCTCGAGCGCCACGATGACGGCCATGAGTTCCATGCGGTTGTTGGTGGTCTTAGCGTAGCCGCGCGAAAGCTCGGAGGTGAAGGTCTTGCCGGCGGGGTTGGTGTATTTGAGCACGGCGCCGTAGCCACCGCGTCCCGGATTTGATCGGGCCGAGCCGTCGGTATAGATGATGACCTTCACATGGTTCCTTTCGTTGGGTACGTTTCGTGTGAGTGACCATTGTAGCGCCATGCCCGCCGGGGGCTAGCAATCTACGATTTCTACCCCGTCTTTCGACAGTTAGTTGGCATGGATGATGCGGTTGAGCTCGTCGAGGTATTGCTGCAAGAGGGGAGAGGGCTTGCGCTCGTCGTGCATGATATAGCCTACGCGCATCGTTGGGGCGTCTGCTAACGGGATCGATGCCATACCCCATTGCATTTCATTGGAGAGGACGCCGGTCGACAGGGTGTAACCGTTCGACGTGATAAGTAAGTTAGTAAGTGTTCCGCGGTCCGAGATTCGTATGTTGCGGTCGCAAGGGATATAGCTAAAAGGTTCCTCGGCGTAATAGAAGGAGTTTGAGGTTCCCTGCTCAAAGCTGTAGCGCGTATAGGGCGTGAGGTCGGCAAGGGACAGCTGGGGGCGGCGTGCGAGTGGGTGGCGCTCGCTAACGAAGACGTGGACCGTCGCGTCGAATAGGGGATGGAAGCTTGCACGGGCATCGGCGAAGGCCTTCTGCAGAACGCGGGCGTTAAAGTCATCCAGATACAGAATGCCGATATCGCTGCGAAACGCACGGACGTCATCGATGATCTGCGATGTGGTGGTCTCGCGCATGATGAACTCGAACTTGCTGTCGCGGCAGCGCTCGACCACGTTGACAAAGGCCTCGACCGAAAAGGCGTAGTGCTGGGCGGAAATGGCGAGGCGGGCTTGCGGGGTGCCGCCGTCCTCGTAGCGTGCCTCGAGCATGTCGGCCTGCTCTACGACCTGGCGCGCATAGCCCAAAAGCTCGGTGCCGTCGTTGGTGAGCGTGACGCCGCGGCTGGAGCGCGTAAAGATCTCCAGATGGAGCTCCTGTTCCAGGCTTTTGACGGCGTTTGAGATGTTGGACTGAGCGGTATAGAGGCGCTGAGCTGCGGCGTTGATTGAGCCGGACTCTGCCACGGCGATCAAAAAGCGAAGCTGTTGGAGGGTCATCGGCGCCCGTCCTTTCGATAGCTATCTAAAAAACCGATAACAGGTTAGCGCTTTTAAGTGATTGACCCGGGGAGACGATGCTCGTACTATTCAAAACACACAAAGGCGGTAGGTAATTAAGCCGACCACGGAACCGGGATGTCAAAAGGAGGACCGCATATGAACTACTTGCTAAGACGAATGCCGGGCTCCTGTTTGCGCCCGTCGGCGTGATCAGGAGACAGCGACTTACTTCTCTTACGCTTATTACTTTTGTTCGATCAAGGAGATCATCATGAGCCAGTTTATCAACAACCCCGAGCACACCTTTGGTTTCGATACCCTGCAGCTTCACGTTGGCCAGGAGAGCGCCGATCCCGCATCCGATTCCCGCGCCGTGCCTATCTACCAGACCACGAGCTATGTGTTCCGCAACTCCCAGCACGCTGCCGACCGCTTTGGCCTTGCCGACGCCGGTAACATCTACGGTCGTCTGACCAATTCCACCCAGGGCGTCTTTGAGGACCGCATCGCCGCGCTCGAGGGTGGCGTTGCCGGCCTCGCCGTCGCCTCTGGTGCCGCCGCCATCACCTATACCCTGCAGGCGCTCGCTCAGGCCGGTGACCACGTGGTGGCTCAAAAGACCATCTACGGTGGCTCCTACAACCTGCTGGAGCATACGCTCTCGCAGTTTGGCGTCGAGACCACGTTTGTCGATGCCCATAACCTGGACGAGGTCGAGGGTGCCATCAAGGACAACACCACGGTCATCTACCTCGAGACGCTCGGTAACCCCAACTCCGATATCCCCAACATCGACGCCATCTCTGAGATTGCCAAGAAGCATGGTCTTCCGGTCGTCGTCGATAACACCTTCGGCACCCCGTATCTGTTCCGTCCACTGGAGCACGGCGCCAACATTGTCGTTCACTCCGCAACTAAGTTCATTGGCGGCCACGGTACCTCGCTGGGCGGCGTGATTGTCGATGGCGGCAACTTTGACTGGAAGGCGAGCGGCAAGTATGCGCAGATCGCCGAGCCCAACCCATCCTACCATGGCGTCTCGTTTGCCGAGGCTGCCGGCCCCGCCGCCTTCGCGACCTATGTCCGCGCCATCCTGCTGCGTGATGAGGGCGCTTGCATCAGCCCGTTCAACGCCTGGATCTTGCTCCAGGGCACCGAGACGCTTTCGCTGCGCGTTGATCGCCATGTCGAGAACACCAAGAAGGTCGTTGAGTTCCTTGCCGGCGACAGCCACGTTGCCAAGGTGAATCACCCGAGCCTGCCCGAGCACCCCGACCATGAGCTCTACAAGCAGTATTTCCCCAACGGCGGTGCCTCGATCTTCACCTTCGAGATCAAGGGCGGCCAGGAGGCTGCATGGAAGTTCATCGACCACTTGCAGGTGTTCTCGCTGCTCGCCAACGTGGCCGACGTCAAGTCGCTCGTCGTGCACCCGGCTACGACTACGCACTCCCAGCTCTCTGCCGAGGAGCTCGCCGAGCAGAACATCACGCCCTCCACGATCCGTCTTTCCATCGGTACCGAGAACGCCGAGGACATCATTTGGGACCTGAAGCAGGCCTTTGCCGCGCTGGACGAGTAAGGCGACTTGTGCAAGGACCCCTTGCGACTCGATAGGTATAACTGCATAAAATGCCTGCTCAAGGCGCCTGTGCGAACAATGTTTGCGCCGGCGCCTTTTTTGCATAGAGAGAGCGCTATTACAGGGTTGTTGGCATGCTTTATGCAATCGAGATGTGGAAAACTCCTGTTGAGAGGATGTGAGTTTTACGCAAATGACGTGCACCTTTTGAGAAAAACCGCAGGTCGCGATTTGCCCGGGGTACTATGCAGCGCGATTGAATCACACGCAGCTCAAACGCAGCAAAAACGCACTACGGAGGTTTCCAGCTACATGAGGATCGATTCACGAAAACCGAAAGCCGCCGCCCTTTCTGCCGCTCTGACCGTGGCACTTTTGGCGGGCGCCGGCGCAACCGATGCCCACGCGGCAACACTGTCCGACACGGTCGGATCCACGCCGTCCGAGGCGACGCTGATGCAGCCCGTCGACTATCGCGGCGACGGCTTTGGCTCCATGCAGGAGTGGAACGCCTCTATGGGGGCCAAGCGCGATTCCCTAGAGGTCCGCGCCCAGATCATCATGAACATGTACGGTGACTATGCCACCGATGACGAGCGCGCTGTACTGCAAGGTTGTATCGACGGTGCGGGCAGTCTTTTGACGATGGAGGAGGTCGACGCGAAGTCGGCCGAGCTCGACGAGCTTCGCTCCGCGCTCGAGGATGCTAAGCGCGAGGCGCTCGAGGCTGCGGCCGCCGAAGCCGAGGCCGCTGAGGCCGTTCAGGCTTCGTATTGCAACGCCGGCTCCGGCTCGCCTTACGTGTCTGCTGCGTATTACGCGAACGGCTCGGGCCTGACGCGCTCGAGCGGCGTCAATAACTATAACGGCCGCCGTGAGACCTATTACAGCAGCAACGTACTCTACCATCACCGCACGGGCGAGTGGACCCAGGATTCCGAGGGCTTTTGGCGCGATTCCGATGGTTACTACGTCGTGGCCGCGGGCGATAAGGCTCAGGGCTCCACGTTTACCGGTTCCAAGGGCGAGTGCAAGGTCTATGACTCCGGCTGCGCAGCCGGAACCACCGACTACTACACTGGCTGGTAATTTTTCTGCATCACGGATATTTGGCGGATGGGCGTCTTTACCGAGCTTTAGGGCAACGTAAGGACGCCCGTTCTATGTATGCGTTTGAGCTAACAGAGCCCTTACCGTGGCAGTACGCCGCGCATATGGGCGCGGGGCACACTAAGTCACGAGAAGCAAAGTCTTTCTCGTGGAGGAAGTGGTCCCATGAACGCTCGAGATGTCGCTATTGCCGTCGTTGCCCTTTTGATCGGATGTCTTGGTCCGGCGGTGGCGTTAGCTGCCGGCTTGCAGTCCGCTACGGGCGCCGCTCCTGTGGTTGTGGGCGCCTTGATTGCAGCGGCGCTGCTGGGAAGCGCCGGCGTGCTACTTTGCCGCGATGACGAGGACGAGGTTCCGGAATCGCAAAATAGGCCTCAGTTTTAGCCTCGAGCCAAATGCAACAGGCCTTCGCGAAGACGGAATCCTCGCGAAGGCCTGCCTGCTTGTATTGCGCGCGTCGCGATGCGGCCGAGGCTACCAGCTGCTTTCTATTTCGCGAATCCTCTGGTAGAGCCAATCGTTTTGCGGCACTTGGATATCGTGTTTGACGGCCAGGCGGCAAATGGTGCCCGCGAACTCCTCGACTTCGGTTTTTCGTTGCGCGATGCGGTCCTGCGCCATCGAGGGCATACCGGTGGGGTCGATTCCCTCGATGAGGTGCACCATCTGCGTCAGGTCTGCCTCGGTCAGCTCAATGCCCTCGGCGTTGGCGACCGCAAGCGTTTCGCGCATGGCAGAAACAAAGCAGCGACGCTGCTCGGAGCCCGGCTCCGTGGCGCTTCCGTAGGTCCCGCCGTAGGCCATGCACGTCTGGTTGATGCCGTCGTTGAGCATGAGTTTGGCCCACATGCGGTGCGCAATGTCGCTCTCGACGGTATGGGCGATGCCGCAGCGCGTGTAGAGCTCGTCGATGGCGGTGACGGTTGCGGGCTCGGTGCCGGCCGCCGCGCCAAAGCGGATTTCGCCCGCATTGGTAAAGGTGAGCTCTCCGTTGAGGAACACGGCGTCCATGCCCTGGCAAATACCAAGAACGGTATGCTCCCAGCCAAAGCGCTCGGCAATCTTCTGCTCGCTCGTAATGCCGTTACACAGCGAGGCGATGAACGTATTGGGCCCCACGACGCGCTCCATAGTCTTGAGTGCTTGGTCGAGGCCGGTCGTCTTGACCGTGAGAATGACCAGGTCGGCGGGCGTTGCCTCGCTGGCGCGGACGGACTTGAGCGCACAGGGCTTGCCGTTGACGGTGAGCGCATCGCCTGCGTGACGCTCAAAACGGGCGTCATCCATAACGTATTCGACGGCGTCATTGCCGAGGGCCTTGGCAATCATGCTGCCGTAGAGCAGGCCGACGCCGCCCTTGCCGATAAAGGCGACCTTGTTGATCTGCATGTGAATCATCTCCCCATATAAAAGGCGCCCGCGTAAGGGGCGCCTGATGGATTGTATGTCGCCGGGGCGTTTGGTAAGCGCGCGGGGCTGCTGTTATGAAAAAGAAACTATTGCACTGTGCGCTTATGCCGCGGGACAGATCACAAAAACGCGCGCAGGGTGTACGACGCCATCGCGCACCTTGGGGAAGGTGCAGAAGATGACAGCGCCTGTGGCGGGAAGCTCGTCCAGATGGTCTATGACCTCGATCTGGCAACGGTCGACCGAGAGGATGTATTGTTCTCCGGGATAGGGGTAGGCGTCCTCGCGCGTGGTCACGCTCGCCTCCTTTCATCGGGCTTTTTGCTGGTGTTAAAGCGGTGCCGTGACGGCTCGATTTCTGCTACGTTACGATACGTTCTCGATTACGATTCCAATGTGTTTCGACGACGTGACCATTGTGTTTCGCCTCATTAGGGCTTCGAGGGGAGAGGAGGGGCAGTGCAATATCGCGTTGACCCCAAAAGCGGCAACCGTATCTCGGCGCTGGGGCTGGGTTGCATGAGGTTTCCCGGTGCGCCGGGACACCCCGATGCGAAGACGGCCGATGCCATCATTTCCCGTGCGGTGGAGCAAGGAATAACCTATCTGGACACGGCCTATCTCTACCCCGGTAACGAAGCTTGTGTGGGAGCTTCGCTTGAGCGCCTGGGTCTACGCGACCAGATTTTGCTCGCGACCAAGTTGCCGCACGCTTCGTGCAAATGTGCGGAGGATTTCGACCGCTTTTTTGACGAGCAGCTGCACCGTTTGCGGACTGACCATATCGACTACTACCTCATGCACAACATCACCTCGCCCGTGCAGTGGGAGTGCGTGGCGGCGTTGGGTATCGAGGACTGGATTGCGCACCAAAAGGCTGCGGGGCGTATTCGCCAGATAGGTTTTTCGTACCACGGCAGTGCGGCGGACTTCCTTACGATGCTTGACGCGTACGACTGGGACTTTTGCCAGATCCAGTACAACTACGCTGGAGAGCGCTACCAAGCGGGAACGGCGGGACTCATGGCAGCCGCCGAGCGCGGGCTCGCGGTGTTTGTGATGGAACCGCTTTTGGGTGGACGCCTGGCGGGCAAGCTGCCTCCGCGGGCCCGTGCCGTGCTCGATGGCGTACGCGATCCGTATCTGAAGACGCCGGCTGCTTGGGGCCTTTCGTGGGTGTGGAACCATCCTCAAGTCACGATGCTGCTTTCGGGCATGACCGACACCGCGCAGGTGGACGAGAACGCGGCATTGGCGGATTGCGCACTGCCGGATTCGATGACAACAGAGCAGCTCGATACCATCGCGCGTGTGCTGGGAGAGTTTGAGAAATCGAATCGCGTGCCCTGTACGGGGTGCGGCTACTGCATGCCGTGCCCCAAGGGCATCAATATTCCCGGCTGCTTTGGCGCCTACAACGCGAGCTACGCGCATAGTTGGTTTACGGGGCTGTCTCAATACTTTACGGCGAGCGCGGTGCGTACAGGCGAGCCCAAGCTGGTGAGCAATTGCGTCAAGTGCGGTAAATGCGCACGTCACTGCCCGCAGCATATCGATATTCCCGAGCGTCTCGATGATGTGCGCCGACGTTTCCAGCCTGGCCCCGTAACGGCCGCGCTTAAAGCCTTTTGTAAAACGCGTTCCTGATGCCCCTTTTATAACTTGCGGTGGAATAGTTCCTGTTTGCGGCAGAATAGGGGCCAAACAGGAACTATTTCACCGCAACTGAAGGGGGCTGTCGTGGATCATCGGGATTCATGTGATGATTTGCGTGAGGTTTGTTGGGGCGTTTTGGGCGCTGGGCACATTTCGCATCGATTTGCATCGTCGCTCAAGGAGGTGGACGGGGCACGGCTTGTGGCTGCCGCCGGTCGCACTCCTTCGCATGTTGAGGAGTTTTGCAGGGCGTTTTCGATTGATGCCGCGCACAGTTATGCCACAGCTGACGATAACGGCGATGCGGCTTATGATGCGTTGATTGCCGACTCCGATGTCGACGTAATCTACTTGGCTCTTCCACATGGCATGCATGCGCATTGGGTCTGTCGGGCACTGCGCGCGGGAAAGGCCGTGCTGTGCGAAAAGCCGGCCGTTTTGAATGAAGAAGAGGCTCTCTCGATTGCCTCCACCTCTCGCGAGCGCGGCGTGCTGTTTATGGAGGCGATGAAAAATCGGTTTTGTCCGATGCGTACTCGCGTGAAGGACTTGCTTGCGTCGGGCGAGCTCGGCCGTATCGTCTCGATCGAAAGCGTGCAAAAACTCGATTATGGTGAGCCCCCTTCGAGTTATCTGCTCGACCCGTTGCAGGGTGGCTGTCTATATGACATGGGCTGCTATGCGGTCGGTTGGTTTGAGGATTTGCTCGCGGGCGCGTGCGAGGTTTCGTCCCGTGAAGTTCGCTGGCGTGACGTATCGGTCGGTCGCGTGGATTGGGCCGATGAGATCCATATGAGCGTCGGCGGCATACCCATTCATATGGCGTGCGACGGCAAAGCAGCATATGAAAGCCGCTTAACGATTGCCTGTGAGCGGGGCTCGTTGGAAATCGAGCGCCTCCATCGCCCCGAGCTCGCCCATGTGAAGTACTCCGACGGACGAATGCTCGAAATAAATGCCCCGTTTGAGGTCGATGATTTCTACGGCGAAATCCAGCATGTGACCCAGCTCATCCGGGCGGGGAAGCTCGAGAGTCCTGTCATGCCCCTTGCCGCCACACAGCGCTGTGCGCGCATTATCGATGCAATCCGTCTAGCCCTCTAGGACTTGGCGCTGACGCGTAGGGGATCATGACGCTGGCGCCCGTAGCCATAGTGCTTGGTGGCCCGCGCCTCTGATGCCCCTTTTATAAGTTGCGGTGGAATAGTTCCTGTTTGCGGCAGAATAGGGGCCAAACAGGAACTATTTCACCGCAACTGATGAGGGGGAGCTGGAGATGCTGACGATTGGGTGCCATCTTTCGACGACGAAGGGCTATCGGGCGATGGGGGAGACGGCGCTATCCATTGGCGCCAATACCTTTGCATTCTTTACGCGCAACCCGCGCGGCGGCAAGGCGAAAGATCTTGACATGGATGACGTGGCGGCCCTGCGCGAGCTTATGGAGCAAAACGACTTCGGCCCACTCGTGGCGCATGCCCCCTATACCTATAACCCCTGCTCCGCTAAGGAGCGGGCGCGCGAGTTTGCCCTGGAGGCCATGGCCGAGGATCTGCAGCGCATGGAAGCGCTGCCCGGCAACTACTACAACTTCCATCCCGGTGCGCATGTGGGGCAGGGCTCCGACGCCGGCATTCAGATGATCGTCGACACCCTGTGCCAGGTGATGTTTGAGGGCCAGCAGACGACGGTGCTGCTCGAGACCATGGCCGGCAAGGGCACCGAGGTGGGCCGTAGCTTTGAAGAGCTGGCGCGCATTATCGAGGGTGTTGCTGCCAGACGTCCAGAGCTATCGGACAAGCTGGGCGTGTGTCTGGACACCTGCCATGTGAGCGATGCTGGATACGACATCATCCATGATCTGGACGGCGTACTCGACGAGTTCGATCGTGTGGTGGGTATCGAGCGCCTGCGCGCCGTGCACATCAATGACTCCAAGAATCCCTGCGGCGCCCATAAGGACCGCCACGAATGCATCGGTAAGGGCTATCTAGGTAGTGAAGAGTTTGGCGGCGATATGCAGGTTATGCAGAATATTGTATCGAATAGCCGCTTGCGTGCACTTCCATATATTTTGGAGACACCGAACGAACTTGCAGGTTATGCGGCTGAAATCAAACTGTTAAGGTCGTTACAGCAGTAATGACTGTCACAAAGTGGAGTGTTCCATTCACGTTATGGGTTTGTTTCAATCAGTTTTCTAATTGCAGATTCTCCCAAGCGGGTGCATAATAGCCATCAGTTTTTGCAGACCTCTGAATCAAACGGGGTCACCGGAAGGAGACTGATTATGAAGCTCAAGAAGCTTGGCGCATTTGCCGCCACGGGCGCCATGGCGCTCGCCCTCGCACTGACGGGCTGCGGCTCGTCCAACGCCACCTCTGGTTCTGATGCCGGTTCCAGCAGCTCTGACGACGCTAAGGTCGAGAAGGTCGACGGCTCCAAGGAGTACGCGCTCGTCAAGGACGGTACGCTGACCGTCGGCACCTCTGCCGAGTACGCTCCGTTTGAGTACAAGGATGACAACGGCGATTATCAGGGCTTTGACCTTGAACTCATCAAGGCTATCGGCGACAAGCTGGGCCTGGATGTCGAGTACGTCAACAATGACTTTGACACGCTGGTTCCGGGCGTCGCTTCGGGCGCCAAGTATGACGTCTCCATTGCGGCTATCACCGACACGCCCGAGCGTGAGAAGGAAGTCACTTTCTCCGATTCCTACTACATGGACGATCAGGCTATCGTGACCAAGGTCGATAACACCGACATTACGGCCGACAACTACAGCGAGAAGCTCAACAACGCCGACGCTACCATCATCGTCCAGTCTGGCTCGACCGCCGAGTCCTTTGCCCAGGAGAACTTCCCCAAGGCCAAGATCGTCCCCTACAAGGACGCTACCGAGTGCTTCAGCGCCCTGCAGTCCGATAAGGGCGACGCCGTAGTCACCAACCGCTCCGTTGCCAGCCAGCTGACCGCCGAGCAGTTCAACACCTGCCAGACCATTAAGCAGATCAGCACCGGCGAGGAGTACGCCATCGCCATCAACCAGGGCAACACCAAGCTCAAGGACGACATCAACCAGGCCATCAAGGACCTGACCGACGACGGTACCGTCGACGCCCTCATGGCTAAGTACAACATCAAGTAAAATAGCTACTTGATTGCGCGCGGGCCCTTTCCGTTTTGGCGGAGAGGGCCTTTGCGCTTCTCTTGACGGAGAGCATTTCCGTCTCGTTTTGCCGGCAACTTCTACGATAGGAGCCACCTTGTCTCGACTGAACAAAGGGGCCGCGGAGCAGCGTTTTCCACTGCCCTCGATGCTCCAAAAGCTGGCCTGTGCCCTGGCTGTGGCGCTCGCCCTGGTATGCGCGGGGGCCTGCGTGCCCACGACCGCCCAGGCGCTTGAGACCGCAAAGATTACCGCCCGACCCAATACCGGTTCGGGCAGCGCTGTGGTCGGCGGCACCGAGACGCGCATTACCTGGGAAGTTCAGGCCGATGCCGACGAGGAGCTGAGCGGTCTTTCGCTGACGTTTGTCGACGGCACGACGTTTGGTACCGATGACACGCGATTGACGATGCTCTCGGGCGAGGACCTCATGGATCGTACGCCCATGAAGCCCACGTGCAAGGCTGACGGCCAGACGCTCAAGATCGACTTTGGCGAGACGGCGCCTGCCGGCGGCTTTTTCCGTGTCGAGGTTTACGGCGTGACGTTTCCCGTCGAGGGCGGCGAAGAGGCCTTTAGCGGCACCTATACGCTCGCCGACGGTTCGACCAAGAAGATTTCCAAGATTCCTTCCGTCGAGATCAAGGGCGTGACGGCATTCGATAACTTCCTGGCCGATCTTAAGGAGCAGCCGTGGGTCGAGGCGTGGAATTCCAACATGTTCCTGCGCCTGTTCCTGAACCCGGTCATTTTGGTTCAGAGCCTGCCGATCGTCTTTAAGGGCTTCCTTATGTCGCTCTCGATCGTGCTCGTGGCATTTCCGTTGGCCATTCCCTTTGGCTTTGCGCTGTCGCTCATGCGCATTTCCAAGTCGCGTATCCTTCGTTGTCTTGCCGGCATCTATGTGAATATCATCCGCGGTACGCCGGCGTTCCTGCAGATCTACATCGCGTTCTTTGGCCTGCCGCTTGCCGGCGTCAAGGTGGACGACTATGTGCTGGGCGTCATCGTCATGGCCATGAACTCGTCCGCCTACCTGTGCGAGATCTTCCGCGCCGGTATTCAGTCGATCCCCAAGGGCCAGAACGAGGCTGCTCGCTCGCTGGGCATGAATGCCTTCCAGACGCTGCTCTACGTTATGATTCCGCAGACGTTCCGCAATGTCCTACCTACGCTGACCAGTGAGTTCATCCTGCTTTACAAGGATACGTCGCTGCTCGCGGCCGTGGGCGTGGTCGAGATCGTCATGAACGCCCGCACCATCGTGGCCACGACGGGCTCCATCACGCCGTATGTGGTTGCCGCCCTGTTCTACCTGGTTATCACCCTGCCGCTTGCGCGCTTGGTGAGCGGTCTTGAGGCGAGGCTTTTGGGTACGGTCGAAACCAAAAAGAAGCGTCCCACCAAGAGCACCGGACAGGTCGTCGCGACGCCCGCCGATCACATCGCCGGTCTGTAAGGAGGTCCTATCATGAGCGAAACCAATAACTCGAACGAGGTCGTCGTCAGCATCAAGAACCTCCAGAAGGCCTTTGGCGATAACGTGGTCCTGCGCGACATCGATCTGGATGTGCACAAGGGCGAGGTCGTCGTAGTCCTGGGTCCTTCGGGCTCGGGCAAGTCGACGATGCTTCGCTGCATCAATCGTCTGGAGCATCCCACGAGCGGCTCGATTGTCGTTGAGGGCGTGGACGTGTGCGCCAAGGGCGTCGACCTTAACAAAGTACGTACGCATCTGGGTATGGTGTTCCAGCAGTTCAATTTGTTCCCGCACCTGTCAGTCAAAAAGAACGTCATGCTCGCGCAGCAAAAGGTGCTCAAGCGCAGCAAGGAAGAGGCCGAGAAGATTGCCATTGAGGAACTGACGAAGGTCGGTCTTGCCGAGCGCATCGACTTTATGCCGAGCCAGCTCTCGGGCGGTCAGCAACAGCGCGTGGCGATCGCCCGCGCCCTGTCGATGAATCCTCACGTCATGCTCTTTGACGAGGCCACGTCGGCGCTCGACCCCGAGCTCGTCCGCGACGTTCTGGGTGTCATGCGTGACCTGGCACGCGACGGCATGACCATGATCGTCGTGACGCACGAGATGGGCTTTGCCCGCGACGTCGCCGACCGCGTCGTCTTCATGGACGGTGGCGTTATCGTGGAGGAGGGCACGCCGAGCGAGGTCTTCGACCACCCCAAGAGCGAGCGCACCAAGGCGTTTTTGGGCAATATCTCGTAGCTGATCAGCAGCGTCTCGGAATGAGAGTTTGCTTGAGCGGGCGGGGTCGTAGCAATGATGCTGCGGCCCCGTTTTGCATTTCGTATAAAGGTCTCGTCGTTGCCCTGGCCGACTTTTAACCACATTTTCGGTGAATTATGTGTGCGTGATATCAGCGGACGCTCGTTGTCTGGTCTTCCATACAATTACATGCTGTTTGAAAAGAAGCCGGACCATGGGTGCGCTTGGCGCATAAAAGGGAACTGGGTGGGAATCCCAGGCAAGGCGGTTACTGTGTGCGGGGCTGTCCCGCGAGTCAGATTACTTGCCCATGGTCTTCTCGTGTCGAGGGTCTTTTGGGAGCCGCTGGATTCCGGTGAGCAGAAGATGACATCATATTTGCTCCAAGCATCCCGTATGCGATGCGGGGGCATTGCCGCATGCTGTCAGGTGCGGGCGTTTCGCTGTGTCCCGTTTCCCTTTACATGGCCGGCCTCGATTCTTATTGGGGTAGTGATTTTCCAGACCAAGGGGGAAAGGATGCTCAACAACATCCGAACAGGTACGAGGAAATTCCTCGTCGTGCTCATGGCGTTTATCTTTGCCAGTTCGAGCACGGGAATGACCGCGTTTGCCGAGGAGGTGAGCACGGGCGTAGCCGCGGCGGCCGATCAGGTCACCGCGGCGGGCGATGCTGGGCAGGGCAGGCCTGATGAAGATGAGCCTTCTGCCGACGCTGAAACCGGCATGGCAGATGGCGGCAGCACGCAGGAGCAGGAAAGCTCCGGTGTTGCCGTGCAGTCTATTGCGTCCGAGGAAACGGTACCGGCTGCACAGGTCGAAGAAGCAGGTTCTTTCGCCAAGGTAGTGCACTCGGGCGAGACGGTGGTCGTCAACGATGCGGCCGATATGCCTGAGACCATTGAGGCGGGTGCGACCGTCAAGCTCGGCGCGAATATTTCGATGGGCACTGATCAGCAGATCGAGACCGTTGACGGCACCCTGGATGGCCAGGGCCACACGGTCACCATTAACGGCAAGGCCGTTGCGAATAATGTGGCCGGCTCGATTCAGAACCTGGGCGTGACGGGTTCGGTCTCGAGCACCGACAATGTGGGCTCCATTGCCATGAAACTTTCTGGCACCATCCAGATGTGCTGGTCCACGGCGAGTGTGAACCTTATCGGCTGGAATGGCTGTGCCGGTGGCTTGGTCGGCGGTATGACGTCCGGAAAGATCGTCAATTCCTATTTTGCCGGCTCAGGCGTTGAGATGAACGGTGGCCTGGTCGGTGATGCTCAGGCCGGATCGCTGTTGAACTGCCTATATACCGTAGGCTTTTCGCCTGCGGAGATAAATAGCCCCAGCGGCTTTAACAAGGGAAACGCGGCTAAAGCCGCCGACCTCTCTTCTGCTGAATCACTTGCCGTGCTCAATACCGATGCGCCGTCGACTGGCTTTTCCTGGGTGTCCAACGGTGGCCTGCCCTTGCTTGTGAGCGGCTCTGCCCCCGTTGTTGTCAATAAGGACGCGCTCGTCGCGGCTATCACGGCCGCCGAGACGCTCAATGAGTCAGACTACACAACGGATTCCTGGTCCGCCTTTGCCGCTGCTCTTGCTGACGCCAAAATCGTCAACGATAGCGACGATGTATCTCAGTCCGATGTAAATGCGGCGGTCAAGACGCTCAATGATGCCTCGGATGCGCTTGAGAAAAAGAAGCCGACGGCTCCCGTCGCCCAACCGGAGAGCGTCAAGCACATCTCGTCGCAGAATGACTTCATGTATATGAACGTCAAGGATGCGAGCAACTACTATGTGCTCGATAGCGACATTGTGATTGATGACGAATATTTCTTCGGACCCACAGGCGAGCTCAATTGCACGTTTGACGGACAGGGCCACACCATTACCTTCGACAACAAGGGAGGCGTTAGGTCTCTGTTTGCGAGCGTTGGCTCCACCGGCGTCATCCAGAATGTCTCTTTTGCCGGTGAGCTCAAACAGGCCATGGACGGCAAGTCGTTTGGTCCGCTTGGCAATCAGGTAAAGGGCTCTGTCATTAATTGCTCCACGTCCGTTACAGGTAAGGGCGTTGCTGGCTTTGGCCGTACGCTCAAGGGCGGCGTGATCTCCAATTGCATGTCCACCGCCGCTTCGACCGGCGGCGTGCTCTTTGCGAGCTACGACTCCGGACAGCTCATCAATACGTACTGGCAGGAGGGCCTTACCAACAAGGTCGTCTTTCCCGCGGACGCGCTCGTTAACTCCTATGCTGTCGATACCGATGACATGAAGACGGCGACCTTTGTCGAAAATCTCAACGTCAATCGTGGTGAAAACGGTAGCGTGTGGGGTATGGGGTCTGATGGCTTTCCGCACTTCGGTGAGAATCTAGACTACGAGTCTTCCGAGAGCCCTGCCGCAAGCAATAAGTACGAGGTGAAGTTCACGTCTGCCCGTACCGGCAAGACCGTAACTGCTGCCGATGGTGTGCTCTGCCCGTCTCCCGACGACGTTGTGGTGGGCGAGAACGGTGCCGCCTGCGTTTCGGGCACGCTTGAGCTCGATGGCCTGCCCAAGGATGCCAAGGTGACCTGGGGTACCCCAGATGCCAACAGGGGTGATATCGCCGTTAACGAGGAAACGGGCCTGCTGCACGTGTATAACGACGCCGTAGGTACGGTAACCGCCACACTCCACAAGGACGACGGCACTACCGAGAACGTCGCGACCGTTGTGGTCAAGGCGGTGTCCAAACCGATCGATGATTTTCAGATTTGGTATAACGGCGCAAACGTGACGGGCGGCACTATTGCGGTTGCGGGTTCCGAGGTCAAGAATCTTGAAGTCCGTGTTCATTACACCGATGCCGCCGAGGGCGAGTACACTCCTGTTTCCTATGCGCGTTTTCGCTTTGTCGGCACGCCTGCGAACGTACTTTACTCCAATCCCGGATCCGCCTGCTTTTATTTTAAGAAGCCGGGCGAGGCCACGATTCGGGTATCTTCACGCGCAAATCTCGATATCGCCTCCAAGAGCGTGACGGTCACGTCGAGCTATGTGCCGGCGACGAACGTCTCGCTTGGCTATAACGAGGACGGCGAGACTGTCTATCTGCACGGTCGCAATCCGCTTGCCAAAGGCGCCTTCCTGACCGATAAGGCTGCGCCGGTTGTGGGGCCCGAAAACGCGAGTGATCGCGCTTGCTACACGGTCACCTCGAGTGATTCTGCGGTTGCCGAGTACACTACGAGTGGCGAGATTGGCTTTACGCCGTATAAGGCCGGTAAGACAACGTTTGAGGCGACGGTCGAAAACCAGGACGGCAGCGTCATCTCCTCGGGTAAGCGAGAGGTTACCTACGCTTACCGGAGCCCACTGAAATCGGTGACAATCACGAATGTCCCCGCGTCCGTTAAGGCCGGTAAGACCGTCGAACTCAACCTGGGTTATACGGGTGAGAACGATGCCGAGGGCTGGAGTGTTTCCGAGCCCGGTATGCAATGGAGTGTGACGACCGAGGAAGGTCGGGATGCCTCGGATGCCGTGAGTATCGACCGACGCGCTCTTGGTGATTGGAAGCACGTTGACGGTGCTCCTGACGACGGCTTGTTTGTGGCGAGCGGCGCCTATGTCCTGACGGCGAACAAGGCCGGTACCTATACGGTGACCGGTACGCCGATCGATCAGACTGCCGGTGCCCAGGCCATCTCCTTTGAGATTACGGTTGACGGAATCGTTGCCTCGCCAGATAACGAGGCAAAGGCCGACGAAGGCGCCCTTTCCGCTGCCAAGTACTTTGACGTCAACCGTACGATCGATGCGTACACCTATGGTCAAGAATGGGAGATTTACGCCTTCGCGACGTCGGGGCGCAAGATTGACGACGCACTTATCGCGAATTACAAGAAGTCCCTTGCCGTTCATAAGGCCGAGTGGTCGGGCAACACCGCCAAGGTGACTGATTGCGAGCGAGTTGCGCTTGCGCTAACCGCGCTTGGCGAGGATATCACCTCTTTCGATGGCGTGGATCTCATTGCCGACATTTGCTCTCACGAAGATCTTGTGGCTTCGGCGAACAACGTGGTCTATGCACTGATCGCCCTTGACGAGGCGGGTATTTCGAATGTGGTGCTGCGTGCGTCCGGCTCTTCTTGGACACGTGCTCAGCTTGTTTGCGCGCTGCTTTCGTTCCAGAATCCCGACGGCGGTTTCACCATCGATGCGGGCGGTGCGAGCAACGTCGATATGACCGCTATGGCACTTCAGGCGCTTGCGCCCTATGTCGATAATGACGCGTGCGCCGTTGCCCTGGCCTCGAATGGCCAACCTTCTGTTGCATCTGCTGTCGACAATGCGCTCGGCTTCCTTAGGGGTCAGATGAACGGCCTTTGCGACTTTGGGTCCGTTGAGTCGAATGCCCAGGTGCTGCTCGCTCTTGTGGCTCTTGGCAAGGATCCCGTAAATACCAAGAACGGTTTTGCAACGGGTGCGAATAGCCTGATTACTGCAATCTGCGCCTACGAGGTCGCCGACGGCAAGGGCTACGCCCATACCATGGGATCCGACGGTAAGCCCGGCAATGCCAACGCGCTTGCGACTGTACAGGCCTTACGATCCCTTTCGGCCTATAAGTCCGCAGGGTCCGGTGTGAGCTGGTCCAAGATCGGTGGCGTAAAAGCCGGTGTCGTCGAACCGGGCGGCTCGATAAAACCCGTGACGCCCGAGGTACCCGTTCCTACGGTCCCGACGAAGAATTCGACGCCCGCGGTCATGCCGACCGGTTCGCAGAGGGGCGATGGCTCCGGCGATAAGCAGGGCGGTTCTGGAATGCAGGAAGTTGTTGCTTCGCAGAATGTGGATGCCAACAAGGGCGAGTCCGATAAGAAGTCCGGCTCCGACGAGTCTTCCGGTTCGAAAACGACGTCCGCTGCTGCCGCATCACGCAAGGGTGCTTTGGATGGGCGAGGCGGCGTTAACCCGGTCGCTGTTACCGGTGTTGTTGTCGGTATCGTGTGCCTTGCGGCTATTGGTGCGTGGTTTGTGCGCTCCCGTAAGAGCGCATAGCGACTCGACGCCTGTAACGTCCGTCGTTTGATACGCGGGTGAGTTGTGCCGTTCGTGTCGTGGCTTTATAGATGAACGGGCTCCGGGTTAAGACGACCCGGAGCCCGTTTGCGTTGCATCTGTCGTGTCAATGGGTGGTTTATGCCAGCTCCGCTCCCAGGGCCTTGCAGGCCGCCTCGCCCTCATCATCGGGCGCATCGTAGCAAATGACGGAATCGACGACGTTGACGCCCGCCTCGTCGGCATCGGCCTTCCAGTTGTCCATCCACTCGCCCTCGGCCCACGAGTAGGAGCCAAAGAGGACGACCTTCTTGTCGCCGAGGGACTCCTTGACCTCGTCCCACATAGGCTGGAACTCGTCATACTCAAGCTCCTCGGAACCCATGGCGGGGCAGCCGAAGGCAATGGCGTCATAGCTGGCGGCCTTGTCTGCGGAGAAATCGGCGCAGGAGATGACTTCTGCCTCGGCGCCGGCATCGGTTGCACCTTCGGCAACGAGGTTTGCCATGGCCTCGGTGTTGCCTGTACCGCTCCAGTAGACGACTGCGATCTTGCTCATATGTTTTCCTTTCGGTTGTGCGGCGTGCGGCCGCGTTTTGTATGCTCTATCGGGTTGCCTGGACAAGTTGTCCCAGGGTGCAGCCCTGTTGATAGATATAGGTAAGGTATTGCGTGCATGCACGATAGGAGTCGAAGGTCGTGAGCGCCTGCTCAACGTTTGTGTATACCTTCCATGCGCCAAAGACCTTATAGTTTTCGCCGTGCTGGACGATAAATTGATGGACATCTTCGTAGGGGTAGCCCAAAAAATAGCCAATTTCGTGGGGGAACTCGCACATGCACCCCGTATCGCAGTGCCTATTTCGCGCGAGTGCGCAGACGCTGCCGTCATAGGCGCTTTCTGCGGTATTGCTGCTTGCCAGCGTGATGCGCGCGGCGAGATGCACTAGGGATGCGGGCAGGTTGTGGACATCGTAACCTTCGGCGGCAAGCGCCGTCGTGGCACGGGGGTCGGAGAGGTATCGCATGAGGTCCGCAGGGCGGTACACATAGATGAGCGCACCGCAGGGACGCCAGACCAAAACGCTCATATGGATCCCGAGTGGCTGGAGCTCGCGGTTGCATTGGGCTATGACGGCGAGCAGGCGAGAGCGTCGCTCTTCGATATGGGCGGCGCCGGGCTTTCCGTTTTGGTTGGCGTAAACGCCGGGATAGGTAAAGAGCGAAGCCGGCTTGATACCTGCGAGCGTAGGGGAGCAGTTGCGCACGACAGCCGTTTGGTATGTTGGGATGTCAATGGTTCGAGTCACGTTGCCCCTTTCGAGCCCTCACTTGTTAACCTAGGAAAACTTATACACGAAAGTAAGCCATGGTCAACAAAAAAGTTTGAAGAGGGAAACTAATTGACCGAACGGACATGATTTTGGGTTAAGATGGGGACACCCCATGGGGGTATCTAGATAGGGTTACTTGAAAGGGGAACGCATGAGTGACTTGTTCAACCCTGCGAATCTCATCGTGCTGGCCGTCATTGCCGTCGGTTTGTTTTTTGGGTTGCGTCGCATTGCCGCTTCGACTCGCGGAAAGAGCTGCTGCTGTGACGGCGCGAGCGGAAAGAAGGCCAAGAAAGTCGTGGTCGCGGATACCGATCCGTCTCATTATCCCTATAGCGAGGAGCTGCTCATCGGCGGTATGAGTTGCGATGGCTGCGCTCAGAACGTGGCCAATGCCCTGAATGCGCTGGATGGCGTGTGGGCAACGGTGACGTATGCGGACCACACGGCACGCGTGCGCTCTAAGCAGCCGATCGATCGTGGTGTCCTCGAGGCGGCCGTGAAAGACGCGGGTTACTACGTCATGACGCTGTAAGCGTCGCCTTGGATGCATTTCCTTGTCTAGGCTCGTCCGCGCAGTTCGATGTCTTGGATATCGTCGAAGTCGATGGCGATGTCCTTGAGCTTGAGGAGCTTGAAGGCAGGGAGTACCTCGTCGAGGATGCCGGTGCGGGAGCGATAGCCGTACGTATCGTAATAGGTGACGCGCACCAAGTCGCCGCGTTTGAGGCCCTCGAGCTTTTTTGAAAGCTCGAGGGCTTTTTCTTCCGTGAGTTCGCATTTTGGTTCGACGGTAATTTCTTGCTTGCGCACGAGCTCGTAGTATCCCGTGAGGGCGGCAAAGGGCATAAACTGCGCGGCGCGGCCGGCGCGGACGGCGCCGTTGGCGGTGAGCTTTGGGTCGGCGGAGCGACGTCTTCCCTCGGGGTCCGCTAGGCGTTCAAAAGGTGTCGGTGGCCGCATCGGCTGTTGTTGGGACTTAGGCACGGTGTCCTCCAACTTGGTCGTTGCGTTCGCGCGCGGTGGCGCCGGCGGTAAAGCTCAATCCTTTGACCAGGGCGTTTTTGCCGTACTTGCCTTTCACGGCCAGGACGGCGCGCGCCAGGTCGCGCTCGCGCTCATCCGCCTCGATATCGCTAAATAGATCGATGGTGGCAAATTCCTCGGGCATGAGGTTGCCAAATCCCAGGTTGATGCGTTTGACCGGTCGTTTGGGATCGACGGTCTGCGCCCAGAGCTCATCGAAATAGCCCATGATCTTCTTAAACGAATTGGTGCGCTCGGGCAGCTTTCGCGAGGCGTTGGAGTGCGCGAAAAGTGCGGCATAGCCACCACGCGGTTTGCCACCATGCTCTCCCACAAAGATGCCGTCAATCGCCTGTGCCTCTCGCACCAAACGTCGGCGTTCGTCGTCGCGTTGGACGGGCTTGGGCGCGCGGGGCGCGAGCTCGGGGCCGGCGGTTGCGGTGGGTTCGATACTCGACGTGCTCGAGCGTAGGTGTCCGCAGCCGTCTATATACTGCGCCGTGCCGCTGGCGTTGAGCCGACGTATGTCGGCTCGTTCGCTCGCATAACCCACAAAGAGCGAGATGCTGTCGCACACCACGTGCTTGTCGATCAAATCCAGCACGGCGTTGTCGACCATCTCGCGCAAGACGGTGTAGGCCTGCTCGTAGGCATAGCCCTTCGAGAGCACCTGCCCTGTGGTGGTCGAGGTCGCTTGCGGGCGATAAGCTCGGATATCGGCGATAGTTGTCGGCTCGCGCCCAAAGGCGTGGTCGATGAGATACTCGGCATTGACGCCGAGCTCGTCGTAAAGCAGGTTTTCGTCGAGCGCGGCGACGCCCATCAGGTCGTAGACGCCGTATTTCTCGAGACGGGCCGCCACGCCGGGGCCGATGCCCCAGATGTCGGTGATGGGGCGATGGGGCCAGATCTCCTTGCGAAAGGTCTCGTCGTCGAGTTTGCCGATACGACTGGGCACGTGCTTGGCGGTGATATCGAGTGCAACCTTGGCCTGGAATAGGTTGGGGCCGATGCCGACCGTCGCCGTGATGCCGGTACGCGCCAAGACCTCGTCACGCAACATGCAGGCGAAGCCTTCCGCATCGGTGTGATAGAGGTCCAGATAGGGTGTCACGTCGATAAAGCATTCATCGATTGAATAGACGTGAATGTCTTGCGGACTCACGTATTCCAGATAGATGCCGTAGATTTGCGCCGACACCTCCATGTAGTGCTGCATACGCGGCATTGCTTTGATGTAGTCGATGCCGTCGGGAATCTCGAACAGACGACAGCGGTTGTGAATACCTAAGTCCTTCATGGCCTGCGTGATAGCGAGACAGATGGTCGTGCGTCCGCGCGATTCGTCGGCAACGACCAGGTTGGTGGTGAGCGGGTTGAGCCCGCGGTCGACGCACTCGACGCTGGCGTAGAACGTTTTAAGGTCGATGCAGATATAGGTGTGACGCTCGTGCCCCACGCGTCCTCCCATCAAACACATGTTCTTATCGAATACATGTTCGATAATACCCGCTCGTCCGGACATCGTCAAAACCTGTCCCTTTTTGGTGGGTATGGTCGTGCGGTTGGATCGGGTTTTAACGCAGCTCTAAAGAGCGTGAAACAGCTCGGAAAACCTCGCTTCGTAGCATGAGCCTAACGATCGGTGCCACCTACATGCACGGAAGGGTTGTGGGAAAGATGGTCAATTATGGGTTTGGTATGCCGACACGCCTTGTTGCGGATGGGGACGTGGCTCGCTGGTGCGGACGATTGGTCGCTCACTACGGCGGCACTAAGGCGCTGGTAGTGCTGGGCGGTGACAAGCATACGCGCGATGAGCTCGTCTCGGCGGCACTCGGCTCGCTCGATCGCGCCCTGCTCGAACGCGTGCTCTTTCGTTGCGGTTTGGTCGGGGACGACGGGGGAGACGATTTGGTTGATGAGGCCGTAGCCCTAGCGACTGACGAAGGCGTGGACTTTGTCCTGGCGATCGGCGATGCCGATACGGCGGGCTTTGCGCGCGAACTCGCTCGTCGCATGGCCGTGCTCGATGCCGGCGAGGACGGTTTTGTCCCTTATGGATGTATTGTCTCGGAGGGCAAGGTGCCTGCCGTCGTAGGAGCCGGCGAGGTTCCCGTTTTTGCCATTATCGCTCCCGAACTGCTTGAGGGCATTGGGTCTCCTCTGCGTGAGCTGCTCGGCAGCGTATGCGCCGCGGCCTAGTACCTGCCAGGAAGGGACAGGTTAATTTTGGTAGGTAAAGCGTTTGACCTGCCAAAATAAACCTGTCCCTTTTTGGTCGGTCGCCGTTTGGGGGCGGATTGGCAACGCTCGCTGATTACGGTCTTGACCTGCGCTAGAATAGGGGCATCTGATTATCCGGGCGCATGGAGGTATGCGCCCGTATGTTGAGGAGGACTTTATGGCAACTGTTGCCGCACCTATCGACGCTACGTCGACCGCCGCTTGGAAGGCGCTCGAGGCCCATCAGGAGAAGCTCGAGGCCGAGGGTATCGACCTCAAGGCCTGGTTCGCCGCCGATGCCGAGCGCGTGAACAAGCTGAGCTTTGACGCCGGTGACCTGCACTTCGATCTGTCCAAGAACCTGGTGACCGATGAGACCGTCAAGCTGCTGTGCGATCTTGCCCGCGAGGTGAAGCTCGAGGAGCGCCGCGACGCCATGTTCTCCGGCGAGCACATCAACACCACCGAGGACCGCGCCGTCCTGCACACCGCGCTGCGCCGTCCGGCAAGCGAGAAGGGCCAGCTCATCGTTGACGGCCAGGACGTCGTCGCCGACGTGCACGAGGTCCTCGATCGCATGTATGCTTTCGCCGAGCGCGTGCGCTCCGGTGAGTGGAAGGGCGTTACCGGCAAGAAGATCGAGCACCTGGTGTCCATCGGCATCGGCGGCTCCGACCTGGGTCCGGTCATGGCCTACGAGGCCCTGCGTCCCTACGCCGACGCCGGTATCGATTGCCGCTATATCTCCAACATCGACCCCAACGATCAGGCAGAGAAGCTCAAGGGTCTGGATCCCGAGACCACGCTCGTGATCATCGTCTCCAAGACCTTCACCACGCTTGAGACCCTCACTAACGCCCGCGAGGTCAAGACCTGGATGCTCGAGCAGCTCAAGGCTCAGGGCGCCATCGATGGCTCCGATGAGCAGAACGCCGAGGCCGTGGCAAAGCACTTCGTTGCCGTTTCCACCGCACTCGAGAAGGTCGAGGCCTTCGGTATCGACCCCGCTAACGCTTTTGGTTTCTGGAGCTGGGTCGGCGGCCGCTATTCCGTTGACTCCGCCGTGGGCCTGTCGCTGATCGTCGTGCTCGGCCCCGAGCGTTTCCAGCAGTTCCTTGAGGGCTTCCACGCCATCGACGAGTACTTCTGCAACACGCCGCTCGAAAACAACGCCGTCGCGCTGATGGGCCTGCTCAACGTCTGGTACGTCAACTTCTTCGGTTCCAAGAGCCACGCCGTGCTGCCGTACTGCCAGTACCTGCACCGTTTCCCCGCCTACCTGCAGCAGCTCACCATGGAGTCCAACGGCAAGCACGTCCGCTGGGACGGCAGCGCCGTGACCTCCGACACCGGTGAGATCTTCTGGGGCGAGCCCGGTACCAACGGCCAGCACGCCTTCTACCAGCTGCTGCACCAGGGCACCGTGGTGGTCCCGGCCGACTTCATCGCCTTCGCCAATACCGCCAACCCTGCGACCGACAGCGGTCAGGACGTGCACGAGCTGTTCCTGGGCAACTTCCTGGCCCAGACCAAGGCGCTTGCCTTTGGCAAGACGGCCGATGAGGTGCGCGCCGAGGGCACGCCCGAGCAGATCGTCCCGGCCCGCTGCTTTGAGGGCAACCGCCCGACGACCTCGATCTTCGGTGACACGCTGACCCCGTTTGCACTCGGCGAGCTCATCGCCCTGTACGAGCACATCACGTTTGTCGAGGGCACGGTCTGGGGCATCGACTCCTACGACCAGTGGGGCGTCGAGCTGGGCAAGCAGCTTGCCAAGCAGATCACCCCGGCCTTCCACGACGACGCCGCCAAGGCCGAGCAGGACGCTTCGACCCAGGCGCTCATCGAGTTCTACCGCGCTCACCGCAAGTAAGTTTCGCTGTAAACTAACGTATGGCTGAAAGGGGCCCGTATCCGTTGGGATGCGGGCCCCTTTGCTATTTGGATAGGATGGAATGTATCGGGAGGCGCCTCGACGGGCATCGCAATCGTCGAAGGTGCGCCGTTCATGTTTGGGACAATATGACATTTTTCCCGTTGCAAACAGCGCCGCCGTGGGTGTTCTGTATGATGACTCAGACAAGGTTGTTCAATGACAGGGAGACATATATGGCAATCAAAGCCATCGCAATGGATATCGACGGTACGCTCACCAACGACCAAAAGGTCATCAGCCCGCGTACGCGCGAGAAACTGCTCGCGGCGCAGGAGTCGGGCATTAAGCTCATCTTGGCTTCGGGTCGCCCCGCATGGGGGCTGCACGCCTTGGCGCAGGAGCTCGACCTTCAGAACCATGATGGTCTGCTAGTTGCCTTTAATGGCGCGCATGTGGTCGACGCTCAGACCGATGAGGTTCTTTTTGACCAGGCCATGCCGGCTGACGAACTGCACCGTCTGATTGATCATCTGCGCAATTTCGACGTGATTCCCATGATCTCGCTCGGTCGCGATCTGCATGTCGAGGATTCGTACCGCTGCATGATTACGCTGCCGGATGGCTCGCAGAAAAACATCGTCAAATACGAGCGCGATGCGTGTGACCTTAAGATTCGCGAGGTCGAGAGCTTGCATGAGGTTGTGGACGCTTATCCCGTGGACAAGCTGCTGACGGCAGGCGACCCGGCCTACCTACAGGCGCATTACGAGGAGATGTATGCGCCCTTTACCCAGACGCTTTCGGGCATGTTTACGGCCGACTGGTACTTTGAGTACACGGCGCCCGGTATCGACAAGGCCCGCGCGCTCGAGGGTGCCCTGCCCAAGCTCGGTATCGATGCCAGCGAGGTCGTCTCGTTTGGCGACGGCCAGAACGACAAGTCCATGATTGAGTGGGCGGGTACCGGTGTTGCCATGGGCAACGCCGTCGATGAGGTTAAGGCGGTAGCCCAGATGGTGACCGCCAATAACAACGAAGACGGTATTGCAGTGGCGCTGGATAAGCTGCTGGGCTAGAATCGCCGATAATGCATGGTTCGGGCGCCTGCTTACAGGCGCCCTTTTGTTAGGGAGGGTGCCGTGTCCGCATTTCCGTTCGACGCCGTTATCTTTGACATGGACGGTGTCATTGTCGATACCGAGTATTACTATCTGGGCGAGACTGCCGCGTTTGCCAAGGAGCTTGGGTTGAACCTGACTCAAGAGGAGTTGAATGGGCAGGTCGGTACCTCGCATCAGTTCTTTCTCCGCATGCTGGTCGATTGGTTTGAGCGTGCCGGTAAGGGGCATTTTACTGGCGAGGAAGCGTTGGCCCGTTGGGATGAGTGGGCGCATAAACGTCCGCGCGACTATCAGGCTTTGATTAACCCAGGCGCCGTGGATACGATTCGAGAGCTGCCGCGCCGCGGCGTTCGCGTGGCGCTTGCCAGCTCGTCGCCCATGGATAGCATCGAGGAAGTACTCAATGCGTGCGGGCTGTCGGATGCCTTTGAGTATGTGGTGAGTGGCGAGCAGTTTAAGGAGAGCAAGCCCGAGCCCGACATCTACCTGCATGCGCTGGACCTGCTGAGGCTGCCCGCGAATCGCTGCTGCTGCGTTGAGGATTCGGTGCCTGGCATCACTGCCGGCAAGCGCGCCGGTCTGACAGTAATCGCCAAGCGTGAGGAGCGCTTTGGCTTTAGTCAGGACGCCGCGGATAAGATTATCGATCAGCTGCCGGAGCTGCTCACGCTTTCTTAGGAGCGCGGTAGTTGCGCGTTTTTCGGGTCTGATGAGTAAATAGCCAACATTTTGGTGCGACACCTAGCATACTTTAAGCTAATGCGGGCTTAAGGGCTTGTTGAATGCCCTTAAGCCCGTTTTAGAATTAATTGTGCTGGGAGAGGGTATATGCCACCGACTGAAGGGCCGACTGACGGTAAAGCAGCGATACCGCTGTACCAACAGGTCATTGATATCATTAAAAACGAAATCAACTCCGGCGCCTACAAGGCAGGCGCGCGGATACCCAACGAATTCGAATTGGCTGAGAGCTATAAAGTTGGCCGCGTTACCGTGCGACGCGCTATTGAGGAGCTCGTCCAGCAGGGCTATCTAACGAAGCGACAGGGGAAAGGCACGTTTGTCAATGCCCCCAAGCTCAAGCGCAAGATTCGCCAGAAGGATGACGTTCAGAGTTTTTCGGACGCATGCCGCGTTAACGGAATGGAACCGGGGGCGTGTGTCATTTCGAGAAAGATACTGCCGGCGGATTCCACCGAAGCACAGTTCTTTGGTGTTCCCGTTGGAACTGACTTGATTTGCGTTGAGCGCGTGCGCACTGCCGATGGCGTCCCTGTCATGCTCGAGAACAACATATATGTTTACGAGGACAACGCCTATCTATCAACGGCACCTCTATCTAACCAATCCATTTTTGAGTTCGTGCGCAACCGGACGGGCCGCACGCCCGCGTTTACCGACCCGTGCACGCTCGAGATCGCCTGCGCGTCGCCCGAGGTCGCTCGACTGTTGGCAGTTCCCGTTGGCGAACCCTTGTTTTATATGGAAGCCTTCTTTTTCGATGAGCAGCGGCGGCCGTTTATCATCGGTCGTCAGCGAATCGTTGGGTCTCGCTACGTTTTTGACATCTAGGACATTGCGAATGGAAGCGCCCGGTGGATCATCTCACCGGGCGTTTCCATACCGTTCACGGCGCAAACGCAACCGTTCAACCGCGTTGCGGCAATCAGTTTGAAATTATCTTGATGAAGGAAAAAGCTGCTGGTAATCTATAGAACGTCATAGAACGTTTGCATTGTGCAAACGTTGAAGCGAGATGCGATGCAGTCTCGAGTTCTTTGGAGGTATCTATGTCAGATACGAAGGCGAAGAAGACAAACAGACGTTTTAAGTTCAAATTACCGCATGTCTATACGATCATGTTCTTGCTGATCGTTGTCTTTGCGGTCCTGACTTGGATCGTTCCCTCTGGTCAGTATCAGCGCAAGACGATTTCGACAGCGGCGGGCGAGCGTGAAGTCGCCGTTGCTGGAACCTATGAACAGGTCGATAAGAACTACACCGATTCCGAGACCGGTGAGACCATCAATCTGGGCCAGGATATCTTCGCGGTCCTGCAAGCGCCCACCAAGGGTATCCAAGAGGCTGCCGACGTCGTTGCGTTCGTCTTATTGATTGGCGGATCGTTCGCAATCATCACCAAGACCAACGCTTTGAATGCCGGCATGAGCCGTGTGATTAAAAAACTCAAGAACAAGGACATTCTCATCATTCCCATCACGATGACGTTGCTGTCCATTTGCGGCACTACGTTTGGTATGTCTGAGGAAGCCCTGCCGTTCTATGCCATCTTCATTCCCATCATGATGGGTATCGGTTATGACTCGATGACGGCATTCATCATCTGCTTCCTTGGTCCTAACCTGGGATATTGTGCCTCGACCATCGATCCGTTTAACGTCTTGATCGCACAGGGCATTATCGGCATCGAGGGCAATCCTCAGCTGTGGCTGCGCGCCATTTCTTGGGTCATCTTTACCGCCGTTGGCATCGCATGGGCCATGCGCTATGCCATGCGCGTCAAGAAAAACCCCGAGTCGTCCATTACGTACGAGGACGACAAGCTCAAGCGTATCGAGTTTTCCGTGACCGATGCCTCCATCGAGGAAGAGTTCACTACCCGTCAGAAGCTCGTGCTTATCGATTTTGCCTGCGGTATGGGCATTATCGTCTGGGGTCTTGTTACCCAGGGTTGGTACATGAATGAGATTTCCGCCGTGTTCCTTGGCATGGGCTTGCTTGCCGGTATCCTGGGCGGTCTTGACCAGCAGACGATTGCTGAGGAGTTCGTTAAAGGTCTCGCCGACTTTGCGTACGCCGCTATCGTTATCGGTATCGCTCGCGGTATTCTGGTCATCGCCGAGGGCGGCATGATCATCGACACCATCCTCCAGGCGCTCGCTACTGCGCTCGCCGGTGCACCCGCCGCCGTCTACACCACGTTTATGTATATCGTCCTTGGCCTGCTCTCTTTGCTGGTTCCCTCGAGTTCTGGCCTGGCGGCGCTCACCATGCCTGTTATGGGCCCCCTGACCGAGCTTATGGGCCTCAATCCCGAGGCAGCCGTTACCGCGCTCCAGTTTGCTAATCAGACCATCAACACCATCAGTCCCGTGGCGGGCATGACGGTCGCTGGCCTTGCCGTGGCTAAGATTTCGTTTGGCCAATGGTGGAAGACCATTTGGAAGTTCTTCATTTTCATGGTCGTCTTTGGCCTGATCGTAACGGCAATCTCTGGCATGCTTCCGATGTAGGTGGTTGTGATGTCTGATCGTTTGACGGTCCTGACGTCTAAGAGCGTCTTTACTGGTACGGGGGACCTGCCGTTTGAAGGTTTCGTAGCGGTCCGCGGCAATCGAATTGAGGCTGTTGGCACCAAGTGTGAGGTAGCTTCGTATTTGACCCAAGCGGACGAGGTAGTTGACCTGGGCGACCGCACCGTCATGCCTGGCCTGATCGATGTGCATACCTTCTATACGGGCTGGGCGCTGCGGACGTTGGGGTCTGATCTATCCGGCGTCGCCGATGCCAAAGAGGCCGTGTCGCTCTTGCGTGCATGGAAAGATGATCATCCGGATTGTGCGGCGGCTTTTGGCCACAACATGCCCGAAACGTTGGCATCGGATGCCGAGAACGCAAATACGGCAGCTGTGTTTGACGATTGTTTTGGCGATATCCCTGTCGTCTGCTTTACACCGGGTGCGGAGACCTGCGTTCTCAATGCTGCCGCCAGTGCGCGATACGGCTTTACACCCCAGGCGTGCTATGCCGAGAAGATCTGGCGCATGATGAGCGATTTCCTCGCGCTACCCGAGGTGCGCGCCGGGTATTCGGACTACATGAGCATGCTTAACGAGCGCGGCGTTACCGCCATCAAGGAGATGGCGTTTGATGACTACTACGGCTTTGCCGACGAAATGGCTCGCCGTGAGGAATCTGGTGAGCTGACGGTTCGTGTCTCTATGATGTCGCAGCCGGTGGGTGCCGGTGCAAATCTGGCATATGCCCGCGAGGCGCGAGAGCGCTTCCGGGGACCGTTCGTTCGTTTTTCTGGCTTCAACCGTATGACCGATCGCGGCGTATGGGCGGGGCTTGCCGAGATGATAGACCCCTATGAGGACACGGCCGATGCGGGAGCTGCCGGCAAGACGGTTGTCGAAGAGCCCGAGTGGGATCTGATTGAGAACGAGCTGCGTGCAATTGATGCTGACGGCTTCCGATATTCCTTGCATTGCCAGGGCGATGGCGCCGTTCGCCGCACCGTGGCGCTCTATGCCTCGCTGCCTCGAGACGAGCATGGACGGATGCTTCGCCGCCATGCGATTACCGATCTCGAGAACTCTGACCCGACCGATCTTGTCGAGTTTGGCAAGTTAGGTGGAATTTGCGAGGTCTATCCGCAGATTTTGACGCTGGACAGGCGCGAGGACTGCCTGTCGATGATGCGTCGACAAATTGGCGAGACGCGACTTTTGCATAGCTGGAATCGCCGCAGCATGGAAGATTCCGGATGCACAGTGTGCTGTGGCACGGATTTACCGCTGTTGATTCCGAGCTTGGGCGAGTCAATCTACAGTGCGTGCGGCGGATACTTCGACGACGGACTGCCCGTGAATGAGGTCAACGCGCTGACGCTTGTCGAGCTCTTGCGCGCTTGGACTGCCGGGGGCGCGTACGACCTGATGCGCGAAGACGAGCTGGGTACGCTCGAGGTCGGCAAGCTTGCCGATATTTGCGTGCTCGATCGGGATGTGTTTGACCTCGATTATCGCGACGCACGCGATCTTGCGGTTGATATGACGATGTCGGACGGACAAATCGTGTTCGATCGAAATAAGGAGGCATAAGATGTCTGAATCCAAGCCGACGCTGCGCCGCGAGCAGATTGCGGGCATGAATATCCACTACATCATGTGGTCGCTCGATTACTTCCTTGATGTGCAGCAGCGTTTGGGCTTTGAGTCCATTGAGCTGTGGTGTGCGGAGCCGCATGTGACGCTCGACCACACGGGCTACTTTGAGGCTGAGGTCCTGGCGAAAAAGGCTGCAGACCGTGGGCTTAGGTATCGTACTCTGTGCCCCGAGAATGTTGTCTATCCTTGGCAATACTGCGCACGCAAGCCGCTGCATGAACAGCGCAGCCTGGCGTACTTTAAGCACGGCATTGAGCTTGCCGAGGTACTTGGGTGCGACCGTATGTCCGTCAACTCGGGCTGGGGCGACTGGGACGAGGATCGCGAGGAAGCCTGGAGGCGCAGCCGCGAGCACTTGTCCATTCTGGCGGAGTATGCCGGCGAGCACGGTCTGGTGCTTACGATGGAAAGCCTGCGTCCCGAGGAGAGTAACCTTGTGACGACGGTTTCCGATGCGAAGCGCATGATTGACGAGGTCGCGAGCCCGTACTTACAGCCCATGGTTGATACAACCGCGATGGGCGTTGCAGGCGAGACGCTCGAGGACTGGTTTGCCGCCTTTGGTGATGGGGCAATTCACGAGATGCACTTTATCGACGGTGACCCGTATGGCCATCTGGTGTGGGGCGATGGCAAGCACGATATGGACGCCTTCGTCGCCACGCTCAACGCCCATGGTTTTGACGGCATGCTGGGCCAGGAAATCACGGACGGTCGTTACTACGATGACCCGGCGGCGGCAGATGCCAAGAACATGGCCGCATTCGAGAAATATCTGATTGACTAAAACAACTATCGGCCACGCAGCCAATCTCATTGATTGCGGACCAAACAAGAAAGGAACTGGATATGAACGCACACGATCTGATCAAAGAGGCAATTGCCGAGAAGGGCAAGTTCGACAGCGTCTACTGGATTGCTTGCGGTGGCTCCATGATCGATTTGATCCCGGCTCATGAGCTTCTGCAGCGCGAGGCAACCACCTTCACTTCGTATATCTATACCGCGCGTGAATTCGACATTATGCGTCCGCGTCGTCTGGGCGAGAAGTCCCTGGTCATCGCTTGTAGCCACAGTGGCAACACCCCCGAGGTCGTCGAGGGCTGCGAGATTGCCCTTGCTGCCGGCGCTACGGTGATCGCCCAGACCGACAACGCTGGATCTAAGATCGACTCCGGCAAGTGGACCACGTGGGTCTACCCGTGGGGCGAGGGTGTGCCGCAGGCCGAGGTCCCCGCTGGTATTTCGCTGTCGCTTGCGGCAGAGCTGCTCGATCAGCAGGAGGGCTACGCCGATCTTGCCGATATGTATGCCGGTATCGCCGAGATGGATAAGATTCTTCCCCCGGCACGCGAGAAGGTAAATGCCGAGCTGGGCGATCGCTTTGCCAAGCTTTGCCAGGAGCACGAGTTCTTCTATATTCTGGGCAGCGGTCCCAACTTTAGCCAGACCTACGGTTTCGCTATCTGCTCTCTTATGGAGATGCAGTGGCAGCACTGCAGCTACATCCACTCTGCCGAGTACTTCCATGGCCCCTTCGAGGCTACTCAGGATGGCGTTTTTTACTTCCTGCAGATGGGCTCCAGCGAGTGCCGTGCTATGGACGAGCGCGCCCTGGCGTTCCTTAAGACGCATACCGATACGCTGATGGTGCTCGATGCCAAGGAGTACGGTATGGAAGCCGTGCCGGCGAGCGTCCGTGCCTATCTGGACCCGGTGCTGTTCTATGCCATGAACTGCGAGCTGCGTGCTGCACGCGGCAAGGTGTTTGATCACGATCCCGATTTCCGTCGCTATATGGGTGTTGTCGAGTACTAGAAGGGACAAAGGCCATGGCATTTAACGTTAACGCGCTCGGATTTGGCGACAACGTCGTCGATCGCTACGAGCATATCCATACCATGTATCCTGGCGGCAATGCGGTGAACTTCGCCGTTTATGCCAAGAAATGCGGTGCCGCACGCTCCGCATACATGGGCATTTTTGGCAATGACGCCGCTGCCGAGCATGTCATTGCAAGCCTCGAGGATGAGGGTATCGAGCTTGACAAGTGCGAGCAGATGATTGGCGAGAACGGAGCGGCTCGCGTGACCGTCGTTGACGGTGACCGTGTCTTCCTTGGCTCCAACGAGGGCGGTATCCGTGGCGATGCGCGCTATGTCCTCGATCGCTTTGACCTTTCGTACATGAAGCAGTTCGATGTGGTTCATTCGGGCAACTATTGCTTTACCGAGCGCGAGCTGCCCAAGCTGAAGGCTGCGGGCGTCACGGTCTCTTTTGACTTTTCGGACGACTCCACCGACGAGTACTACGAGCAGATTGCGCCCTACGTCGATTTCGCTTTCTTTAGTGCGGCGGATGCCGCGAGTGAGGACGAGATTCGCGAGCGTCTGGCATGGGTGAAGGGCTTGGGTCCGCGTTTTGTGTCGGCTACGGCGGGCGCCGAGGGCTGCATTGCTTACGACGGCGAGCGTTATTACCGCCAGCTGGCTAAACCGGTAACGGACATGAAGGACACCATGGGGGCGGGCGACTCGTTCCTCACCTCGTTTTTGATGTGCTATCTCGATTCCGCCAAGCGTGGTGAAGATGGCGCCGAGGCCATCGAGCGTGCGCTCGACTTTGCTGCCGGGTTTGCCTCGACCGTGTGCGGCATGGAAGGTTCTTGGGGCCACGGAGCACCAATCGTCGAATAGCTTAAGAAAGCGTACGGCGGTCTGGCTATGAGGCTTTGGACGGCCGATGCAAAACAATAAGCGAAACGCGAAAAGGGGGCTCGCCATGTGGTGGGTCCCCTTTTGAACATTGGAGAAGACCATGGGTATTAAAGCGTGCGCGGCTGGTTTTTGCTGTGCGGACGTCTATCAAAACATCGGCGTGTTCTATCCGACTGGTAATGGCATTGACTGGGGTATCCATCTTGCACGAATGGGAGTTTCGGTATCCGCCGTGTCGGTTGTCGGCAAGGACGAGTACGGAGACAAGATGAGAGAGGCGCTGGCCGCTGAGGGGTTCGATATCTCACATCTGCGGGTGGAGGATGGCGACACCTCGGTGATGCTCATGGCATTGAAAGACGGCGTCGATCGCGTGCATCTCGAGGCAATCGATGGCGTAATGGAGACATATCGACCGAATGAAGATGACCGGGCGTTTATCCTAGAGCATGACATCATTCATACCGACCTGTTTGGCAATTGTTTGGACCTCCTGCCCGAATGGCATGATGCGGGCAAGACGGTGGTTATGGACTTCTCGGTGTTCAGCCAGGATCCCGAATATGCCTGCGAGGCTCATTTTCCTTACGTAGACTATGCGTTTATGTCGTTTGAAGAGGACACTCCGGAGCTGCGTGATTGGGTACGTCACGTACAGAAGTTGGGGCCGCGGGTGGCAGTTGCCACGCTTGGCGAGAAGGGAAGCATTGCCTTTGACGGCGAACGCTTCTATGAGTGCGGGATCGTACCGGCGGAGAAGGTCGTTAACACCGTGGGCGCCGGTGACTCGTATATCGCCGGGTTTACCAAGAGCGTGATTGATGGCCTTGATATTCCGGCGTGTATGAAGGCGGGCGCCGAGCTTTCGTCCCGCGTCATCGGCTCTTTTGAGCCGTACTAGGGTCAAATGCTTGGAAAGGAGTGCGAAATGGTTATCGACATGTTGGTCCAGCCCATGCTCTACGGCGAGATCTATACGCCGGGTGATGAGCCTGATGGATTCGGTTTTTGGTCACGAGAATTTGGTATGGGGCATATGGGCCCCATGGATTGGGATGAACTTCAAGTCGAGATGGACGTCTGCGATGTGCAGAAGAGCGTGCTCATGCCGCTCGATGTAACCACGGCATGCGGAGGGCATTTTGGCACCAATGACCAGATTGCCATGCTGGTTGCCGCGCATCCCGATCGTCTGTGGGGATTTGCGAGCGTAGATCCGCAGGTGAGCGGTGCCGCAGACGAATTGGGGCGCGCCTTTACCGAGTTGGGGGCAAAGGGGCTTTGCCTGCATCCGGCAAAGCAGGGTTTTGCTCCCGATGATGCCGTGGCCGAGCCGCTTTACGAGCTGTGCGAGCGCTATAACAAGCCGGTGGTTTTCCATGCCGGCATGTCTTGGGAGCCGGGCGCAGAGCTCTCGCGCAGTAATCCGCTTGTATTTGAGCACACAATCGCAACGCATCCAAATGTGCGTTTTAGCTTGACCCACTTTGGCTGGCCCTGGGTGCGCGAGACCGTGGCGATGCTGCTCAAGTATCCCAACTGCTACACGGACACCTCTATCACTTACATCGATTCGCCCGAGGAGATGATGCAGCGTCTTTTCACGGTCGATATGGGGCCGCTGTGGTATGAGCGCGCGCTATCGCATCAAGTGATGTTCGCCAGCAATACGCCGCGCTTCCGTGCGTTCAAACTCAAACGGGCGCTCGATACCGTGTCCATGCGCGATGATGCGCGAGAAAGGCTCTACTGGGGTAATGCCCTGCGTTTTCTTGAAGGGGATGAGTGAACATGGTGACGCTCGAGACATTGAGCTATCTATCGACTGCTCCGGACCAGTTCATCGATATTACCGAAGACGTGCACGCTGCCATTGAACGCAGCTCGGTGACGAATGGCTTGGCAGCGATTATTTTGTCGCATACGACCTGTGGAATCGTGGTAAACGAGGGGCTGCCCTGCGTGGAGACGGATCTTATGGAGACGCTTGATCGCATCGCCCCGCTAGATGCCCCCTATGCGCATGCACACTTCCTGCCGAGCTATGGAGCCACCGGCAACAACTCCTGTGGGCATATCAAGAGCATGATTTGTGGAAACAGCTGCTTCTTTCCCGTCCAAGATGGCCACATCGTGTGTGGAGGTGCCCAGAACATCTATCTTGCGGAGTTTGACGGTCCGCAGAAGCGAAAAGTGTACGTCGAGGTGCTGGGGGAGTAACGTCCCTGCAATAACCCTATGAAGGAGCACGCTATGTCGTTTCTAACCTCGATGTTCAAGACCGAAAAGCCGGTTATCGGAATGCTGCACCTGCGTCCTCTGCCGGGCGATCCACTGTATTACCCGGGCGGAAGCGTGTCGCAGGTCGTGGAAGCCGCCAAGCGCGATCTCGAAGCGTTGCAACGGGGCGGTGTCGATGGCATTTTGATTACCAATGAGCTCTCGATGCCCTATGAGCAGCACGTTTCTCCCTCAACCCTTGCATCGATGGGCTATGTAATCGGGGTTCTGTCCCATGATTTGTCGACCCCTTGGGGAGCTGAAGCTATTTACGATGGTGATGCCACAATCGAGCTGTGCGCTGCCGTCGATGCGCAGTTCACGCGCTGCAATTTTTGCGGTGCCTGGGCCGGTGATCTCGGGCTGATTAACCGAGATTTCGCTCACACCATGCGTCGCAAGACGGCGCTGCGCCTGGACGACCTCAAGCTTTTTCACTTCATCACGAGCGAGGGGGAGGTTTATCTCAACGACCGCACGACTGCGGACATTGCCGATTCACTTCTCTTTAATTGCCTACCGGATGCGATGGTCATCGGCGGTCCGGCTGCCGGTCGTGGTGCTTCGGGCGAGCTTGCCGATGAGGTCCGCGAGCGTGTTGGCGAAGTGCCTGTGGTATGTGGCACCGGTTGTCGCGAAAATACCGTGGCTGACGTATTTGCTCACTACGATGGCGCGTTTGTCGGCACCTGCTTAAAGCGCGACGGAAAGCTGGATGCCCCGGTTGATGTTGAGCGGGTAGTTCGTTTTATGGCTGCCGCTCGTACGGCGCGAGGGGAGTAGGCACCTATGGCGTTCTATCTGGGTATTGATATTGGGACAAGCGCCTCTAAAGGCGTTTTAATCGATGATCGATGCAATATCGTTTGCCAGGCCTCTTGTGGACACGAGACGGACAACCCTCGTGATGGATGGTACCAGCATGATGCGGAGGCAGTTTGGTGGGGAGATTTTTGCCGCTTGTCGCGCGAGCTGGTGGTGCGATCGGGGGTTAATGCGGCGCAGATTGGATGCGTGGGCCTTTCCGCATTGGGTTGCGACTGCGTACCGGTCGATACCGAGTGCAACGCGCTGGCACCCGCGATTTTATATGGAGTCGATGCACGTTCGAAGCCGCAGATTGACGAGCTTCTTTCCGAATATGGGCCAGATCGCGCACGCGAGCTTTTCGGGCACGATCCCTGTTCGTCAGATATTGCTCCAAAGATCTTGTGGTTTAAGGAGAATATGCCCGAGGTGCACGAACGTGCCGCGAAGTTCCTGACGGCGTCATCGTTTCTGTGCGCGAAGTTGACGGGGCGTTTTACGGTGGACCGTTATTTGGCGGAGGATTTTCTTCCCCTATACGATCGCTACACTTGGAAGGTTGATGCTCGGGAATGTGCTCGTTTCTGCCGGCCTGACCAGATGGCGGAGGTAATGTCGGCTACCGATATTGCCGGGGTGATTACGCAGCGTGCGGCTGAGGCGACGGGGCTCGTGGCAGGGACACCTGTCTTGGTGGGAACGGGCGACTCTGGTGCCGAGGCCATTTCGACGGGTGTATTCCGTCCCGGCGATATGATGGTTCAGTTGGGGAGCACGGCGTATTTCATCTACTTAGCTGATCATATGGTCGATGATGCTCGCCTGTGGCCAGGGACGTTTATCATTCCCGGAACTTACGGGATCTGCGCGGGGACCAATACAGCGGGTGCACTCACATCGTGGCTGCGCCAAGAGCTGTATCGCGACGCCGTAGAGGCCGAGGGCCACGGTGGCCCCGATGCATATTCGGTTATGGCGCATGATGCCGCCGATGTGGCGCCGGGTGCCGATGGGCTCCTGTGTCTGCCGTACTTTGCGGGGGAGCGTACTCCGCTCAACGATCCCGAGGCGCGTGGCGTCTTCTTTGGCCTGACCGGAAGGCATACGCGAGCCCATATGGTTCGCGCCGCCTTGGAAGGCGTCGCGTATACCGTTGCATCCCATGTCGACATTATCGAGCGAGAGCATGGACTGCCAATTGGGCGCATTATGCTTGTCGGAGGTGGAACCAAGAATCCAATTTGGATGCAAGCTATCGCCGACGTATGCGGGCGCGAGGTCTCGGTTGCCAAGGTTACGGTGGGCGCATGCTTCGGTGATGCCATTATGGCAGCTCTCGCAGGTGGCGCCTATACATCATGGGATGAACTCGCCCGAGTCCTTGGCGTTGCGCAAACAATCGTGCCCGATATGACTGCCCACGAGCTATATGCGTCGCGTCGTCATATCTTTGACGAATTGTATACACGCAACCGTGATCTCATGCACGAATTGGTGTAATGCCGCCGAACTGTACCGCCTTCCAATAAGGACTGCGTTGTGCGATTCGCATGTCCCTTGGCATTTTTGCCCACAGGGGTTAGCGAAGGTCAAAAACAGGGCGCGCATTTGCTAAAACTGCCGATTCGATGTGCTTTATGTCACATTTTTTGAGCGAGGCGATGCGTTCTGAGGTCCTTGTGAGCGATCTGATGAGCGATTGCGCGCTTGTTTCTGTGTTTGGCTCGGCCGGCGCATCGGTCTCGAGCAGTAGACGGTCGAGTGGAATCTGTCGTGTGTATTCGCGTCCTCGTTTAGATGCGAGCATGCGTTCGTTGACGGAAAAATAGCAGCCCGCATTACGCGCGCGGACGAGTTCGTCCGAAGTGCCGCTAAACCAGTGGAAGATGATAACGGGGGAGTCGGAGTTTGGGATGAGTAGTCCATGCGATTCGAGGACGTCCAGTACGGTTCCCGCCGAACGAACGGTGTGAATTGATATTACGCGCCCGGTAAGAGGATGCTGCACGAGCGCATCGCAGAGCCGGTCAAATGTCTGTATTTGTAGCGGTTCGCTTCCGGCAAAGCGCGCGGAAAAGTCGAGTCCTACCTCGCCGATATAGCGCTCTTGGTCAGCGACTTCGCAAAGCAGATTGACTTCGGCAGGACCACATCGTCCGTCGGCGAGCCACCAGGGATGGAGGCCGATGCCGGCAAAAATATTTGAACGGCTGCAGGCGCGCTTCTTGGCGCGTGCAAAGTCGTGCGGATCGACGCCGCAGTCAAATAGAACCAGGCCCAGCGCCGTTGCCTCATCGGCAACGGCGTCCGGGTGAGCCATTAAATCGAGATGACAGTGCACATCAAACAGCTGCAGCTTCATCGTGGCGCACCCTGCTAGTCCAAGCGCTGGCCATCGGCGCGCACGCGCTCGCACCCGCGCCCGCTAATCTGGCGGATAACCTCGCCGGCAATCATCTGACCCATGATGGGCGGCATAAAGCTGGCGGTTCCCAGCTCGGTGCGCTCGTGGATGTTGGAAGGATCGCGGGGCTGTGTCTTAACCGATTCCTCGCAGCTAAACAGTACGTGTAGGCTCTTGATTCCGCGCTTCTTACATTCTTTGCGCATAATGCGGCTCATGGGGTCACGTACCGTATCGAAGATGTCGGCAAAGCGGAGGCACTCGGGATGGAGCTTGTTGGCCCCGCCCATGGAGCTAACCAAACGAATGCCGTGGTCCTGAGCATATTTGGCAATGGTGAGCTTGGCCGAGATGGTGTCGATGGCATCGACGACGTAGTCGAGCTTGCCACCCGTTTGCTCCAAAACGCTCGCAAAGAACTCGTCGATGTTGTCACTCAGCAGGTATTCAGTTCGCTTGATAACGGTGGCGGCGGGATTGATGTCGTGGATCATGGCTTCCATCACGTCCACCTTGCGCTTGTCGATGGTGCTGTGAAAGGCGATGGCCTGGCGGTTGATATTGCTGGGCGCGATGATGTCCTTGTCCAGAATCACAAAATGACAGATGCCGCCGCGGGCAAGTGCCTCGCAGCAGTTGGAGCCCACACCTCCGCAGCCGAGTACCAGCACCGTGGCGTTGGCGAGTTTGTCGAGTGCCTCGCGGCCCATGATGATCTCGAGCTTGGTGTCGCGTGTCTCGACGAGTGCAGCAGTTTCGGTCATAGACATCCTCCGATGGGGAAGCGAATCGTGTTTTAGCTATCGCCATTATAGGTATTATCGCGATTCCATTTGAGCCCTAGGGGCTTGTTGAAATGAGGCAGGGATTCGCATAAGATGAAGCAGATGGCACCCGTTGCAGCGGGTTAGCCAACTCCCAAACACGTTTGTAGCGTGAGAAGTGGCCGTCTTCGCATTACGCGGGGGCGGCTATTTCATTCGACCTCCAATGTGGATGCCGAGCTCCACAGCCGCGATTACAAGCAACAACAACGTCAGGACATCGTTAATACTCATAGTCCATCTCCTTCTTGGGAAGAGGGAGCTGGCCCATCTGCTTCTGGACCCATTGTATCTAAAAACGAACGAATGTTCTATACATAACATTGCTATTAGATAATTAGACAAACATCTAAATATCGAGTATAGTCTGTACGTCGCGAGAGATAGCGAGAGGAGGTTCTATGCCGGGAGAAGGTTTTAAGGCGCTGGCGGATCCAACGCGGCGGCGCATTTTAGAACTGCTGCGCGAGGGCAATTGCACGGCGGGGGAGCTCGCCGAGCATTTCGACATAAGCAAACCGTCGCTCAGCCATCATCTGGCAACGCTTAAAAACGCCGGGCTGGTGACCGATGAGCGCCATGGCCAAAACATCGTTTACAGCTTAAACACCACCGTCATGCAGGATTTGATCGGCTGGTTTATGGGTTTTACAAACACTGAAGGTGATAAGGATGAATAACGAAAACAAGGGCATTCACGCCACGGGGGTATCGTCGCGTGTGTGGATTGCGCTGGTCGCTCTGTGCGTCGTCAATGTTGCTGCGCATCTCTGGGTGATGCCGAGCTTGCCTGCGCAGATTCCCACGCACTGGGGCGCGAACGGCGTCGTCGACGGTTGGGGTCCTAGCTGGATGGCCTCCGCGCTCGGCGTGTTGCCTCTGGCACTTCTCGCGATGTTCTACGTCGTGCCACGCATCGACCCTAAGGGCGAGGCGTATCGGACCTCGGGCAAGTTCTATCAGGGCTTCGTAATCGCCTTCACCCTGTTCATGTGTGGTATAAGCTGGTTGGGTGAGCTTACGGTCTGGGGCGTGGTGCCGGCGGTCGGTTCGGTCAACGTGCTGATTTCCGGCGCTATCGGCTTGCTGTTCATCGGCGTAGGTAACTACTTGCCGCGTGTGAAGCAGAACTATACGCTCGGAATCAAGACGCCCTGGGCGCTTGCCGATCCCGAGAACTGGCGCCGTACGCAGCGTTTTGGCGGTGCCTGCTTTATGGTGCTGGGCGTTGGCCTGATCGTGATGGGCGTGGCCGGCAGCGTGCTGTCGAGCGAAGTCGTCGCCGCGGTGATTGCGGTTCTGGCGTTTGGTTCAGCCGGAGCTGCCTACGTCTATTCGTATCTGCTGTGGCGCAAATCGCAGCGAGCCGCTCGTTAAGGTTGCGGAAAACTAGCGTACGCAGTTCATAGTATGTTCCGGGGGACTTTTCCCAGGTAGTATTAGGGGGTGTGGGCAACCATGCCCCTTTTTCGTTAAGTTTCAGAGCTGGTTTCCTCATTTCGTTTCCACTAAAGCGAATCAAGAATAGGGAAACAGCAGGTAGAAAGGATAAAACAGGCAAATGGCGGAGTTTATCTACCAGATGTATCAGGCTCGCAAGGCCCATGGCGACAAGGTGATTCTTGACGACGTGACCCTGAGCTTCTATCCCGGTGCCAAGATCGGCGTCGTGGGCCCCAACGGCATGGGCAAGTCGACCCTGCTCAAGATCATGGCCGGTATCGAGGAGGTCTCCAACGGCGATGCCAGGCTCACTCCTGGCTACACCGTGGGCATCCTGCAGCAGGAGCCGCCGCTCGACGACGACAAGACCGTTATCGAGAACGTGCGCATGGCATTTGGCGACATGATTGCCAAGGTCGATCGCTTTAACAAGATCGGCGAGGAGATGTGCGACCCCGACTGTGACATGGACGCCCTCATGGCCGAGATGGGAAAGCTCCAGGACGAGATCGACGCCGCCGACGGCTGGGATATCGATTCCAAGCTCGGCCAGGCCATGGACGCCCTGCAGCTGCCCGATTCCGACATGCCGGTCAACGTGCTTTCCGGCGGCGAGCGCCGCCGTGTGGCCCTGTGCAAGCTGCTGCTCGAGGCTCCCGACCTGCTGCTGCTCGACGAGCCCACGAACCACCTGGACGCCGAGTCGATCCTGTGGCTCGAGCACTTCCTGCACAACTACCAGGGCGCGGTGCTTGCCGTCACGCACGATCGCTACTTCCTGGATAACGTTGCCGAGTGGATCTGCGAGGTCGACCGCGGCCACCTTTATCCCTACAAGGGCAACTACTCCACGTATCTGGAGACCAAGGCCGCCCGTATCGAGGCGCAGGGCAACCGTGACGCCAAGCTCGCCAAGCGCATGGAGGCCGAGCTCGAGTGGGTACGCAGCTCGCCCAAGGCTCGCCAGGCCAAGAACAAGGCCCGTCTGGCTCGCTACGAGGAGATGGAGGCCGAGGCCCGCGCAAGCCAGAAGCTCGACTGGACCGACATCCGCATCCTCGTGGGACCGCGTCTGGGCAACAAGGTGCTCGAGGCCCATCATCTGCACAAGGAGTTCGATGGCCGCGTGCTCATCGATGACCTTTCGTTCACCCTGCCGCGCAACGGCATCGTGGGCGTGATCGGCCCCAACGGTGTCGGTAAGACCACGCTGTTCAAGACGATTGTGGGTCTGGAGCCGCTGACTTCGGGCGAGCTCGAGGTGGGCGAGACCGTCAAGATTTCTTACGTCGACCAGAACCGTTCTGGCATCGACCCCGACAAGAACCTGTGGGAGGTCGTTTCGGACGGCCTGGACCACATGATGGTCGGCGAGACCGAGGTTCCGAGCCGTGCTTATGTGGCGAGCTTTGGCTTTAAGGGCCAGGACCAGCAGAAGCGCGCCGGCGTACTCTCCGGTGGCGAACGCAACCGTCTGAACTTGGCGCTTACGCTCAAGCAGGGCGGCAACCTGCTGCTCCTCGACGAGCCCACGAACGACCTCGACGTCGAGACGCTGTCCTCGCTCGAGGCGGCGCTGCTCGAGTTCCCGGGCTGCTCTGTGGTCATTAGCCACGACCGTATGTTCCTGGACCGCGTCGCCACGCACATTCTGGCGTGGGAAGGCACCGATGAGAATCCGGGCAACTGGTATTGGTTCGAGGGCAACTTCGAGGCCTATCAGGCCAACCGCATCGAGCGCCTGGGCGAGGACGCAGCCCAGCCGCATCGTATTCACCGTAAGCTGACGCGCGACTAGATCGTTACGCGGTTTTCCAAACCGCGTAACTGCTCGACGCTGCGCGGGTCGCAAGCACCCCATCTTGCCGTTCAAGCCGTCGTTCGCGTACCGAAGTACGCGTCGCTCCTCTTTCACGGCAACCTGGGGCACTTGCGGCCCGCTCGCTGTTGGTTGCGCAACATCAACAAATAAAAACGGCTCAAATCCTGATTTGGATTTGAGCCGTTTGTCGTTACTGCTCGGGTTCTTCGACTTTATCGATGGCCCAGGTGGATCCGAGGCCACCGGTGGTGTTGCGGCGGATGCGCACGGTAACCTCGCGGCGCTCGCCGGCCTGCGTGTAGCGCAGGGGGAAGCTTGCGCGGTTTCGCGCGGCCTCGATGGTACCGCTCTCGCGGGCGATCCAGTAGTACTCGCCGACGATGCCGAGCGTGTCGGCGCCGTAGGGGAGATAGGTCGACAGCTGGTGCAGAAGCGGGCCGGGGCAGAAGACCTCGGTTGCGAAATCGACGGGGAAGTCCTCGGGGATGGCGGGCGTTGCGGGTGCGGGGGCCGGTGCTGCAGCGGGGACCGGAGCCGGTGCGGGAATCTGGTCATAGACAGGTTCGGATGCGGACTCGATGACGGGTGCAGACTCAGGCACCGGTTCCGGCTTAACTGCGGAATCTGTCGGTTCCACGGAGACGGATGTGTCTTCAGTCTCGGTTTTGGCATCGGCTTGTGGGGCGTCCTCTGCCTCGACAGGCAGCTTTGCTTCGACCGGCGTGGATGCCATGGTGGTGATGCCGGCGTTGGCGTTCTCGGGGTCATAGACAACCGTGAGCGAGATGGCGGGCTGCGGCGTCTCGGGCTCCGGCGCCGACTCGGTAGCGCCTTGATCGGCGGGCTCGTCGGACTGATCGTCCTCGGCCTCGTTGCCAAAGACATCGCTGTTTTGGAACGCAGGCGTCTCGGGTTGGTTAGCGGCTTCTTCGGTTGTCGACTTGGGGGCCTCGTTGAGCTCCACAGCGGCTTCCTGCTCTGACATGACTTCGGGATCGGTCATGGCGGCGATTTCGGTTTCGGCTTCTGTCGTTACCTCAATAGCGACTTCGATCTCTGTCTCGGGCTCGGATTCCGGCACGGCTTCAACCGTGGCTTCGGGCTCGGGACGCTTAACGTGCTTGGGGCGCACAGCCTTCAGGTCCTTCTCGCCGCGTTTTTTCTTTTTGTAGGACTGCTTGGCACCCTTGGCTGCCTTGGGCTTGTCCTCGCCCTTGGCAAGGGCGGTATCCCAGGCATCGTTGGCGATGACGGTGGCATACAGGCGACCGCCTTTAAAGACGGTCAGCTTAATGCAGTCGTCGAGCTCCTCGAGCAGCTCGCGCGTGGACTCGAAGCCCAGGTCATAAGCGGCCATGTCACCAGCGACGAGTGCCTCCTCGACCTGCGTCATAAACGTTTGCTTGCCGCATCCGATTGCATCGCGCAGCAGGCGATACAGATAGATGTGGTTGCCCAGCGATAGCGTGGGCCTAACTATTGTCTTGCTCATGGCAAATCTCCTCTTTACACACCAAAGCATCTTACCATCGCACGGGGCGTGCCACCTCGGCGCCCAAGGCAAACGGGCGCGACCGTTGCCGGTTCGCGCCCGTTATACAGGTCGATTATCTATGAGAGGCAAACGTGCTTAGTTGCCCGATGCCGTGCCTTGGCTCGAGCTGTCAGATGCCGTGCCGGACGCGGTTCCGCTCGAGCTATTCGAGCTGTCGGTGTTGCTCTTGTCGGTAGATCCCGTGCCCGATGTATTGCCGCTCGTCTGGTCGCCCGTGCTCGGTTGAGAGCCGTCAGTCGTTTGGCTTGAGTCGGTTGTGCCGGATTGCGTACCGTTGTTGTTCACAGAAGAATCGGCGCCCTGCGACTGATCGGGGGTGTTCGAGGACGAGTCGGTGGATGCGGAGGTGCCCTGCGGGTCGTCCTGCTGGCTTTGCGATTGACCGGTGCTATCCGCGTCGTGCTCGGCCGTGCGCGACGAAAGGATTGGCTCGGGGCGCTCGCCCAGACCCTCACCGGCGGTGGTGATAAGGATGGCGCCGGTGCAGGCGATGACCGCGACGATGGCGATGGCGATCGAGAAGACGATGACCTTCTTTTGCGTCTGGCTGCGCTCTGCCGCGGCCTTGGCGCGCAGGCTGTCGGGAGCGACGCGGGCCGTGGTCGCGCGCCCCGCAATCTGGCGCATCTCCTGCGTAGTCGCGGCGCCGCCCAGGTGCTCCTCGGCATTAAATTCAACGGGCTCATAGGCACCGGCGGGGTAGTCGACGGCGGCGTGCGTACCTTTGAGGGCTTCGGCGCTGGCAGAGATAAAGTGGCGGTAGACCTGCGAGGACACAACGGTGATGACCGAGCTCACGGCGGCACCAATTACTGAACCAGCGATACCGATCTTGGAGGCAAGCGCGACGCTCGTGGCGGCAGCTGCGGCGCCGGCGATGATCTGGGGAATGGAAATGTCGTCGAACAGGCCTTTCTTGGGCGCGATGGCCATGGTCTGTCCGATGGAATGGTTCTCGTGCACGCCGTTGTTGAGCGATGCCGGCGTCATGACGCGCGTGCGTGGCGCGTCGGTGTACTTGGTTGTCATACGGGGTCCTCCCGGTGTAAATCTACTTCGTTTCGTGTAGCCATCAGGGTACCCACCAGATGTGAATCGTACGTGACATTTAACAGATACCATCAACTCATCAATAGCTCACCAAGTTGATGGGATGCGGTTGCACCTGGCGGTTGAACTACAATAGAGCTTGCTAATTGTTGTGAATGGCGTCTACGCACGGGAGCATTCTTATGAATCTTCACCTTTCTCAGTCTGATGGCTTTTTGCGTGTGGCGGCGGCGTCGCCGCAGATTCGCGTCGCCGATGTCGAGGGCAATGCCGAGGTTGCGCTGGCGGCTGTTCGCGATGCTGCCGAGCGCGGCGTTCGTGCTCTGGTGCTGCCCGAGCTTAACCTGACCGGCTATACCGCGGCCGACCTGTTCCATAATCGCACGCTGCTGCATGCCTGCGAGTCTGCTCTGGCACATATTCTCGATGAAACCAGTGAGCTGCCGATTGTCTTTACCATTGGTCTTCCCGTTGCGGTTGCCGAGAATATCTACAACTGCGCCGCCGTGTGCTGCGCGGGTGAGCTTTTGGGCCTCACGGCCAAGAAGTATTTGCCCAACTATGGCGAGTTCTATGAGCGCCGTTGGTTTGCTCCGGCGCCTACCGATCCCGTTTGGCTTGAATTTGCCGGTCAGGGTCCGGTCCCGCTGGGCTCGGGGCTTGTCTACCGTTGCTGTGATGAGGGCGCCGAGGGCCTGGTGCTGGGCGTTGAGGTCTGCGAGGACCTGTGGGTGCCGGCGCCTCCTTCGACCGAGATGGCGCTTGCCGGTGCCACGGTGATTCTCAACCCCTCCGCTTCCGACGAGATCATCGGTAAGGCAGATTACCGCCGCAGCCTTATCTCTAACCAAAGCGCGCGCCTGTACTGCGCCTATGCCTACGCGGATGCGAGCGAGGGCGAGTCCACGACCGATATGGTCTTTGCGGGCGAGAACCTCGTCTATGAAAACGGATCTAAGCTCGCCGCCACGAAGCTCCTCACCTGCGATATGGCGGTGGCCGATGTCGATCTTGACCGCCTGGTTGCCGAGCGCCGTCGCTCGACGACGTGGACGCGCGCGGACGATGCGCCGGAGGCCACGACCGTTGAATTTTCGTTTGAGGGCGTGCTGGCCAAAGAGCCTGTCCTGCGCGATGCCTGCGATATCGACCGCGTTTTCCCTCGCGCGCCTTTTGTGCCGGCCGACCACGGTGATCTGGCCGAGCGCTGCGAGACTATTCTCAATCTGCAGACTGCTGGCCTCAAGACCCGCCTTGCCCACACGGGCACCAAGGCTGCGGTCATCGGCCTTTCGGGTGGCTTGGACTCCACGCTGGCACTGCTTGTGACCGTGCGTGCCTTCGATGCGCTGGGGCTGCCGCGCACGGGTATCACGGCGGTTTCCATGCCCGGCTTTGGCACGACGCATCGTACCAAGTCGAATGCCGAGTCGCTTGCCCGCGACCTGGGCGTGAGCTTCCGCGAGGTTTCGATTCACGCAGCCGTGGAGCAGCACTTCAAGGATATCGAGCATGACCCTGCTGTGCAGGACGTGACCTACGAGAACAGCCAGGCTCGCGAGCGTACGCAGATCCTGATGGATCTGGCCAACCAGGCCGGCGGTTTTGTCATCGGTACGGGCGATCTGTCGGAGCTGGCGCTCGGCTGGGCTACCTATAACGGCGACCACATGAGCATGTACGCCGTCAACGCGAGCGTGCCCAAGACGCTTGTGCGCCATCTGGTGCGTTATGCGGCTGATGTCTTTGGCGGGCGTATTGCCGAGGTTTTGCTCGACATCCTCGATACGCCGGTGTCCCCCGAGCTTCTGCCGCCCACGGGCGACGGCGAGATTGCACAGAAGACCGAGGATTTGGTGGGTCCGTACGAGCTGCACGACTACTTCCTCTACTACCTGCTGCGTTTTGGCTTTGAGCCGGGCAAGATCTACCGCATGGCGCTCAAGAGTTTCGAGGGCGTCTACGACGCCAAGACCGTCCACACGTGGCTGCGTACATTCTATCGTCGCTTCTTTGCCCAGCAGTTTAAGCGCAGCTGCCTGCCCGATGGTCCCAAGGTGGGCTCGGTGACGCTCAGCCCGCGCGGCGATTGGCGTATGCCGAGTGACGCCAGCTCGCGTCTGTGGCTTGCGCAGATCGACGCGCTCAATGCAATTGACTAAGGTTGGCTAAATTGAACCAATACGGGGTTTGTAAGCGTTACACTTTTGCAATCTGATGGCCCGTATCGCGCGGCGCTCTTGTCGGAGCGCCGCGTTTTTTATATCGAAAGGTGGCACCATGCAGGCATCGCAGCGTCTCGACCGCTTTGGCGCGGAGGTCTTCGCCTCGCTCAACAACAAGCTTCTTGCGCTGAAGGCTCAGGGCAAGACCATTTACAACATGAGCGTGGGCACGCCCGACTTTAAGCCGTACGACCACGTGGTCGAGGCGCTCACGCAAGCAGCCCAAGATCCTGAGATGTGGAAGTATGCCCTGCGCGACCTGCCCGAACTCAAGCAAGCCGTGTGCGATTACTATGAGCGCCGCTTTGGCGTTTCGGGCATTACGCCGTCTATGGTGCAGTCGTGCAACGGCACGCAGGAGGGCGTGGGTCATTTGGGCCTGGCCCTGCTCGATCCGGGTGACACCATTCTGGTTCCCGATCCGTGCTACCCGGTCTTTGAGGCGGGTGCGAAGATCGCCGATGCCAAGCTCGAGTACTATCCGTTGGTTGCCGAGCACAATTACCTGCCCTATGTGGCGGGCATCGATCCCGAGGTGGCCGATCGCGCCAAGTATATGATCGTGTCGCTGCCCGCCAACCCGGTGGGCTCGGTTGGAACGCCCGAGGTCTACGAGGAGATCATCGCTTTCGCCCGCGAGCACGACCTGCTCATCGTCCATGACAACGCATACTCCGACATCGTGTTCGACGGTGAGCCGGGTGGCAGCTTCTTGCAGTATCCCGGTGCGCTCGAGGTGGGCGTGGAGTTCTTCTCGCTCTCCAAGTCGTTTAACGTCACTGGTGCCCGCATCGGCTTTTTGGTCGGCCGCGAGGATGTGGTCTCTGCCTTTGCCAAGCTGCGCGGCCAGATCGACTTTGGCATGTTCTTCCCGATCCAGAAGGCTGCTATCGCCTGCCTCAACGGCCCGCGCGATGAGGTCGAGGCACAGCGTCTGAAGTACCAGGAGCGCCGTGATACCCTGTGCGACGGTCTTGAGAACCTGGGCTGGGAGCGTCCCAACGCGCATGGCTCTATGTTTGTGTGGGCCAAGCTTCCCGGTGGCCGCACCGATTCCATGGCGTTTTGCGAGGAGCTCATGGAGAAGGCCGGCGTTGTGGTGACGCCGGGCGCGAGCTTTGGTCCTTCGGGCGAGGGACACGTGCGCATGGCGCTGGTCCTGCCGCCCGACCAGATCGCTTTGGCTGTCGAGGCCATTCGCGAGGCGGGCCTGTATTAGAAAGGTATTTCGGCTCGTCAATAGCTCGAAACCGATTTCGTGCAGTTATTTTACGAATCCTGCAAACAATTTCGGTAAACGGTCGATTTTTGGCTGCGAATAGGAGCATAATCAAAGTCCCGATTGGATGTATTGGGATTACGGCAAGCCGCTCGGGTCGTTCCCGGGCGGCTTGCTTGTGGAGAGAGATGGGAGTTTCTAATGGTTAACGAGAAGAAGGTCGCTATTGTCGGCTGCGGTTTCGTCGGTTCGTCTTCGGCGTTCGCGCTGATGCAGAGCGGTCTGTTCTCCGAGATGGTCCTCATCGACGTGGACAAGAACCGCGCCGAGGGTGAGGCTCTGGATATCGCGCACGGCATGACGTTTGCCGAGCCGATGAAGATCTACGCCGGCGATTATTCCGATGTCGCCGACGCCGCCATGATCGTCGTCACCGCTGGCGCTGCCCAGAAGCCCGGTGAGACCCGCCTGGACCTGGTCAACAAGAACGTCAGCATCTTTAAGTCCATTATCCCCGAGATTAAGAAGTCCGGCTTCGACGGCATTCTGCTCATCGTCTCCAACCCGGTCGACGTTCTGACCTACGCGGCCATCAAGATGTCCGGCCTGCCCGAGGGCCACGTCATCGGTTCCGGCACCGTGCTCGACACCGGCCGCCTGCAGCAGATGCTTGGTGCCCACGTCGAGGTTGACCCGCGCGACGTTCAGGCCTACGTCATGGGTGAGCACGGCGACTCCGAGTTCGTCGCTTGGTCCAGCGCCCAGGTTGCCGGCGTTCCGCTGAACACCTTCTGCGAGCTTCACGGTCATCTGGAGCATGAGGCTGCCGAGAAGCGCATCGCCGAGGACGTCAAGAACTCCGCCTACACCATCATCGAGAAGAAGCACGCTACCTACTACGGCGTCGCCATGGCCGTCAAGCGCATCTGCACTGCCGTCATGCGTGACGAGCAGACCGTTCTGCCCGTCTCCTCGCTCATGGTGGGCGAGTATGGCCTGTCCGATCTTGCCATCTCCATGCCGACCGTCGTTGGCCGCGACGGCGTTGTCTGCCGCGTCCCCGTGCCGCTGAACGATGACGAGCAGCATGAGCTTACCGCCTCCGCCAAGGCCCTCAAGGACATCATCGACAGTGTCGACTTCTCCTGCTAAATCAAGCTCTTTTGGGCAACAGGCTACAATGAAAGGCGTCCGGGTCCACACGGCCCGGGCGCCTTTTTGGTGCAAAGTAACCTGACCCCAATGCACCATAGTCGATGGGAGGGCCATGTCGGATTCGCCTAATTTTTTGACCTATGCCCAGACGGCGTTTGATCCGTTTGAGGAGCGGCCGTTCTGCGCGGTGGATAGCCTGGTCTTTGCGTGGTTGTCCTATTTGCGTTTGCCGGGTGATATGGCGGAGCTGACGAACTGGCAGGGCCTAGACGTACGCGAGCTGCTGCGTGCCGAGTGCTACCGGGACATGATTGACGACTTGTGGGACCCAGAGGGGAGCAGAGCCTTGTTGGAGGCCGTGACAGCAAGCCCTCGCTACCGTGGCGTGCACGTTTGCGGCTATCGTGCCGTGAGCGATGTGGTGGCGACAGAGCAGTTTGCAGCCATGGCGTTCCGGTTTCCGGCGGGGTTTAGCTATCTTTCCTTCCGGGGGACCGACAGCACGATTGTGGGCTGGAAAGAGGACTTCAACATGGCGTTCCGGTGTCCCGTGCCCTCCCAGGAATCCGCGGCGCGTTATGTGGACGAGGCGGCGGATGCGATCGACGGACCGCTTTTGTGCGGAGGTCATTCCAAGGGTGGAAACCTTGCGGTGTACGGTGCGGCGATGTGCTCCGATGTCGCCCGTGGGCGAATCGAACGGGTGTATTCCCATGATGGTCCGGGCTTCGTCGAGGAGTTTCTGAACGGCGACGCCTTTGCCGATCTTTCCGGTCGAATCGACAAGACGCTACCTCGGTCGTCGATCTTTGGCATGATGTTCGAGACACAGGAGGACTATGCCATCGTTGAGAGCACCGAGTTCAGCCTGCTGCAGCACAATCCCTTTAGCTGGGTGGTTGATGGTCGCGACTTCGTGTACTGTGAGCGCCTGTCCGCCGGTGCTCGATACGTTGATGGCTCCATTCGCGAGATGCTGCTTGCAGTGTCGCCTAACGAGCGCGAGCGTTTTGTAGATGCATTGTTCTCCGTGTTTGAGGCTACGGGTGCTGAGCGGTTTGCGGATATCGTTGGAAATCTGCGCGAGAGCCTGCCCGTGATGCTCCAGGCTGCGCAAGGCTTTGACAAGGATACGCGACGCTTTGTCTCGCAGACCATCGTGGCAATCCTTAAATGCGCGCTGCTGCCCAAACGACCCCAGATCGACATGTCCGCTGCCGGTAAGAGTCTGGCAGAACAGCTCGAGGTTTGGCAGTCCGAGCTCCTGCGCTAGCCATTGGTGCAAAGCAACCTGTCCCCTATGCATCAATCTTCGATGCGCTCGGGGAGGGCTCGACCGCTATACTGGTTCGTGCCGAAATCGATCTAGAACGGAATGCCGTATATGAAAATCAATCACGCGATTCTGCATATCCTGGACTTTGACTCTGCCGTCAACGTTATGAGCCAGCGCGAGCTCGATATCGAGAGCCGCACCGTGCGCAATTTCGTAACCACGCATCTGCGCCGCGCACGTACCTCGGCTGACAATAAACGCGCCACGTTTGCCGAGAACTCTGCGTTCGGCGGCGAGCTCAAAGGCTATTTCTTTGGCGAGCGCGAGTTCGTGGACCTGTCGCAGCAGATTGCGGAGTTTATCTCCTCCGAGCTCACCAAAGCCGAGAAAGCCGAGTCCACCGACGTGCTCGTGGCCGATTTTGACGACGATGAGGATGCCCGCTGGTTTGCCGTGATGCTGCTGGGCTCCAAGCAGGCTTTTATGCACGAAGTGGGCCGCGAGGAGGGAGAGGTGCGCAACGACATCGCGCGCCACTACGCCATTCTGCCGAACCCCTCGCAAAAGGTGCCGAGCTATGCCATCGTACGCGCGAGTACCATGGAGATCGGCTACGTAGACAAGAAGCGCAAGATTGCCGGCGAGGACCGTATGCTTATCCCCGATGGCCTGCTGCAGTGCGACACGGGCGTATCTGGCAAGGAGGTCATCGACACCGTGACGCGTGTGGTCGAGGAAGTCGCCGAGGAGCACGGCGCCAACACGGCCGTGGCGCTCGCCAAGGTTAAGGCTGCCGTTGCCGAGAAGGTTGAGGATGACGAGGAGCTTCCGCCCTGGGATATCGTCGATGAGGTCTTTGAGGACGAACCGGTTATCAAGGAGAGCGTGCGCGCGGCACTGACCGAGGAGAAGGTTCCCGAGCGCGTTCCCGTGGAGCGCAAGCAGGTCGAGCGCGCGGCGGTGCGCAACCACAAGATTCGCACCGACACGGGTATCGAGATCAGCTTCCCGGCCGAGATGGGTTCGAACTCCGAGTACATCGAGTTTGTCAACGAGCCCAACGGCCTCATTTCCATCGAGCTCAAAAACATCGGCAGCATCGAGAATCGATAAGTTGTGTTACGCCTACAGCGAGAAAGCAAAGGCCGAAGCTCCTTGGGGCCTCGGCCTTCTTGTTTAGGGCTGAATTGCCCCACAGGTTGAGCATAAGTCGGCGAAAACGCCCCAGAGCGAGCAGGGTGACGTGAAAGAGGAGGGCATTGACCTTTCGGTCATGCCCGACGATTGAACGTCAGATTGCCGCTCTGGGGCGTTTGCAGCGTCGGCTAGTTACGCGGTTTGTCAAAACCGCGTAACCCTACAGCTGGCGCAGGCCCTCTTCCAGGCCGGTCTTGCTGTCGGTCTGGGCGTCGCGCATCTTGATGACGCGAGCGGGAACACCGGCCACGACGGCGCCGGCGGGGACGTCCTCGACGCATACGGCGCCGGCGGCAACGACGGCGCCCTTACCCACGTGCACGCCCTCCAGGACCACGGCGTTGGCGCCGATCATGACGTCGTCTTCGATGATGACGGGCGTGGCGCTGGCGGGCTCCACGACGCCTGCCAGCACGGTGCCGGCGCCAATGTGGCAGTTCTTACCCACGGTGGCGCGGCCGCCCAGCACGGCGCCCATGTCGATCATGGAACCCTCGCCAATGACGGAGCCGATGTTGATGATGGCACCCATCATGATGACGGCGCGATCGCCGATCTCGACGCGGTCACGGATGATCGCGCCCGGCTCGATGCGGGCGTTGATGCCCTTGAGGTCGAGCATGGGCACGGCGGAGTTGCGGCAGTCGTTCTCTACGTCGTAGTAGTCGATGGAGTCGGCGTTGGCGTCGAGGATTGCCTTGAGTTCATCCCAGTCACCAAAGACGGTCTTGCCACGACGACCGCCGTAGACGTGCGCATTGCCCCACTGGACCTTCTTGCCCGGCTTTTCGCGCACGTACAGTTTGACGGGCGTTTTCTTGGGCGCGGTGGCGATGTAATTGATAATCTCCTGGGCATCCATCTCGGCTGCGTTGCTCATATGCTGTTTCTCCTTTGCGTGGGTGCGGTAGATACCTGGTTAGGCAAACATGACCTGGTCGAACGTATAGAAGCCAGGCTCGTGGGTGACGAGCTTTTGAGCGGCGGCCAGGGCGCCGTTGACAAAGATCTGGCGGCTCGTGGCGCGATGGCTAAGCGTGACTTCCTCGTCCTGGCCGAAAAAGCTTACCTCGTGCACGCCGGCGACGGTGCCGCCGCGCAGCGAGTGCATGCCGATTTCCTTGGGATCGCGAGCGCCGCACATGCCCTCGCGACCGTAGACAGGATGATAGCCAGCCTCAGGCTCGGCCTCGACTACAGCGTCGAGTAGCAGCTTGGCGGTGCCGCTGGGGGCGTCGACCTTTTGGTTGTGGTGCGTCTCGACAATCTCGCAGTCAAAGCCGGGCAGCTCGCGTGTGGCCTGTGCTACCAGATGGCGCAGGGCGGCGATGCCGATAGAGTAGTTGCCCGAGTGCATGACACGGGCATTCTGGCCCAGCTCGCGCAGACGGTCCATCTGCTCAGGCGAATAGCCCGTGGTGCCCGAGACCAACGCCGCACCCGTGCGCTCGACATAGGCGACAACGGCGTCAAAGGTCGCGACGTTCGAGAAGTCGATAATGACGTCGGCGACTGGTGCGTTCTCGAGCTCGCTCAAATCGAAGCCAATCTGGGCCACGATATCAAAAACGGGCTCTCCGGCGGCATCGACAACGCCCTCGGCGGTGGTGCGGATGAGCGAGCCCATGCGGCCCGTTCCCATGATAACGGTCTTAATCAAGCAGACCAGCTCCCTTCAGGGCATCGGTAAGTGCGGCGCGCGTGTTGTCGGCCATGGGGCAAAGCGGCATACGGTAGTTGGCTTCGATCATACCCATCTGGGCGAGCGCCTCCTTGACGGGGATGGGGTTGACCTCGCTAAAGAGGGCATTGATGAGCGGCTGGCCGGCAATTTGGATATCGCGGGCGCGCTCCACGTCGCCGTCCAGATAGGCGCGGCACATGTCGTGCACGAGCTGCGGCTGAACATCGGCCCACACGCTGATAGTGCCCGAGGCGCCCAGGCTCATGAGCGGCACGGTGAGCGCGTCCTCGCCCGAATACATGCGGAAGTCGTCGGACAGCAGGTGCGCGATCTTTGCGGCATAGGCGACGTTACCCGAGGCCTCCTTGATGCCCATGATGTTGGGATGTGCCGCCAAGCGCTCTACGTTGCGCTCGCTGATGCCGCAGCCGCAGCGGCCGGGGATGTTGTACAGGATGCAGGGGATGTCTACGGCATCGGCAACGGTCTTAAAGTGCTGGTAGATGCCCTCTTCGTTGGACTTGTTGTAGTAGGGGGTAATGAGCAGCAGGCCGTCGGCGCCCAGGCCTTGGTAGGTGAGCGACTTGGTGAGCATGGTCTGCGTGGAGTTAGAACCCGAGCCTGCAATGACGGGGACGCGTCCTGCAACCTGCTTGACCACGGCGGCGACGACGGAGTTGTCTTCGTCGTCGGTCATCGTGGCGCTCTCGCCGGTGGTGCCCAGGGTGAGGATGGCGTCGGTGCCATTTTGCAAGTGGAAATCGATAAGGCGCTCGAGCGCGTCAAAGTCGACGCTGCCGTCCTTTTTAAACGGCGTGACGAGGGCGACGATCGAGCCCTCGAGGTTGCGGATATCCATGTTCTTCTCCTTCGCTTCCGCGATCTGGATGCGCTTATTCCATTGGGCGGCGACGGCCAAGCGCTCGTCCTGAGCGCGACGGCGAGCACTTTCGGCGCGCGATTTGGCCAGCAGCTCACGGCCGCACGGCAACACGTCGAGCGTGGCAAAGTAGTCGCCCGGGCGCTCGGCGCGACGAATGAGATCTGCCGAGCCGTCGGGGCGCAGCAATACCTCGGCGGAGCGCAGACGGCCGTTGTAGTTGTAGCCCATGGAGTAGCCATGCGCGCCGGTATCGTGGATCACGAGTACATCACCCATGTCGATCTGCGGCAGCTCGCGGTCGATGGCGAACTTATCGTTGTTCTCGCACAAGTTGCCCGTGATGTCATACGTGTTCGTGACCGGTGCTGCGGTCTTGTCAGGGCCACTCGGCTGTCCCATCACCGTAATGTGATGGTAGGCACCATACATAGCGGGACGAATGAGGTCGACGGCGCTTGCGTCCACGCCGATATAGTCCTTGTAGATCTGCTTTTCGTGGATGGCTTTGGTGACCAGGCATCCGTAGGGTCCCATCATAAAGCGACCCATCTCGGTGCAGATCGCCACATCGCCCATGCCGGCTGGGACCAGAATCTCGTCGTAGGCCGCGTGTACGCCCTCGCCGATGGCGTGGATATCGTTAGCCTGCTGCTCGGGCAGGTAGGGGATGCCGACGCCGCCGGATAGATTGATGAAGGCGACATGTGCGCCGGTCTCGCGCTCCAGGCGCACGGCAAGCTCAAAGAGGATGCGCGCGAGCTTGGGGTAGTAGTCGTTGGTGACGGTGTTGCTGGCAAGGAAGGCGTGGATACCAAAGTCCTCGGCGCCCTTGGCCTTGAGCATGCGGAATGCCTCGAAGAGCTGCTCGGTGGTCATGCCGTATTTGGAGTCGCCGGGGTTATCCATAATGCCATTGGAGAGCTGGAACAGGCCGCCCGGATTAAAGCGGCAACTGACCGTCTTGGGGATGGGCCCCGCAACGCGCTCAAAGAACTCGATATGGCTTATGTCGTCAAAGTTGACGATGGCGCCCAGTTTATCTGCAAGGGCAAAATCCGCCGCCGGTGTGTCGTTGGACGAGAACATGATGTCGTGGCCGGTGATGCCCAGCGAGCGGGCAATCATGAGCTCGGTATAGCTCGAGCAATCGCAGCCGCAGCCGTATTCGTTGAGAATGGAGATGAGCGCCGGGTTGGGATTGGCCTTGACGGCAAAGTATTCCTTAAAGCCCGGGTTCCATGCGAAGGCGTCGCGCACTTCTTGCATGTTGCGGCGGATGCCCGCCTCGTCATATAGATGAAATGGCGTGGGGAACTGCTCGACGATATGCTCGAGCGTCTCCTTGTTCACAAACGGCTGCTTGGCCGTATATGCCTCGTTGGGGGTCAATGCCATATCCCGTAAACCTCGCTATCCAGACGGCGCCATCTGCGCATCGAATCCGCATAGCGTGGACCCAATGTCCGGATAGCGCTCCCGCATTGCTGCAGACAGTCCTGCGGGTGTTTCCCGCAGGCCCACCAGGTTGTTCGTGCCCGAAAAACCCAGTTCGGCGGGTTTCGCCTCCCCACGGGGTCAAAGCCTGCCGGCTCGCCCGCGGCTCTTCGTGCCCGCGCCTCTATCAAGTGGTAACGACCCTACCACGTTGCACTTTACCAAACAAGAGTATTCGTATATAACGTTTAAAAAATGCAGGGATATGCTAGAAACAAGGGTGCCACAATCCTGCGTCACAATATTGTGTGAATGGATATGCCCCCCATGAAAGGAACCTTTATGACCGAGCTCCAAGAACTTCGTCGCTATCGGCGCGACCTGCATCGCATTCCGGAGCTCGATTTCGATCTTCCTCAAACCATCGCCTATATCGAGGGCGCGCTCGCTCCGCTCGCCTGCGAGGTGACCCATCCGTGCCCCAGCTGCGTCTGCGCTTTCTTCGATGCCGGTGTGGGCGCTACGCATGCCACGGCGATTCGCGCCGATATGGACGCCCTGCCCATCGCGGAGGCAACGGGCGTGGCCTTTGTCTCGACCCATCCCGGCAAGATGCATGCGTGCGGACACGATGGACACATGGCCATGGTGCTTGCCGCCGCGACGCATGTCGACCGTACGATTCGTGAGCAGCCGGGCGTCATTAAACGCAACGTGCTCTTTGTGTTTCAGCCGGCCGAGGAAACGACCGGTGGCGCCAAGACAGTGTGCGAGAGCGGCGTATTCGAGCGCTATGGGGCAGATCGCATCTTTGGCTTCCATGTATGGCCCGATTTGCCTGCCGGTACGTTGGCGAGCTGTCCCGGTCCGCTGCTAGCGCGTTCGAGCGAGACGCACATTCATATCCATGGCACGAGTATCCATATCGCCAAGACCTACGGCGTTCCAGTCGGGGAATCGCACGATGCTGCGCTGGCAGCGGCCAAGTTCTTGGTTTCCGAGCGCGAGCTCATGGACGAGCTGGGTGCCGACGAGCCCTGCATTGGTAAGTTCGGCCTGCTGCAGGCCGGCACCGTCTGCAATGCGGTGGCGGGGGAGGCTCATGTTGCCGGTAGCTTGCGCGTGTTTACGGACGGTATGTTCGACCGTGCGCGCGAGGGCGTGCGCCGCGTGTTGGACGAGGCCTGCGCCGCAACAGGCTGTACGTACGATCTCGACTTTGCCGAGGGCTATCCGCCGGTCGATAACGACCCCGGGCTGTTCGCCCACATTGCGCCTGCCTTGTCCGAGCTGCAACTTGTGGACGAGCCGCTGCTAATCGCCGAGGATTTCGCGTTCTATCAGCGCCATCTGCCGGGCGTGTTCTTCTTGCTGGGCACGGGTGTGCCAGAGGGGCAAGAAAACCCGATCGACGCCGATGGCTGTCCCGCCTATGCCACGAGCGCTCTGCATACCGATAGCATGCTCTTTGACGAGGAAATCCTGCTCAAAGGCCTCGATGTCTACAAACGATTGCTTGACTTGGAGTGATGATGAAGCGCCGACAGACTGCCATGTATAGTCCCGGTGGGTGTGGATGCGGCTTGTTGTTGCTTCCGGTTATTGCTGTGAGCATTGGCGTGATGTTTGCGCTTGCTGGACTGGCCGCGGCAGCGCTTGTGCTGTTGATTGTGGCCATTGGCGTGACGATTTGGCTCTGCCGCAATCGCGAGCGACGCCGTGCCGACGGTAAAACCAATGTCGGCTGGGTCGTATTCCTGGTCATTGCGTACCCGCTGAGTGTCAGCTACCTGGTGTTCTTCGTCCTGTTGATGATCAGTGCCTTTACCGGGGAATCCGTCACGGTGGGTTGATGCGCTGCCAGCAGACGGTCGCGCAAAGTGCGTTTGCTCGGCGTTTGGATAACTGCATTGGCCGTTTACCGCAACCTTAGCTCTCAGCTAATGAATTCAAATTCAATCCTTCCTACGATGTGCTGTGTGCCGGCGCGGTAGCCGGATCGTAGGAAGGATGCATAATGAAAAAGCTCGAAAACGATGCGCTGCTGAGCCGTCGCGCTGCACTTGGCGCATTCGCCACTGTTGCCTTGGGGACTGCCAGTCTTCTTGCCGGTTGCGGTAGCGATAAGGCGACCGTCGCCGAGGATACCGGCGATGGCGTCAAGAAGGAAGAGACGAAGAAGGAAGAGCAGCCTACGACTGACCTGGCTGTTGGCACGACGGTGACCACGACTGCTGGCCTTTCCGTCGTCGTCGATTCCGTTCAGCCCGGCCTCACAAATTATGACGGTTCGACCATGACGGGCATTCACGTCACGTACGTCAACAATGGCGATGAGGGCGCAGATTACAATATCTACGACTGGAAGGGCGAGGACGCCAACGGTGCTCAGCAGAACCAGGGTTATTACAGCGAGGGCTCCGATGAGCTGCAGTCTGGCACCCTTGCCGCCGGTGGCTCCGTGGCGGGCAATATCTACTTTGATGGTGACATCAAGAAGGCTCTCTATTTTGCCAACGTGTTTGATAAGTCCGCGACTGCAAGCTGGGTGCTCGCCTAGCTTGTTGCCGCTGTTGACCGCATGGGGAGGTGAAGCCGCATGCCCGATAAAAAGCTGACGGACGAGTTGCTCAACGAGCTCCTTGATGCGCCGAGTATCGATGGCTATATCAAAGAACACGACTTTGCCGCCCCGTCACTTTCGGATTACTTAAAGCAGTTGCTGCAAGAGAAGGGGCTCGAACGTTCGCGCGTGGTGCGTATGGCCGACCTCAACGAGACCTTTGGCTATCAGATCTTCACCGGTTCGCGCAATCCGAGCCGCAATAAGGTGCTGCAGATTGCCTTTGCAATGGCGCTATCGATGAAGGAGACCAATCGCGCCCTGACGGCTGCCGGAGTGAGCGTCCTCAACTGCAAGGACCGCCGCGATGCAATCATTATCTTTTGCATCGACCGTGGTTGTAGCCTCCAAAAGGTCAATGAAGAGCTGTATCGCTTTGGCGAGGAAACGGTGAGTTAGTGGCCGATGGCTGAGCCGGCGGTGTCACCAGAACAACCATGCAAACGAACGGGGCGCGGACAACACGGGGTGTCCGCGCCCTGCGTTATGATGGACGCTATGGATACTCAGAGCCCAACATATTCCGATGATGAGTTGACTGCTTCACTCGTCGAGCATTTGGCGTCGCTCGACCGCGATGACAGCTATCGTGTGGAGCGCGTGCTCAAGCTCTCGGATGTCGAGACGACCGAACTCGTCTATTTTGAGGGCTCTGGTGGCGGGTCTCTCGGCCCCTTTGTCCGCAAGCGCATCGATGCTTCGGTGCAGATTGGCGGAGCATATGAGCGCCTGTTTGCGGCCCAGCGCGCCGGTCGTCGTTTTGAGCACTTGCCCCGAATCGTCGATTGCCGCCGTGTGGGCGACGAGCTCAACGTGGTGATGGAGTATGTCGAAGGCGAGACGCTCGAGGCGTTGGTGGGGCGCTTGGGGGCGACGCCCGATTATGCCCGCGGGCTGTATTCCGTTCTGTGCGAAGCGGTGGGCGAGCTACATGCTGGTTTTGCGGCTGCGGGGGAGCCGGGGGTACCGGTGATCCACCGCGACCTTAAACCCTCGAACATCATCGTATCGGGCGTGAGGTATGCGCCCGATGCCGGCATGACCTTTTCCTCGTTGGTGATTATCGACCTGGGAATCGCGCGCATTTGGCGCGATGGCGCCGACGCCGACACCGTCAAGTTTGGCACGCGTTCCTATGCGCCGCCCGAGCAGTTTGGGTTTGGGCAGACGAGCGTCCGCAGCGATATTTACGCGCTTGGCGCACTGCTGTTCTTTTGCCTGACGGGAACTGACCCCAAACCGGGGCGGGACATACGTGAGCAATGCGAGACGCACGGTATGCCAACTCCGCTTGCCGATGCGGTTTGCATGGCGATGGCGCTCGATCCGGCTAAGCGCTTTGCGAGTGCAAAGGCACTGGGGCATGCTGCGCGCGCGGCGTATGAGCTATGTCTCCCTGCACCGTCGCCCGCGACCTTTTCTGCTGCCGGTGTGCCCCGGGTCGCGGCGTCACAGGTGCAGCAGCCGGTTGCCCTCACGCTTCCGTCTCCTGCAAACCGGCGTTCGATCGTCTCTCCCGTGATGTCCAAATGTGCGCGTCTGCTCTCGCGTATCCCCGAGCCCGTGGGGCGCATATGGAATGGATGCGTCTATGCGACAACATTGTTGCTGCTGATGGGCAGCCATTTTGCGGTATTTACGCCGACGGGCGAAAACAGAAACTATCCAACGTGGTTTTTGGCACTTGAGTATTTCTTTATGGTCGATGGCCTGGTGCTGCTCATTACATTCGGAATGCTCGATCGGCGTAGGCTTCGACGCCGTTTTCCCGTACTCGATCGGTATCGGGGGAGTGCTTTTGCCGAACTATGGTTCAAGGCGCTCGGGTTTATGTTTGCCGTCATGTGTGTCGTCGTTGTTATCGGCAACGCGACGGGCGTCGTCTCCTAGATATACGAAAAAGGGCCCCGTTTGGGGCCCTTTGCAGTTGAGGCTTGCGAGCCTAAATGCGGTTCATCTGGGAAGCGACCTTGTTGTACCAGTCCTGCCACGTGGGCGGGCAGTATTTTTTGGCGGCTGCCGGGGTAAGCGTGGAGCCATAGTTGGCGCCCAGATAGGCAACGTGGGCGGAGACAGCCTCGCTCCAGCTGCCAAAGCTACGCCAACCGCCGCCGCGGGCACTCCAGCCCCAGGCGTTATAGGAGCCGGCGCAATAGAGGCCCTTGCTACTCTCGATGCAGGCGATGGCGGGGGACCAACGGGGATCGACGCCGGTATTCCAGGCGGCGACGGCAAAGTTATAGCCCTGGCCCGCCATGGGGGAACCGGCGAGGTAGTTGTCGATGCGGCTCGTCCACTCGTTAATGAACGAGTCGTAATCGGAATTGCCGCTGTTGGAGTTGTTCACCGTGGTGTCGATGGTGGTGTTGGAGTTGGTGGCCTGACTGTTGGAGTTATTGCCACTCACGCCGGTACCCGAGATCTTCTCGGCGGCAGCGGCCTTGTCGGCCTCGAGCTTAGCCAGTTCGGCGGCATTTTCCTGTTCGGCCTTTGCCTGCGCCTCGCTGCGGAGCTGCTGGGCCTGGGCCAGCGCGTCCTCGGCATTCTTTTGCTCGCCCTCGAGCTGAGATTTGGCCTGATCGAGCTCGGTTTTGTTTTGCTCGAGCTCGGTTTGCATCTTGTTAAGCTCTTCGATTTCGTCGACGCTCGAGCTCGTAATCTGGTTGGTGTATTTGCAGGTGGTGATAAAGTCACCCAAGCTCTGCGTGTTCACCAGGAAGCTCACGATGGGGCTGGTGCCCTTCTGGTACTTATACAGATCGCGCATGGCGGAGCTTGCCTTGGCCTGCTGCTCGGGTAGCTCGGCCTCAATCTTTTCGATGTTCGCCTCATTGGAGTCGATCTGCTTTTGCAGATCCTCGAGCTTGGTTCGGGCGTCGTTGTAGGCGCTCGTGGCGTCCTCGATTTTTTTCTGGGCGGCGGAAAGCTGATCCTGCGTTGCCTGCGAGGCGGCATAGGCCGCGACGGGGGAGAGCATCGGCGTGGCCGTCAGCGCGACGGCGAGCGCGGCGCTCGTGATGATACGAGCCGGCTTCGACGCGATGAGCGCTGCGGTGCGATGATTCGAATGCTGCATCCAGTCCCTCTGCAATCAATCGTAGGTTATTGGTCGAGCTGTATTCTACTACTGCTTTCGACCTCAACTTGAACCTTAAAGGTTCTAAAGGGTCAAGTTGAACTTGAGGCTTTGGCCTTGACCTGCAGGAATGGTGAATTGTTGAGAAACCATAGAGTTCAACTTTAACGTTGCGGCACACTGTTGCAACGGGATTCTTGGCTGTAAAAGCTATCTCAACGTGGGGTTTTGCAACTACAGGGTTCCTTCGCGACGAGCCTGTTCCACCTCTTTGAGTGCCTCGGCGGGAGTGAAGGAACAGGTGTCATCGCCGAGCTTGACCACCTGTATGTCGTCACCGATATGGACTTCTCCGCCCTGCAACACGACGCCAAAAATGCCCTCGTGGGGGAAGATGCAGTCGCCGGCGAGATAGTAGATGGCACAGCGGGTGTGGCAGACTTTGCCGATCTGGCTGATTTCGACGAGTACTTCGCTGCCAATCTTGAGCTGCGTTCCCAGGGGGAGCGAGAGCAGGTTGATGCCCTGGGTTGTGAAGTTCTCGCCAAAGTCGCCCTCGTGCACATCGAGCCCGCGCGCCTGCGCCGTCTGGATAGACTCTGCAGCTAAAAAGGAAACCTGGCGGTGCCAATGCCCGGCGTGCGCATCGGAGGCGAGGCCAAACTGCTCGATGACGGTGTCGTGCCCGTCGGCGACGGGTGACTTACGCGTGCCTTTGTGCTCCGACGTGTTGATTGAGACGATGCGGGCAGGCCCGTTGTAAGCGTCGTTTGCGGTGCGTAGGGGAGCTGCCGTCTGGGCGCGATCCGCAAGTTCGCGCTTTGCGGCGTCAATGATGGGGTTGTTGATCGGATGAGCCTGGGGCACGGTGCACCTTTCGACGGGGCGGGCAACATGTTGAATCCTACAACAACGGTGGGTTCATTGCCCCGTTGTCGTACACCGGTGATTGCCGCCTTCGTGCTGGATAATTACGCCGATTGCCATAGATACGGTGGAGCTTTGGGTGCCGGCGGCTCGGCACGCTAGAATAAATCAGTTGCACAAAGACCGCCCGTCGTGTGGGCAGTTCATGATAGGAAGTTTCCATGGCATTGCAGTTTACAGAGCGCGAGTTTATTCCCGTGCTGCTCGGCGGCGACATCAACGCGTATTCGGTGGCGCGCGCCTTCTACGAGGAGTATCAGGTCAAGAGCCTGGTCTTTGGCAAGTATCAGACGGGCCCTGCGTATCGCAGCCAGATTATCGACTACACGCCCAACGTGGATATCGACACCATGCCCGTGATGCTTAAGACCGTCAACGGTATCGCTCGGGCACATGCCGACAAGACGATTGTCCTGATGGGCTGCGGCGATAACTATGTTGCCCTGGTGGCTCAGGCCAAGGATGCCAACGAGCTGGCGGATAACATCGTTGCGCCTTACGCGCCCTATAGCATGCTTGAACAGTGCCAGAAGAAGGAGATCTTCTACGAGCTGTGCGAGAAGCACGGTGTGCCCTATCCGCATACGTTTACCTTTACTGCGCAGATGCTCAACGCGCAGGGAGAGGCGCCTGCCGAGGTGCTCGACCAGATTGACTTCCCCTACCCGATGATCCTGAAGCCTTCCGACGGCATCATGTGGTGGCAGCATGAGTTCGAGGGTCAGAAGAAGGCTTATGAGATTGCCGACCGCGCCGAGCTGGAGCAGGTTATCCGCGATTCCTATGCCAGTGGCTACACCGATGACCTGATTTTGCAGGATCGCGTGCCCGGCAACGACGAGTACATGCGCGTGCTCACCAGCTATTCTGACCGCAACGGCAAGGTCCGCATGATGTGCCTGGGTCACGTACTGCTCGAGGAGCATCAGCCCCATGGCGTCGGTAATCACGCCTGCATCATCACCGAGCCCAATGATGAGCTTATGAGTGGCGTGCGCAAGCTGCTCGAGGACCTTCACTTTGTGGGCTATTCCAACTTTGACGTCAAGTATGACGAGCGCGATGGCTCGTTTAAGTTCTTTGACTTCAACACCCGTCAGGGCCGCAGCAACTACTACGTAACCAACAGCGGCTTTAACGTTGCCAAGTACGTGGTGGACGAGTATGTGTTCAATCGCCCGTTTGAGCCGGAGTTTGTGACGGCGCAGGACGAGGCGCTGTGGATGGTCGTTCCCATGGGCGTCGTCGACAAGTACGTCAAGGCTCCCGACCTGCGCGCGAAGGTGCATCGTCTTGCCAAGGAGGGCAAGGGCGCCGATCCCTCGTTTATGAAGGGAGACTTTGTCTTTAACCGCTGGTTGCGCATGTGGCACACCAAGCTGCGTCACTATAAGCTGTTCAAGACGTATTACAAGTAGGCGAGTGTGGCGCCCGTCCGGTATGTATCGGGCGGGCGCGGGTATGATACGCGCAATTGCGTGGGCGTCACCAAGGAGGCGGCGATGGAAAAGCTGGGAGTTATCGGCGGCATGGGCGCCGAGGCCACGTCGTATTACTACGACCAGGTAGTACGCCATACGGCGGCTACGTGCGACCAGGAGCATATCGACATGGTGGTGCTTTCCAAGTCGACCATGCCCGACCGCACGCTGGCCATCAAGACCGGTGAGCATACCGAGCTGCTGGCGACCATGAAGGAGTGCGCCCAAGCGCTCGAGTCGCTGGGCTGCGCGCACATAGCGATTCCCTGCAACACGTCACACTACTTCTACGACCAGATCCAGTCGTTTACGAAGGTGCCGATTATCCACATGCCGCGCGAGTCGGTGCGCTATGCTCTGGCCGGCGCGGTGATGGGGGAGTGTGAGTTCGATCCAAACCTGAGCATGCCGGCCGAGCCGGTGCGCAAGATCGGCATCATGGGCACCGACGGTACCGTGGGCGCAGACGTCTATGGGCGCGAATGTGGGACCGCGGGCGTTGAGGTCGTCTATCCCAGCGAAAAGCGTCAGGCCGACGTGATGTCGCTCATCTACGACGATGTGAAGGCCGGGCGCGAGCCCGATATGGATAAGTTCGACCGCGTGATGTGGGAGTTCGCCCGTAGCGGCTGCGACCGCGTCATCCTGGCCTGCACGGAGCTTTCGGTGTTGCAGAAGTATCGCGAGATGCCCGAGATCACCCTCGATGCGATGGATGTCCTGGTGCGCGAGTCCATCATCCGCAGCGGCGCCCCCTACCGCCTCTAGTTCTCCGCCTGCCAAAAATAGGACAGGTTTATTTTGGTAGGTTTTATCTGGGAAAACAGTAAGGCCTCGGCTCGTTTGATGCGAGCCGAGGCCTTTTGCGTTGGGCGGTTGCTGTCGGTGGTGAACTAGAACAGGAAGCCGAGGACGATGAGGGCGATACTGACGATAAGTACGGCGATATCCAGGCTTTTGATGGGGTAGCGCTTATACGAACTCGCACGCGTGCGCAGGTAGAAGCCGCGCTGCTCGGCGGCAAGCGCGGTGGCATCGGTCTTGCCCACGCTCGAGATAAGCAGTGGCACGCACAGCGGCAGCATGAGCTTGAGTTTCTTGACGGGATTCTTAGTGTCGTATTCGACGCCGCGTGCAGTCTGCGCCTCCATGATGGCGTTCATTTCCTGACCAAATACCGGCACAAAGCGCAGTGCCGTGGTAAAGGTGAAGGCATAGCGATATGGCACGTGCAGCACCTCGACGCAGGCGTTGGCGAGGTCGTTGAGCTTGGTCACCATAAGCATGAGGATGAGCGGCAGCGCCACGCCCAATAGGCGTAGGCAGGCCTTCGATCCGGTAATGAGGCCCGTGTCGGTGATGAAGCCCCACACTATGTTGCCGTCGCGCATAAAGGCCAGCTGAAGCACCAGCATGATAAGCGCGAGCGGAATCAGCAGCTTGAGTAGCGAGAGCAGACGGTCGACGACGCCGGCGTAGGCGCCCAGTGCAAGGGTGAGTGCCAAAAAGCCCAACAGCGCCACGTAGGTATCGGACAGGAAGATGCCGATGATGATGGCGGCGGCAAGGCCCAGTTTGACGACCGGGTTCAAGCGGTGCAGCAGTGTATCGCCCGGCATATAGTCGATGACGTTAACCACGGTGGACCATCTCCTCGGTAATGCGAACGATATCGGTGACCTCGCTCACCTGTGCAAAGGCGGGAGAGACAGAGGATGCCAGGCGACGAGAAAGCTCTATGACCTGAGGTGGCTCAACGTAGGCTTGCTGCATGAGCTCGATGTTCGAGAACAGCTCGTGCGTGCGGCCGCGCTCGAGGATGCGGCCGTCGGCCATTACTACGATGCGCTCGGCAAAGTCGGATACGACTTCCATGTCGTGGCAGACCATGATGACGGCGCAGCCGCGCTCGGCCATGGTGCGCACGGTTTCCATGACGGTCATGCACTCGCGGTAGTCAAGGCCGCTCGTGGGCTCGTCGAGCACCACGATTTTGGGCTCTACGACCACGACGGAGGCGAGTGCCACCATCTGGCGCTGACCGCGCGAGAGCGAGAAGGGCGCCTCGTCGGCCGGCAAGCCAAAGCGGTCGATGACGAGCTGGGCGCGACGCAGCGCCTCGGCACGGTCGATGCCGGCAAGCTCCAGGCCAAAGGCGACCTCGTCGAGCACGGTGCCCTTGCAGATCTGGCGGTCGGGGTTTTGGAAGAGGGTTGCGACTTCGCGGGCGATGCGGCTCGTGGGAACGGCTGCGGTATCCAGTCCCGTGACGCGCACGCTGCCCGAGGCGGGCTTAAGCAGGCCTGTGAGCAGCTTGGTGAGCGTGGTCTTGCCGGCGCCGTTTTGGCCGACGATGCCTACGAGCTCGCCGGGATAGAGGGTCAGGTTGAGGTCGTGGACGGCGGCGCCGCCATTGGGATAGGCAAACTCAACGTGATCGAAGGCGAGCACGGGCTCGGTGTCCTTGGCGTGTGGGCGCAACGACGGTGCGTGCGGTGAGCCGGCGGGTGCCTGAATGTCGCTGCTTGCGTATGCGGGGTCGACGATGCCCGTAATCAGGCGCTCGGCCTCATCAACATCCAGACAGGGAGTGCCGCTGGCCAGGCCATCGGCCTCGAGGCTGTTGAAAATGCGCGTGACACGTGGGCAATCGACGCCGATGGCGCGGAGCTCATCGGTGTGCGCGAAGACCTCGTGCGGCTCGCCCTGTAGCGCGATTTCGCCATGATTGAGCACGAGCACGCGGTTGCAATACTCCGAAAGCAGGGCGACTTTTTGCTCAACGACGACGATGGTGATGCCGAGCGCACGGTTTGCCTCGCGTAGGGTCTCGAAGACCAGCGTGGAGCTGGCGGGGTCGAGCGCCGCGGTGGGTTCGTCGAGTACGAGCACGCGCGGACGCATGGCGAGGATGGCGGCGATGGCAACCTTTTGCTTTTGGCCGCCCGAAAGCGTGGCGATCTCGCGGTCGCGCAGGTCGCTGATGCCGACGGTCTCGAGCGTCTCGCTCACACGTTGCTCGATCTGGTCGTGGGGAACGCCAAAGTTCTCCAGGCCAAAAAGCATCTCGTCCTCGACGACCGAGGCAACCATTTGCGTGTCGATGTCCTGCAACACGCTGCCGACGATCTGCGACACATCGGTGAGCGAAACTTCACAGGTGTCGTTGCCGTCGACAGTGACGGAGCCAAAGAACGTGCCGGCGTAATGGTGGGGTACGGCTCCCGACAGGCAGGCGGCAAGTGTGGACTTGCCGGCGCCCGAAGGCCCGATAATGCCGATAAAATCTCCCCTGTTCACGCCGAGCGAGATATGCTTAAGCACCTGCTCTGTTTGCGTGCCATAGGAGAACGAGACATCGTCGACGTTGATGATCGTTTCCATGGATACCTTTCATAGTCATTGGGGACGTTCTTACATGACTAGTCATTTAAGAACGTCCCCAAGAGCTAGTTGTCTGGGACAGTCTTTGATGGTGGGACCGCTTTGGTGCGGTCCGTTCATCATATCAGGCTACTTGCCGAGTACCTTGCACAGCGGGAAGAAGAGGGCCTGGACCACGACGGCGTTAAAGACGGCGGTGCCGAGCACGATGGGTACCTTGGCAAGTGCCGTAGGCAGCGCGGCACCCATGATGACGGTGCCCAGGGCTGCGAAGAGAGCGCCCGAAACCAGGGTGGTGAGCAGCCCGGCGATAAAGGGGTTAATCTTGTCGCCGCCGATGTTGGACTTAACGAGGGCGACCATGGTCAGTGCGCCGGCAAGCTCGGTGACAAAGTTGAGGCCGGGGATAGACGTGGTGATCTGTATGACGGCTGCCGACAGGATGCCAAAGATGGCGGCCTGGGCAAAGCTTGCCTGCGTCAGTGCGATGGCCAGGGCGTAGGCGGCGATGATGAACTGAGGTTTAATGCCCGTTACCGCCAGAGCGTTGCCGACGGTCATGTTGAGGATAAAGCCAGCGGCAAGCAGGATAGCGAGCAAGACAAGCGAGCTGACATCGAGGATGCCCTTGTTAGAGGCGGCGTTGGCCGAGATGGTGCGGGCTTGGGCGTTGGTGGCCATGATGTTCTCCTTAAGGTGAGATTTGAGATAAGAGTGTCCTGAACCCCCACGAAAGGGGTTAAATCGAAAAGGGGATCAATTTTGAATAATGGAGCACGGGGACGGCTTTACGAGGGGCCCAGGTTGGCGCGAAAGAGGAGCGAAGCGTACTTGGGTACGCGAGCGGCGAATGAACGCCAAGATGGGGTGGCTCGTAAAGCCGAACGGGTTAGTTGAGCTTGAGAGCCTTCTGGATGGGCAGGTAGAGAGCGCCGACCAGGATGGCATTAAAGACGGCGGTCATGGCGACGACGGGCAGCATGGCAGCGGCGAGCTCGCCCACCACGCCGAGCATGGCCATCTTGATGACCATGAAGATGGCGCCCGAGACAAAGGTGGTCACGAAGGTTGCGACTATGGCGACGGCGGGCTTAACCTGGCCTTCCTTGGCAGCAGCGTTGACAATGACGGCCATGAGCATGGCGGCGATGTCCTCGGCGGCAAAATCGACGAACGGCGAGGTGGTGGTGATCTGGATCACGGCGGCCGAGATCAGGCCGATAACGAGTGCCTGACCGATGTTGGGGCGCACGACCAGGATGGTGAGGCAGAAGGCCGAGATAATGAACTCGGGGCTGATCATGCCGCCCGAGATGCCGGAGATGGCCTTGCCGACGGTGAAGTTGAGGATGAAGCCGGCGGCAAGCAGGATGGCGAGCAAGACGAGGGCGCGGACGTCGAGTTTGCCGCGGTCGGCGGTCTGGACGGTGCGGGGCTGGGCGGCGGTGGTGTTCTGAGACATGGTGAAAATCCTTTCGGAGGGGAAGTGCAAGAGAAGAAAGCGGAGGCGCGTGATGCGAATGCGATCGGGCTCGAGATAGAAAAAGGCCCCCGGTCGAAACCGGAGGCCTTCCAATCACCTAGAGCGCAAAAACAGGCGTGAGGGACTCACTGTCGACCGATCGTATTCGCATCACGCCACCACCAGTTGTTGAGAGACTTCATCGTGTTCTTCATGTCGGTGGCTCCTTTCGTGATGCCGTGGCGCGGTCGCACCTTGTTGCTGTTGCGCTGCACTATAACACAGCAAAGTGTTTGCAGGAAATCTTTTTTCGAAAAGATTTCAGCGGTGTTTCCCACCGGTCGAAGGGGCGGGCTGAGCGGGCGGGGCGACCTGCGCCATCCCGCCCGCGCCTTAGGGCTTCAGGGCCTTAGGCCTTCTTGCGACGATAGAGCACGAAGCCGCAGACACCGATGATGACGACGGCGCCAACAGCCATGGCGGCCATGTTGTTGCCCTCGGACTTCTCCTCGGGGGCCTCTTCCTTCTCGACCTCGGGCTCGGCTACGTCCTCATCGGAGAGCGCCTCGTCGGCGTAGGTGATGGACTCGACCAGGCAGTCGTTGTCGGCATCGTAGTCACTCGGGACGAACTCCTCGGAGAAATCCTCCTCCTTGAGGTAGTCACGCATCTCCTCGAGCATGGCCTTGCACTTGAGGTAGGTGTTTTTGGTGGCAGCCTTGCCGGCCTTGTTGGCCAGGGCGGTGCGGGCCTCGGTGTCCTCGGCGGCCTGCATGGCCTCGTCGACGGTCAGGTTCTGCTCGATGAGCTCCTTCTGCAGGGCGTCGAGGTAGGCGCGGACGCCGGTAGCGCAGTGGTCGCGGTTCTCATAGGCGAGCGTGTTGATGTCCATGAGGACGTAGTTGATGGAGTTCTTGGGCTCCTCGTTGTTCACGACGTCTTCCTCTTCGCAGTGATCGAAGGAGACATCCTGATCGCTGAAGTAGGGGCTGACCTCGGTGAGCAGTGCAGAGTAGAGGGGGATGGCGACGGAGAACTCGGCGTTGGAGAGCATCTCCCACTGGATAGTCGCGATTTCGGGATCCATGCCCTGACGGATTTGGAAGGTATGGATCTCGGTGTTACGGTTGGAGCCGATGGCATAGGCGCCGTCGGTGTTGGCGTTGAGGCCGGCGACATTCTCGCCGCGGGCGGCGAAGCTGCGAATCATCTCAAAGGTGTTCCAGTCGGACTTGCCGGGCGTAAAGAACAGCGGCTGCATTTCGTGGACCAGGGCGCCGGTCGTGGCGCGAGCCTCCTCTCGCTCGTCCTTCACGATCTCGTAGTCAGTGCCTTCAGCCAGTGGGGCCATGAAGTAATCGCGACCCTGGATATAGCGCGACCACTGGTGCATACCGGCCTCGTCGATCTCCTCGCCGTAGGTCTTGGCGACGTCGAACTTGCCGTCGGTGTACTCGGCAAAGCCCTTCTCCTTAGGCATGGACTCGATGCCCTCGGAATGGAGACAGTTCTCGGTGTCATCGAGGTCGACGTTATAGGTGAGGTTGCCGATGTTGGGGTTGAGCGAGGCGATGTCATCGGCGAGCTTCATAGCAATCCACTGATGGCCGGAAAGCGCGGCGAACAGCCAGGTTTCGGTGCTGTCGGCGATGATGATCTGGTCGTTGGAGCAGACGCCCTGCTCGTCGATCAGACTGCCGATGAGCTCGACGCCCTCGCGGGCCGTGGCGCTCTCGCCCAGGATGACGCTGGCATAGCTGTACTCGCCAATGCCAGTCTCCTCGGTGATGGGGTCGGCCTCTTCGGCCTTCTCGTTATAGGAGGTGCTCAACGTGGCAGAGCAGGAGACGCCCTTCTCGTTGATGCCGGCCTCGGAATATGCGTCGTAGCGATCTTCCCACTGCGAGGGGTTGTCGCGAACGAAGGTGTAGCGGTAGGTTGCGCCCTTGGACTTGTACTCAAAACCGGACTCGACCGAGGTGTACTCGTTGCCGTCCTTGTGTGCTGGCTCAATGCCAAAGTGCTTGACATAGCGCGGACCGAAGTCCTCGGAACGGCCGTAGTACGTGTTGCCGTCTGCCGTGAGCTTGCTGCCCATGTAGATCTGGGTGCAGGCGAGCGCCGAAGTCGGCATGGCCATGATGGCCGCTGCTCCAAACGCAAGGCCGCAGCCGAGCTTTTTGAGCGTGTTGACAGGATGAGTAAACCTCATGATCCCTCCCAACTGTTGAGACCCCACAAAACTGTGCGGAATCTCAGCTAATAAATACATCTACTAGCCTATAGGAAGTCTAAAGAGTATTCATCTATTTCGATGAAATACTCGATGAGCGTCCTAAAATATGCGATGAACGGACAAGAATACTCATTATGTAGCTTTATTTAAATAAAGACGCCCTGCAATTACTGTACCTGAATAAAGCGCCTTGCACGGGGCACAAAGAAAATCCCCCGCTGTTTGGCAAATGCATAAACAACGGGGGAGACGATAATTTGATGAATATCATACCAATGTGGAATTACTTCTTCCGGCGGTGGATCACGTTAATCGCATAGCCGATGAGCATGGCCAGAACGATGACGATAAAGCCGAGCAGGGGATTGTCGTTCATGGGGTCCTCCTATTTTCCGAGCGGGGAGAATTCGTCGACGATGAGGTCGAGGCATTGCGGAAGTGCGCGGGCACCAAAGACGCCCGAGTTGCTGGAGATGATTTCGCCATCGAACTGCATGCCAAGCGACGGCGTGCAGGTGATCTTGGCTTCTTTGGTCTGGATGATCTTGAACTGCGGACGGCCGAGCACCTTGCCGGCGGGGTCGAGCGCGGCGGTGATCACGGTCGGGAGCAGCTGCACGGTTTTTACGGGCTCGATGACCGCGATGTCGACCATGCCGTCGTTCATACGGCAGTTGGGGAACAGGTTGATGTCGTTTTGGATGACCGAGGTGTTGCCTGCCATGCAGCAGATGCCATCGAGCTCCTCGACAATGCCGTCATGCTCAATCGTAAAGTGTGCCACCGTGGGGTTGGGTGTGGCGAGCGCCGACAGGAAATAGGCGATCTCGCCGATGTCGTTTTTGGTGGGAGCGGCTTTCATCATGATCTCGGCATCGTAGCCCGAGCCGGCGATGATGATGAAGCCGTGGCGCTTTTCGTTGCCGTTCTCGTCGAGCCAAAAGAGCTCACCCATGTCCGCTTTGACGGTACGGCCGACGCGGCAGGCCTTGGCGAGCGCCGCGGCCTCGGGGGCATTGCCAATGTTGTTGAAGAACAGGCAGGCCGTGCCGGAGGGGAAGACGAGCGTGGGGACGCCGCATCCGCGCATTTGGTCGAGCACGTTGGAGACGGTGCCGTCGCCGCCCGAAATCACCACGCGATCAAACTCGCGCACGTCCGCCACGGCGTCCTCGGGTTCCATGCCATCGCCGATAAAACGCATCACGACCTCGTCGCCGCCCTGCGCGAGGGCGTGCGTGAACGCGTAGATTTCATCTGAGCTGGGGCCCGATGCCGGGTTGTGGATGATAAGGCAGCGCATACTTACGTTCCCGTTCTGTGACTAACCGAGTATAGTTGTAGGGCAATGCCGATATCCTACCCGTGTTTTTCGGGCCTAACCTTATTCGATGGGTTGATATGTACATTTCCACACATCAGGCTCTGCTCGACTTTTGCCAGCGCGCTCGTGAGTTCGACGCGATTGCCGTCGATACCGAGTTTTTGCGCGAGCGCACGTTCCACCCGCGCCTGTGCTTGGTCCAGATTGCCACCCCTGCCGAGAGCGTCGCTGTCGATCCTCTGGTGATCGACGACCTGTCGCCGCTCGCCGAGCTTATGGGCGATGAGAGCGTGACCAAGGTCTTTCACGCCTGCTCGCAGGATATGGAGGTTATGCTCCATACCGTGGGCGTGCTGCCGCGTCCCATTTTTGACACTCAGGTGGCCGCCGCCTTTTTGGGCGAGCGCCAGCAGATTTCCTACGGCGCGCTCGTGCAGACGTTTTGCGGCGTCTCATTGCCCAAGACCGAGTCACTGACCGATTGGTCGCGCCGCCCGCTGACCGATAAGCAGATTGAGTACGCAATCGATGACGTCAAGTATCTGATCGTTGCCTATACCGAGATGATGAGCCGCCTGCGCGAGCTGGGCCGTGTGGATTGGGTACTCGACGAGTTGCGTCCGCTGGCCGACGAGTCGCACTATCGCGCCGATCGTCACGAGGCATTCCGCAAGGTCAAGCGCATCAACTCCTGCAGCCGCCATCAGCTGGGCATTGCGCGCGAGCTTGCCGCTTGGCGCGAGGACCGCGCCGAGCGCCGCAACATCCCGCGCAAGTGGGTCATGTCCGACGATACGCTGCTGGCGCTCGTCAAGCGCAACCCTGTGCGTGTTGAGGAGTTCCGCAGCATCCGCGGCACCGATCAGCTGGGGGAGCGCGATGTGGACGGCGCGCTCATGGCCATCAAGCGCGGCGCGAGCTGCCCGCACGATCGCCTGCCGCTCATGGTGCGCGGGCATCGCCAGATTTCGCCGGAGCTTGAGAGCGTGACGGACCTGATGTATGCGCTTATTCGCTTGGTTGCCGAGCGCTCGGGGGTGGCGACCTCGGTTATTGCCTCGCGCGATGACCTGGCCGATTACATCGATCATCCTGAGCAAAGCCCCCTGCGCGAAGGCTGGCGCTTTGAGCTCGTGGGCTCGCGCCTGGACGATCTGCTCTCGGGCAATATGGGGTTGACGGTCAAAGATGGCAAAATTGAATTGCTATAAGGAAGCCTAGCCGTTTGAGTGGGTAGAATGCCTCCAACGTGTAACTCGATTCGGAGGAATTCGCATGCCCTATTACTATGGATACGGCTTTGGCATCGACCCGTTGTACCTGCTGGTCGTCCTTGTTTGTACGGTGCTTGGCCTTGCTGCCCAGAGCTATATCAACTCGACGTACAGGACCTGGTCCAAGGTTCGCTCGGACGGCGACACGGGCGCCGCGGTCGCGCGCCGCATGCTCGATGCGAACGGCTGCGCTGCCGTGGGTATCAAGGGTGTCGCCGGCGAGCTCACTGACCATTACAACCCGCAGGACAACAACCTGTATCTGTCGGATTCCAACCGTTCGGGCGGCTCGGTCGCAAGCGTTGCTGTCGCTTGTCACGAGGCGGGCCATGCCGCGCAGCGTCAAAGCGGCTATGCCATGATGAAGGTACGCACCGCCCTCGTGCCGGTCGTCAACTTTACCCAGAACACCTGGACGATCGTGTTGCTCATGGGTCTGTTCATGAACGTCGCGGGGCTCACGACCCTCGCGCTGATCTTCTTCTCGTTTAGCGTGCTATTCCAGCTGGTTACGCTGCCGGTCGAGATTGATGCCAGTCGGCGCGCCGTGGCGTATATCGAGCAGTCGGGCATGAGTTCCAAGCAGGTCAACGGTGCCAAGAAGGTGCTGACGGCAGCAGCGCTCACCTACGTGGCGGCGGCGCTCACCTCGATTATTCAGCTGCTCTACCTTATGGCTCGTTACAACAGAAACTCCAACCGATAACAAATTGGGTCGACGGGCGCCGTGGGGATTTGTGTCCCTGCGGCGCTGTACTATGTGTTGGACTTGAATTAGCGCAGGGTCAGAGCCCATGTGCACGATGACGAAAGGGGGCTGCGTGGCAGGCTGGAATCTAACCGGCAATACCGTTTCCGCCGAGTTCGACGGATCGGACGAGCAGGAGCGCAAAGAGCTCAGCGTGAGCCAAGCGGTGGAGATCGCCGCCGGCGCGCTCGATGCCATTCCGCAGCTGAGCGTTTTGGGTGAGGTTACGGGTTTTCGTGGTCCCAATGCCCGAAGCGGCCACTGCTACTTCCAAATCAAGGACGACTCGGCGGCCGTCGACTGCATCATCTGGAAGGGCGCCTACCTTAAGCGCACCTTCGATCTGCGTGATGGCATGCAGGTAAGCTTTAAGGGCAGCTTCAATCTCTACAAGCCTACGGGTCGCATGAGCTTCGTTGCCCGCTCGTTCTCGCTGGCGGGGGAGGGCTTGCTGCGTCAGCAGGTGGCTCAGTTGGCCGAAAAGCTGCGTCGCGAGGGCCTGATGGACGAGGCGCACAAACGTCGCATTCCGGTGTTTTGCTCGCGTGTGGCGGTCGTCACCTCGCTTTCGGGTGCCGTAATCGACGACGTCAAGCGTACGCTGCGCCGTCGCAACCCGCTCGTCGAGCTTGTCTGCGTGGGTGCAAAGGTCCAGGGCGAGGGTGCGCCGGCGGAGCTTATTGAAGGCTTGCGCCGCGCCGCTGCCATTACGCCGGCGCCCGATTGCATTTTGCTCGTGCGCGGCGGCGGTTCCTTCGAGGACCTCATGACCTTTAACGACGAGGAGCTTGCCCGCGCGGTGGCGGCTTGTCCTGTGCCCGTGGTGACCGGCATTGGCCATGAGCCCGATACCTCGATTTGCGATATGGTGAGCGACCGCCGCGCCTCTACGCCCACGGCGGCGGCAGAATCGGTGGCGCCGGCTATGACGGAGTTGGCCGATGTGCTCGAGGCGCGCCATCAACGTCTGGGCGCCGCGATGGCTTCGATGATCGGGTCGGATCAGGTCGATCTGGAAATGCTCGACCAGCGCGGTCGTCGTGCCTGGGACACCTATACGGCTCGTCTGGGCGATGCGCTCGATGCGGCCGCGTGCCGCCCGTGCCTCAACGACCCAGCGTTTATGGTCGAGCGTCGCGAGTCTGAGCTTGCCTTAACGGCCGATCGTCTGTCCGGCGCCATAACGCGTTCGGTTGGGGCCTTCCGCTCCAACTTTGAGCGTCTGCCCGAGCGCCTGGTTGCGAGCACCTCGGGGCTCGATGGCAAGCGCCATGCGCTCACGCTCGCGAGTTCCCGTCTGGAGCATCAGGGGCGCACGATGCTCAGCAAGCCCGCGTCCGACCTGGGCCGTGCGGCAGCCTCGCTCGATGCCCTGTCGCCGCTCAAGGTGCTTGCCCGCGGTTACTCCATCGCGTACAGCGATGACGGTGTGGCTACGAGCGCCAAGACCTTTAAGCCCGGCGACGCCATCCGCGTGCGCATGGCAGACGGCAACGTAGCGGCAACGGTCGATACGGTCGAGTAGACCGCGTTTCATAGCGATAAACCTTTAGGAAAGGAAACAGATATGGCAGAGAAGACCCCGGTCGAGCAGCTTACGTACAAGCAGGCTTCGCAGGAGTTGGAGCTCATCATACGCAGCTTGGAGTCGGGCGATATGGAGCTCGAGGAGTCGCTCGAGAGCTATACCCGCGGCGTCGAGCTCCTCAAGAGCCTGCGCACCCGCCTGTCCGATGCCGAGCAGAAGGTCTCGGTGCTCCTTAAGGACGTCGACGGCAACGACGTGCTCGCCGACGGCGAAGCCGCCAACACCGACGACAACCTCTCGTTCTAACCATTCCGACCAAATATAATTACCTTGGTCTGTGAGAAAGGAACCAACCATGTGCGATTGCATCTTCTGCAAAATTGCCAACCACGAGATCCCCTCGACCGTTGTCTATGAGGACGACCAGGTCATCGCCTTCGATGACCTCAACCCCCAGGCGCCGGTCCACACGCTCGTGATCCCCAAGAAGCACTACAGTGACATCGCCGACAACGTACCTGCCGAGACCATGGGCGCCATGGCTCACGCCATCCAGGAGGTCGCCAAGGCCAAGGGTCTGGAGGACGGCTTCCGCGTCATCTCCAACAAGGGCGTCAACGCCGGCCAGACCGTCATGCACTTCCACATGCACGTCCTCGGCGGTAAGAACCTGGGCGAGAACCTCATCTGAGGACGCGTAGCCCGTCGACTTGGCTGCCTTTGGAGTAATCTATGCAGCTTTCTCAACTCGAATACCTTCAAGCGGTAGCGAACTATGGCGGCGTGCGCAAAGCAGCTCGCGCCGTTCATGTGAGTCCGCAGGCCGTTTCGTCGGCAATCAAAAAGTTGGAATCTGAGTATCAGATTGTTTTGCTCGACCGATCGGCGGGGGAGGCTGTTTTGTCTCCGGCGGGCAGAGAATTTGCGCGTCGTGCACGCGTGATCATGGCACAAGTCGACGATCTCAAAAAGTACGCTCAATCGAGGGACGACGGCGTCTCGCCCGATGGTCACTTTCGTCTTTACGCCCCCTGCCTTCATGGGCGGGGGCGTCTTTTTGCCGAAAACTGGTATGACTCGTTTGAACGCTCGTACCCTCAGATTCACCTTGATGTGTGGCATCAGCCAACGGCTACATGCTTTGAATCACTTATACTTGGAATTTCGGACGCGGCTATCTCATTCGAGGAACCACGGGACAGCGTCCTTTCTTCAAAATATTTGGGTGAAAAGGAGCTCAAGGTTCTTTCATGCCCAGCGGGTCATCAATCTGTGGGCGCCATGACCATTCGCGAGTTACTGGGCGGCAGGCTCGCTGTTCCCATTAATTTGTCACCCTGTCTCAATGCAATCAATCAATGTCCCGAAGCCCAGCTCGTCAACTTTCGCTTCCGTGATGTTGAATACGGAAGCAGGGCTCAGACTGAGTTTCTTCAAGCCGGGGGATTGATATTGAGTTTGTCTGGGTCCTCTCTCGCATCGGATGGGTCAGAAGTGAGCGAGTGCTCCATTGAAGGTTCGCGTGATGTAACCTTGCCTATCTACTTTTGCTATCGGCAAAATTCCTGGACTGATCGACACCAGACGGTTTTTCTGCACCTATTGCGTCATCTTGCTTCGTGAGATTAATTGGCTTCGAGACGTCAAGTGATTATTGACGCCTTGTAACACATAGCTGACAGCTTTGCCCTCATGCTCTTTCCAAGATCCCGATTTAGATTGCTGACTTTTGGAGGGCGGAGCATGAAAAACCGTACGGTTTTGCTTTATATGACGTTCGTTTTTCTGTCGAACTTCAGCACCATTTTGTATTTTCTAACTGTCTACCTTGAGTTCGTCGGGCTTTCGATGGTAGCGATTTCTAGCATGATGATTGCGTATCAAGTGAGCAAGTTCATCCTTGAAGTTCCCACTGGCTATATTGCTGATAGGTTTGGACGAAAGGTGAGCGGCCTCGTTGGCATTGTGGGGATGCTTGGGTACTACGCCGCCCTGCTTCTCGTCCGATCTCCTCTGCTCTTAATCGGTGCGTTCGCTCTCAAGGGTTTTGCCGTTGCATGTGTGAGCGGATCCATCGAAGCGATTTACATTGACAGCGTCTCTCAGGACCAGCTCGTAAGACTTAATGTCGTTGAGCGATTTGTCTTCTATGCGTCTTATGCCCTCTCCGCTTGTGTGGGCGGTTTCATTTCGTCCGTCGGTGCATACCTCATTGGTCTTTCGGCAGATATCATCGCAATAGTGTTGACGTTGGTCGTTGTTGTCTGCATTCCTGAGATGCGAAGAGAGGGCACTGCGACGACACCTGAACGTGGAATGAGCCCGAAGATGATCGGTGCCGCTATTGCGTGTAATGGCATTCTTCGGTCAGCGTTCATCATGGACTGTTCTCAGGCATTTGCCTTCGTCGCTCTGGAAGACTTTTTCTCACTGTTGCTTGCAAGCCGCGGAATGAATGCCGTCGCTTCGGGCGTGACCATTGCAATCCAGCTCCTTGTCTCCGCCTCCATAGGGTTTATTGTGCCCAGTGTGATTGCTCGTGTCGACAAGGGCCGTTTTGCGCGTATTTGCGGCATCATTCGCTTGGCATTGACAGCTTTGTTTTTGATTCCCCTTACTCCGGCTAATTTGCTGCCCGTGTTCTATGTACTGCAGACGGTTGCGTACTCGTTGTTTGCCCCAATCAAATACTCAGTTTTCCAAAATGCTGCCGATTCAGCGATGCGCTGTTCGCTGATTTCGGTTCAAAGCCAGATGGTGGCGGTTGGTGCCGTTCTTTTCTATCTGCTCAACGCTGTGTTGAGTAGCGTTGCGGGCATTCGAGTCGTATTGCTTGTTGCGCTCGGGATTTCTTCCCTGGCGTATATTCCCGCGCTATTTCGTCTTACAAGTCAAAGGTCGTGAGTATTTGGGCACCGATAACTTATATATCAACGCAATAAACCCGAGCGCGAGGGCGTTTGGGTTTATTATTGAAGCGTATGTAATCTGGCGGCGCCACACCGCCTGTTAGTAGGGAGACACATGAACGTTCTGGTCGTCAACGCAGGATCTTCGACCCTTAAGTATCAGGTCATCGATACCAAGTCCCACAAGGTGTCCGCAAAGGGCTCCTGCGAGCGCGTCTGCTTTACCGGCGGTACCTTCACCCACGCCGCCAACGGCTCCAAGAAGGTGACCGAGAACATCGAGTTCCCCGACCACAAGGTCGCCATCGAGGTCGTCCTGAAGGACCTCGAGGCCAACGGCGTCAAGATCGAGGGTATCGGCCACCGCATCGTTCAGGGCGGTTGGTACTTCGGCGATTCCTCCCTCGTCGACGAGGACGTCCTCGCCAAGATCCGCGAGGTCGCTCCGCTCGCCCCGCTGCACAACAACCCCGAGGCCAACGTTATCGAGTACTGCCTGGAGCAGTATCCCGACCTGCCCAACGTAACGGTCTACGACACTGCTTTCCACTTCAATATGCCCGAGGTCGCCAAGACCTACGCCCTGCCCAAGGATGTTTGCGACAAGCTGCACATCCGTAAGTACGGCGCCCACGGCACCAGCTACCGCTACATTTCCAAGAAGGTTGCCGAGATGACCAACGGCGAGGCTCGCAAGGTCGTCGTGTGTCACATCGGTTCCGGCGCTTCCCTGTGCGCCATCGAGGACGGCAAGTGCATGGACACCACCATGGGCTTGACGCCGCTCGACGGTGTCATGATGGGCACCCGCTGCGGCTCCATCGACCCTGCTACCGTGTGCTACCTGCAGCGCGAAGGCGGCTATACCTTCGACGAGGTCGACGAGATGATGAACAAGAAGTCCGGCCTTTTGGCTGTGACCGGCGGCAAGACCAACGACTGCCGCAATGTCGAGGAGCTCGCCGCTGCCGGCGACCCCGAGGCCCAGCTCGCCTTCGATATGTTCGTCTACAAGATTGCCGCCAAGGCCGCCGAGATGGCCACTTCCATGTGCGGCATGGACACCCTGGTCTTTACCGCCGGCATCGGCGAGCACGCTCCGGCTGTCCGCGCTGGCGTGGCCGATCGTCTGGCCTTTATGGGCGTTAAGATGGACCATGCCCGCAACGCCTTGCGTGGCGACGGCGCTTGGTGCCTGTCCGCCAAGGATTCCAAGGTCAAGATTTTCGTCATCCCCACGGACGAGGAGTTCATGATCGCTTCCGACGTCGAGCGTATCGTCAACGGCAAGTAATTGATGCAAGGGGAGGGGACTGGATGGCCTTGTGCCGTTCAGCCCCCTTTTACGCTCTTTGGGCGAAGAGTTTAATAGTTATTTATTGGATTCTGATAACTTCTTATTAAGGGTACGGCCGCCTTATAGGTTTGCCGACCGTACTGTAATCACGAAGGAGTCTCATGAACGTACTTGTTGTCAACGCCGGCAGCTCGAGCCTTAAATATCAGCTTTTGGATACCGATACCCGCGAGGTTTTCGCCAAGGGCAACTGCGAGCGTATCGGCTCGGAGATGGGCATCTTTGGCCACTCCGAGAACGGTGGTGCCAAGCAGACCGAGGAGATTCCTTTTCCCGATCATCGCTGCGCCATTGCGCGTGTGCTCGAGGAGCTCGAGAAGACCGACTTTACGATCGATGGCATCGGCCACCGTATCGTTCAGGGTGGCTGGCACTTCGATGATTCCGCGGTCGTCGACGATGAGGTCATGGCTAAGATCCTTGAGGTGGCCCCGCTCGCCCCGCTGCACAACTACGGCGAGGCAGCAGCGATTGAGTATTGCCGCGAGAAGTATCCGGAGTTGCCCAATGTGGCTGTCTTCGACACCTCGTTCCACATGACCATGCCCGAGGTCGCCTACACCTACGCCCTGCCCAAGGACGTGTGCGATAAGTATCACGTGCGCAAGTACGGCGCGCACGGTACGAGCCACCGTTACGAGTGGATGATGGCCAAGGAGATCCTGGGCTCGCGCTGCCATCGCCTGCTTTCGTGCCATCTGGGCAACGGAGCCTCGCTTGCCGCCATCGAGGACGGCGTTTGCCGCGACACCACGATGGGCCTCACGCCGCTCGACGGCTTGATGATGGGCACCCGTTGCGGTTCCATCGACCCGGCCACCGTGTGTTATCTGCAGCGCGAGGGCGGCTACAGTTACCAGGAAGTCGATGACATGATGAACAAGCAGTCCGGTCTGCTTGCCATCTCGGGCATCTCAAACGATGCCCGTGACATCCGTACGCGCGCCTCTGAGGGTGACGAGCGCTGCCTGCTCGCCTTCGATATGTTCGCCTACAAGGCCATGCAGCAGGCCGGTTCCATGATCGCCTCCATGGCGGGCGTGGATACCATCACCTTTACCGCCGGCATCGGCGAGAACGACTGGTCGATTCGCAAGGCCTTCTGCGACTGCTTTGAGTGGCTGGGCGTGCGCATCGACAACAACAAGAACCGCGAGGCCGTGGGCAACGGTCCGCAGGTCATCAGCGCCGCCGGCTCTTCCGTCACGGTCATGGTCATCCCCACCGACGAGGAATACATGATCGCCCACGACGTCGAGCGTCTGACCAAGAACAACTAACGCGCGCATTTGCAAGTAAACGACAGGCCTCCAGAGCAACAGCTCCGGAGGCCTTTTTACTAGTAGGCGGAAATTCCAGTCCCAAAGTGATCGTCACCAGCAACGCCTGCGCTCCCAGCAACGGCACCCGATCATTCAGATTCTCAGCCCCAGCTCGTAGCCAAGCCGCCGTCCACTCCAGATACCCTGACTGCCACGTGGCGGCAGGGGCCCTACAGGGTAAAGCTCTGAAAACTTTCCGCAGGACGCATGAAACCCCCGCCGCACGAAGTGCGCAGCGGGGGTTTCATGCATGTCCGAGGACGTTTTCAGAGCTTTACGCTGTAGGGTCCCGAGGGGATAAGTCCGCTACTCAGCCATCTGAGCCTGGACGGCGGTGATGGCCACGACACCCACGATGTCGTCGGCAGAGCAGCCGCGCGAAAGGTCGTTAACCGGCTTGGCGATGCCCTGCAGGATGGGGCCGTAGGCGTCAGCGCCAGCGAAGCGCTGGACCAGCTTGTAGCCGATGTTGCCTGCCTCGAGGTCGGGGAACACGAGCACGTTGGCCTTACCGGCGACGGAGGAGCCGGGAGCCTTGAGCTGGGCGACGGTGGGGACGATAGCGGCATCGAGCTGCAGGTCGCCGTCGATGGCGAGCTCGGGAGCCTTCTCCTTGCAGAACTTCACGGCCTCCTGGACCTTCTTGGCGACCTCGCCACCGGCGGAGCCCATGGTGGAGTATGAGAGCATGGCCACGTGCGGCTCAACATTGCCCATAAAGGTGGACCAGGAGTGCGCGGAGGCGATGGCGATCTCGGAGAGCTCATCGGAGGACGGGTTGATGTTGAGGCCACAGTCGGCGAAGATCAGCGTGCCGTCGGTGCCGAACTGCGGGGTGTCGGTGCACATCACGAAGAAGGCCGAGACCAGCTTGGTGCCCGGAGCGGTCTTGAGGATCTGAAGCGCGGGGCGCAGGGTGTCGGCCGTGGAGTGGCAGGCGCCGGAGACCAGGCCGTCGGCGTCGCCCATCTTGACCATCATGGTGCCAAAGTAGGTGGCGTCCATCACCTGGGCGCGAGCCTGCTCGATGGTGACACCCTTCTTGGCGCGGAGCTCGGCAAACTTCTGCGCATACTCCTCGTGCTTCTCGGCGTTGCGCGGGTCGATGACGGTGGCGCCGGGAACGTCGATCTCGTCAGGGTTGCCCAGGATGACGAGCTTTGCCAGGCCCTCCTCGATGATTTTGTTTGCCGCGACGATGGTGCGCGGATCCTCGCCCTCGGGCAGGACGATGGTCTTAAGGTCGGCCTTGGCGGCAGACTTCATACGGTTTAGGAAATCGCTCATGTTACTCCTTACAAGCGTTTCGCTAAGCTCCAGGCGCCCGGCTGTACACGAATAAACCCGCTGCTAGCGGGTTTACCTTTCAATAATGTACGCCGCGGTGCTTGAGCTTTCCTTGTGTGGCAAGCTCATTATAGGACGCATTAGCGCTATAATCGCTCTGATAAATATGTCTCGAAGAATGTTCGAGAAAAGCCCAGCTAACGAGCCCGTGGCTTTTGACAAGGAGTATCGATGCAGATTACCTCAGGCCTGCCTGAAGGCTTTAACGCCGGTGCATACGACATGATTGTTGTCGGCGCCGGATATGCCGGTGCCGTTTGTGCCCGCCGTCTTGCCGAAACCATCGGCTATCGTGTTGCCGTTTTGGAGCGCCGTAGCCACATTGCGGGCAATGCCTTCGACTGCACTGACGAGGCCGGGATCCTGGTCCACGAGTATGGTCCGCACATCTACCATACCTTTAACGAGCGCGTGCATAACTTCCTGTCGCGCTTTACCAAGTGGACGGACTACCAGCACAAGGTGCTCGCCAACATCAACGGTACCCTTATGCCCGTGCCCTTTAACCATGCGAGCCTCAAGCTTGCCTTTGGCGATGAGCGCGGCGAGGAACTGTACCAAAAGCTCGTGGAGACCTTTGGCAAGGACGTCAAGGTGCCCATCATGGAGCTGCGCAAGAAGAACGACCCGGATCTTGCCGAGGTCGCCGATTACGTCTACGAGAACGTCTTTTTGCATTACACCATGAAGCAGTGGGGCCAGACGCCCGACCAGATCGACCCCTCGATCACCGGTCGCGTTCCCGTCTTTGTGGGCGACGATGATCGCTACTTCCCGCAGGCCCCCTTCCAGGGCATGCCGCAGGACGGCTATACCGCGCTGTTCGAGCACATGCTCGACCACGATCTGATTGATGTGTTCTGCGACGTGGACGCCCGCGACCTCTTCGAGATCGACGAGACCACCGTCAAGATCGACGGCAAGGTCTATGGCGGCGAGATCGTCTACACCGGTCCGCTCGACGAGCTATTCAACCTCGACCTAGGCGCGCTGCCGTACCGCACGCTCGATATGAAGTTCGAGACGCTCGATATGGACCAGTTCCAGCCCGTGGGCACCGTCAACTACACCACGAGCGAGGACTACACACGTATCACCGAGTTCAAGAACATGACCGGTCAGGTCCTGCCCGGCAAGACCACCATCATGAAGGAGTACTCCAAGGCCTATACACCCGGCTCGGGCGAGACGCCGTACTACGCTATCCTGGAGCCCGAGAACCGTGAGCTCTACGAGCGCTATCTTGAGCGTGTCCAGAACCTGACGAACTTCCACCCGGTGGGTCGTCTGGCTGAGTATCGTTACTACGATATGGACGCCGTGACCAATTCTGCCCTCGATCTTTCGGATGAGATTATCGCCTGCCATGCATAAAGTCATAACATTCGGTATTCCCTCGTATAACGCCGCCAAGGACATGGACCATTGCATCACCTCCATCTTGGAGGGGAGCAATTACGCCACCGATATCGAGATTATCGTGGTGGACGACGGCTCCAAGGACGAGACGGCCGCCAAGGCTGACGAGTGGGAGGCACGTTATCCCGGTATCATCCGCGCGGTACACCAGGAGAACGGCGGCCACGGTATTGCCGTCCTTTCGGGTCTGCGCGAGGCGCAGGGCACCTACTACAAGGTCGTTGACTCGGACGACTGGCTCGACGGAGCGGCGCTTTCGACCATGCTGTCGATTCTGCGTGGCTTTGAGGAGCGCGACCAGCGCGTCGACCTGTTTATCTCGAACTACGTGTACGAGAAGGTTTACGAGGTCACGCATACCGCTATTGGCTACAAGTTTGCCCTGCCGCGTAAAAAGATTTTCTCTTGGGACCAGATCGGACACTTCCGTCCCGATCAGAACCTACTCATGCACAGCCTGTGCTATCGCACCGATGTACTGCGCGAGTCGAATCTGCCTATGCCGGCTCACACGTTCTACGTGGATAACATCTACGCATACGTGCCGCTGCCGCGCTGCAAGACCATGTACTACGCCGACATCGACCTCTATCGCTACTTTATCGGTCGCGAGGGCCAGAGCGTCAATGAGGCCACAATGGTCAAGCGCCTGGGTCAGCAGTTCCGCGTAACGCGCATCATGATGGAATCGTTCCACCTGTACCAGGATGTTGAGTCCTCGCGTCTGCGTTCGTACATGATGGGCTACTTCACCATGATGATGGCCATTTGTTCGGTGCTCACCAAACTTTCCGTGGAAGATTGCGCCGATGAGCGCCTGAAGACGCTGTGGAAGGACCTGAAGGAGTACGACGAGCGCATGTATCGTCGCGCTCGCTACGGCGTGGTCGGATTCTTCACCAACCTGCGTGGACGGGCCGGAGACAAAACCACACTCGGCCTATACCATCTTGCCTCAAAGATCTTCAAATTCAACTAACTGTTGAGTAATCGCTGCTGATAGGTTGACTGGGCCCCTTGGCCTTTAGTTTGCTACTGCGAACAGTCCTGCTCGCACGGAAAGCACATTAAGTGCTTTCCGGCTCGTGCGGAACTTGTATCAAACTAAAGGCCAAGGGGCCTTTGCTATAAGAATCGATTGTCAGGCTGCCTGAATTCGAAGATCTTAGACGCGCGGTACACAGGGGCCTGGGCTGAAAAGATTTTAGTTGGTAGTCGGTCGGAGGTGGGCGGGCGTTACGTTTGTCGCGAGTTCCGCATGCAAAGAAGGCCACTTAATGTGGCCTTCGTCTTGCATAGGATTGTAGAGCAGCAAACGTAACGCCCGCCCACCTCCGACCGACGGTCGAGTGGACTACTTTGCGGCACCCGGGATGCCGTGGGAGGTTTTGGCGGTTTTGGCTCCGTTTACGATGGCGGTTTGCAAAGCCCTTACGGCGAGCATGCCCAGCAGGTCTAGGGGGACGGCGGCGCTAGCCTGAGCGTCTAGTTTGCCGCTGGCGAGGGTGTAGATGGTATCGCCGTCGTTGGTGGTGTGCGTGGGGCGGATGGCGTGCGCATAGGCATCTGCTGACATCTGGGAGACCTTGGTGGCCTGCGCCTTGGTGAGCTCAACGTTGGTGACGATGCAGCTGATGGTGGTGTTGGTGCGGTCGAGCGGCATCTGCATAGAGCCGGCGGCGGCAAAGGCTGCGAGCTCCATGTCGACGATCTGGTCGCTATCTGCTGCAGCGCGCATACCAGCGACCCATTCACCGGTGAAGGGGTCGACGACATTGCCGCAGGCGTTGACCGAGACCACGGCGCCCACCTTGACGGGGCCGAGTGCCACGGCGGCAGCGCCTAGGCCGGCCTTCATGCAGGTGGCGGGACCCATGAGCTTGCCCACGGTGGCACCGGTGCCGGCACCTACATTGCCCTGCTCGAGCGCGGTGGGGGTGTTGTCGAGCGCCTCACGCACGGCGGAGATGCCAGCCTCAATGTCGGGGCGTACGGTGGGGTCGCCAAAGGCGAGATCGAAGATGCAGCTGGAGCACACGATGGGCACCTGCGTGGGGCCGACGGGAAGGCCGATGCCGCGGCTCTCGAGCTCGCGGGCGACGCCACTCGCGGCCTCCAGACCGAAGGCCGATCCACCCGAAAGGCAGACGGCATGGACCTTGTCCACGGTGTTCTCGGGACGCAGCAGGTCGGTCTCGCGCGATGCTGGGGCACCGCCGCGGACGTCAACGCCGCCGGTGGCGCCCTCGGGTGCCACGATTACGGTGCAACCGGTACCGGCCTTCTCGTCCGTATAGTTGCCAAAGCAAAAGCCATCGACATCGCAAACGTCAATGGCCTCAAGCAGTGTATCCATGTTTTACTCCTATCGGTTTTCCGCCGGGCCTTATGCCCGGTCGGGATCCGTGCGGTACGCCGAAATTGTAGGCGCTGGGGGATACCCAGCGCCAGATGCAATTACGATAGTTTTTGAATCGCGCGCGCGACGCGAGCGATGGGCAGGCCCACCACGTTGTAGAAGTCGCCCGAAATATCATGCACGAGCATGCGCCCGCCGACGCCTTGGATGCCGTAGGCGCCGGCTTTGTCCATGGGCTCGCCCGAGGCGACGTAGCGCTCAATCTGCTCGTCGGTGAGCTCATAGAACGTCACGTCGGTCACATCGACAAACGACAGGCTCTCGGCGGCGTGCGGGGTTGTGGCGTCTCCGGCTCTAACGATGCAGACGCCGGTTGCGACCTGGTGCGTGCGTCCCGAGAGCTCGTGAAGCATGGTGCGGGCTTCGTCCTCGTTTGCCGGCTTACCCAAAATCTTGCCATCGAAGGTGACGATGGTGTCGGCCGCGATGGTCAGCTCACTGGGATCGGCGTGCTCGGCGGCAACGGCGGCAGCCTTAGCGCGAGCTAAGCGCTCGACAAGCGTAAGCGGGGCCTCGTCATCAAAAGGAGTCTCGTCGATGTCAGCGGGAATGACGCGGATGTCGTAGCCCGCTTCGCGCATCAACTCGATGCGGCGCGGTGATTGCGAAGCCAAAATCATAGCTGAATGCCCTCGGCAACCTTCTCGACAGCCTTGTCGCCGGCGAGCGTACGCAGCAGCTCAAGCGCAAAGGGGAGCGACTGGGCCATGCCGCTGGCGGTGATGATGTTGCCGTCGTGCGTGACCTTGTCGCCGGTATAGGCGCCCCCGGGGAAGCTCTTCTCAAAGCCGGGGAAGCACGTGGCGTGGCGTCCCTCGAGCAGGTCAAGTTCGCCCAGGATAAACGGAGCGGCGCAGATGGCGGCAACATGCTTGGTCGCTGCGAACTCGCAGACTACGTCGCAGACGCGCTGGTCGGCGCGCAGGTTGGTGGCGCCGGGCAGACCGCCAGGCAGCACGACGCAGTCATACTCGTCAAAGTTAATCTCGTCAAAGAGTGCGTCGCAGGTTACGGGAATCTGCAGCGAGCTTACGACCTCACGCGTGGGCATGATCGAGACGAGCGTGGCGCGCACGCCGCCGCGACGCATGACATCGACCATGGTCAGGCATTCAATCGTTTCAAAGCCATCGGCGGCAAGAACGGCAACGCTGGGCATAAGGGTTCCTTTCATAGGGCGGCATACAATTAGCCGTCTTATACCCCGAAGACCCCCGCTTGCCACGCGCCATTCCCCAATGATTTTGATCCCCGCCCCAGAAAATCATGCAGGGTGGATGGGTGTTGCGCACTAGGAGGGGCTTGCGGCGCGGCGATAAAATCTCGGCATCCGTCATCTTTCGCAACATGAGGAGCTGATGTGCGATGATTAGTGTATTCGACCTTCTCGTTTTGCTAGTTGTGTTTGGTGGTATCGCGGCTGTCGCCTTTGCTGCTATCTTGAACAAGGAATCGTCGAACAAGCCTCAGCCTCCGCAGCCCAATCCATACCAGCAAATGCCTCCGGCGCAGCAGGTTTCGCAGGTACAGCAGACGCCGACCGCGATCGATGATGCTCAGCCAGTTGAGCCTACTTATTTCTGTGCCCAGTGCGGGTCAAAGCTGGAGACAAATGCCTCCTTCTGCCAAAACTGCGGCGCGCCAGTCAACCATCAGTGATTCTTCTAGGACGGGGATTAAATAATCATTCGGTACATTCGGTACACAATGATGTTTAATCCCGTCCCATTTTCATCATTCGCCACCGACTTTTTTGCTCGCTGGGAATTGTTGCGCAACACATTTTGATTTCTAGGGCTTAGCGTAGCTTCAAGTAATACCCACCTTTCGACCGAAAGGGGCAATCATGCCAAGAACGAGAAAAATGAAATGGGGGGGGGCTTCTAATAGCCGGCCTGGCGCTGGCCGCTAGCCTTATTGTCGCGCCGCTGGACGCCTATGCCGCCGACGTCCCCACGCCCGAGCTCAAGGACAGTTTCGTGGTGTCGGGCGAATTGTTTGACAGGTCTTTGTCGGGAAAATACCTGATTCTAAAGCAGGGCTACTCTGGGGATGGTGCCCAGCTGCTAGTGGTGAATGCGGATGATGGATCGCAAATACAAGCCTCAACCTTTATTGATGACTATGATTGCCGAGGCGGTGACTACCGAGGAGCCTATTGTTTTTCTAATAAAGAGGACTTCTTTTATTCATATGATCCAGAGCAGTCAGAAATCATTGGCTATCCGTTAGGGGATAAAGGCGAATTGGAGTCTACTCCCGTAGATCCTTCCGCTGTTGAAAGGAATCTTTGGCAGCTTGGCTTGTCTGATGACGGCAACACTTTTTTCTTGACCTCTTCTGATACCCTGTCTGTTAGATTCAGTAAGATTGATCGCAAGACGGGAAAGGTTCTCTCAGTCTATTCGGCTCCGTTTTTCGAGGACAATAGTTGCGCGGGCTCTTCGGCATGGACGTCTTTAGACGGTAAATATGGTTATGTGAATTATCCAGCTGGCGATAAGCTGACAACAATTAACTTGGATTCTGAGACCATCGATAATGAGATCAACACGCGGGTCCTCAAGCTATCTTCATTCGGTTCTCCGGTGCGTGTGATGGCGGATGGAACCTTGTTTTCAAGCGGTGTATTTGTTTCGAATAAAGGCGAAGTTGCAGCCACCAATGAGCGAAAAGAAATTTCGGAGCATTCATACAACGCAGATGGATCATTGACGGGTATGCTGTCCAGCCAGCTTGACGGGGGAGGCTCTTCGAGCTCGGAGCGCGTCAGCGAGTGTTCTCTTTCGGTTGTCGACTCCGTTACAGGTAAAACAAAATGGAAATCCTCATTTAGCACGAAGAATTATTCTGACCAGACGCGCATTTCGTCTCTGTCAAGTGATGGAGCATTTGCTTTAACATACGCCGTGGATGACGATGGATCCGGTTCACTCTATCTGGTTGATACCAAGACTGGATCGTCCTCTCAAATATCCGTAAAAAGCGGTTTTGATTATGACGTATTTGGGTTTGGCGACTCATGGAGTGCATATTTGGGCCCCGCGTATTTCTCGCAAGATAATTCAAAGGTTTACGTTGTGCGAGATCTTGATGACGATAGCGCATCAATTGATGTTTACGAGATCGGTGCCTCGGGAGGCCTGCTGTCTCCTGCGGCCCAGCACGATGGCGACTCATCCTCGTTCAACCCAATTATCATTGTCGTTGTAGTTGCGATTCTTCTTGCTGCGGGCGTTGGCGGCTTCGTTGTCATTCGCATGCGCAAGCACTCTAAGGGGTGTGCGGCAACCGCGAATGGCACTATCCCCGCTGCGCCTCAGCAGACGATGCCACAGAATTTCGTCGGACAGCAGGCTCAGGCCCAGCCGCAGCAGACTCCTGCGTCCTCGGATGCGCCGCGATTCTGTAGCTCGTGCGGAAGCCCGCTTACGCCCGATTCTCAGTTCTGCCCACATTGCGGCGCACCGGTAAAGCACTAAGCGCATGCCGGTGGAGCGATTAAAACAGAATTGCGACATGTTGATGGTCGCGGGCATCTTTGGGGTGCTCGCGACCATCGCGGATATGTTTCGCGATGCCGTGGGATTCTCTTGCAATCCTATCTACTTAGTCCATGTCTTGGGGCACATGGCCTTTTTCTGCACAGTGTTTATGCTTGGCGACTATCTGATCGATCGGTTCCTGGTGGGACGCAAAAGTACTGTCGACGTTCCTCGGCAAGTACATGCTGGATGGTTTGACAACTTGTGCGACATGGCGTTCTCTGGCATCCCGCAGACATACGCATTCGGTGGCATCATAAAACTGGGCGCAATCATCTACGCCTGCTGGTCTCCGTTGCTGGTCCTGCTGTTCCCGGGTGTGATCTGGTGGGATACTCGCCAGCAGCTTTTGCAGTACAACGGCTTACCCAATGCCTTGTCGGACGGTGTCATCACCGACCACCATCCAGTGTTCGATACCTATCTGTACGGATGGTTTACCGACCTGGGCCGTGCGCTGGGAAGCGTTGATGCTGGGGTGTACGCCTTCTGCCTGGTACAAGCGTTTCTGACGGCGTGTGCCTTGGCGTGCTGCCTTGTTTTGGTACGCCGCATGGGCGGCGGACATGGCGTTTGCCTGGCACTGCTGGCGCTTCTGTGCCTGTGTTGGCACCTTCCCATTTATGCCTCGGCCATGGCGAAGGATGCCACCTTCCTGCCGTTTTTCCTGCTGTTCTCGGTTGCCTCCATTGAGGTCATGCGCTCGAGGGGGCAACTCCTGAGGGCACCCGGTTTCCTTGCTGTATACGTTGCGCTTCTGCTTCTGGTTTCGCTGACGCGTAAGACCGGCCTGATTTTCGTGCTGATTGTCCTGGTTGTCGTGTTCTTCAAGGTAACGGGTCGGCGCGGGCGAGTTGTCGTTGCGGCAATGGCGGTCGGCGCTTCTCTGTTTATGACGGTCCTTATGCCCACGGCCGTGCTCCCCGCTTTGGGGTGCGAGCCTGGTGGCAAGCAGGAGGTCTACGGTCTCATGTTTCAGCAGTCCGCGTTGCTGATGCGTGACCACGGGGACGAGCTTCCGGAATGGCAGCGTCAAGAGATCGAGCGCGCCATCGGGGAGGATGGTAAGAACAACTACACGTGGTTTTTAACCGACTCCGTTAAAGACCCCACGTTTGGTAAGGCCGACGAGCTCGATTTTGCAGCCTATTTTGGCGCGTGGGTAGCGGGGTTCCTGCAGCATCCGCTTTGTTATCTCGAGGCGTATCTGGGAGTGCAGATTGGCTGGTATGCCATGCCGGCGGCGGGAAGCGAAGCCTTGTCGCCCTATGTGACTCCTGTCGACGGGCACAACGTGAGCCATGTGTTTCCCCGCTCGCGGGACCTGGGATTGAGCTGGTCCGATGCGACCTTGGGCCGCAGTGTCGAGTCGCTCGTCGCATGGTTTCAGTCGACGCCGGTCGGCATGCTTGTCGGCGCCAAGGCGCTTTGGTCGACCTGGGGTATGGCGTTTCTGCTGCTGGAGATAAAACGTCGTGCGCCCCAGAAACTCTATCTGATGGCGCCGCTCGTTGCGGCAAACCTTGTTCTTTGGATCTCGCCGACGTCGTACACGACCGAGTCGATGCGCTACCTGCTGCCGTTGTTGTTCTGGCTGCCCGTGAGCGCAGCGACGGCTTTTGCCAGCGTCGCATCGACCGAATAAAGCGGGCCCGCGTGCAGTTACGCACGCGGGCCCGCTCTCGTCATGCGGTTAGTTGCGCTTGAGGTGGACGACGGTTTCGCAGTGGAAGGTTTGCGGGAACAGGTCGACCGGCGTGATCTTGACGGGGGAGAAGGTGCCCTCCTCGACAAAGCGCTTGAGGTCGCGGGCCAGAGTTGCCGGGTCGCAGCTCACGTAGGCGACATCACGGGCGCTCGTGCTCGCGATGAGGTCGATGGCCTCGGGCGCCAAGCCTGCGCGCGGCGGATCGACTACCAAGACATCGGCATCCTGATCGGGGAACTCGCGCACCGCGTCGCCGCCGATGACGTCGACGTTGTCGAGCTTGTTGATCTCGAGGTTACGGCGTAGATCGCGCACGGCCGGGCCATAGGCTTCGACGGCGGCAACAAAATCGCAGCGGCGGGCGAGCGGCAGGGTAAAGGTGCCGGCACCGCAGTACAGGTCCACGGCCAGCTCGTCTTCCTGCGGGTCGAGGGCGTCCATAACGAGCTCAATCAAAATCTCGGCGCCCTTGGTATTGACTTGGAAAAACGACGGAGCAGACAAGCGCATCTGGCCTTCGGCGATATTCTCGGTCCACGAGCCCTCGCCGGCGAGCATCTCGACTTTGGAGACGCGGCGGGCTTTCTTTTCGCCCTTGCTCATCACACGCACGATGCTCGTGGGATGGGCGGCGTCCGCCAGCACGCGGGAGACCTGCGAGCGCGGAAAAGAGCCCGTGGGCGTCCAGAGCGCGACCTCGAGTGCCTTGGTGCGGCGTGATGCGCGAATGCCTACGCGTTCGAGCCCCAAGTCATGGCTGCCGCTTAGATAGTTGAGCGCGCCGACGACCGATTTGAGCGCCTTGGGAAAACGCTTATCGAACAGCGGGCACGCATCGACGGTCACGATTTTGCTGGGGTCGACACCGTGCATGCCAAGGCGCACGCGACCGTTGACGACGGTCGGTTCGAGCTCGATTT
>CAJKLK010000002.1:0-153512 GCA_905200715.1 uncultured Collinsella sp. | reverse complement strand
AACATGGCCGCCGAAGCCGTAAGGCTACTCAACGAGTAAGAAAACCTCCGCAAGGGAAGCACCCCTGCGGAGGTTTTAATTTTCACGGCGCGATTATCTCAATCTGTAACATCTATGGCCCGAATTCCCGTCTAACTGTTACAGATCTAGACAAGACGTCTTAGTCCCTGGCCTTCGTCTCAATCTGTAACAGATAGAGACCTTTTGCCCGTCTAACTGTTACAGATCGAGACATTCAAATCCCCCTAAGGATAAAATCTCGATCTGTAACAGTAAGAACCCATTTCCTCGTCTACCTGTTATAGATTGAGACATTCGAATTCCCCTGAAGAGAAAATCTCAATCTGTAACAGTTACTCGGCAAAAATGGCTGCAGATGTTACAGATTGAGACAAAACAGTAAGGCATGCCGCCACATCGGCCAGAACCACCACAAAGGTGCCTGTCCCTTTATGGTAGGTAGAATAACCCATAAGGCAAGTATGTTTCTGAGTTATTTCGTGTTGACCCATTTGAGCGCGATAGGGTATAACTCTACTCAACCGCTAGGGATTTTATTGAGAAAGGTGTTCTACCATGAGCAAGAACCTCTCCCAGCAGGTCGTTCTCGACCGCCGCGGCTTTGTCGCCGCCACCTTCGCAACCGTTGCCGGCCTTGGTCTTGCCGGCTGCTCCGACACCAGCGCCGAGGCCGACAAGGGTTCCGCCGCCGGCTCCTCCAAGAGCTCCAATGATACCGAGGCTTCCACCACGCTCGACGCCAAGGCATTCGACAAGCTCGTCGATAACGGCCCCAAGGCCGATGACGACGCCATCGCCGCCAGCACCTGGGCCACGGCCGTCAAGGACGCCGGCGTCTTTAAGATCGGTGGCGTTCAGACCTCCACGCTCTTCTCCCTCCTCAACGAGAAAGACGGTCAGACCCGCGGCTTCGATGCCGGTATCGCACAGCTCCTGTCCAACTACATCCTGGGCGAGAACAAGGTCGAGATCACCCAGGTGACCTCGGACACGCGCGAGTCCGTCCTGCAGAACAGCCAGGTCGACGCCGTCTTTGCCACCTACACCATCACCGACGAGCGCAAGAAGCTCGTTTCCTTCGCCGGCCCCTACTACTACACCCAGCAAGCCATCCTGGTGCTCGCCGATAACGACGACATCAAGAGCGTCGACGATCTGGCCGATAAGAACGTCGCCGTCCAGTCCGGCTCCAACGGTCCCGCCATCCTGGAGGAGTTCGCCCCCAAGGCCAGCCAGCAGGAGTTCAAGACCGACGAGGAGGCCCGCCAGGCACTCCAGCAGGGTCGCGTCGACGCCTACGTCATCGATAACAACATGCAGCAGAGCGCCCTGGTCCGCGAGCCCGGTAAGTACAAGATCGCCGGCAAGCCCTTCGGCAGCAAGGAGCCCTATGGCATCGGTCTGCCACTCGATTCCGACGGCGTCGCCTTTGTCAACGATTTCCTTAAGAAGATCGAGGACGACGGCACCTGGACTGAGCTGTGGCAGATCTGCATCGGCGACCGTACGGGCGACACCAATGTTCCCGAGCTACCCGAGATCGGCGCCTAGGCAGCGAGCCTGGTAACGGCCGCAACGAAACCATATGGAAACGCATGATGCGCTTTATTGCGCTAAACTGTTTCCTCACTGAGTTGTCGGGGCTTCCGTACACACGGGAGCCCCTTTCCTTACCGGCGGGAGGTCCGCATGAGTCTCTCCGAACTCTGGTCGCTCTATGGCCAGAACTATATCGACGCCCTGTTAGCAACCTGGGGCATGACACTTGAGTCGTTTGTCATCGCCATGGTGCTGGCCGTCGCCGTCACCGTGATGCGCGTGTCACCGCTCAAGCCGCTGCGCGTCTTTGGCGACCTGTATGTTCAGGTCTTCCGTAACATCCCCGGCATCGCGCTGCTCATCATCGTCGTCTACGCACTGCCACCGCTCAAGGTCGTCCTGCCCTACCGCACCTGCGTTATCGTCGCCACGGTCCTTTTGGGCTCAGCCTTTGGCTCCGAGAACTTTATGAGCGGCATCAACACCGTCGGCGTCGGTCAGGTAGAAGCCGCACGTTCGCTCGGCATGAGCTTTAACCGCATCCTCGCCAAGATCGTGATTCCGCAGGCGCTGCGCTCGAGCGTGCTGCCCATGACCAACCTCTTTATCGCCGTCATGCTCACCACCGCGCTCGGCAGTCAGGTGCCGCTTAAACCGCAGGAGCTCACCGGCGTGGTGAGCTACATCAACACGCGCTCGCTCGGAGGCGTCGCCGCGTTCTTTATCTCGGCGCTCGGCTATCTGGGCACGGCCTTTGTGGTGAGCCACATTGGCAACTACATCGATAAGAAGGTGAGGATCCTCCGATGAGCAAGCATTCCTCCCCTGCACTCACCATGCGCGATGCGCTCTACGAGGCTCCCGGCCCCAAGATGCGCGCCAAGATTCGCATCGGCACCGCCATCTCACTCGTCGCCGTGGCCGCGCTCGTCGCCCTGGTGCTGCGGCGCTTTTATGTGACCGGCCAGCTTTCGGTCCACTATTGGTATTTCTTTACGCACCTCACCACCTGGAAGTTCTTGCTTGCCGGCTTTGAGGGCACCGTTAAAGTCGCACTCACCGCTGGCGCCATCGCGCTGGTGCTGGGCTTAGCCCTTATGCTCGGCCGCACCAGCGACATTAAGCCGCTGCAGCTGGTCTGCCGCGTGCTCACCGATTTCTTCCGCGGCGTGCCGAGTCTGCTGTTCATCTACTTCTTCTTTTTGGTGCTGCCCCAGTACAAGATCGCGCTGCCGTCGTTTTGGATGCTCACGCTCCCTGTCGCGCTCGCTGCAGCCGGTGTACTTGCCGAGATCTTCCGTGCCGGCGTCAACGCCGTGCCGCGCGGCCAGGTCGAGGCGGCCCAGGCGCTCGGTCTCTCCAAGGCTAAAATCACCTTTAAAATCGTGTTGCCGCAGGCGATTCGGTTTATCATTCCGTCGTTGATTTCGCAGCTTGTGGTCGTAGTCAAAGACACCACCGTCGCCTATGTGGTGAGCTACCCCGACCTCATGCAAAATGCCCGCGTGCTCATTACCAACTACGACGCCCTCGTGTCGGTCTACCTGGTAATCGCGGTCATCTATATCCTCATCAACGTCGCGATCAACAAGGCCGCTGTCTACGTTTCGCACAAGACCGGCGCGACCATCATCCGCTAAGCACCCACGTTCTCAAAGCATAAGGAGCCGAGCACCATGGCACAGAGCACTTCTACTTCTGGCAACCAGCCGCTTATCGAGCTCAAGCACGTCGATAAGCACTATGGCGACCTGCACGTCCTCAACGACATCAATCTCTCGGTCGACCGCGGCGAGGTCGTCGTGGTGATTGGCCCCTCGGGGTCGGGCAAGTCGACCATGTGCCGCACCATCAACCGCTTGGAGACCATTGACTCGGGCGAAATCCTCATCGAGGGCGAGCCTCTGCCACAGGAAGGCAAAGACCTTGCCCGCATGCGCGCCGAGTTGGGCATGGTGTTCCAACAGTTCAACCTGTTCGCACATATGACGGTGCTGCAGAACGTCATGCTGGGACCGGTCGACGTGCTGGGCGTGTCCAAGGAGGAGGCTCGTGAGCGCGCCATGGACCTGCTGAGCCGCGTGGGCGTGGCCGAGCAGGCCGACAAGGTGCCCGCACAGCTTTCGGGCGGCCAGCAGCAGCGCGTGGCCATCGCCCGTTCACTTGCTATGCAGCCCAAGGCCATGCTCTTTGACGAGCCCACGAGCGCCCTTGACCCCGAAATGATCAACGAGGTGCTCGAGGTCATGGTCCGTCTGGCTCAGCAGGGCATGACGATGATCGTCATTACGCACGAGATGAACTTTGCCCGCCGCGTGGCCGATCGCGTCGTCTTTATGGCCGACGGCCAGATCGTGGAAACCGGCACGCCCGACGAGTTCTTCGACCATCCCCAGACCAAGCGTGCCCAGGACTTCCTCAACTCCATCAAGGGCCACTAACCCAATTGCCACGCGGGCGAATTCATCAGTAACGTTTGTCCCGCGCCACCCCTGTGCCATGTCCACCCGGATTCGAAAGCCACACCCATGATCGGAACCCGTACCTCATCGTCCTATACCCCGCACGTCGACGTTGCCCCCGCCGACCGTCCGCTCATCCTGGTGGCGCCACGTTGGGAAGAGGCAAAGCCGTTTTTAAGCGAGACGCTCTCCCCCAACGAGGAAATCGCAAGCGTCTTTGTCGATGCCATCCTTGCCGCCGGCGGCCTGCCGCTGCAGATGTCCATCACCGAGGACATTGAGGTCATCCGTCATTACGTCGATATCGCCGACGGCATCGCCATTCCCGGCGGCCCGGACGTCAACCCCAAGCGCTGGGGCGATGATCGACCCTACGACCCCACCCTCTGCTGCGAGATCCGCGATAGCTTTGAGTTTAAGCTGGTCGGCGAGGTGCTCCGCGCCAAGAAGCCGCTCTTTACCACCTGCCGCGGCACGCAGCTGCTCAACGTCGCTACTGGCGGCACCCTGTGCATGGACGTGCCGAGCCTGGGTGCGCGCGAGGGCCGCACGCAGTGGCGCCACACCCACGTGCTCAACGATCCCGTGCATCCTGTCGAGGTCATGCCGGGCTCGCTGCTGGAGCGCGCACTTGGCGGGCACAGACTGATCCAGACCAACTCGGCGCATCACTGCTGCGTCGACCGTCTGGGTAAGAGCACGCGCTTGGTCGCCAAGGCAACCGACGGCGTTCCCGAGTGCATCGAAGTCGAAGGCCAGCCTTTCTGCCTGGGCGTGCAATGGCATCCCGAGTACACCTGGCAGACGCTCGAAACCGACTTTAACCTGTGGAAGTCGTTTGTCGAGGCAGCGGCAAAGGTTAAGCAGGCCCGTTAATTCACGGACAGCACAACACAAAAGGGCACCTCGCCGACCACATGGCCCGGCGGGGCGCCCTTTTACCTATATGTGGCCGGGGCACACAGCCCAAGGCCCGCAAGCCCTTATTCAGCCGCCTCGCGCAGGGCCGACATCGTAGCCGCATATTGCTGCTGCAGCGCATGCATTCCCTCACGAGCGCCGTCAACGGCATCGGCGCCGCGCAGCGCCTCGGTCACCACGACCGCCGGCTCGTACAGATTATCGAATCCCAGGTTCTGGCTCACGCCTTTGAGCGTATACGCTGCCATAAACGCGCTCTCGGCGTCTCCTGCCGCCATGGCAGCCTCCAACTTGTCCATGCTCTCGTCATCTAAAAACTTGAGGGCAAAGCGGGCAAGCATTTCCCCGCCCATCAGCCGAGCACACGCGTCATCATAATTAGCGCCGATCTTCTCATACGCCTCACGCATGGAAATCATGGATTAAAAACTCCTTTGGTCAAACTAAATCGTAGGAAACGCGACGACATCGGCGGGGCGTGCCAACGTCTCGGCAATACGGTCTTGCACCTCGAGCAGGCAGTCGAGCAACAGCGGGTTAAAGGTACCGCACTTACCGTCCAGGATCATCTGGATTGCTTCCTCGTGCGGGATAGCGTCCTTGTACACACGCACGCTCGTCAGCGCATCATACACGTCGGCCACCGAAACCACCTGCGCGGCAATGGGAATCTCGTCGCCCTTAAGGCCATCGGGATAACCCTTGCCGTCCCAGCGCTCGTGATGCCAACGCGCAATCTGGTACGCATATTCCATAAGCGCATTGCCGACGTGATGGCGGCCCAGCTCAAGCAACATGTCGGCGCCCATCGTGGTATGCGTCTTCATAATCTCGAACTCCTCGGGCGTAAGGCGCCCGGGTTTGTTGAGAATCGCATCGTCAATCGACATCTTGCCGATATCGTGCAGCGCCGAAGCCAGGGCAATCGTAGAGCGTTCCTCATTGTCAAGGGAGATCGTGTCGCTACGCTGGACCAGACAGTCAAGCAGCAGCTCGGTCAGCTTCTCGATGTTCGTAACGTGCCTGCCGCTCTCGCCGTTGCGAAGCTCCATGACGCCGGCCATGATGTCGATGAGCATGCGACTGTTCTTGACGCGCTCGTTGTACTGCTGGGACAGCAGGCTCGTCAGGCGGCGCTGTTTGGCGTATAGGCGGATGGTGTTGCTTACACGGCGGCGCACGACACGGGAGTCAAACGGGCGGTTGATATAGTCCGAGGCGCCCAGCTCGTACGCGCGCAGAACCATATCATCGGAATCTTCGCTCGAAATCATGATGAAAGGCAGATTGTCGATACCCGATCGGCGCGACAGATCGGCCAGCACCTCGAAGCCGCTTATGCCCGGCATGACAATATCCAGCAGCACGAGCGACAACTCATCGCCATAGCGGTCGACCATGTCGAGCGCCGTACGACCGTTGTCGGCCTCGAGGATGCAATACTCGTCCTTGAGCATCTCGTTGAGAATGGCTCGGTTCATGTCGGAGTCGTCGACAATAAGCACCAAAGGCTTTTCGCTTTGGAAGGCTTCGATGGAATCGGCATCGGTCACGACCGTACCGGCTTTTGTCTTAGCGCGGCTCAGTAACTGGACAGCGCGGCCAACGCCCTCATCGACCGTCTCGCCATGAATGCGAACGCCACCAACACATGCCGTCAAGCTCACGTACTCATGGCCCGGAATAATCGTGGCATGAACGGCATCGGATACCTGATGCAGGCGACGGGTGAAGTCATCGGAGGGAATATTGGGCATGACGACCACAAACTTGTCGCAGCCATAGCGCACAAGCTCGTCAGTCGAACGAATTCCGCTGCGTATGGCTGTCGCCACAGCACCGAGCGCAAGGTCACCGGCATGACGGCCACACGTATCGTTGAAGACCTTAAAATCATCAAGGTCAATCACCGCAACGCCGGCCTTCATGCGGGCGCTACGGAGCTTTTCCTCGTAATATCGGCGATTGTGCACATTCGTCAGCACGTCGGTGTAGACAAGGTCCTCTTCTGCAGCCTCTTGCTCATCAATCGGACGCACCATCAACAAGACATGAGGCTCGCCCTCGACCTTCAGAGGGCGCAGGCGAGCGCGGTACTCAATACCATCATTGAGCAGCTGCTCCGACACCTCATCCGAATCTGCCAAGGCCTCAAGACTCGACTGACGCAGACAAGGGCAGCGATCGCCGGCGAGCAAGCAGTTAGGCTCGCTCTTAATCTGATCGGCCGACAGCAAACGCACCACGGGGTAGGTCTTCGCGACGCGGGCGACCTCGGCGGCAGCCTCCTCGTCGGTTAGATTGGCCTCGTGATTATTGAGCATATGGGGCCCTTTCGATAGTTTCGCATGGTAGCGGTGGGTTCCAAGTGCTACAAGGGTAACACCTTGTAGATGCAGGTAAGTACGTAAATGCTGTTACATTTTTATGAGTTGGCAGGCGGCGCGATTGAAGCCGCAGACGTGAGGTTTCGAGCACGTTTGTTAACACGGCCGAAACGTTTGCGGATGAAGCCTGCTTTGGCTATTGCGGATGCTAGAGCCCCAGGATGCCACGGACAGCCCGGGCAGCCGTTGCCGGGCGATCGCGCAGGCCGTTGTGCGCGCCCGGGATCGTCACGAGCGGACAGTCCAAAAGCTCAGCCGCCATCCTCGTGCCCGCCTCGCGGGGCGTGCCAATCGAGAGCTCGCCCAGGAGCACGGCGGCCACCGTTTTTGACGCGCGAACGCTATCCCAATCGGGAACGCAGGTCATAGTAATCCCGTATTCGTTTGCCATGAAACTGCGGCCGTTGCGCAGGGCATGCCTGGCTTCTGCCTCGGTTAACTTGGGGGCCTCGGGGTCCGAATCGCCGATGGCGCCCAGGAAGGCCCGTAATGCCCTGGAAACCTTTCCCGCGGCGATCATCTCGAGCAAAACCGGGGCCGCGCCCAGGCCGGTACCCTCATCCGTCACGGCGGGTTCATGCAGAATCGCACGCGAGATTATGGCGGGGTTTGCACGGAGAAGCTCCAGGGTCACCAGCGTACCGGCACTGTGCGCGAGCACGTTTGCCGGAGCGCCAATATGCTCGATAACGGCCTGCAGGTCGGCGGCCTGGGCGGCGAGGTCGTAGCGTCCGTCTACAGCGTCGCCGCTCTCGCCGCAACCGCGTCGGTCGTAGGCAATGACGCGGTAGTTACAGGCGAGCTCGCGGGCGATGGCGTCAAAAAAGACGCCGTCGACGCAGGCGCCGTGCACGCACACCAAGGCAGGAGCATCAGGCGACACATCCGGACCGGCATATTCGCGACAGGCAATCGTGGTGCCCGCATTCTCGACCGTAAAATCCATGTTGTGCCCCCATCATCAATGCCCATCCAGCTGCACGTCAGTACGGTTGGATGGACCCGCATTGCCTTACGACTTGTTAGCAGATTAACTGTACCCGACCCGAGGCTTTTCATGGCACGGCATCATGAGCGACGTGAAAAAACGAAACTTGTAAAGCAAGAGCCCACACCCTGCTTCGGAGCCGATGCTATGCTTAGGCACAATTGTCTTGAGGAGCATATGCCTATGTCTACGTTTTTGAATGCCAGCCCCATCTTTGGGCCCGTTCGCAGCCGTCGCCTTGGTCTCTCGCTCGGCGTCAACATGATGCCGGCCAGCGCCAAAATCTGCACGTTCGACTGCATTTACTGCGAAAACGGCCTCAACGCCGAGCGCCCCTGCCATGAGCCGTACAACACGGCCGCCGTGGTACTCGACGCGCTCGAGGCAAAGCTGCGCGAGATGGCAGCCGAGGGCGAGCTCCCCGATGTGATTACCTTCGCAGGCAACGGCGAGCCCACCGCCGCACCGGAGTTTCCGCAGGCCATTGCCGGCGCCGTCGCGCTGCGCGACGAGCTTGCCCCAAACTCCAAGATCGCCGTGCTCTCCAACGGCACGCGCGCCGACCGCCCCGAGGTGCACGACGCGCTCATGATGGTCGACGACAACATCCTCAAGCTCGATACCGTCGACCCGGCGTTTATCCAGCTGCTCGACCAGCCCGTTGGCCCCTACGATGTGGAGCACCAGATCGAGACGTTCGCGAGCTTTGACGGTCGCGTTATTATCCAGACGATCTTTTTGACCGGCGAGTATCAGGGCAAGCTCATCGACAACACCGGCGAGGAGTACGTCGGCCCCTGGCTCGCGGCGCTTGAGCGCATTCGCCCACAAGAAGCGACCATCTACACGGTGGCGCGCGAGACACCGATCGCCGGCCTTGCCAAAGCGGCGCCTGAGGTGCTCGACGCCATTGCCGCACGCGTGCGCGCCCTCGGCATTCCGTGCCAGGTGAGCTACTAGCGCGGCCGCCCGCCAGCGGCCAAATTAGCCCCGTCCCAAATGAGCTGCTCTGCGGGTGGGCTATACTAGCTGCGGATGAAAGGAAGTTAGCCATGTATGACAAAGGACCCGTGCCTGGCCGCAACGACGCTTGCTGGTGCGGCAGCGGCAAGAAATACAAGAAATGCCATAGCGCCTTTGATGAGCGCCTCGAGCGCTTGTGGGAAGAGGGCTGGGAGGTTCTGCCCCGCACGCTCTACAAGACGCCCGCCGATATCGAGGGCATCAAGCGCTCGGCAGCCATCAACGTGGGCGTGCTCGATTATGTGGGCGAACATATCGCCGCAGGCATGACCACCAACCAGATCGACCAGATGATCTACGACTACACCGTCGAGCACGGCGGCACGCCGGCCGATCTCAACTACGAGGGCTATCCCAAGAGCGTGTGCACCTCGATCAACGACGTCGTCTGCCACGGCATCCCCTGCGATACGGATGTGCTGCACGAGGGCGACATCATCAACGTGGACTGCTCCACGATCTTGGACGGCTACTTTAGCGACTCGAGCCGCATGTTCTGCATCGGCGAGGTCTCGGCCGAGCGCCAGCGCCTGGTCGACGTCACCCGCGCCAGCGTGGAGGCGGGTTTGGCAGCCGTCAAGCCATGGTTGCCGCTGTCCGTGATGGCCGAGGCCGTGCAAAAGACGGTCGAGGACGCCGGTTTTAGCGTGGTGCGCGAGTATGGCGGACACGGCATCGGTAAGGAGTTCCACGAGGACCCGTTTGTGGGCTTTACCACCGAGGCGCCCGATGTGGACACCATCATGGCTCCGGGCATGGTCTTTACCATCGAGCCCATGGTCAACGCCGGAGCGCCCGACATCAAGATTAGCAAGGGCGATGGCTGGTGCGTGCGCACCAAGGACGGCAGCGATTCGGCCCAGTGCGAGGTACAGCTCGTGGTGACCGAGGACGGCTACGAGCTGCTCAGCTGGTAGCCGTGGATGCGCCGGATGCCGACGGGCACGCTCGTCTTGCATCCGGCGTTTTATTTGAACGTTTTGCCTGATAAAACCTGCCAAAACAAACCTGTCCCTTTTTGGCAGGTTGGGCGGAGAGGACTGCTTGTGAACATCCTGGTTTTGCTGCCCGTCAACGGCCGTCATCGCGCAATTCTTGAGTCGAGTGCTCCGGGCGAGGACTTTATCTACACGAGCTCCGACGCCGCCACGCGCGAGCAGGTCGCCGATGCCGACGTGATCCTGGGCAACATAGACCCTGCCCTGCTTACCGTATGCGAGCACCTCCAGCTGCTGCAACTGCAGACCGCGGGCTATGACGATTACTTGGCCGCCGGCACCGTGCCAGCCGACGCCAAACTGTCTTGCTCGGTGGGCGCCTACGGCCAGGCCGTGAGCGAGCACATGTTTGCCATGGTCCTTTCCATGATGAAGCGCCTGCCCGGCTATCACGACTTGCAGCGCGAACATCGCTGGGAGGATTTGGGGCCAGTTACCTCGCTCAAAAACGCCAACGTGCTGGTGCTGGGCGCGGGCGATATCGGCGGTCACTTTGCCACGCTCTGCCGCGGCATGGGCGCGCACGTCCGCGGCATCAAGCGCCATCCGCTCGTCTACCCCATCGTGTTTGAGGACATGGACGGCATGGACGCCCTGCCCGAGCGCCTGGCCGAGGCCGACGTCGTCGCATCCTTTATGCCCAGCACACCCGAGACCCGCGGCCTGGCGAACGCCGAGTTCTTCGCCGCGATGAAGCCGGGCGCGTTCTTTGCCAACGGCGGCCGCGGCGATCTTGTGGTTGCCGACGACCTGGTTGCCGCCCTGGAGTCGGGACATCTCGCCGGCGCCGCGGTCGACGTCACCGACCCAGAGCCGCTGCCCGCCACAAGCCCGCTGTGGGATGCACCCAACATGCTCATCACGCCGCACGTCTCGGGCTGGTTCCACTTGGAGGCTACGCTCAACAATGTGGTCGACATCGCCGCGGAGAACCTGCGTCACCTGCAGGCCGGCGAGACCCTGCGCTGTTGGATCGAGCACTAATTTGTTCCGGCGTTTTACCAAACGCCGGAACTGCTCGACGCTGCGAGCCCGCCGTTTGGCCAATCTGCCGTTCAATTTCAAAGGCGCGACCCAATCTTGTTCCGCCGTTCTACCGAACGGCGGAACACTCGACGCTGCGAGCTCGTCTGGACGGCAATCTGCCTTTCAATCGTCGGGCATGGCCAGAAGGCCAATGCCCTCCTCTTTCAAGGCACCTTGCTCGCCCAGACGAGCTCTCGCTGACTTTTGTTCTACCTGCGGCGTTTCACTGGCTGGCGCGGCCCTGCCTGGGGCATTCGCTGACTATTATTCGGCCAGTGAGGTTTAGAGCTATTTAAGCGTTGTTAGATAGTTTCTTGCGTTTTCGACGTTCATTGCTGCGACGGGTGCGTGTGAACAGAGTTTGACATCGTTGGTGACCAGTAGATCTGCTTGGGCGCGTATCGCTGCTGCAATGATTAAATCGTCTTCGTAATCGCTATGGAGCTCACGCTGCCTGCTCGCCATCCATATGTCACTCAGGTCGCAGGGTACCGGCGTGGCAAGTTGCGACAGCACGCTAAGACAATCCCATGCAAGCGAAGTCGCTGCCGTAGCGGCATCCTGGGAAAGCGAGCCGTGCTCTCGCCGATACCATGCCTTATGTTCGCTTGAAATCAAATAGAACAGGTCTTTGGACGATGTCGCCGCATACAGCAAATCAACCTGCGCCGTGCATGCATCGCGTAAAAACTCAATCGCCACCGAACGACCACGTCGTGAGGGAATGAAGTAATCGAGCCACACATTGGTGTCAACCAAGATGCGCTTTGGAGCCTCACTCATAGAGCCAGCCCATCTCCTCGCCATAGCGATCTGCATAGGCGTTCCGTTTGAGCCCTTCGTCGTCCGATGGCTGAGCCCTGACCATATCGATTCCCGACTCACGGCAAGCGGTAGCGAACAGCTTCGACCCCCGCTCCATAAGCTCGAGCTTGCGCCTGACAGCTTTTTCGCGCTCGCGCTGTTCCGCCCGGGCACGGCTGGGCAGCAGGATATCCTCGAGCGCACCGGGGCGATCGGCCAGCGACGCTGCAAGCTGCCAGAGCGCTCGTACCGCTTGGCTCGGCGTCATACCGGCCTTGGAGAGAGCGGCGTCCCCACTCCTTTTAAGATCGGCATCGATACGTACGTTGATCTGAGCGGCGGTTGTGGTCATGACCCCTCCTTAATACTTTATAACTATCATAAAACTCTATGGTAGATACGTAAAGCATGTATAGCATTTACAAGCATCAGCCGTACCCTGCACACAAAAAGCCGCCGAGGCACATTGCACCTCGGCGGCTACGCATCACCGATCTAGTTCGGTTTCACCCCTTGCATTCGCCCAGATAAAACCTACCAAAATTAACATCCCCTTTTGGTAGGTTTTAGAGCTCCACGCTTTCGGCGCCGTTGATGGTTAGGTCGCGCTCGTAGAAGGCGGTGAGAGCGCGGATGGCGTACATCACGTCGCGTACGCCGCCGGTCTCGTAGCTCGAGTGCATAGCCAACTGCGGCAGGCCCACGTCCACGGCATGCATGCTCGCCTGCATGTTCGACAGGTTGCCGAGCGTGGAGCCGCCCGCCATATCGCTCTTGTTGGCGAAGGCCTGCGTGGGCACGTCGGCGTCGTCGCAAATAGCCTGGAACACCGCGCGGCTAAAGGCATCGGTGCAGTAGTGCTGGTTGGCGGCTTCCTTGATGACGATGCCGCCGTTAAGCACCACCTGGTTGCGGGCATCGCACTTCTCGGCGTGGTTGGGGTGCACGGCATGCGCGTTGTCGCAGCTCACGAGCATCGATGCGGCAAGGGCGCGATGATACGACTCGTCATCAAAGCCCAGCGATCCGTTGATGCGGCGCAGCGCGTCGGCCAAGAACGTCGACATGGCGCCCTGCTTGGTCTCGGAGCCAACCTCCTCGTTATCGAAGCAGCAGAAGACCGAGACGTCGTGCGCGTTCTCGGCGCCCAAAAAAGCCTGTAGCGAGGTATAGGCGCAGGCCAGGTCGTCAAGCTTGGGCGTCGAGATAAACTCGTCGGCCCAGCCCCAAATGCGCGCATCCTGACGATTGACCAGGAACAGATCGCGGCCCAGGATCTGCTCGGGCTCAACGTCCAGTTCATCAGCGATCAGGGCATCAAAATCTCCCTGCTTAAGGTCACCGGCGCTGATGAGCGGGCACAGATCGACGGCTCGGTTGGGAGCAAAGCCCTCGTTGACGCCACGGTTCATATGGATGGCAAGGCTCGGGATAATAGCGACCTCGCGCTCGGTGGCGAGCAGGCGGCTCTCAATGCGGTCACCCTCGCGCACCAGCACGCGGCCCGCGAGCGCCAGCGGGCGATCGAACCAGGTGTAGTCGATCATGCCGCCGTAGGCCTCGGTGTTCAGGCGCAATGTCTCGCCTGCGCCATCGAGCTCGGGCACAGCCTTGACCTTAAACGTCGGCGAATCGCTGTGCGATGCCGTCAGCTGAAAATGGTAGTCGCCGGCAACGCCGTCCTCGCCCCACGTCGCGGCCAGGTCCTCGCCCACCTTAAAGGCGATAACGCTCGAGGTGTTGCGCTGCGTGTAATAACGCCCGCCCGGCTCGATATCCCACGCCGCGTTCTCGGGCAGGTAGGTAAAGCCCGCCTCGTCGAGCTCGGCCATAATGGTCGCCGCCGTATGGAACATGCTGGGGCATGTCTCGATAAAGTCGATAAGGTCGTTGGCGGCCTCGATATCGTCGGCCGTCACATGCGCGCGCTCGGGCGTTTCCTGATCCGTCATGCTCTCCCCTTTCGCTGGGTTGATGGTCCCCTCCAGCATACCCCGCCGCGCCAGCGCCGCACTCTTCATTCCGTGCTTAATTCCGCGCCGCTCACCAAGTTGAGTCATCATGCCCGCGCTCCTTTTGCGACAATTGCACTAACAGGACGAGAGGAGTCGTCATGAAGCCACGTAACATTGCCATCGCCTGCGGTGTCGCGGGAGCCGCCGTCGGCCTTGCCGCTGCCACCGGTATCGTTTATCACAAGCAAATCAAGTCCGTCGCGTCGCTCAAACGCTTGACCGACTATGCGGATGGCTATGACCTGTACGCAATCGACATCGCTTACGACTACGATCTTGATCGCATCATCGCCGCTGGTGTGCGCGACGACCAGGCCTACATCAATGCCGTGGTGGCGCAGGTGCTGCCCGGTGTGCCGGCACATGTCCAGGCGCCCCAGTTTGCCTGCAGCGCTTTTGTCGCCGTAGATGCCGAAGGCCGCGTGCGCACCGGTCGCAATTACGACTTTAAGGACGACACCTCGGCGCTGCTGGTGCGCAATCACCCGCGCGATGGCTATGCCTCCATCGGCTTTGCGGCCCTCAATAACCTGGGCGCCAACACTCCACTTGACTCCGTCGCCGGACGCGCCGCGGCGTTGATGGGCCCGTTTGCCCAGCTCGACGGCGTCAACGAATGCGGCATGTTCATTGCCGTGCTCACCCTGGATTCCAAACCCTGTGACCAGGACACGCAGCGCCCCGTCATCAACACTTCGCTCGCCATCCGCCTGGTGCTCGACCGCGCGGCTACCACGCAGGAGGCCGTCGACCTGCTTTCTGCCTACGACATGCACGCCATGGCAGGACGCGATTACCACTTCTTTATCAACGACGCCGCCGGTGACGCGCGGGTGGTGGAGTGGGATCCGCGCGACCCCGACCGCGCATGCAAGGCGACGCCCGTGCGCCAGGTTACGAACTTCTACGCCTGCTATGGTGCCGAAGTGCTACCCAACCAAAAGAACGGCGAACTGGGCCATGGCAAGGAACGCGCCATCGCCATCGCCGATGTCCTCGACGCCCATGTCGGTGCCCAAGACGAGGCAGTCGCTTGGAAGGCCCTGCGCGCTGCGGCGCAAGAGCCCAATCCGGAAGACATCACCAGCAACACGCAGTGGTCGGTCATCTTCGACAACACCGAGCCCGCTGCCGCCATCACGCTGCGCCGCCACTGGGGCGACGTCGACGCCTTCGCGCTGTAAGGAGCTGGCACCGTCGTCCTTACGCTCGCCTGACGTTGTTTACATTTCTATACGCTTGAGCTAACACGTTTTACCCCCGTATCAACAGTGTGCGGGGGTAAACTTATGCGCATGTTGTAACTTGCCCGGAAGGATTCATCATGCTCAGGATCGGTCTTCTTACCAGTGGCGGCGACTGCCAGGCGCTCAACGCCACCATGCGCGGCATCGTCAAAACGCTCATGACCAATAGCGAAGAGCCTATCGAGATCTACGGTTTTGAGGACGGCTACCAGGGCCTTATCTACAGCCGTTTTCGCGTGATGACGCCGGCAGACTTTAGCGGCATCCTCACCCGCGGCGGCACCATCCTGGGCACGAGCCGCACGCCGTTCAAGCGCCTGGATGTTCCCGAGGCCGATGGCGTCGAGAAGGTGCCGGCGATGGTCCACACCTATCACAAGCTGCAGCTCGACTGCCTGTTTATGCTGGGCGGCAACGGCTCCACCAAGACTGCCAACCGCCTGCGCGAAGAGGGCCTCAACGTTATCGCCCTGCCCAAGACCATCGATAACGACACCTGGGGCACCGAGATGACCTTTGGCTTTACGAGCGCCATCGACGTCGCCACCAAATGCATCGACGACATCCACACCACCGCTTCGAGCCACGGGCGCGTGTTCGTTATCGAGATCATGGGCCACAAGGTTGGCTGGATCCCGCTGTACGCCGGCGTCGCGGGCGGCGCGGACGTCATCCTGATTCCCGAGATCCCCTACGACATGGATAACGTCATCAAGACCATCGAGCATCGCATGGAGACCGGTAGCCGCTTTACCATCGTAGCCGTCGCCGAGGGCGCTATCTCCAAGGAGGACGCGGCGCTGTCCAAGAAGGAGTACAAGAAGAAGCTCGCCGAGCGTACGAGCCCGTCAATCGTGTACGACATCGCCAAGGAGATCGAGGCCAAGACCGGTCGCGAGACCCGCGTCGCCATCCCCGGCCACACGCAGCGCGGCGGTCAGCCCGACGCCCAGGACCGCATCTTTGCGACCCAGTGCGGCGTCGAGGCAGCGCTCGGCTGCCTGCGCGGCGAGTTTGGCTACATGATTGCCCTGCGTGACGGCAAGATGTGCCACATGCCGCTCGAGGATGTCGCCGGCAAGCTCAAGTATGTCGACCCCCAGAGCGATCTGGTGCGCGAGGCCAAGGCGCTGGGCATCAGCTTCGGCGACGAATAGCCTCGGCTGGAATCCACCCCATCGGGCCCTCCGACCCCGCCCGACGTATTTCGATTTGGCTCCTCCCTTGACTCCGTCAAAGGTCGCCAATCGAAATCGTCGGGCGGGGTCGGAGGGCCCTGCGTTTACATACTCGCCGGGGCTATTCGTCTTCTTGCTGCGGGTGCCTGGGCCGGAATTGAGTTGCGGTGAAATAGTTCCCGCTTAGCCCGCAAATGGCTGAATCTAGAAACTATTCCACCGTAACTTACTGAGTGGGGACTCTTGGCTGCTACTTGCACTGACATTTGTCCTAAAATGGCTGGTCGTTAGGGGTTGCTACCGGTAGTTGCGGTAGGGTTGGGGCAGATTCTAACTAGAAATGGTGGTCGCTACCGGTTGTTCTCGGCATACTCGGCTCATTCGATTACGGTCACCACATGAAAGGAACTGCTATGGATCTTGCAATGGCACAGCGGCTCGTTGACCGCCGCAAGGCTGCCGGGCTTTCTCAAGAGGCGCTTGCTGCCCAGCTGGGCGTAAGCCGCCAGGCTGTTAGTAAATGGGAGCGCAGCGAGTCCTCACCCGATACCGATAACCTCATTGCGCTCGCCGCGCTGTATGACGTGTCGTTGGACGAGCTGCTATATGGGGAGGCGGCCAACGATGCCGACGACCTGGAGGACGGTAGCGCCGACACCGAGACGGCGGATGTGGCTGACGAGGCTGAGGATTCTGCCGAGCACGCCGATTGCGGCGACAAACCACTTGTCGATATTTCCCTCGCGCGCGGTATCCACGTCATTGATCCCAATAAAGGCGAGGAAGTCCATGTTGGTTGGAGCGGCATCCATGTGACCAACGAGCGCAAGGGCGAAGAGGTGCATGTGGGGCCGGGCGGCGTGCATATCGATACGCTTGAGGACGATGGACATAGCGTGCGCACCAATGACGACGGCACCGTCACCATCGACGGCGAGACGTTTTCCAGCTGGAAAGAAGCACACGACAAGCTCGACCATCATGGCAAGCATTTCCACACCAAGGTCGGACGTGCATGGAACAAATTCCCCTTCCCCGCACTTGTCACTCTTGCCTATCTGGTGCTCGGCATTGTCTACGGCACATGGGGCATGGGGCTTTTCCTCGTCTTTTTGGTTCCCGTCTACTACGCGATTGGTGACTTCATCGATCGACGCCACCTGTCTAAGCTGATCGAGGTCATCTACCCGGCAGCCGCCATCGCTTGGTTCCTCTACATGTGGCTCTGTTTGGGACAGCCCCATCCTGCATGGATCATCCTCATCACGATTCCCATCGTAAAGGCGCTCATGCGCTGGTGTCGCAAACAATGGAAGTGCCGCAAGCAGGCCTAAACCGCCCCAACCAGCCAGCGCCACTCATCCGACACCGCCCGCCCCTTTCAAGTTGCGGTGATATAGGGACTGTTTTGAGGCTCCAAAGCGCCAAACAGTCCCTATATCACCGCAACTTACAAACAACTGGGTCAGTTCCGGCACGGAGATTAGCATTGAACTGACCGCACACCAAGAAAAGGGCCCATTTACTACGTTTAACTCGAGAGGGCCGACCATACCCGCCTTTTCCGATAATTGGCAAGCCCTCTACCTGCGGTTTTAATTTCATAATCTTTGTCATGGTCGAGGGTGTGGTAGCAAACGTAGTAGATAGGCCCATTTTATGACATACGACCCATTCAAGCTCAATCTCGAAGGCTAAAGAGAGCCTCTCATCCACGCCTGTGAGCGAAAACCAAATAGAATGAAAGGCAAATGGAAAAGCCCGTTTAACGAGCGGAGGACATATGCGCGACGTAGCCGAAAGCGACTGGAAGCTGTTTAAGAAAATGCTTCCTCAATGGCAAGAACGTTATATGGAAAAGCTCATCGGCCAGTATGTTGAGATACTGAACGGCGACAGTGAAGCGTCCAGTAGATTTTGGGCACTAGAAGAGCGCCTCAATAGAGACAAGCTGTCCTCAGGCGTAATTGCAAACGACATTCGCCGCAGCACAATGCACCGCGAGATAGCCAATTTGCTTATCGACAGCGTGATCACCCTTGACGACCTTGACGGTTTTACCGAGGACATTAAGAGCTATGCGCAACACTGGATTGGCCAGTAAGAGCACTGAACGACAGACATCCCCGGCAAAACGGGGCAAACGCCGGGCCACCTAATGGTTGTCCGGCGTTTGCGCAGATAAAACCTGCCAAAATATACCTGTCCCTTTTTGGCAGGTTACTCGGCACTCTTGAGGGCGCCGACCATGTCGATCTTGTTGAGCGTTCGGTTGGTGGCGAGGTTGACGATAAACGTAAAGGCAAAGGCCAGCAGAACGGACAGCACGTAGCTCAGCGGCTCGACCTCAACGTCAAAGTACAATGACGGCATCTGCAAGATGTACGTAAAGCTCTCGGCCAGCGCACCGCCCAGCGGTACGCCCAGCGCGGCTCCGATCGCCGTAAGAATCAACGTCTCCTTGTTGACGTAATGGTGCACCTCGCCACGACGGAAGCCCAGCACCTTGATAGTCGCCAGCTCACGTTCGCGCTCCGAGATGTTGGTGTTAGACAACGTAAATACCACCACAAACGACAGGCACGCCGCCATAAAGGTCACGAGCACCACGACCGAATTGATAATCGTAAAGTTTGCCTCATAGTTTTCCCAATGCTCGGCGGTACTCGACAGCGTAATCCAACCATCGCTCTTAAGACGGTTGGTAAACGCAATCTGATCGGCCGATGAACCCTTAAGCAGCGCAAGGATGCCGTTGAGGCGCGCGCTTCGACCGAACGCGCGCTCATAGGTGCTCTGCGTCATGTAAAGCGTATTGCCCAGATAGTTGAGCGAGATGTCGCTGACTTTGACCTTGGCAACATTGAGCGACGAATCCTGGACGTGAGCCGTGTCACCCGGCTTAATCCCCAGCACCAGCTGAGAGCTCTTGCTCAAATACACATCCCCGTCACGCAGGGCGAGCGGTTCTTTGGACTCATCCTCCAGGCGCACGTAATCGCCCAAGTCACCCGTGCGGTCGTCGGGAATCACGATGAGCTGCACGGTCTCGCTCTTACCGCCAAATGTAAAGGTGACGTTGTCTGTCATAATTGGCAGCGTCGAAGTCACGGTCACGTTGGAATCCTTGGCTGCACTGCGTTCATCCAGTGCTGCGCACGTCTGCGAAAAATCGTCGGGGTTGGCGATCGCCAGCAAGTCGTAGCGCGTGATGTGCCCGTACTGCTTGGGCGACAGCGCGACCGACGTATCGCGGATACCCATACCGCAGATCACGAGCGCCGTGCATCCCGCAATGCCAAAGATGGTCATAAAGGCGCGCTTTTTGTAGCGGAACAGGTTGCGTGCAGCGACCTTGTTCAAAAAGCCCATGCGGTGCCAGATAAAGCCGATGCGCTCGAGCAGAATGCGCGAACCGGCGCGCGGAGCCTTGGGGCGCATGAGCGAGGCAGGGGTCTCGGCCATCTCGTGGCGGCAGGCGATAATCGTGGCTCCCACCACGCCCACGGCAAACAGCGCCACCGAAACGATCGAGGACACGATGTCGTACGAAAGTAGCATCTGGGGCAGCGAGTACATGTCGTCGAACACCGTAAACAAGAACAGCGGCAGACCCACAAATCCGATGATATTGCCGAGCACGCCACCGATCAGACACGCCCACAGCGAGTAGTCCACATATTTGGACAGGATACGCCCGCGTGAATAGCCGAGCGCCTTGTACAGGCCAATGAGCGTGCGCTCCTCCTCGACCATGCGGGTGGCGGTGGTGAGGCTGATAAGCACGGCGACGATAAAGAAGATGAACGGGAACACCGTGGCGATGGCCTCGATCGAAGAACTATCGCTCTCGACGCTCGAGTAGCTTGCGATATTGCCGCGGTCCTGGATGTACCAGGTGCATTCGCCCAGGTCAGAGAGCTCGGCGCGGGCATCGGCAAACTGCTGGTCGGCGGCGGCGCGGCGCTGGTCCAGGTCGGCTTGCGCCTGCGCACGCTCGTCGCTGCCCTCGGCCATGCGATTGATGTTGTCCTGCTCGATCCCAAAGACCATATTCGCCTGACGCTCAGCCGCGTCCAAGCTTGCTGGCGTGTCGACTGTCAACTCCTGAGCACGCGCCTTCTCGCGCTCCTCGCGGATCTTCTCGATATTGCCCTTGACCTCATTGATCTTTGCCGAGTAGGCATCCGAATAGGAGTTGAGGCTCTTGGCTCCCTCGACGACCACGTGGACAGCGGAGTAGGAAGAAGATGTCGCGGCATCCTCGCTCACGTAGAACTTGTAGTCCGCAGTCGAAGCAGCGCGAAAGGCGTTGACTGTCGAGTCGGAGCTCACGTCGGTAGGATCGAGAACCTCGGCCGTGATGGTGTAGTCCCCATCGGCAAACTGGTCCTTGGCGCTTTGGTTCGACGAGCTCGCATCGTTGGCGGCAAAACTCACCGTATCGCCGATTTTCTTGCCCGAAGCCTTCAAAAAACGTGAGGTCACTGCCACTTCGCCCGAAGTCTCGGGCAGCTCGCCGCGTACTAGCACCGGTTGGTCAATATTCTCTTTGGAGAGGCTCTGTACGACGACACGCTCGCGCGTCGTACCCACGGCGGTATAGGCGGTCTCGGTATAGATGCCCTCGGCCGTCTCGACGCCATCGACCTCTTGGATCGCGGCAAGATCGTCATCGGTCAGACCATAGGTCGACTGCACGTTGATGTCATAGACATTCTGCTGGTCAAAATAGGCGTCGACCGAATCACACAGGTCCTCGCAGCCCGCCTTAAGGCCGCACATCACGCTCACGCCAAGCGCGGTGATCACAACGATAGACAAGAAGCGTTTGAGGCTGCCGCGAATCGTGCGGTAGATGCCACGGCGAAAAACCGTCGGCACCATATCGTTTGAGCTTTGGGCGGTACGGTAGGTCGTAAAATCCTGCTCGCGCTCCGTGTTCTGCGCGTCGCGGCGTTGACTGTTTTGGCGGTCCTGATTCATGGGCGCTACCACTCGATCGTCTCGATAGGCACAGGATTTTGCTGGACCGTCTCGCTCTCCACGCGGCCGCTCTTAAAGCGGATCAGGCGATCGGCCATGGGCGCCAGCGCAGAGTTGTGGGTGATGATGATGACCGTAATGCCTTGCTTGCGGCAAGTGTCCTGTAGCAGCTGCAAGATCTGCTTGCCGGTTTTGTAGTCGAGTGCACCCGTAGGCTCGTCGCACAAAAGCAGCTTGGGGTTCTTGGCCAGCGCGCGGGCGATGGACACGCGCTGCTGCTCGCCGCCCGAAAGCTGCGCCGGAAAGTTGCCCAGGCGCTCGCCCAGGCCAACCTGGCGAAGCGTTTGCTCGGCATCGAGCGAATCGGGGCAGATCTGCGCCGCGAGTTCGACGTTCTCAAGCGCCGTCAGGTTAGGGACCAGATTGTAGAACTGGAAGACAAAGCCGACGTCGGCGCGTCGGTATTCCACGAGTTGCGCCTCGTTGGCGGAGCTCACGTCGCGCCCGTCCACCGTCACAGTGCCGGAGGTCGCCGTGTCCATGCCGCCCAGAATGTTGAGGGCCGTGGTCTTGCCGGCGCCCGAAGCGCCCAGAATGATGGCGAGCTCACCGCGCTCGACCGTAAAGCTCGCGCCGTCGAGCGCGTGGATGCGGGCATCGCCCTCGCCGTATGCCTTGATGACGTCTTTGAATTCGATATAGGCCATCGATTAATTCCCATCTGGTCGGATAACTCTTTAGTATTACCCATTTCCCACCTACCAAAAAGGGACAGGTTTATTTTGGCAGGTTTTAGAAGCGGACGGTGAAGGTAATCTGGTTGCCGTGGCCGCAGACAGAAGCGCTCCCGCCATGGGCCTCGGCGATGGCTCGCACCACGGATAGGCCCACGCCCGAGCCGCCTGTCTTGGAGCTGCGCGACACGTCTGCGCGGTAGAAGCGGTCGAACAGCCGGTCCAGGTCACCCTCGGGCAGCTCATCAACAGCATTCGATACAACAAGCTCGGCCGAGCCTTTGCCCGCACCGCGCGAAACGGCACGCAGGCTTAGCTCGATCACGCTGTCCTCGCTTGCGTAGCGTGTGGCGTTGTCCAGCAGCAGCTCAACCACCTGTGCCACCGCTGCAGCATCGGCATGGGCCCGCACGCCGCTCGCAATCGACGTCGACAGGCGCTTGCCGCGCGCAACCGCCACCGACTCAAACGGCACCGCCGCCTTGTCCACCGCCTCCGAAAGATCGATCGATGTCATGGTAAAGCCGGCCGAACCCTCGTCCATACGCGCCAGGAACACCAGACGCTCCGTCAGCGCCGTCAGCCGCGCGACCTGCTCGTGAATGCTCTGCGTCCACTCGCTCTCGCCGCTCTCAATTTCCTGTACCTCGTTAGCGGCGTCGATCACGGCCAACGGCGTCTTGATCTCGTGGCTTGCATCGGTAATGAACCGCTTTTGCTTGCTGTAGCTCTCGACCATCGGTCGAATCACCGCGCCCGAGGCACCCGCCACAATTGCCAGCACCGCCAGCCAGCCAATGCAACTGATCGCCACGCTCGCGCTCAAAAACGAATGAAAGCTTGCAAGCTCACGCGAGCAGTCCACGAACACATAGGTGGTCTCATCGTCTTGAACCGTAACCGTATAGCGGTAGTTACCAGAAAAGCCCGAGGTCCAACCCTTGGAATATAGTCCTGCCGCGATGCGTGCAGCACGCTTGGCGCCCACCGCGGCAATGCGGGCCGTGTTGACATCGGTCACCTGCCCACCGGCAATCGATACCGTAAAGTAGCGCGTGTCGAAGGGAGACTCCGCCGTCATGCCTTCGAAGTGCCTGATGCGAACGCCCGCCTGGCTATCGCCGGCATCCTTGCCATTAGCGGGATCGTCTTTAGGCTCGTCCCCCCAATCGATACCGTCCTTGCCCGCCAGGATATAGTCCAGGCGAGCGTCGGCCATCTTGCAGACATGCGAATAATTGACGACGTTGATGCCGGCAATAATGAGCGTGAGCACCACGGTCACGGCACCCATGGCAACCAGGATGAACTTGCGACGCAGGCGGCGGCCCATTGCGCTAGCTGTGTCGGCGCGTCCCGGATTACCCGAGTCAGTACCCATGCCGAGCTTTGCCCTCGCGCGCTTCCACCACGCGCGTACGCTCACGCCTGCTCGCCTTCCTCGACAACCTCAAGCGAATATCCCTGGTTGCGCGACGCGCGGATGGCCACATTGGCACCAAGCCCCGTCAGCTTTTTGCGCAGGTACGAGATGTAGACCCACACCACGTTAGCGCCTTCGGGTGCGTCCTCACCCCAAACCCCGAGCATCAGACGCTCGGTGGGCATGCGCGTGCCGGCGTTACGCATAAAGAGCTCCATAAGCTGAAACTCACGGTTGGCCAGATGTTCCTCGCCCAAAGGCCCAACGAGTGTGCAAGCCGCCGTGTCGAGACGCACGTTGCCCACGCTGAGCGTCGTGGCGTCAATTGCCGTCGCGGCACGCGTCATGGCACGAATACGCGCAAGCAGCTCCTTAGCGGCAAACGGCTTGGTCAGGTAATCGTTGGCACCAGCATCCAGGCCCTCGACCTTATCGGACACCTCGCTTTTTGCCGTGAGCATGATGATGGGCAGTCGCTTGCCGGCGGCGCGCGTGCACTTGAGCACCTCGATGCCATCCATGCCGGGCATCATGATATCTAGGATTGCGGCGTCATAGTCGTTGGCGAGCAGATATTCGAGCGCCGTCAGACCGTCGAGGGCGGTGTCGACCTCGTAGTCGCTATGTTGAAGAATCGCGGTAAGGGCACGGGAGAGGCCGGGTTCGTCCTCGGCAAGCATCAGCTTCATAGTTGTTCCTTTAGCGCACGGCTATACAGGTTTCGATACTGCCGATGATAGCGCACCGAAAGCTGCCTTAGTGCAGCCTTAGCTGCTCAACCTGCGCGTTTTCAAATACGCAGGATATGGCTTAACCAAACTTAAGGCTCAGATGTCGAGCGCTTGGACGCATGCCGGTCGCGAAAAGACGGCGACTCGTTCTTTCACGGCGTCTTGGCTATGCAAAGTGTTCGAGCGTTACTCCTCGTACGCGCCCTCAAGCCGAAGCAGCCACTCCTTGCGGTCGAGGCCGCCGGCATATCCGTTGAGCGAGCCGTCGGCGGCAACCACGCGATGGCACGGCACGATAATCGAAATGGGATTACGCGCGACCGCAGCCCCCACCGCACGAGGAGACACAACGGGTGCTTCGTTTCCCGGTACACGATGTCGAGCCGCAACACGCTGGGCGATCTCACCATACGTAGCGACCTCGCCACGCGGGATAGAAAGCAGCTCAAACCAAACCTCGCGCTGAAACGCCGTACCAATCATATGCAACGGCGGCGTAAACCGAGGCTCCTGCCCCGCAAAATAAGCATTCAGCCAAGCCCAAGAACGCTCAAGCACCGAAGAAGCCGCGCCATTTGCCGGACTCACCGACGACATGCCGCCAGTACCGGAAACTGCATCAGCGCCTTCAACATGTTCGGGATCTTCTTTGAGAAGCGTGGAGCCAAAGTGCTCCTGCCCCTCAAACCAAAGCCCCGTCAGACCGCGGCCATCAGCGGCAAGCAATATTTCGCCCAAAGGCGAAGCAAACGTCGTCGTGACCACCAGCGGCTCCTTTCAAAACTCCGCAACATAATACCGCGAATTGTGCAGACAACCCCACAGATACGTCTGGGTGGGCTCGCAATTACTTAAACGAGGCTGTTTTCCCCAATCAAGCGAAGAAGACGCGGGGCTTCGACGCCAGAGCGGTACCTCTATCAGCTGAGCTCTAATACTTTCCCGAGAAGTGAACGAGTAAAAACGAAGCCCCAGAGCATCCGCGCCTTTAGACCAAAAAACCGCAGGATTCGCGCTGCAAAACCGCAGGAAATAGCAATCAAAATATGCCAATGCTTCGGGGGTCCAAATAAGGTCGTTCACTTCACGGAAAAGTATTAGACCCCGATTCACCCCAACCCCAAAGTCACCTCAGGCAGCAAGCGCGAAGCGCCGCAGCTGCCGGCGGCGCCCCACAGTCCCCTCAGGCGGCAGGCGCGAAGCGCCGGGGCCGCCGCCGGGACTAGGGCCCACAACAGCCACGTGCTCCCATCAGCCCAGCGGCCCCAACCAACAACGGCCCCATCGCAGGCCGCTCGCAACAGCGTCACCGCAGGCGGGGGCCGGGCTTAGTTTTCAGAACACTCCGCAGACCAGTGTGGCGCCTTGTCCGCGGCTCCGAAGGAGCAGGACAAGGCGCCACACATGGTCGAGGACGTTCTGAAAACTAAGCCCGGCCCCCCACCGGACAGGTCACACTACTCGCAGAGCAGCTTAGCGATCTGGACGGCGTTGGTTGCCGCGCCCTTACGGATTTGGTCGCCGCAGCACCAGAAGGTGATACCGCGCGCAGCCTCGGGGTTCGAGATGTCGCGGCGCACGCGACCGACCCAGATCAGGTCCTGGTCAGACGTATCCATCGGCATGGGGAAGCGGTCGTGTGCATCCTCGGCAGCCATATCGTCAACCAGCTTGACGCCAGGAGCAGCAGCCAGCGCAGCACGGGCCTCTTCCACCGTAATATCGCGCTCAAACTCGAGCGTAATGCTCTCGGAGTGCGAACGCAGCACGGGCACGCGCACGCAGGTGCAGTTCACGCGCAGCTCGGGCAGGTGCATGATCTTGCGGCCCTCGTTTTGCAGCTTCATCTCCTCGGAGGTAAAGCCTTCCTCCTTGACGCCGCCAATTTGCGGAATCAGGTTACTCGCGAGCTGGGCGGCAAATGCGCGCGGCTCGGGAATCTCCTCGCCACGGCCCAGGGCGGCCAGCTGGGCCTCGAGCTCGGCCATACCGGGAGCGCCGGCACCCGAAGCCGCCTGATACGTCGAGACGATCATACGCTTCACGCCGGCGAGCTGGTGCAGCGGCCAGGTGGGAACCAGGCCGATGATGGTCGCGCAGTTGGGATTGGCGATAAGGCCGTGATGCCACTTGATATCGTCGGCATTGATCTCGGGCACGACCAGCGGCACCTCGGGATCCATGCGGAAGGCATGGCTGTTGTCGACCACGACAGCGCCGCGCTTGACGGCCTCGGGCAGTAGCTCCTTCGCGATATCGTCGCCGGCGGCGCCAAGCACGATGTCGCAGCCCTCAAAGGCCTCGGGGCAAGCCTCTTCAATCACAATCTGCTCGCCGCGGAACTCAACGGTTTTGCCCGCGGAGCGTGCACTTGCCAACAGCTTGAGCTTGCCGACCGGGAACTCCTGCTCGTTGAGGCACTCGAGCATCTGGGTGCCCACGGCTCCCGTCGCGCCCAAAATAGCAACCGTGTACTGTTTCATGCTTCCCCCTTTAAAGGCTGTGGCTTTTGCCCACACGCTGAGCAGGCCAATTATTGTTGCCAGTGTATACAAGAACGGGGCGGGCACGAAACCCGCCCCGTCGAAACGAAACCGAAACGAAACGCCCCGCCGTAGATTTATGAGACACGTCCCAAAAAATCACCGGGATGACAGCTACTTACAGAGCGCGGCCAGAGCGGGGTCGACCGGCGTGGGAGCCTCCAGGTCGGAGACCTTCACAATGCCGTTTTCGTCGGAGAAGGCACGGTAAATGGTCTGAATCGCCAAGTCGAAGTCCTTCTCCTCGACACCGATAATGATGTTGATCTCGTCACAGCTCTGCGAGATCATGCGCACGCTCACGCCGGCCTGGCCAAGCATGCCAAACAGGTGACCAGAAATGCCGGCACGACCGCGCAGGTTACGACCGACGGTCGCGATAAGCGCCAGGCCCTCGACAACCTCGATCTCGAGCGGCTCGACCTCCTGCTGAATGTCGCCCACGAGTGAGTACAGCGAATCGTGAACGTCCTGCTCCTGCACCACGGCGCCAAAGCGGTCGACACCGGTGGGCATATGCTCGACGGAAACGTCATAACGCTCGAACACCGAAAGCGCACGGCGCATAAAGCCGACACGGGGCTTGGTGCGGTCGCGGGCGACGTTGATGGCGACAAAACCGCGCTTGCCGGTCACGCCGGTAATGATGGGCTCCGCCTCGCCCTCGTCAGCCGTCTCGCTAATGATGGTGCCGGGGTCCTGCGGCGCATTGGTGTTCTTGATGACCAGCGGAATACCCGCCTCGCGCACGGGGAACACGGCCTCCTCGTGCAGGACGCTTGCACCCATGTACGAAAGCTCGCGCAGCTCCTCGTAGGTAACGCGCGCAATGGGCTGAGCCTCGGGAACAATACGCGGATCGGCAGAATAGAAGCCCGAGACGTCGGTCCAGTTCTCGTACAGGTCGGCACCCAGGCACTTAGCCAAGATCGAGCCCGAGATATCGCCGCCGCCACGGTCGAGCAGCTTGATCTGGCCCTCACGCGTCGCGCCGTAGAAACCGGGCATAACAAAGCCGCCCTGCTGACCGTACTCCTGCACCAGCTCGGAGGTACGATTCATGCTGAGCGTACCGTCGTGATGGAACGCCACAACCGTCGCGGCGTCCAGGAACGGCAGGCCCAGGTACTCGGCCATCAGGCGAGCGGTGAAATACTCGCCGCGGCTCACAAGCTCCTCGGTGGAGTAGCCGCCTGAGCGGGCGCGCTCGGCAAAGGCCGCAAACTCCTCGCGGATGGGATAGGTGAGCTCCAGCTCGTCAGCGATATCAAAATAGCGCTGGCCAATGTCCTCGAGTAGCTCCTCGCACGACACGTGATACTTAACGTGCGCGTTAACCAGGTAGAGCAGGTCGGTCACCTTGGTGTCGCCCTTAAAGCGGCGCCCGCAGGCGGAAACCACCACAAAACGGCGGGCAGGGTCGGCGTCGACGATGGCCTTGATCTTTTTGAAGTGTTCGGCGTCGGCGACCGACGAGCCGCCAAACTTGGCAATCTTAATCATGGGCTGGAGGTTACCTTTCTAAAAAGCCTCTGCGAACCTATTTTGCGCGCTCTGATACCATGGTTTCACCGATTGGGACCAAGGCATCCGAGGAGCAGTGTTATATGGGAACTTATCATAGTACACGAGGGCGCACTTTATCGTGCTCAAGTAAGGTAGCAATCCGTACCGGCATCGCTCCCGACGGGGGTTTGTTTGTCTCGGACGAGCTCGGCACCCAGCAGGTCGATATCAGCTCGCTTGCAGATAAATCGTACTTTGAAATCGCTCAAGATGTGTTGGGAATGTTACTGAATGATTACACGGCCGAAGAAATTTCGGCGTGTGTCGACGAGGCATACCGCGGCACGTTCGCGAGTGAAGAGGTCACGCCGCTCGTCAAACTCGACGCTGCACCGGGCGCTGACGCCCCTCAGACCTATGTGATGGAGCTCTTTGGCGGCCCCACAAGCGCCTTCAAGGACGTCGCCCTGCAGATGCTCCCCCGTCTGATGGCCCGCACTTCCGCCAGGGACGGCGGCGCCGAGCGCATCATGATCGTCACCGCCACGTCGGGCGACACGGGCAAGGCTGCGCTCGCCGGTTTTGCCGACGCTCCGGGCACGGGCATCACCGTCTTTTATCCCGAGGGCAAGGTCAGCCGCGTCCAGAACCTGCAGATGTCCACGCAGGAGGGTGACAACGTCGCCGTCTGCGGCATCCGCGGCAACTTTGACGACGCCCAGAGCGCCGTTAAGCGCATCTTTGCCGATAAGGAGCTTGCCGAGCGTCTGGAGGCCGCCGGCACGGTGCTTTCGAGCGCCAACTCCATCAACGTCGGCCGCCTGGTACCGCAGGTCGTCTACTACTTTGCCGCCTATGCGCAGCTGCTGCGCGCCGGCGCCATCAAGGCCGGCGACGCCGTGGAGTTCTGCGTACCGACCGGCAACTTTGGCGATATCTTGGCCGGCTACTACGCCAAGCGCATGGGTCTGCCCGTCACCAAGCTCGTCGTGGCGAGCGACAAGAACAACGTGCTTGCCGACTTCCTGACCACCGGCGTTTACGACCGTAACCGCCCGTTCTTCACGACCATCTCGCCGTCGATGGACATCCTCATCAGCTCCAACCTCGAGCGCATGCTCTACTTCCTGTCCGATGGCGACTGCGAACTCGTTGCCGGCCTTATGGAGCAGCTGGCACAGACTGGTCGCTACGAGGTTCCCGCCGACCTGCTGGCAAAGATTCAGAGCGTCTTTGGCTGCGGTTGGGCCAGCGAGGACGAGGTCCGCGCTGCCATCAAGAGTTGCTGGGATGCGAACGGCTACGTGATCGACCCGCACACCGCCTGCGGCTATCACGTCTTTGAGCAGGTCGTTCCCGCCGAGGGTGCCAAAGCCCGCGTGCTGCTTTCGACCGCCAGCCCCTACAAGTTCCCGCGCGCCTGCTGCGACGCCCTGGGCCTCGACGTTCCCGAAGATGATTTTGAGGCTATGCGTGTGCTCGAGCAGGCCACCAACACGGTCGCCCCGACCCAGCTCGCCGAACTCGAGTCCAAGCCCGTCCGCTTCGAAGACGTCTGCGACGTAGCCGACATGGCCAACTACGTCGAGTCCGCAGCAAAAAAGATGGCTACCAACTAAAACCCCTTATAAGGCGCCGGCGAAAGCCGGCGCACCTTCTTTTATCAGATACCCACCGGGATGATGGCGAACTGACATGCGGGTCTGCCTGTTTAGTTCGTCGCGAGTTCCGCACGAGCCGGAAAGCACTTAATGTGCTTTCCGAGCGAGCCAGGACTGTCCGAGCAGCGAACTAAACAGGCAGACCGCCCAGGAGATTCCCATGATCAAAATCACCGTCCCAGCAACCAGCGCAAACCTAGGCATCGGCTACGACACCCTCGGCATGGCCGTCAGCCTCTACTCACACTTTACCTTCGAGCGCGCCGACAAGCTCACCATCACGGGTTGCCCCGAGGAGTTCCAGAACGAGAATAACCTGGTCTATGTGAGCTTTGTCGATGCTCTGGCCGCCTGGGGCGAGCCGGCCTTCCCCGTCGCTATCGACATTCAGACCGACGTGCCCGTCGCCCGCGGCCTGGGTTCCAGCTCCACCTGCGTCGTCGCTGGCATCATGGCGGCCGCCGCGCTGACAGGCCACACCGTCGACCGCGCCGAGCTCGTCCGCATCGCCACCGAGGTCGAGGGCCATCCCGATAACGTCGCCCCCGCTATCCTGGGCGGCGCCGTCTGTTCCTTTACGCCGACCGACTCGCTGCCCCAGTGCCTGCGCTACGAGGTAAGCGATCGCTTGCGTTTTATTACCGTGATTCCGCCCTACGAGGTACATACGAGCGAGGCGCGCAAGGTTGTGCCTCAGGAGATTCCGCTCTCCACCGCCGTATGGCAAATGGGCCGCATCGCCGGCATGACGCGCGGCTTGGAGACTGGTGACCTGGACCTGATTGCCGCCGCCAACGACGACCGCATCCAGGAGCCTTATCGCCGCCGCCTCATCCCCGACTACAACGCCGTGCGCGACACCTGCCTTAACGGCGGCGCCAAGACCATCTGGATCAGTGGCTCCGGCTCGACCCTCATGGCCGTGACTGACGACACCATCGTGGCAAAGTTCCTGCAGGTCAAGCTGCGTGAGCAGTTCCCCAAGTGCGACACGCACATTCTGACGTGCGACACGGAAGGCGCCCAGATCGAATACCTGTAGCGTCCTGCCTCATTGCTCTCACCGGTCCCCTTGGGGCTTCCCCTGAAAACGTCCTCGATCATGAATTGCCCCGTCGTGCGCTTCGCGCGACGGGGCAATTCGATCTGCGGATTGTTTTCAGGGGAAGCCCCAAGGGGACCTGCGCAGCCTCGACAGGATATCGCATTCGCTGATTTAATCTTGCGTTCCTTCGGAGCAGCGGACAAGGAACCCTTCACGATACGGAAAGATTTGGGGGCAAAGCCCCTGGCCTCCCCTACGTTAACTTCGCTGGCGGCGGCTACAGGAACCTACGCTCTGGAAAGTCGCCGGGCTGATTTTTTGGCTTCTATTTGATAAAGGCGCACTTCCCAGCATCTCATTCGCCCTATAGCTCTGTTTTAATTTCTAATTGATGATCGATGCGTGACGTCATCTAATTATCTTCGCTACTCAAAACAGCCCCAAGTTTACGTACTAGCGTCTCAACAGTAATTCCGAGTGCGTCCGCATAGACAAACTGCTCATAAACCCTAAGGCTGCGCTCCCCAGTCTCGACCTTTGAGATGAACGATTGAGGTACCCCCAGTTTCTTTGCGAGTTCAACCTGAGTGATACCTTGCTCCCGACGAATCTGGGAAAGGCATTTTCCGCATGTCCTGTTAGCATCAACGTTCATGCCGTTTACGCTATATTCCATTTTGATATATCCCAAACTGGGATATATTTATGTCACCAGCCATTCCGCTTATCAAAAATGCCCATCGCAGATTCATAGCTAAGAAGGAGCCCCGATAAACATGAATGACGAGATGAAGGAGCCCGACGAGGAAAAGGCACTCAGCGAGTCCGACGAGCGGAAGCCAGATTTCAAAGCCGAGCAGTTTTCTGATGGTGCTAGCGACACCCCCTCCTCTGAAATTCCGCCATCAACCGAAGATGACGGCGCACGCAAAAATGAAGAAAACGACTCACTTCTAACGCGGGCCATTCATACATTAGGCAATAAAAAACGAGCGGCAATCGCAGCTGCCGTGGCAGTTGTCATCATCTTCAGTTTGCCCATACTGTTTCCTCAGCTGTTTTGCGCTCACAAGCTATGGGCCAATGCAACCTGCACACGCCCTCGCACATGTAAAAGTTGCGGCAAAACCGAGGGGGAACCGCGTGGACACGAATGGGAAGAAGCAACGTGCACGGTTCCGAAGATCTGTCTACGCTGCGGTAAAACCGAGGGGGAACCCCTTGGGCATCAACCGGGCTCGTGGACTACCGAAGTCGACTACGTAGACGCCACCTCAAAGGAAATACGAGAATGCGAGAGATGCGGAGAGGTCGTTGACACCCGCAACGAGAAGGAAATCACATCTTTTCTTGGCGACGGAAAGTTTTCAATTTCACCTGAAGGCTTTATTGATCGACTTAACGAAGAATTCTCCGATATCCCCAATTGCAGCAGCATGAATGCGGATTACGAACTAGACGATAGCGGCATGGGGCTCGAACTTCAGATCAAAAACGGTTCAAAGATTGCCGGTATTGGAGGCTTCTTTTCGGACTCGAGTAACCCGGTGCTACTCAGCTATCTTGGATCCGAAAACTGCTTCAAAAACATAGTCATGTACTTCGAAAACTCCGACTATGCCGCGGCGACAGCATTGGCAACTATACAAGCAATCGATCCAACACTTTCGTTTTCAGACGCCAAGGAAGTTGGTGCTGCCTGCGTAGATACGCCAACTGTCAAAAATGGAATTACGTACGCAATCGTAGCTTCGAATGGAGAGTACTGGCTAAGCGCTCGAATTGAATAATTTTCTTTGATTGCTAAATTCAGACGCCTCTTACTCGCGACATATTAAAACTCAACCCCTGGCAGCATCGTCAATCAAAAATTGCCCCGCCGAGCACTTTAGCTTGGCGGGGCATTTCAATATGAAAGCAGATTTAAATATCAACAAGGCCTGCACGCCCCAACGAGACAGCCGGCTTCGCTGCTCAAATTGCCCTTGGTGAACCACAAGTTGAGCAATCAGTGGCCAGAATCCCCTTTAGGCGGCGCTTGTTTCTTTGTATTCGAAGACTGGTTCTAGGAGGTCTTCGATGTTGCAGTGGAGGGCTTTTGCTATGGCTCTTACGCTTGTTACCGAAGCTTCATTGATATTTCTCTGGCGCTGTTCGTACATTTGGATTGAGCGGAGTGATACGCCCGATTCGTATGCCAGGTCTTGTTGGGTTTTCTTGAGCCGCTTTCTTGCTAGCGCCAGTTTTGTTTGACGAGGTGATTTCTTCGCCATGTCGCAAATAAGACGCGTCACACGTTCCTCCGAGGCTTCGTGCCAGGGGTAGTACAGACTGCGCAGTGCGTCAAACGGAACGACATGCAGCAGGTCTTCGAAAGACTCTCCTAGGCGCCACTGAAGGTATGCCAATATCCAGCCTGTCCAATATTCCGGTGTCTTTTCGAATCGATAGGTTCGATTTGGCATCGGCCTTGATTGATAGCCCGACCTTTCGGCGATAAGCGCGAACAGCTCAACGCCCGATTTTCCCGACACTACCCATGCGTTGCCGCGTTCGAACTCGCGAGCTACGCCGCTCAGGCAAAAGAGTTCAGCAACTTCCGATCCTTCTGCTCCATAATCGTTAACGGCATAGTCAAAGCAGTCGCCGAGGTTGTTCATTGCATCCTCGAGGTAGTAGACGGGGTATGTCCTACTCGGCCCACAATCCGTTAACTCTTGGATCATTTAAATCAACCCTCCCTGCCATCAAATCCCTAATGTCGACACCATCAGAGTCAAATCCATTTACCGTATCCAGGTACTTACGTCGAGCGTTCTGTTCTCGCTCAAATCGTTTGGGATAAAACTCGGCTCCCGAGGCCTGTTTCCAATCGCGGAACCTGATCGCCGAGAACGCGCGCTCACTCATAAGCGCATATTGAATGCCCAAATCCCCTAAAAACATAATGCGCTGCAATTGCCTGAGCGAAATCATGCCGTTAACAAACTGTCTTGCAAACGAGAAATAAGAATCGTCTGCACGATAGCCTCGAATAACGTCATAAGGAGATATATCAATTAAGCAGTTATCAAGTAGATAGCGAAGTCCCTCGCGTGCTACTGGCGTTGAAACATTGAACTCTCTGTTATTCGCCAGAATTGCAAGCCAGTTGAGAATCGAGAACTCACCTGATTCCAAATCCAAAATCGCAAGGCCATCTAAATCAAGCTCATATCGATTGGCAATGCCATCAGACTCAGTCCGGCATGCCCACTCCATTGCCATTTCCTCATGTGGCGTGCAATAAAATCCACGCCCATAGTCATTGAATTGTCTGCATTTATCCAACGACGGATGCTCGACAACAACCTCCGACCCGTGCCAAAGCTCCATTGTGACCTCCAAATACAAATATCACCCCAGTGATAGTGTACCAATAACTATCACTGGGGTGATATAGATAGATGCAAACTATTGACTGACAAGAGCCCTTACTAGAGACAGGCTTCAGCGATGCGCTTTTTGAGCTCGTCGATGCCGGTGCCGGTTTGGGAGCTTGTGATGATTACGTTCTCGGCCGGGACGTTGAGCTGCTTTTTGATGGCTGCTGCCTGGCGGGCCTGTTGGGTGCGGCTGAGTTTGTCTGCTTTGGTGAGGCAGACGATGAAGTTGAACTCATTGCCCTGCAGGTAGTCGATCATGTCATGGTCGAGCTTGCTCGGGTCGTGACGAATATCCACCAGCGACACAACCAGGTTAAAGCTGCGCTCCGAGTCGAAGAAATCGCCAATGAGCTCGGCCCAGCGATCGCGCTCAGCTTTGGAGCGACGGGCGAAACCGTAACCCGGCAGGTCCACAAAGTGCACGTCGTCGGCCTCGAAGAAATTGATATTGCTCGTCTTACCCGGCGTACTCGAAACCTTGACCAGGTTCTTGCGGCCAAAAAGCTTGTTCATAATCGACGACTTGCCCACGTTGGAGCGGCCGACGAAGCTCACCTCGGGGCAGGTGGACTCGGGAATCTGCGAAACTTTGCCATAGCTGGCGACGAACTTGGCAAGCTGGTAGTTAATGGAATCGGCCATGGACACTCCTTGATCGTAGGTTCTTACAAAAGAGCGCGCTAGTAGATAGCAGCGATACGGCGGACGATATCGAGCGTAATGCCACTCGCGGTACGGGCATACTCGAACAGGTCGAACTCGCGGTCGCAAATCGCATCGTACGCCTCGTCACAATTATCGCTGATAGCGCGCAGCACCAGGCAATCGACACCATTTTTAGTTGCGACATGGGCAATTGCCGCGCCCTCCATGCCGACACAATCGGCATGCGTCGCCTCAATGGCATCATTGCGCATGGCGACACCCGTCACAAAGCGGTTACCCGTGGCAATCGTGCCGACCAGGAACTGCTTTGCACCCTCGTTCGAGGCGGCTGCATCTGTCGAAGCATTGACAAAGCCACGCTCAGAAAGCACATCGGCAGCAATATCGACCAGCGCAGGCGTCGAGCAAAACTCCTCGAGCCCCGGTGCAGACTCGGCGATAAGCGCGGTATCGGTATCCAGATAGCGCAGGCGTTTGCCGATGACCACGTCGTCGATATGGAGCTTGGGGTTCAAACCGCCCGCGATGCCCGAAAGCACAACTGCCTGTGGAGCATACTTGCTAATGAGGTGCTGTGTTGCGGCGGCAGCGTTTACCGTGCCCATACCCGCCGTCGTGGCGACAATCGACAGACCGTCGAGTCCGCCGGTCACAACGTTCAAGCCCGCCTCCTGTACCATGCAAACGTTACTCAGCTCTTCCTTAATCTGCATGATCTCTTTTTCGAGCGCACCGATAATCGCGATGGTAGCCATACCATTCCCCAAACCTATACGAAATTCTCAACCACGGTATGGTACCAGCATTTTGTTTGACCTCGTCAAACGAACACGCTAGACCAGCGCAACTCGCGTATCAAACAGAGCCTTTGCAATCGCAGCCGTAACCTCGCTCGAGCGGTCGCTCCACGGCATCGATGTCATGATGCTCATGACATAGGTACGGCCATCGATGTCGATAAGGCCCGCATCGCATGTCGAATAGCAACCATCCTCGCTAATCCAGCCTGCCTTGTTGCGCACCAAGGCTTGGTCGTCCGCAATGCCGTCACGAATAAACGATTGGGCCGTAGAGGCCAGAAGGCCCGATAGCCATTGCGACGTCTCAGTATCACAGCTTAAATACTCGCTCATCTCGCGCCACAACTTGGCCGAGGTGCGCGCGCAGTAGGTTGGGAAATCACTCATCGAATCGAGTGCGGTATCGTAATCGATGCCAAGACCGACAATCCAATCCTCGTAACCGACACGGTCAAACGCCGCGCGTAACGCAATAAACGAATCGTTGTCCGAATTAACGACCGCGGCCTCGATCAGGTCGCGCACCGTCTGCCAGCCCATGTTGTAGCCACCATAGGTGCCAAGGGAATCATCGAGTGAGGCCTGGCCCGTCTCGACCAGAGATTCGCAGATGTACAACGCATAGAGTGCCTTGTAGCTACTCGCACCGTACACCTCGGCGTCCGCGTTATACGTCACGCCCTTGCCGCTCGACAGATCGTAAAACACCACGCCCACATCGCCCAATTCCTGAGCCTGATCAAGGGCATCTTGGAGCGCGGCGAGGCCCTCATCCTCCAGGGCGGGGATCTGGTCATCAACCAGTGAGAAGGTCTGCACGGTATCGCCTGAGGGAATATCGTTAAAGTCCGCCTTCGAAAGCCTCGTCTTGAGGCTCGCTGTCGACAGGGTTTGACTTGCGGCGGCTTTAGATTCAGGGGCCTTTTTGTTTTGCATCTGTACCGTTGACGCATCTGGGTGCGCCATTCGCTCCGATGCGTAGGTTTTGGCGGTAATTCCGAGGATAATAACCGCCAACGTTAGCATCCCAATGACGGCAATCTTCGTCACGCGGATGCGAGCGTCAGCAAGGCCACGCGAAGGCGTGCCCTTCGTCTCATATCTGCTGCCATGTTGCGGCACATACTCGTCCCGCGATGCGTTGTTTCGCACGTGGTCTCCTGATTGCTACCGTTTATATACGAGCAGCATAATACCGAGCAGGCATTTCTTTCCAAAGATATTCAGCAGCGTTTAAGGTGTCTTTAAAGAAACCACAAGCGTATTTATCCAAATGGCACGATTCTGTTGCGCATCTCTGCCCAAAACGCAGTTGCGGTGAAATAGTTCCTGTTTGGGCGGTATAAGCCGATACACAAGAACTATTCCGCCGCAACTTGACGGGGCTCTTTAGCAATCAACTAGGTGCCCGGGGCACTCATTTAAGCCTGTCCCCAATGAGTGCCCTTGGGGAGCGAAAATGGCTCGCTAGCCGATGGCGTTTTTGAGTTCCGCGCGGCGCTTTTTCATGCCCGTCATGACGGCGTTGCGCAGCTCGGGCATGCGCGCGGTATCCATCTGGGGAACGCCCTCGAGCTTATAGGGAATGCCCAGTTGCTCGTACTTGACGACACCCATCGTGTGATACGGCAGCATTTCCAGGCCGACCACGTTATGCCACGGGGCAATCAGACGACCGAGTGCCTCGCACTCCTCAACCGTATCGGTAATGCCCGGCACCACCACGTGGCGGATAACGACCTTAATCTTGCGACGCGCGAGCTCATCACCAAACGCCAGAATGCGTGCGGGATCGCAACCGGTCAGCTTTTTATGCTCGACGGGATCGGCATGCTTAATGTCGAGCAGCACCATGTCGGTCTCGTTGAGAACAGCATCGAACTTCTCAGGGCGGTTGGGGTCAAACGCATACCCGCAGCTGTCAAGGCAGGTATGCACGCGACCATCGGGGTTGTTGTGCATGGCGCGGAATAGGTCGGCCAAAAACTCAGGCTGCAGAAGCGGCTCGCCACCCGAAACCGTAATTCCGCCGCTGCGGTAAAACTCATGGTTACTCTGGAACTCGTCCATAAGGTGCTCGACGGTCACCATGGTGCCGCCTTTAACCGACCAGGTATCGGGATTGTGACAATACGCGCAGCGCATGGGACAGCCCTGGACAAACACCACAAAGCGGATGCCGGGTCCGTCGACAGTACCCATCGTTTCAATCGAATGTACGCGGCCCAGGGCAAACGCAGAGTCCTCGGGACGAGCGTCCACACCCTCGAGCGTCATCTCAGCCATTCCCGGTACCTTGCCTCTCATTGGTTTTAGCTACATAAATGCCAGAGTCATTCTAGCCCATATGCATGATGGCGAAACGGTTTAGCGGTCAATTGGGTTGCCTATTTGACCCTACGCAAAAGCGGCGGGAAGATTGTCGCAACCCGCCCGCCGCCGAGGCAATAGAAATCGATAGACGCCAGGCCTTACGCCTTGAGCGTGAGCACCGCGCCGAAGGCGGTCGGGCCGCAATGGCTCGAGATGACGCCACCGACCTGAGTCCAGGTAACGTCCTTAAAGCCCAGGTCGTGCGCATAGACTTCCATGTCGTCGCGCAGCTCCTGGGAAAGGCCCACCGAATACGCCAGGCCAATGTGAGAGTAGTCGATCTCGCCCTTCGCAACCATGTGGTCAATAAAGGCGCGGGCGCATTTGAGCATTGAGCCGCGGAACTTCTTGGTTGCCACGAACTTGCCGCCCGTCACCTCAATGCAGGGCTTAATCTTGAGCAGGTGGGCGCCCAGGAACGCGACGTTGGACAAGCGACCGCCCGCCTTAAGGAAGGCAAGGTCCGTAGGAACAAAACCCAGCAACACACGGTCCATGACGGAATTCGTTAATGCAAAGATCTCGTCGACGGTGGCATCGGGGTGAGCCTCGATGTATTTGGCGGTCTCGACGACAACGAGCGACTGACCCACCGAAACAAAACGCGTGTCCATGGAGAACACGTAGTCGCGCCCCTTGGCTGCAATCTTGGAGGACTGATGCGAGCAGGTCGTGGCCTCGGAATACGCGAGATGCAAAATAGTCGCGTCGGGCTGCTCGGCATGAATTCGGTCATACACGTGAGCAAAATCCGCAGGCGCGCAGCCACTAGTCTTGGGCATTACGCCAAACTCGTTGCAGCGTGAATAAATCTCGAGCGGATCGATCGAACCGTCCTCGACGGTCTCGTCACCAATCGTGACATGCATGGGCACGCGCACGATGCCGTAGCGCTCGCAAAGCTCCGGCGTCACATCCGACCCAGACTCAACCACGATTACGTACTTGCCCATTATTATCACGACCCATCTCAACATTGGCTTTTCAATACATGGCACGCGCCGCCGCACTGTTGCACAACAGCGTCCAAGCGCCAAAGAGACGCCGCCCCTTGCACACAACAAAGGACAGCGTCTCCCTGGAAAACTCCGTGCTTATCTAGGATTCCATACGATTTATTAAGGAGGGTTACTTATTCCGCAAACGGTCGCTATATGCGGTAAGCGGTAGTTGGCCGCGACAACTGCGACACATTCCGTCCAGTAAATCCAATCGTGCTCCACGCACGGTTAATGCACGAGGCGGTAGAAATTCATCGATGCCGCACCCTCGGCGTGCAGCTCCATCGCCGGAACCGCCGGCGAATAGGTACGGCTCGTAAGTGCCGCCTCGCCGCCATTTGCAAAAATCTCGACCATCGTAGTGTCCGAAAGCACGCGTAGGTCGCGAAGCTCGCCGAGCTCAATCGACCTCTGGTCGCGCCCATAGCCTTCGTCACCCATATCGAGGGTAAGCATCCCGTCCGTATAACGCACAAAGACACCCTTGCGGATTTCGAGCTCGACCATCTTGGCGCCCTCGCAGGAAACCACAAGATCAAACAGGCGGCCCGGCTCCTCAACGGTTTCACCGCCTGTCGCGCGAACGCAGTCGCCGCGCATCCTCCCAATCTCGTGCGCCGGCTGCTGGCAGAGCTTACCATCGCGCATGCTCAGCTCTCGCGGCACCGTCAACGCGCACTGCCACCCGCGCGCCACCGTCGGGTTTTCCGCCGTCGCATCGGGGCAACCCGACCATCCGATCATCAAACGCCGGCCTGCAGCATCCTCAAAGGACTGCGGAGCATAGAAATCAAAACCGGCATCGACCATCGGGGGCATGCCCTGCCCGGTGATCTTAAAACTCGGCGCCTCCCAATCGGCCTCGATAGGGAACCACACGCACTGATGCGGATTGCGGTAACGCCAACCATCGGCAGGCACACCCTGCGGACAGCAAACGAGAACAAGCTCGCCATCAAGCTCAAACAGATCAGGGCACTCCCACATAAAGCCAAACTTCTCGCCCAGCTCAATGCGCGTCGCATAGCTCCAGGCCCCTAAATCACGCGAAGTATAGACAAGCACGCAGCCACGGTCGTCTTTCGTACGAGCGCCCAGAACCATGTAGTAGATACCATCGTGCTCAAGGATCTTGGGGTCGCGCACGTGCGTACCGATATCGTCGGGGTAATCGACTGGTCCAACAGCCATGCGCTTCTCGCCCAATTCGTCGGGATTCTCGGCAACCATATGAATCTGGTTTTGCTCACGGCCCGTCAACACGTAGTCGTAATCATCGCGGTCAAAATGCTTGACGTTGCCGGTATAGAAGTAGTGAATCTTGCCATCACGTACAAAGGCAGAACCAGAATACGCTCCGCTCGAATCCAAATCGGAATCGGGGAACAGCACGGGGCCGTGATTCTCGTACGTCACAAAATCCTTTGTCGTCAGATGGTTCCAAAGCACTGGACCGCCATGCGCAGCATCGAACGGATCGTATTGATGATAGATGTGATACGTATCACCAATCTGAACCAAACCGTTGGGGTCGTTGAGCCAGCCAAGCTCAGGCTCCACATGGAACAGAAGCCTATCGGGGTCGGACGCGATGCGAGCCGCCGTCTCATCCTGTCCGACACGCCACTGCTCATAGTCCGCGCGTGTCACCTTGTTTTTTTGATTTAACATCGCCGTTGACTTTCTCGTCTATGGGGAAGGACGCTCGACTCACACGAGTCGAACGCCCTTCCTCAAATGGACTTATCCTCAGATTACACTGAACGGCTCAACTAGAAGCTAACGTCGAAGCCAGCGCCAGCGCCCTCTTCATCGGTGGTCGGCACGCCCTTTGCCTTGTTGTAGGCAAAGATCAAGACGATCGGCACGATAAAGGCGATGAGATTGCCAGCCACATACCACACGAGGGTCTCGGGCGTGACGATGAGCAGGCCAAGCACGCCGGTCAGACCCTGACCGATAGCGCGCACCTCAAAGAGCTTGACGAAGGCACCGCCGCAGCCTGCACCGATGCATGCGCAGATGAACGGAATGATCGAATAGCGCATGTTTGCAGCAAAGATAGCGGGCTCGGAGATTCCGACCAGCGTCGGGATAAAGGACGACATGCAGATGTTGCGCTCTTTGGAGTGCTTCTTGTGAATGAGGTACATACCGATGGCGCCGCCGCCCTGGGAGATGATGGAAACCGACCAGATGGCCTGGATGTAGTTGAAGCCGGTCGTGGCAACGAGGTTGGCCTCGATACCCTGGATGAACTGATGCGTACCGGTAACGACGAGCGGCTGCAGGAACGCGGCAAAGACAAAGGCACCAAAGACGCCCATCCTGTTGTACAGGATATCGATTACGCCGGCGAGGACGTCACCGATCAGGTTGCCGAGCGGGCCGAACACGGTGAACAGGGCGACGTTAGCAAGAATCAGGGTAACGGTCGGGACAAAGACGAACGAAACGACCTCGGGGATGTACTTCTGGGCAATCTTTTCGACCTTGGCCATAAACCAGGCAGTCAGGATTGCGGGGAACACACCGCCCTGGAAAGCAACCATGGGAATGGATAGCGGACCGAAGTTCCAGTACTCAGCACCCGTCGGGTCCATAACGAACGTGTTACGGTTCATAAGGCTCGGGTGAACCATGACGATACCGACGAGGATGCCCAGGATCGGGTTACCGCCAAAACGCTTGACTGCGCTGTACATAACCAGGACAGGCAGGTAGTCGAACGTGGTGGCGATAATGGCAAAGAAGCTTGCGAGGTTCTTGAGGAACTCGCTGTGATCGGCGAGGCTGCCTTCCATGCCAAAGAGGCCGTTGGCAACGATCAGCGACTTAAGGCCGATGATGATTGCAGCGCCGACGAAGGCGGGAATGATGGGGATAAAGATGTCCGAGAATACCTTGAGGACCGAGAAGAACTTGCCCTTCTTGTCCGCCTCGGCGCCCTTGACCTCGGAAGCACTGATCTCCTTAACGCCCGTCAGAGCCATAAACTCATCGTAAACCTTGTTGACGGTACCGGTACCGAAGATGATCATGAGCTGGCCGCTGTTGTACAGCACGCCCTTGACGCCATCGATGTTCTCGAGCTCGGCCTTGTTGTATTTGCTCGTATCCTTGAGCACCAGACGCAGACGGGTCACGCAATGCGTGGCGCCCTCGATGTTCTCCAGTCCGCCGACGTTGTCGACGACTTGCTGGGACACTGCCTTGTAGTCCATGTTCCTCTCCATTCCTTTTCTAAATCATAAAACGGTTCGTTGCCGCTACAGAGACGCGATCGTTGCGTTTGCGCACTTGAGCGCACCGTCGGTGACGGTAAGCGCCACACCCTGGCCCTGCTTGTTGCAGAAGCGAGCGTTGAGCGCAACATCATCGACAAAGATGGTCGCGATATCGTCGTCAACGACCAGGCGCACATGATGAGTGCCCTCGCCCTTAAAGAACAACGGACGCTCGAGGCCCATGTTGTTGACCTGGAACCACGGGTACTGGGGAGCCGGCGTGAACTCGAGCTTGCCCTCGCGCAGGTTGGCGCGGAACTCATAGGCAAGACCGGTCTCGGCGTCCTCAGCGAACTTGACCGAGAAGCCGGCAGCGTTACCGCCGAGCTCAATGTCGGCATCGAGCAAGTAGGTGGAGCCGGCATCTGCGGCGAGCACCTGCTCGACCTTGCCCGACTCGCAGGAAAGCTCAAAGGTCTCGACAGCCTTGCCCTCGCCAAAGGCGCCAAGCATGCTGTCGGGGAGCTTGGTGCCGAGCGTTCCGTCGGCACGCTGAACGATCTCGAGGGGCATAAAGGTGCCACCCCATAGGTAAGAGCTGGGGTCGCCGCCCTCGTCACGCGTAGGAACCCAACCAAAGAGAACGCGACGCTCGCCATCGAATGCGGTGCGAGCGGCGTAGTACGCGCGGCCGTCGAAGGAGTCGTCAGCGGGGGTAATCCAAGGACCGTTGATGGACTTGGACATGCGGTAACGGGTCTTGTTGCCGTCGCTGTACTCGGAAAAGACGAGGTACCACCAGTCGCCCATCTTAAAGAGATCAGGCATCTCAAACATGGTGTACAGGCCCGGATTCCACCAGTCGCCCTGGAACTCCCAGTTGGTCAGATCCTTGGAGGTGAACTTGACCAGGCGGCCGGTCATCAGACGCTTGTCCTCGCCCACACGCGTGCCGAGGATGAGCATGTACTCTTCGTTCTCCTCATCCCAAAGCACAAAGGGATCGCGCCAGTTGCGGTCATCGTAACCCTCCTGGGGCGGAAGCAGCGTCTCGGCGATGTTCTTCTCCCACTTGACGGCGTCGTCGCTCGTTGCGTGAAGAAGAACCTGCTTCATCAAACGTGCGCGGACCTTATCGCGATTGCAACCAGTGTAGAGCGCATGGTACTTGTCGCCCACCTTAAACACCGTGCCGGCATAAATGTACTGGTCGACTTCCTCGTCGCCGCCACGCTCAAGGCTCTCGCCAAAGTCCTTGTAGTTGACGAAATCCTTGGTCGTAGCGAGTGCCCAGCCAAACGGCTCTCCGAAAGGTTCGGGGTTACGCGTGTCACGCTGATGATAGAGATAGAACGTGCCGTCCTCGCCGTACGGCATGATGTCGCCTACCCAAATTCCCTCAGGCTGGTAATACACCTTGTGCATCCGAGACTTCCTTTCCACGACATACTAACTCGGTACAATGGCAAGATATGTCAATCGTTTTCATATGTCAAACGTTTTCACACCAATACGTCTTTTCGCAGTTCCAGTCGTCGGCAAACGGTTGACATATGCCGGTGAACGGTCATCAGAGGCGTTTGAGGATTTCTTTTGGCACGGGATGAACTACGCGGTTTTGCCCTCAATGAGTTCAACGGGGAGCTTGATATTCGATTCGGGATTATCGCCGTTAATAAGAGCGATGATGGATTGCGCCGCGAGCTCTCCGATGCGATCGATATCTTGACGTACGGTTGTTAAGTCAGGCATAAACGTCATAGTGCGGCGGGCACCATCCGCGCCCACGACCTTAATGTCGTCTGGAGCGCTCAAGCCGCGCTGCTTCATCACGTTGAGACAGATGGCCGCCATCGTATCGTCTCCCGCAAAGATGCCGTCAATGTCGGGGTTCTCATCGAGGATCTTCGCAACGACCGCGCCCTTTTCGTCGTCGGGCTTAACGAACTCGACCTCACGGACAAGCGCGGACAAACCGGCCTGCTCAACAACATCGAGGTAGGCATCGGTACGCTTATTGGCAGGCATGCGCATGCGGCTATTGCTGCGCAGGCACAGGATACGCCTGCAGCCGTCATCAATCAGACGGCGCGTGGCGATCTCGCCGATGCCATAGCTGTCACTTGCAATCTGGACAGAGCCCTCGCCAAGATCGCAGTCGATGCCAACCAGGCTCAAGCCCATCTCGGCATATGCCTCGGCACCGATATTGAGGGAGTTGACGATGACGCCGTCGACCATATTGCGGCGGAGCATGTCGATATAGGAACGCTCAAGATCAGGTCGATTGGCGCTGTTGCACAGCAACATCTTAAAGCCGTTTTCCGCTAACGTGCGCTCGACCGCCTGCACAACCTGAGCATGGAACGGGCTGCTCACAAAGGGAACAATCATGCCGATAAGGTTCAGGCGGCCATTGAGCATGGCACGGGCGATATCGTTGGGCGTGTAATTGATGCGCTCCATCGCCGCATGGACTTTATCGCGGGTTTCCTGGCTAATATAGCCGCGATTATTAAGCACGCGAGATACCGTAGTAGGCGAAACCCCCGCCACCGCTGCAACTTCCTTGATGCCAGGCTTAGCAGAATCCTTAGAACGAGCGCCCTCGCGAGCCATAGCACCCTCCCCCATCAACATGTCATACGTTTACATACGAACAAAGCATACCCCAACAACAGCGGGAAGACGGTAACAGCACAAGTAAGTAAACGACTCATCCAAATAATTAGGAGAGTTCCGCCTAAAGGGTGACTCCAAAGGACCCCACATGGCCGGTTTTGGGTTATTTTCCAAAACATCCCGCAGGACGCGAGAAGCCCCCGCCGCACGTAGTGCGCAGCGGGGGCTTCTCGCATGTCCGAGGACGTTTTGGAAAATAACCCAAAACCGGCCCCAGTAATCCTACAGGAGTTAAATCCCTTTAGAACTTGTTGTGGAAGGTACGCGCAATGACCTCGTCCTGCTGCTCCTTGGTGAGCGTGTGGAAGTTCACGGCATAGCCGGAAACGCGGATGGTCAGCTGCGGATACTTCTCGGGGTGAGCTTGAGCGTCGAGCAGCGTCTCACGGTTGAAGACGTTGATGTTCAGGTGGTGGCCACCCTTCTCGGCGTAAGCGTCGAGCATGTGGACCAGGTTATCGGCCTGGGTCTCAGAAACTTCAGAAACCTTCATAATGTGTCTCCTTCGATTAATAGGCGCCGGCCGAAACCGGCGCGCTAATCAGTAATCGTTATTGTTAGTATAGCACTAACAATAGTTACTCGCCCAGCTGATCAAGGTCGATATCGCCAAAGAACACCTGATCCTCCTTGCCGAGCGCACTCGGGATAATGGAGAAGGTGTTGGAGATGCCGTCCTGAGCATCACGGAACGGGAGCTTAGAAACCGAAGACAGCGAAGCGATGGCGCCGTGGCTATCACGCTTGTGCATGGGGTTAGCACCCGGGGCGAACGGCTGGCCAGCCTTGCGGCCATCGGGCGTGGAGCCGGTCTTCTTACCGTACACGACGTTGGAGGTGATGGTCAGAACCGAGGTCGTGGGCACGGAGTTGCGGTAGGTGTCGTTCATGCGGATGTACTCCATGAACTGATGCACAACGTCGTGAGCGATCTGGTCGACGCGGTCGTCGTCGTTACCGTACTTGGGGAACTCGCCCTCGGTCTCGAAGTCGACGATGATGCCGTTCTCATCACGGACGGGGTGGACCTTGGCGTACTTGATGGCGGACAGGGAGTCGGCCACGACGGAAAGGCCAGCGATGCCCGTAGCGAACCAGCGATGCACGTGCTTGTCGTGCAGAGCCATCTGGATGCGCTCGTAGCAATACTTGTCGTGCATGTAGTGAATGATGTTCAGCGAGTTGACGTACACGCCAGCGAGCCACTTCATCATGTCGTTGTACTTGGCCACAACGTCGTCGTAATCGAGCGTATCGCCCTCGACGGCGCGATACTTGGGGCCGACCTGCTTCTTGGAGACCTCGTCAACACCGCCGTTGAGCGCGTAGAGCAGGCACTTGGCCAGGTTGGCACGGGCGCCGAAGAACTGCATCTCCTTGCCGATGCGCATGGAGGACACGCAGCAGGCGATGCCGTAGTCGTCGCCGTGGTAAACGCGCATGAGGTCGTCGTTCTCGTACTGGATCGAGGAGCTGGCGACAGAAGTCTTGGCGCAGAACTTCTTGAAGTTCTCGGGCAGACGGGTCGACCACAGAACGGTCATGTTGGGCTCGGGGCTGGTACCCATGTTCTCGAGCGTGTGCAGGTAGCGGTAGCTCATCTTGGTAACGAGCGTACGGCCGTCAACACCCATGCCGCCGATGGACTCGGTGACCCACTGCGGGTCGCCGGTGAACAGGGCCTGGTACTCGGGGGTACGGGCGAACTTGACCATGCGGAGCTTCATGATGAAGTGATCCACGAACTCCTGGATCTGCTCCTCGGTGAAGGTACCGTTGACAAGGTCGCGCTCAGCGTAGATGTCAATGAACGTGGAGGTACGGCCGATGGACATAGCGGCGCCGTTCTGCTCCTTGACGGCAGCGAGGTAGGCGAAGTACATCCACTGGATGGCCTCCTGCGTGTTGGTAGCAGGGTTGGAAATATCGAAACCATAGGTCTCGGCCATCATCTTGAGCTCGCCGAGGGCGCGAATCTGCTCCTGCAGCTCCTCACGATCGCGGATGTTGTCGGCGGTCATGACCGTCGGGGTGGAAGCCTTCTGGGCCTCCTTGTCCTTGATCAGGTAGTCGACACCGTACAGGGCGACACGACGGTAGTCGCCGATGATGCGGCCGCGGCCATAGCCATCGGGCAGACCGGTGATGATGTGGGCCGAACGGCAGGCGCGCATCTCGGGGGTGTAGACATCGAAGACGCCGGCGTTGTGGGTCTTGCGCTCGAAGGTGTAGCGCTCGACAACGTTCTCGTCGACCTTGTAGCCGTGCTGGCTGGCAGCCTGGCAAGCGATGCGGATACCGCCGTTGACGTGCAGCGCACGCTTGAGCGGCTTGTCAGTCTGGAGGCCAACAATGGTCTCCTTCTCGCGGTGGGCGTTATCGATGTAGCCAGCGGGGTGGCTCACGATACCCGTGACGGTCTTGGTGTCCATATCGAGGACGCCGCCCTGCTCGCGCTCCTTGAGCAGCAGGTCGAGAACCTCGCCCCACAGCTCCTTGGTACGCTCGGTCGGACCGACGAGGAACGACTCGTCGCCCTCGTAGGGGGTGTAGTTCTTCTGGATGAAGTCTCGGACGTCAACCTCTCCCGTCCAGATGCCTTCCTTGAAGCCTTCCCATGCCTCCTGCATTGTGTAACCACGCTCCTAGTTACGTGTAATGCGGCGCTCTCTCACACCGCTGCTTATTGAATTCTTGAATTATCGGCTTGCACTACCGGCTTCTTCCGTTCTTCACCACACGTTGGTACAGGGAAAAACGTTTGTCCACCTTGGAACTGCAACCCAAAACCCAAGATTTCACCCGTTTGAGAAGGATAACATAGCTACCCCCTTCATCAGGGCTGTTATATGTTTCTTTTTTTATACCATTAGGGCGTTTTTAACAAATCCGCAGGAAATGTGAGCGCGAACAACTACCGTTCACCGATTTGTTTGGTATTTTTCCTTGCCTTTGTACGACGTTCACTCTAGCTGTTATGCCAGCTTTAGCAGGGTAAAGTGCCTCTGAGTAGGCTTTGGGACATGCCTAACGATCTGCCCCTAACTTTGCTGGCACCGACGGTGCACGGAGGTCGCCTAAAGGTAGTTTTCTAGGCATGTCCCAAAATCTACCGTATAGGGCGCGCGTGCAAGGGTATCATCTTTCACCGAAAATAGTTTCTAGTGTTAGGGGTTTTCGGTGGAAGATACCGATTTCCATGAGCTTGGGCGTCAGCTCCTTACCGAGTTTGGCGGCATTCACCAGCGCGTTTCGCGCTTTGTGGACAAAGCTCTCAGCGGCGAGATGGCTGTCATGCGCGCCCTTATGCTCGCTGGCGGTTCGCTCACGCCGAGCGAACTCGCTGATCGCGCCTGGGTCTCGAACGCCCGCATTGCCAATATCCTACGCGCTCTCGAAGCCAAGGGTTGGGTTGAGCGTGAGCACTCAAAGACCGACCGTCGTCGCGTACACGTCATAGTGACCGACAAGGGATTCCAGGATCTCGAAATCAAACGCCGGGAATTCGAGGACCGCACCGCGGCTTTCCTCGAGCAGCTCGGCGAAACAGATACCCAAGAGATGGTGCGCCTTCTAAGGCGTGCCAACGAAATTATCGACCGCAATCAAGAAAGGAGAGATGCCGAGTGAGGATTCTCAAGCTCTTTAAAAAGCATATTCCGGCACTGTTCACAGCTATCGTACTTATCGTAATCAGCTGCAACGCCGATCTGGCACTGCCTACCTATATGAGCGACATCGTCGACGTGGGTGTGCAGCAAGGCGGCATCGCCTCACCCGTGCCCGACACCATTCGCGCCGAATCGCTCGACGACCTCGAACTCTTTATGAGCGCCAAGGACGCCAAAGCCGTGGAGGCCGTGTTTAGCAAGGCTGACGAAAACGGCATTCGAACGTACAAGGGCACCGAGGAAGAGCGTGCCGACGGCGGCAAGATTGCCGATATCGTGAGCCTGCCCGAGACCGTCGTCCTTTCGCTCAACCAGGGCATCGACGCCGACTCCATGGGGGACATGACCGGCGCATCCACCGAGGCAAGCGATGACGGCGCCGCCCAGGCCATGCCCACCCCCGAGCAGATGGCGGCGATGACGCCCGAGCAGCTCGCCGAGATGCAGCAGAAGGCCGCAGCGGCGCAGAACATGCAAAAGCAGGTTGATGCCGACGGCGGCAAGATCACCATGAAGAGCCTGCGTCTGGGCATCGAGGGCGGTCTGGTAGACCAAAGCAAGCTCGTCGAGGGCGCCAACGATATGGCGGACAAAATGGGCTCCATGTCGGGCTCCATCGTCACCCAGCGCGCCGTGACCTACGTACAAGAAGAGTACAAAGCACAGGGCATCGACCCCGCCGACGTACAGAACGCCTACCTAAGCCGCATGGCGACCACGATGTTTGGCCTGTGCCTGGTGTCGCTCGTCGCCACCATCCTGACCGGTGCCGTGGCTTCGCGCACCGCCTGCTCCATCGCCCGCGACCTGCGCCACGAGACCTTCAACAAGGTTATGCACTTCTCGCCGGCCGAGGTGGGCAAGTTTAGCCAGGCCTCGCTCATTACCCGCTGCACCAACGACATTCAGCAGATCCAGATGGCCGCAACCCTGTTTATCCGCATGTGCCTGATGGCCCCCGTCATGGGCATCGTCGCTGTCATGCGTGTCCTGGCCAACCACACCGGCCTGGAGTGGACCATCGCCGTGGCCATCATCGCGGTCTCGGCCGTTGTCGGCGTGCTCATGGGCCTCACCATGCCCAAGTTCAAAAAGATGCAGAGCTTTGTGGACCGCGTGAACCTTACCGCCCGCGAGCTGCTCGACGGCCTTATGCCCATCCGCTCGTTCAACCGCGAGGAACATGAGCTCGAGCGCTTTGACAAGGCTTCGCTCGACCTAATGACCACGCAGCTCTACACCAACCGCGCCATGAGCTTTATGATGCCGCTCATGATGCTCGTCATGAACTGCATCACCGTGCTTATTGTCTGGTTTGGCGCGCAGGGCGTGTCCGACGGCGTGATGCAGGTCGGCAACATGATGGCGTTTATCTCCTACACCATGCAGATCGTCATGGCGTTTATGATCCTCACCATGGTTTCGGTTATCCTGCCCCGTGCCGAGGTCGCAGCCGAGCGCGTGGAAGAGGTCATCACTTGCCCCACCAGCATCAACGACCCTGTCTCGCCCAAACTGCCCGCGGTCAGCGCGCCGCGCGGTGAGCTCACCTTCCGCGACGTGAGCTTCCAGTATCCCGACGCCCGCGCCGATGTCATCAGCGGCGTGAACTTCACCACACATGCCGGTCAGATGCTCGGCATCATTGGCTCCACGGGCTCGGGCAAGTCCACGCTCGTGCAGTTGATTCCGCGCCTGTACGACGTCACGGGCGGCAGCATTTCGCTCGACGGCATCGACGTGCGCGATATGACCCTTTCCGAGCTACGCCGCCGCATTGGCTATATCCCGCAGCAGGGACGCCTGTTCTCGGGCACCGTCGAGAGCAACCTCAAGTTTGCCGGCGACATGGTGAGCGACGAGGACATGTACCGGGCGGCACGCATCGCCCAGGCCGAGGACTTTATCGCCGAGCGCGAGGGCGGCTACGACTCCCCCATCAGCCAGGGTGGCTCCAATGTCTCGGGCGGTCAGCGCCAGCGCCTGGCCATCGCCCGCGCCCTGGCCAAAAAGCCCGAGGTCGTGGTGTTCGATGACTCGTTTAGCGCCCTCGACTACAAGACCGACGCGCGTCTGCGCGAAGAGCTGGCCAAAAACGTCACCGACGCCGCACTCGTGGTCGTGGCACAACGCATCGCGACCATCATGCACGCCGACCAGATCATCGTACTCGACGACGGTCACGTAGTGGGCACCGGCACGCACAAGGAGCTACTGCGCAGCTGCCCGGCGTACCTGGAAATCGCACAGTCGCAGCTTTCCGCCGAGGAGCTGGGGCTTACCCAAGAAGAAATTGCAGCCGTTATGGAAGGAGGCGAGCGCTAATGGCAGACGAGACCAAGACCCAAATTCCCAAGCCCACCCGTCAGCGTGGACCCATGGGCCGCATGGGCGGCATGCGTCGCGGCGAAAAGGCCAAGGACTTTAAAGGCACCATGAGGCAGCTGCTCGGCTATATTGGCCAGCACAAGATTGCCGTGTTTGCCGCCGTCGCCTTTGCCGTGTGCTCGGTCATCTTTAACATTGTGGGACCCAAGGTGCTCGGCCAGGTTACGACCAAGCTGTTTGAAGGCCTGGTCGCCAAGGTCAACGGTACCGGCGATGTCGACTTTGCCTGGATCGCCAAGACGCTCGGCTTTTTGCTCTGCCTGTATCTGGCAAGCTCTGTTTGCAGCCTCATCCAAGGCTGGCTTATGACCGGCGTCACGCAAAAGATTTGCTACCGCATGCGCAAGGAGATCGCCGCCAAGATCGCCGTCGTGCCGATGAGCTACTTTAACGGGCACAGCAAGGGCGACGTGCTCAGCCGCATCACCAACGACGTCGATACGCTGGGTCAGTCGCTCAACCAGAGCGTGACGCAGCTCATCACGTCGGTGACGCAGATTATTGGCGTGCTCGTCATGATGCTTTCGATCAGTCTGCCGCTCACCGGCGTCACCGTGCTCACACTGCCGGCCGCCGCGATTATCCTGACCGTGATGATTCACTTCTCGCAGCCGTACTTCCGCGAGCAGCAGCAAGTCCTGGGCGCCGTCAACGGCATTATCGAGGAGGACTTTGCCGGCCAGAACGTTATTCAGGTGTTCGACCGCGCCGAGGCCTCAATCGAGGAGTTCGACCGTCAAAACGACCGTCTCTTTATTAGTGGCTGGCGCTCGCAGTTCCTATCGGGCCTGATGATGCCGCTTATGAGCTTGGTGGGCAACATGGGCTACGTGGGCGTCGTCGTGGTGGGTGCGCAGCTCGCGCTGACCGGCAACGCCACGCCCGGCGACATCCAGAGCTTTATCCAGTACGTGCGCAACTTTACGCAGCCGGTGCAGCAGCTGGGCAACGTGAGCAACACGATGCAGTCGATGGCCGCTGCCACCGAGCGCGTCTTTGAGTTCCTGGCCGCGCCCGAGGAGGAGCAGAAGGCTGACGCGCAGATTCCCGAGAAGCGCCCCGGCCACGTGGAGTTCGACCACGTCAAGTTTGGCTACACGCCCGACAAGACCATCATCCACGACTTTAGCTGCGAGGCGCAGCCCGGTCAGACTATCGCCATCGTCGGCCCCACCGGCGCCGGCAAGACCACGCTCATTAAGCTGCTGCAGCGTTTCTACGACGTGGACGGCGGTTCGCTGCGCGTCGAGGGCGTCGACGTGCGCGACTGGGACCGCGCGGCACTGCGCGGCGAGTTTGCCATGGTGCTGCAGGATACCTGGCTGTTTAACGGCACCATCCGCGAGAACATCCGCTACGGACGTCCCGATGCGACTGACGCCGAGGTCGAGGCCGCCGCGCGCGCCGCACGCTGCGACCACTTTATCCATACGCTCGCCGGCGGCTACGACTTTATGATCAATGAGGAGGGCACCAACCTCTCACAGGGCCAGCGCCAACTCGTGACCATCGCCCGCGCCATTTTGGCCGACCGTCCGGCGCTGATTTTGGACGAGGCGACCTCCAACGTCGATACCCGCACCGAGGAGCTTATTCAGCGCGCCATGGATGCGCTGATGCAGGGCCGCACGAGCTTTGTCATCGCGCACCGCCTGTCCACAATCCGCAACGCCGACGTAATCTTGGTGATTCGCGACGGCGACATCGTCGAGAAGGGCACGCACGACGAGCTGCTCGCCCAAGGCGGCTTCTACGCCGACCTGTACAACTCGCAGTTCGACGAGGCGGCGTAAAACCGGCGGCAAACAACCGCAATACCCAAAAACGGGGGCGCAGAATGAACTGTGCCCCCGTTTTTTGTTCTGCGGCCCTCGAACCGCCTCCCCCGGGACCTGATTAACGGCCTCCCTCAAAGCCCCGTGGACAAAAAATGGCAAATATGAGTACTGTCACCTTTTTAGTAACAGCCAAAACTGCCGCAAACGACCTCTTTGCGGCCTAGATATGCCTTCAAATTGATCAAAATGCCCGGTAGCATGCTTCTGTGTGCCAACGTTAGTGAACATATTTACTGTTGTGTCTATTATCTTGTAAGATCGATATGATACTGCGCTAGCAACAGTACTCATATTTGCCATTTTTTGTCCACAGGGTATGCCGCAGAAGATCCAACTTGCTCCAGCGTGCCGTACGCTGGCCCTCCCCTTCCGGCGAGCACCGACATTTCCCCAGATAAAACCGACCAAAATAAACCTGTCCCTTTTCGGCAGGTTTCGCTTGCACTTTAGCGTGTGACAGCGGATAATGCCGAGCATTCGAGAATTCGCCAATTGTTGCCGTTAATTGATAAAGGAGGCCCCATATGGCCATGGAATTCAAGCGCAGGTTGCCGATCCCCATGGAGATCCGCGAGGAAATGCCGCTTTCCGCCGAGCTTACCGCCAAAAAGCAGGCATTCAACGCCGAGGTCGCCAAGGTCTTTACCGGCGAGGACGCACGCAAGGTGATCATCATCGGCCCGTGCTCTGCCGACCGCGAGGACTCAGTGCTTGAGTACATGAACCGACTGGCCAAGGTCGCCGAAGAGGTCAAGGACAAACTCATCATCATTCCGCGCGTCTACACCAACAAGCCGCGCACCAAGGGCACTGGCTACAAAGGCCTGCTGCACAACCCCGACCCCGAGGCGCCCGATGACCTGCTCGAAGGCGTCAAGGCCATCCGCCACATGCACCTGCGCGTCATCGAGGAGACCGGTTTCTTTACCGCCGACGAGATGCTCTACCCGTCCAACTACCAGTACCTCGTCGACCTGCTGAGCTACGTTGCCGTGGGCGCGCGCTCGGTCGAAAACCAGGAGCATCGCCTGGTGTCGAGCGGCATTTCGGTACCCGTCGGCATGAAAAACCCCACCGCCGGTTCCACCACCGTCATGCTTAACTCCATCTACGCCGCCCAGGCACATCAAAGCTTCATCTTCCGCAACTGGGAGGTTGAGTGCGACGGCAACCCGCTCGCACACGCCGTCATGCGTGGCTACATCGGTCTCGACGGTCGCACCTACCCCAACTACCACTACGAGCACCTGGAGCGCCTGGCCGAGCGCTATACCGAGCATGCCGGCTACGCCAACCCGGCGGCGGTCATCGACTGCAACCACGACAACTCGGGCAAGCGCCCGCTGGAGCAGTACCGCATTTGCAAGGAGGTGCTCGACAGCTGCCGCCGCAACGAGTCCATCTCCAAGCTGGTCAAGGGCTTTATGATCGAGTCCTACCTGGAGGATGGCAATCAGCCAGTCGATGGCGGCGTCTTTGGCAAGTCGATCACCGACCCGTGCCTGGGCTGGGAAAAGACCGACTACCTCATCCACGAGATCGCGGAGCGGGTTTAGTTACACGGGCCGCATTTGGACAATCTGACGTTCAACTTCAAGGGCGCGACCAGAAGGTCAGCGCCCTTTCGTTTCACGTCACCTTGTCTCAAATGCGGCCGCTCGCTGTCCGTCCTCTACCTGCGGCGTTGTCTTGCTCCGGATGCGGCAGTTAGGGACGTTCCTTTTCTGCCGGCAGTCTGGGACATTCCTTGGGGTAGTCGTTGGGGACGCTCTTGTTTGACTGGTCGTTTAAGAACATCCCCAATGACTACCCAATTGCCACCTCTCCGTCCCCGAGGTATCGTGGCTCGTCTGCCGAATGATTGATGCGGGCGCTCTGCGGCCATGTCACACTCAGAGGTGGCCTGACCCAACTTGGAAGGAGCCTCCATGAGCCTTGACAACGTAACCCTGCGCGCCGCCACGCTCGATGACCTGGCCGGCATCGCCGCCATCTACAACCAGCTGTGGTGCAACACGCTGCGCAACCGCGGCGACGTCGAAGCTGCCGATTTCTGCGCGCGCTTTAACATCGCCATGCAGCTGCAGCGCTCCCCCATCGCACTCGTCGCCGAGACCGAGAGCCGCATTATCGCCGCCTGCTGCATCGGCATCTTCGAGGACGGCAAGCCGCGCACCAATCCCACGTGGGAGCCCTGCTATAACGAGATGTTCGCCCAGGCAACCGAGATGGCAAAGACCGCCGATGCCAAGCTCGAGGGCTCGCTCTTTGGAGACAGCCGCGAAAAGGCCACAGCGGATCGCTTTGCCGCCACAGGCAACGAATATGCCCAGGGTCAACTCAACTTGATTATCATTGTGCCTGAATGGCAGGGCAAGGGACTCGGCCGCGAGCTCATCGACCTTGCGCGCGCCGAGCTCGCCAAGGCAGGCTGCACCAAATTCTTCCTGATGAGCGACTGCAACTCCGACTGGCAGTTTTACGAGCACCTCAACATGAAGCGCATCCTAGAGGACCACAGCCAAGACACCGGTGACGGATTTATCGTCTATATGTACGGAGGCACGCTCTAAGTACCCCTTCAATCAAGATGCGCCGGGCACCCGGCCCTTGGCCTCTGCCCAGGCCGGACCGCCCGTCCCTAAACCTGCCCGACAGCGCGATATCTCGTCGCCCGAGCGCGCCCCTCTTTAACGAGTGCGCCTTCCTCAAGCAAACCGTTGATAACCCGCAGCGTCACGTCGCGCCCAGTTCCCAGAGCGTCCGAAGCATCCTGGCGCGTAAAACCGCGGGGCCGCTCAAGGGCAAAGCGAATCAAGGCGCGAGCGTATCCACCACGTCGCTCGTCCGAGACATCCTGTAGCATCGCGGACGCCTTGCACGCAACATCAAAGCCAAGCTCCTCCACGAGCTTGGCACGCACCTCGTGGCCGCAGTCGCCATTCATCGACACGCGCCCCTCTCGCTGCGCTCGCACGGATGCAAACGCCTGCGAAACATCGGGCGGCAGTGCCCCTTCCCGCTCGAGCTGCTCATAATCGCTGTAATCCCCACGCAAGTTGGGACCGCTATTGCCACGAGGCGTCAGATAGGAATTGCGCACGGCGTTGACGTTGGGCAGCGACAACCTAAACATTGCAGGGTAGGCGCAGACTTCGGGTTCCAACCCTTCCGCCTCATAGAGCGCACGGATCCCCTTGAGGCCCGTTCCAAACGCCTCAACCATCCCCAGACGCAAAAAGAGCAGTTGCAGCTTTGGATTCCGAGCGTCCGAGCCGCCCGCAAGCGCCTCCTCGACGCTGATGTGCTGCGGCCCTCCCGCATTGGTAAATTCAAGCGCCGTACGGCTCATCTTGATAAGAGACGCCACCGAAGATTCGTAGTCGCGATGGATAAACAGGTTCAGAATTCCCTCTCGAACAGCCTCGCGGGGATAGTCGTCCTTATCTATGCGATCGAGCCTTCCCGGCACAAAGTACATACGCGTTGCGTTCGATATATTGAGGAACCGTTCGATATCCTCTATCTGCCTGAAGATCGAGCCCTCGCCATCCTGACGGTCGATAAACTCGGTATACGCATCGTCGTTGAAGAGGCCAGCGCGGACTGCAAAGGGGTTTTGGTCAGAGACTAGCAGTGCCAAATTGGTGTAAAAGCCCAGCTCATCGATAAGGCCGAGATTCTTTTGAGAGGTTTGGTCAAACATAATCTCCGCGCGCCTAAAGACCCGCTCGGCTTCAAAAAACGTCAAGCTCTGTTCATGAGAGCGCGCGGTCTCAAAATAATCGCCGTCGGTGCGCTTGATCATCAAGCGGATCTGGGCCATCTCGATGGGCACGTTGGCAGGACCCAGGCGCCGATATACCCCGGCGGGAACAAATCCCTTCGAGCACAGGCAGTACGGCTTGTGAGGACCCGCTTCAACCTCGATTTTCACCAACGCCGCGCCATCGATGTCCAATGCGGAGACCGTCGTGATTTCAGAAACGTCGGGATACACGCCATCGGTTATTGCATTAGAGCATTGAAGCATGGTGGCATCGATATCGTCCACGCCGATGATGCTGCCAAAATCGTCGATTCCGATATACAAGGTACCACCATTTGAATTGGCAAACGCCACCACAGCTTTGAGTAGCTTAGGGGTAAATGTGCACTTGAACTCCACGGTCTCACTTTCAACAAGCTGCATGCTACCCCCTATCATCGACTATCGACGATTCTAGACCAACTATCGACGATAAACAAGGCCCCTGGCACCCTCGCTTAGACCCGAGTGCCCGTGTGCAACGCTGCCCGCCGCACGCAAAAGGGCCCGCCAGCGTGTGCGCCAGCGGGCCCCAGGTCATATCGACACTACCCCGTGTGCCTGCAACCGCCTCTACTTGCAGCGCGCCTTGGGCTGCTGTTGGGTGATGCAGTGGATGTTGCCGCCGCCGTAGATAACCTCGCGAGTCATGATACCGATGACTTCACGATCCGGATAAGCAGCCTGGATATCCTTGAGCGCCTGGGCGTCATTGGGATCGCCGAACTGCGGTACAAGCACTGCGCCGTTGATGGGCAGGAAGTTGAGGTAGCTCGGCTCGAAAGCGTCCTCGGGAGTACGCGGCAGCACGCCCTCGACCGGATCGATGGTCGATGCCTCCTCCTCGGTCATATACACCGAGGTCGCAGGCATAATGACCTTGTGCACCTTAAGCTTGCGGCCCTTGGCATCGGTCGCCTCGGAGAGCGTCTTGAAGGCCTCCTGGCACTCCTTGTAGAACTTATGGTTTGGATCATCGGTCCACATGCAGCAGACCTCGCCGGGCGCACTAAAGCATGCGACGTCGTCCACGTGCCCGTTGGTCTCAAACGGGTCGATGCCATCCTTGATCCAAATGACCTTCTCGATGCCCAGGTACTCGGCAAGCTTCTCCTCGATCTGCTCCTTGGTGTACTGGGGGTTGCGGTCCTCATTGAGCAGGCACATCTCGGTGGTCACCACGGTGCCCTGACCGTCGCAGTTAAACGAGCCGCCCTCGAGGATGTAATCCTCGGGACGATAGCGGTTAACCTGCTCAAGCTGTGCCACCTGCAGGCCAATGGAAGCGTCCTTGTCCCACGGGAAATACAGGCCGTCAATGAAACCGCCGTAAGCATTAAAGTGGAAGTGCGAAAGAGCAACCTCACCATTGTCATTAACAAGGAACGCCGGGCCGGGGTCGCGGATCCAGGAGTCGTTGTACTCCATGTGGATAACGCGCACGTTCTCAACGCCATCGAAAATCTCGCACACCGCAGGGAAATCCTCGGCATTGACACCAACGGTGATGGGTTGGAAGCGCGCAACGGTCTTAATAATCTCGGTAAAGACCTTCTGCGCCGGCTTGGCACCGCAGCGCCACACGTCGGAGCGGTGCGGCCACAGAATCCAGGTACGCTCCTGCTCCTCATACTCGCCGGGCATATAGAACCCGTCCTTCTTAGGTGTGGACTCACTCTCGTAGATGGTCTTCATGTTGGCTCCTAACGATATGGACGACCCTTTGTGATGACGGCCCCATTGTGCGGCTCCGGAAGCCCACTCTCAATGGGCCTAGGGGACCCTTTCGCCACCCAAAAGGACACCGTTCACTGACCTAAAGTTCTAGTGGCGCGCGAGACGTGTCATACTGACAAAGCCGCATGAAAGGACATCCATGACCAATACCACGCATACCCGCTTTAACCCCGATGAGATCCACGGGAGCCGCTGGTCCGCCCTCAACGAATGCGCCTTATGGATTCATGGCTGCGGCGACTTCGCCACGCTTCAAGCCGGGCTTCTTGATAGAGTTAATCAGGTGATATCGCACCGGGCCTCGATGTTTGATATCGCACGCGCCGGCACACACGGACAGACAGAATTCGTAAGCCCCATTGCCCGTGGCATGGCAGAAGACCAGCTCGAGAGCTACTACGAACGCTATGCCGCCTTTGACTACACCCTTTGGAGCTTTGACGTTCACAACGTGCATGTTTATCGCGACCTGGACCTCGTGGATGTCGAGCGCCGCAACGCAACGCCCATCTATCAGGAGTGGATGAAGCCGCTCGGCATCTACTATGGCTGCACTGCCACGCTCGCGCACGGGGGCACATCCCTGGGGTCGCTCACGCTGTTTCGCGCACGAGAAGCGGGGGATTTTTCGGACGAAGAGCTCGAAGCCCTACGCCAGCTCGCGCGGCACCTGAGCCTGCGCCTGTACGGGATCCTTGCGCAGAGCACCGCACAGCAAGCTTGCGAGAACCCCTTAGAGGCGCTCATCAGCGAGCTCGAAGTCCTCCCCCGCGAGGCAGAGGTGCTCAAGATGATGCTTGCCGGCAAGACCAACCGCGAAATGGCCGAGGAGCTCTATATCTCGGAGTCGACCGTAAAAAAGCATGTCAACGCCCTCTATCACAAGCTCGGCGTCAAAAACCGCCTGGGCCTCATGGCATTGGTTCGAGAACAATCATAAGCCGGCCTCTAATTTGAAAGTAGCGCTGGCAGATTGCCTATTTGAACCTCGCTGCAAAGAACCGCCGCAGACGACTTGGGAGCATCTGCGGCGGCTTGCATTAAACAGTCGCTGTCATGTGTCGCAAGCGCGCGTTGGCTACGCGGGAAGCCCGCTCAGGCGCTTGGACTCGTGCGCGGCGAGCGCAATGGAGATGATGCCGGTAATGGCATCGGCCACCACCAGGGCGATCCACACGCCCTCGACACCCATCATGTTGCCGAGGAGGTACATAAGCGGCACCGAGCAGATCACATAGCGAAGCAGGCCCGTAAACGTGGCGACACCCACCTTCTCGACCGCCTGGAAATACATCGACATGGTCATGGCAAGATAGCCCAGGGCAACAGCCAGGATGACGGTACGCGTGGCGTTGGCGGCAACCTCAACGAGCGCAGGATCGCTGCCGGCAAAGAAGGCGCACACCGGCGTGGCGGCAAGCCAGAGTGCAACGGTGACCAGCGCCAGCGTCACGATCTGGTACTTAAGTGTGCAGGAGAGCGTCTCCTTAAGGCGCGACCAGGCCTTTGCGCCGGCATTGAAGGCAGCGATAGGCTGCAGACCATAGGAGAAGCACTGGGCAACCATCATGGTAATGTAGAGGATGTAGCCGTTGATCACGCCAAAGGCTGCGATGTAGAGCGAGCCCATGTCGCCGCCGAGCGAACCCAAAAGCGAGTTGGCAACGGTATTAAAGATAAAGGTCGCGCCCTGGACCAGGAAGAACGGGAAACCGATCTTGAAGATCTGGCCGCAGATGGCGAGGTCGAGCTTAAGGTCGGCCAGGCTAATCTGGAGCTGGGACTTTTTGCCCCCGATGAACCAGAAGATACCGATAGCCCAGATACCGATGGAAAGCCCGTAGTACACGCCGGCGCCCATAACGCCAAACTTGAGCACAAACGTGGAAAGCGCGAGCCAACAGATGGCGACGATGGCCGAAACGGTCATAAGGTTGGCCTGGATCTGAACCTTCTCGTCCACACGCATCACAGCGGTGATCATCTGGCCAATGACCGTGAGCGGCAGCAGCACGGCGAAGGTGCGCACGCCGGCAACGGTATCGGCCATGATGTCGGGCGTGGCGCCAAAGAATGCGCAGATGGGCTCGGTAAACACTGCCATCACCACAGCAAGCAGCACACTCACGATCGTGGTGAGCCAAAAGCCCTGGCTAAAAGCCTTGCTTGCGCCCTTGATGTCGCCGGCACCCAAAAGGTTGCCCACCACGGCGGGCACGCCGGTGCCAAACAGGTTGCCAAAGGCCAGGTTGATGTACTCGACCGACATAATGATCGAGACACAGGCCAGGCCGTGGGCACCCAGGCCCCAACCCATCACGAGGCCCTCGAGGACCACCATGATGATCTGGGCGAGCATGCCCTGGCCGGTGACAATGGTGTACTTACGCACCAGACCGGGAATCGGTTGGGAGGCGAGCTCGCGCTCCTCCTCCACGACAGCGGTTACTTCTTCTGCCATTGTTCTCCCCTTTCCTTGAGAGAGTAGTGCTGAATGGATGTCAGGCGGCTGACAACTGGCACCAAGCCGCCCAATCAAACGATGGCGCTATGCCTCAAAGACCACCTTGCCGGCGATCATCGTGAGGGCTGCGGTAGCCTCGAGCACCTCGGCCGGCTCGCAATCAAAGAGGTTGCGATCGAGCACGCAGATATCTGCCTGTTTGCCGCACGCGAGCGTGCCGATGCGGTCCTCGGCATGCATGGCGTAGGCGCTGCCATAAGTGTAAGCGCGCAGAGCCTCGGCCATGGTAATGCGCTCCTGGGGGAACCAGCCCTCAGGGTTGGAGCCGTCCTCGAGCATGCGGAAGACCGCGCCGTACACCTCCTCCATGGGCTCCAAGCCCACAACGGGGAAGTCACTGCCCAGGTGCACCACGGCACCGCTGGCAAGCAGGCTATGCAGGGGCCACGAAAGCGCAGCACGCTCGGGGCCCACGGCATCGTCCTTGGCAAGGTCAGCCATATCGAGCAGCATGTGCCACGGCTGCATGCCAGGGCATATACCCAGCTCGGCATAGCGCGGCAGATCCTCGGGCTGAACCGTCTCGTTGTGCTCCATGGAGTGGCGACAATCCCGCTTGCCATGCAAGCGCTCGCCCACCTCAAAACAATCGAGCACAAAACGCACCGAGCGATCACCAATCGTATGGATGCGCGTGTCAACGCCCCATTCCTGCGCTCTGAGGATGGCAGCGCGGATGCGCTCTGGCTCCTCCGCGGGCTCACCGCAGGTATCGGGCGCATTGCTATAGGGTTCAAGCATCCAAGCGGTGTGGTCGGAGCACACGCCATCAAGAAACTGCTTAAAGCCGTGCCACTCCACCTGCGTACCCGGGAAGGCATATTTCTCCTTGATCTGCTCGAGCGTCAAGGACTCGTTTTCGAACAGATCGGTGTACAGGAACACGCGCAGTGGCAAGTCGCCCTTGGCATTAAGACCTGCCAACACCGCATACGGGTTTTCCATGCTCACAAACGTAGGATTGACCATGCCGACCGTAGTGATTCCCAGGGCATTGGCGCGGCGGGCGGTTTTTGCAAACGACGCGTCAACAACCTCGGGCGCTGGATCGTAGACCTCGTCCATAAAGAAGGCGCCGGCGTTGTTGGAAAACACGCCCGTCAGATTGCCCTCGGCATCCTTAAGGATCTTGCCGCCTGCGGGATCGGGCGTCTGCGAAGTTACTCCCACCTTGTTGATGGCGCAGGTATTGGCACTAAAGGTATGCAGGTCAACCTGCTGCAGAAAGACCGGGCGGTCAGAGATGTACTCATCGATCATCGCGGCTGTGGGCATCTCGGGGACATCCCACTGGAACTGGATAATCTGGCAGCCCAGAATCCACTCGTTATCGGGATGGTCGGCCGCAAACGCCACGACACGTTCCATCGCCATCTCAAAACTGGTGCAGTCGATGAGGTTGACGGCAAAATCGGGGTCGGTCATGAACGCGCCCTGGGCAAAATGCGTGTGCGAGTCGATCAGGCCGGGCATGACGAGCTGGTCGCCAAAGTCGCGCACCTCGGTATCGGGACCGATAAACGGTGCCAGGTGAGCATCGTCACCGCAGGCAACAATCTTATCACCGCGCACGGCAACGCCGCCCTTAAACGGCTCGAGCCCATCGCCGGTAAAGACGGCGTTGCTCTTGATAACTACATCAGCCTTGTCCATGTGAGCCTCCTCAGGCATCTTTGGTTGCAACGCGGACGCACCGCCCGCGTGGGCACTCGGTTGGGAGCGTAGCGCTCCCGCATCGGCGCGTGCCTACAAGCCGTGCTCGGACGTCTGTCCCACGTCCGCGGCTTCGCGCTACACCCATTGATACACAGGGGCAAATCCGTGCCAAGACCAGGGACCGCAAACGGTCAGTTTAAGCAGGTTTACACGCTTTACCTGCAGGTTTATTGTCTGAGATTATTACCGCGTCATTACGCCCAACGGCGTGCCCGCCCACACGGCAAGACCCGCATGCAAGGAAGAATAGGACTAGGAACGCCAAAAGGCATCTATGAGGTCATCTCGGTTGGAGACACCGCTTTTAACGTAGATGCGATGCAAGTGCGCCTTGACAGTGCCAGGGCTGATGACCAACTCGCTGGCGATGTTTTGGGCGTCGTTGCCCTTCAGCACCAGCGTGAGCACCTCCTGCTCGCGCCGCGACAGCTTATGGGCATCGGCATAGATCACCACACGCGATGCGAGGTCGTCCTCAGAGCTTGCGCTCTGGGCCGCCACGTCCTCATCGGCACGCGGATGACGGGCATACACGCGCAGGATATGGCTAAACTGGCAAAAGAGTTGGACCGCACATACCACGAGCAGCACGTTTTCGGAGATATTGCGCTCGGACAGATACCACAAAAAGAGGCTGATGACGGGGTTTTGAGAGTCGGGGCGACAGAGCAAAATCATGTAGGTGTCCTCGGCGATTACGCAAAACGCAAGAACGAGTGCCACCTTCCAAAAGAGCTTTGAGCGGTCGAGGTCGAGTTTCTCAACACGCGTGGCCCTGTGCCGGTAATGCCAGGCGGCATAGGCAAGACATCCTACATTGCCCAGGTCACGCGTGAGCCAAAAGAGATACTGCTGCATCTCTCCGGCAGCGCCGCTGCGAGGCACCAGCACCAATTGCAAGATTGAAAACGGCACGATAGCAAGTCCGAGCATGCGCGACGTCGGCCTTTTGCGCAAGCGCGCAAACATCCACAGTACCACGCAGGCATAGATGGCAATACCGAGCACGCAGCGCAGCAAGGGGTGCTGCAACGGCTCGCTAAAGGTAACAGCGTAGTCGTATTTGAGCCGATTGTACTCGTCAAAAAAGATGACCGACATATCGAGCATGTAGAGCAAAAAGCCCGCCGCGGCCACCAGGCTGTCGCGACGGCGCGTCATGAGCCAAACCACCAATGCCACGGCACTGGTCACCAGAGCCACACCCATGATAATCGTGGTGTAGATATAGAACACGAAGCTCATGCCCGCCTCCCCTGTTTAGATGCTGTGAGGATGTTGACAGATTCTTTGCCGCAAGATTAGACTCACCGATTAAATGTAACGTATCGTTTAGATAAACAAGTTGTGTCTCACCGATGAAAGGAGATGCCATGGCACCGATCGCTCCGCTCAAGATGCTCGTCGCGCCCGCCGCCAAGGCCATCACCCGACTCGGTTCTTCCATGACCTACGACGATGTCCCCTGCGCCGTTGAGGCGCGTTCGGACAGCTGCCCCTACCTGGGCCACGTCCCCTACTTTGCACCCAAGCTCGCATCTGATCCCGAGCAGCGTGAGCAGTAATCCAAGATGCATCTAGCGCCGCACAATTCGCGGCGCTACTGTTTTGGTGCAAAGCGACCTGTCCCCCTTGCGCCAACGCCGGGATTGTCGATGCTGCGGCCGCGGCGCGATATGAGGCGCGAAGCCTCGCCCAACAACACGCCGATCACCACACCCATGAGGATCGGCAACTTTGCCATCTCGGCGGGCGAACTGTTGAGCGGCACAATCGTGGCAACAATCGAAAGCACGAGCTCTACCACCGGCACCGCAAGCGCTACCGCAAGCACCTTGCCCTCGAAGGGCGCACGGAACACACGCGGGCGACCGTCGTATTTGCGCAGGCGCCAAAACGCCGGGAACATCGGGATATAGCTCATGAGCAAAAAGACGACGTTCATCGAGAAGAAAACCCAAAAGACGTCGGAACCCTCGCCCAGCGGAATCTGAAGTAGCAGCACCAAGCTGGCGAAACAACCGTTGATGAGTGCCGAGCCGTCTGGCATGCCGGTCTTCTTGGACACCAGCGCAAAGGGACGCGGCATGTTGCCATGGCGCGCGGCATAGCTCGCCACGTTGTTGACGCCAAAGCTCCAACAGATCATGTTGGCAAACAGCGTCACCAAAAAGGCCATGCCCACGACCATCGTCAGCGGGTGAGCGCGCCCCACCATGGCGGCAACCGCGTCCACAATGCCCGAATCGAGTGAAAGCTGCTCGGTGGGAACCGCGGCTCCAATACCGATGCCGCAGATAATGTAGATCGCCGCGATGGCAACGCCGCCGGCGATAACCGCCTTGGGGATATCGCGCGACGGGTTTTTCATCGTGCTGGCAAAGGTCGCGACCACCTCAAAGCCCATAAAATTGAAGAGGATGATTGAAAGATACGTCAGTGAGTTAGTGTCTCCCAGATCGGGGACAAAAGTCTTAAACGACATATCGTTGGCAAAGCCGTTGTTGCAGGCAAACCAGATGCCGACGATTCCCACCACGGCGGTAATGAGCACCTTGATGACGGCGCCGCCATCCATGACCCAATCGGCCTCGGCCACCGGCTGCATTGCCATGACCGTGACGCCCCACACAAAGGCAAGCTCGATGGCAATTCGGACCCCAAGCGAAAATTCGATGCCCCATACCGCATTGATGACACTGGGAAACATGCAGGCGATACTTGCCACCCACAGTGGAAAGTTGACCCAATAGCACCAGGAGCAGCGGGCGCCCCAACGGTCGCCCAGGCCCAGGCGAACCCAATCGTACAGGCCGCCCTCGGAATCGAACGCCGTGCCCAGCTCGGCCACCACCAGACCATAGGGAAGCAAAAACGTAATGATAAGGAAGATCCACCAGAAGAACTGCACGTTACCCATGGCAGATGCCGGAGCGGCCGCCTCGATGGTAAAGACAACGCAGATAACCGAGAGGATGACCTCGAACAGGGAGAACTTTTTACCTGCCACGACACGCTCCCCCTACAGCAAAAAGGATGGCATCTGTACCGAAGGCGCAGCCCAAGGTAGGGTTGCAGGCCGCGTCACCGGTGCAGGTACCATCCCAAAGAGAAGAGAGGATGCAATTGTTGGACCAACGCTCGCGGAACAGGCGCGTGTAGATAACGATACGCTGGTACATAGATACTCCGATCAAAACGGTCGCGCTCGCAACCGGAAACTATCAGCAATTGAATACGCGTCTGACCTGGGAAATTCAAGCGAACAATTGGCCTAACCCGCAATAAATCCCAGATCAGACGCGTACTCAATCAAAGAGGCGGGCACTCCGAAGCGGAGGCAACGGAGTGCCCAAAGAAAAACCCAGCCGACCAAGACATCAAGTAGCAGCCCATCAATGCCCCGAGATGGGACGACACGCCACCTGTCCGCTTGACCGGCTGGGTTTTCGAGGTGCCCCAGGTCGCCACGAAAGAGGAGCGAAGCGTACTTTGGTACGCGAGCGACGGTTTGAGCGGCGAGATGGGGTGCCTCGGAAAGCCCGACGATTAAGCGGACGGCTCCTGCTGCGTGATGCAGTGGATGTTGCCGCCGCCGAAGACGACCTGCTCGGACTGAACGCCGACGCACTTGTAGACGCCCTCGCCCCAGACCTCGTCGTAGATCTTCTGGAGCGTGTCAACGGCCAGCTGGTCGTTCTCGTCGCCGTACTGCGGGACGATAACGCCGTGGTTGGTGACCAGGTAGTTCATGTAAGAGGCGATCAGCGGCTCGTCGGGGACGCGCGGCTCGGCGTTCTCGTCGGCGTCGATGGTGTCGCAGGAGGCCTGGTCCATGAACAGCGGGTTCACGGGCATGCAGAGCTTGTAGACCTTCATCTTGCGGCCCTTGGCGTCAACGGCGTTGGAGAGGGTCTCGTAGGCGGCGTGGCACTGCTCGTAGAACGGATACTCGGGATCGTCGGTCCAGATGCAGGCCATGACGCCCGGGGCGATGAACGTGGCGACGTCGTCGATGTGGCCGTTGGTCTCCTCGGGGTCGATGCCCTCCTTGACCCAGATGACCTTCTCGACACCCAGATAATCCTTGAGGTGCTCGTCCATGTAGGCGCGAAGCTCCTCGCTCCAGGGCTCAAACTTCTTGTGGTACTTGGGCCAGATGGACTCGGGATCCTCTTCCTCCTCGAGCACCGCAGAGCAGGTGCGGCCCGGGGAAAGCAGGCACTGGTCGGTCACGACAAGGGTGCCCTCGCCGTCGACGGTGATGGAGCCGCCCTCGAGGATCATGTCGTCGGGACGATAGCGGCGGCAGCCGGAGAGCTCAGCCATCTTGAGGGCGATCTGCTCGTCCTTGTCCCACGGGAAATAGAGGCCGTCGACGAGACCGCCGTAGGCGTTGAAGTGCCAGTGGTTGGCGCGCTTCTCGCCCTTGCCGTTGATGACGTAGGTGGCGGCGGTGTCGCGGAACCAAGCGTCGTCGGTGGTCATCTCGATGACGGTGACGTTCTCGTCGTTCTCGAAGACGGCCTTGCAGTTGGCGTAGGCGACCTGGTTGGCGCACATATAGACCGGGGTGAACTCGGAGATGGCGCGGGCGATGGCGGCATACTGCTTCTGGGCCGGCTTGGCGCCGTGGGCCCAGGTGTCGGTGCGGTGGGGCCAGCCCATCCACACGCGATCCTGCGGGGCGAACTCGGCGGGCATGAAGAAGCCGTCGGCCTTGGGGGTGGACTCGGACTCGGTGATCGTACGCATAAGATTTCCTCCAAATCGAACGATCGCTTGCTGCGGGCGGGTTACCCGCAGCCTAAAACCAAGAGATGGTAGGCGCCCGTTCCCCGGCAAAGGTCGGGGCGCCCGGTGCCGGTTTTCACGGAATCGCACCGGCAAGCGACGACGTAACCAAGTGCGCGGAGACAAAACGCACGAAGGATACGGAAGAGAGATTGGGGTGGGCGGTGGTTACCGGAGCTATCGCTCACACCCACCCCGGGGGAATGGTTAGCAAACCTGTCGCTTGGGCACGCCTCCGAAGAGGCTAGAGTGCCTGGAGTCGGGAGCGACAAGCCCGACGAAGCGCGCGTTGGTACGCGAGGAGGGTTGGAGCCCCAGAACCGGGTGCTCTAGTTCTCCTCGGCCTCGGCGGCCTCCTCAGCGAGACGCTGGGCTGCGAGCTCAGGGGTCAGACCCTTGTACTCTTCCTTGCGGCCCTTGGCGCTGACGACGCGGACGACCTCGCCGATGAGCACGAGCACGATGAAGATGACGATCATCGGGAGCTTGTCGCCAATTTCAGCGGCGGAGAACGGAACCAGGGTTGCGACGATGGCCAGGACCAGCTCGATGCAGGGGATGGCCAGCATGACCTTCATCATGGCGCCCTTAAACGGGAACGTGAAGATGCGCTCGCGGTTAGGGTCGTTCTTACGAAGGTTGAGGAACGCCGGGAACATCGGGATATAGGTGAGCAGCAGGAAGACGACGGAGGTGCCGAAGAGCATCCAGAAAACACCATTGGAGATGGCGTCGATGGGAACCAGCTGCAGGCACAGCACCAGGGAGGCAACGATGGCGTTGACCAGGTTGGCGCCGTTGGGCATGTCGTCATCCGAGATCATCGAGGCGAAGACCTTGGGCATGTTGCCGTGCTCGGCAGCGTAGCGGGCGACGGAGTTGACGCCGAAGGACCAGGCGGCCATGTTGGCGAACAGGGTGATCAGGAAGGCGATGCAGATGACCTTGAAGATCATGGAGTCGCCCACCATGGTCTGGACTGCGACGATCATGCCGTAGTCGGGATCGATGGAGTCGGCCGGCACAGCAGCGCCGATGCCAAAGCCAGCGAACAGGTAGATCACGGCGATGGACAGGCCGCCAACGATGATAGCCTTGGGGATATCGCGAGCGGGATCGGCCATATCGTCGGTCATGGTGCAGATAACCTCAAAGCCCATGAAGTTAAAGATGATGATCGACAGATAGCCGAGAGCGTTGGTGTTGGTGAGCTCGGGCAGGAAGGTGGCAGCGGACATGTCGTTCGCAAAACCGTTCTCCATGGCATACCAAATGCCCAGAGCGCCGACGATAACGGCAACGGCGACCTTGATGATGGCGCCACCGTTAAGGACCCACTCGGAGTCAGCCGCCTTGGAGCGGCCCATGAGGTAGACGATCCACACAAAAGCAAGATCGATACCCATCTTGGCGATCAGATTGAACTCGACGCCAAAGACCATGCCCAGAATATCGGGGAACATGGTGGCCAGCGAGGCGATCCACAGCGGGTAGTTAACCCAGTAGTAGTACGAAATGCGGGCGCCCCACTTGTCGCCCAGGCCATCGCGCACCCAGTCGTAAATGCCGCCCTCGCCGTCATAGGTGGTGCCGAGCTCGGCGACAACCATGCCATAGGGAAGCAGGAAGGTCAGGATCAGGAAGATCCACCAGAAGAACTGCTGGTTGCCAATGGCGGCAGCAGGTGCGGCGGCCTCGCAAACGAAGACGACGCAGATGATGGTCGAAATGACCGTCAAGAAGGAAAGCTTTTTCTTTCCGTCGCTCATGATGAGCTCCTTCGCTCAGTCTTGGACAGATCCGAGGCCCTAAGGTATTAAGGCAATTGCTTGGGCCTCGGTGAGCGGGCGACAGGAGACGAGCATCCGCCGCCCGCAAACGTGCTTTTAGAAGCCTTGAGGCTTAGAGCTGCTCGAGAGCCTCGAGAGCGGCGTGGAGCTCAGCCTTGGCGGAGTACTCGACACCCTCGTCGTTGAGCGGAGTGCGCTTGCCCAGAGCGGCAAGGAGAGCACGGATGGAGTGCTTGCGGTTCTCGGCCTCGACCCAGCACAGGGAGCGCTCGGGATCGTCCATGACCTCGTCGACGACCTCCTCGTTGCGGGTGGCCGGCAGGCAGTGCATGAACTTGGAGTTGGGGCCGGCGAAGTTCATCATGTCCATGGTGACCTGATACTTGGGATAGAACACGTCCATGTAGTTCTCGCCCGAGACCTCCTCGTCGTACAGGCCATACCACACGTCGGTGTAGATGAAGTCGGCGCCCTTGATGCACTCGATGTCGTCGGAGATGACGACCGAGCCGCCGGAGACCTTGCAGTTCTCCTCGGCGATGGCCATCATCTGCTTGCCGAACTCGGCGCGCTCCTCGACGGTGCCGACGTGCAGGCCGCCGTCGGGGATCTGGTGGCCCTTAGGTCCAAACTGGACAAACTTCATGCCGACCTTGGAGGCGATGAACATGAGGGAGACGCAGACCTGGGTGGCGTCGCCGATGAAGGCCAGGGTGCAGTCCTCGATCTTCTTGCCCTCGGGGAGGTTCTCGAGCATGGTCATGAGGTCGCCCATCTCCTGCGTGGGATGGTTGAACTCGGACATGCCGTTGATGACGGGCACAGCGGAGCCCTCGGCGAGGCCGACGACGTCCTTGTGACGGTCAACGCGAGCCATCATGATGTCGAGCAGCGAGCCCATAACGCGAGCGGTGTCGCCCAGGGACTCGTGACCGCCGAGCTGGATGGTGCCAGGGCCATAGAACTGAGCATGGCCGCCGAGGTCGGTCATAGCGGTCTCGAAGGAAAGACGGGTGCGGGTGGAGACCTGCTGGAAGATCATGCCAAGGCTCTTGTTGCGGAGCAGGTGCGGATAATAACCGTCAACCTTGATGGCCTTCTTCATTGCCAGGCCAAGATCCTCGATAGCCAGGATCTGCTCTTTGGTGAAGTCGTTGGTGTCGATGAAATCCTTAGGCAGTGCCATGTCGATTTCCTTTCCGCCGGTCTCGCCGACTATTACTATGAGGCGCTCGAACATCACGCCTCGTGTTGACAAGACCATCATTCACCCGTATGCAATTATTGCCTAGTTTATTCGGGATTAAAGACCGTTCACGGAGTTACACCCCCTCTAAACCAATATAAACCCGCAGGTAGCTGGCTTGTAGGGGGTTTACCGTCTGGAACCGCGAACGGTATACGGCTATGCTGTGTCTCAGCGCCTAATCCGCAATGAAACGATTGGCTGAGACATGTATACCCCAGGGGATATAGCGGGCTCCATAAGAGATCAAATGAGACAGGACGGTGACAGATGAACACGCTCATGTTCTTCTATACCTTGGCAATACTGGTTATCTGTATTGTGACGGCAGTGCTTTCGCTTGCCGCCTATGCCTCGTCCCGTCGACGCTTCTTTATCTATGGCAGCGGCGTCTTTATTTGCTATGCCATCGAGATGACCGAGATCTTCTTTTTTGAATACACGTTGCAAAACGAGAGTTTTCCGGCCAGCGACTATTACTCAATTACCATGCCTGTGTTGCGGACCCTTGTGGCGACCGCTTCACAGGCTTTTATTTGGGCCATTGCCATGGACTTGCTCGACAAACATTCTAAAAAGCAGTTCGCTATCCCCGTCTTAACGTTTTTGCTGTGCGAGTCGCTGACTATCGTCGCTGTCCCCTCCGGCCCCATGCGTCAGTGGCTCTACTACACGATGCGTCAGGTATTCCTTGTCTTTGTGGGACTGTATATCTTTTGGACGGCTCATAAGAGTACAAAGGTTGAGCTAAAGGCACGCGTTAGCAACCAACGAAAGCACCTGATTATCGGCGCTATTCTGGTCGGCTGCATCGTTGCCGAGGACTTCTACAACATCCTTGTAGTCCCCATGAGTCTGGCACCCTCTTGGCTGCAGCTGTATCTATCCGAGCGCAACTTTAGCGAGAACGTCTTTGCGTGCTACTTTGCAATTCTGCTGATCATCTACTCCTACCACGTGCTTTCAATCCGCATGCAGGAGGCGCCCGAGGAAAAGAACGTCAGCGATCTTGATCGACACATCGAAGAGCAAATGCCCTTCTATCGCAACGCCTACAGGCTCTCCAACCGCGAGGCCGAGGTTTTGCGTCTGGTTGTACTGGGCAAGTCGAACCAAGAGATTGCTGACGAGCTATTCCTTGCCGTGGGCACCGTCAAGACCCACATCCACAACATCCTGGTCAAAACCGAGCAGCAAAACCGCACCACGCTCATCCTCCACTTCTGGAAAGGGTGAGGTTACGCGGTTTTACCAAACCGCGTAACGGCTCGACGCTGCAAACGCCCCTAGGCGGCAATCTGACGTTCAATCGTCGGTCGCGTACCGAAGTACGCTTCCCTCCTCTTTCACGTCACCTTGCTCGCCTAGGGGCGCTTTCGCTGACTTATGCTCAACCTGCGATTATTTTGCTTTAGTTCGCCTATTCGCTGTAGCGGGTGGCGATGGCGGCTTGCACCATGCCGGCGCTCATGAGGTACGTCACCAGGAAGTAGCCGCCATAGGCTGCCAGGAAAATCGCACAGGTGAGACCCACCGTGCCGCCAATGCTCATACTGCCGAACGTGCTCACCAGCTCGATGATCACCTTAAGTGCCACAAAGGAGTGCGCCAGGCCCACTGTCAGCGGGAACAGGAAGAATACCGCTTGCTGCGCCATCACCGAATGGCGAATCTGGCGGTCGTCGCAGCCGATCTGTGCCAGCACACGATAGCTGCGGCTGCCGTCGGCCACATTAGAGAGCTGCTGGATCGATAGGATTGCCGCGCACGCAACGACCAGTACAAAGCCAATGTAGATGGCCAGATAGCTAATCATGCCGTTCATCTGCGCTGCTTGCGTGTACATCTCGGAACGCGTGATGAAGACTCCCCACGACCCCGGCTCCTTGCCGTCAACGAGCAGATTGTCGAGCAAGGTGTATTTAATGCTCTCGTCTGCCTCGGTCGTATCCATCCCCTGTTTGTAATTAACGAGCAGACTACTGGAATACGGCTGCAGATTAAGTTGGGACAACAGCTCGTCGGCAACGACGACGGTACCGGGATTGCTGCCCATCGCCGAGTTGGCGATGGCCGCTGTATCTTCGTCCGACTTATCGGTTGCGGGCTTGAGCGTATGCCCGCCCAAGGTAAGAGCATGGCCGCCAGCCATATACTTGGTGTACATGTCGACCAGCTCGCCGCCCATATCACACGTGAGCAGATACTGGTCGTGACCGATGTGCACCGGCTCCTCGCCCATCATCTGGCGCAGCTTGTTGTACTGGCTCGCCGGCGTCACAAACAGGCCTGTCGTGTCGGCGTTGCTACTCACGAGCGCCTTGGGGAGCTTTTCGCCCATGATCTTGCACATCTCACCTGGAGTCACCGAAGGATCCGAGCCGCCAAGCGGGTAACTCAAATACGAATCGATCTGCACATGCTCACCGGCAACATCGGCGATATTGACCTTCTTGCCGGTCTCGTCGTTGTTGTCCGCCGACTTACCATTAATACTCTCCGCATCATTGTCCGGATCGACAAGCTCACCATGCCATGCAGCGTACAAGTCGGCCGTTGCATCGGCCAGCACCATGCGATCGGCCTCAGACGGATTGACATACTCCTTGTAGTAGTCGAGCGTTTCGGGCGTGTAATAGATATACGTCTGGGACATATCGGCTGGCGTATAGCGCTCCAGGTTTTCGTTCATCACGTTGGCGATCGACATACCGCACGTCACCGAGGTAATGGCGAGGAACAGAATCATCGCGATGACGCCCATCGAAAAGCACACCGTATTGACCTTGGCCGAAAGCTGACGCACGGTAAACATATTGAGGCCGCGCCAATACACGCTGCGCAGGCTCTGCAGCAGCTTGATAAGCATGCCCGAGAGTCCCCAGAACAGGGCAAAGGTGCCCACGGTAACCATAGCGGTCGTAATGCCAAACTGGCTCATGGCCTCTTGCAGCTTGCTGTCCGTCGCGGTTAGCGGGAACCCATCACGTAGCAGACGGTAATAGGCCACGCCCACAAGCACCACGCCCACGGCAAAGATGGCAATCGCGATCCAGGGGTTGCGTGTCTTGATGCTCTCGTTGCGACGCTCGGCACCCATAAGCTCGATGAGTTTGGTACGACGCACGGCACGAAGGTTCAGCAGTAGCGTGAGCACAAACATTACGAGCATGCAGGCAAGGGTCAGGTTGAACGCATGCACCGAGAAAAAGAAGTGGAAATTGGCGATCTGTGTCTTAAAGAGCGAGGCCGTAAAGAATGTCATGAGCTGGGAGAGTCCCACACCCAGCACAATGCCGACGACAAAGGCCACGACCGATACTATCACGGTCTCGAGCGCCATGATCGTGGCGACGCGCCCGCGCCCCATGCCGAGCACCTGGTACAGGCCAAACTCCTTTTTGCGGCGTTTCATGATGAAGTTATTGGCATACACCATCAAAAAGGCCATGACACCGGCCAAAAAGTACGTCAGGTAGCCGAGCATGCTGCCCATAACCTGCGCCAAGCCCTCTTCATCGATACCGGCGATGTCAACCTGCATCGAGACGGTGTTAAAGGCATAGAAGACCGTGACGCCCAGGGTGAGCGTCAAAAGGTAGACGAGGTAGTCGCGGCCGGCGCGGCGGACGTTGCCCCAAGCGAGTTTACAGAGCATCGGAGCCCTCACCGCCCATCATGGCAACGACCTCCATAATGCGGTCGAAGAACTCTCGGCGGTCGGTGTCGCCGCGGCGCAGCTCGGTGAAGATCTTGCCGTCGCGGATAAACAGCACACGACTCGTGTAGCTGGCGGCAAAGCTATCGTGCGTGACCATGAGCACCGTGGCGCGTAGGCGGCGGTTAAGGGCCTCCAGGCTCTCGAGCAGCAGGCGAGCGCTCTTAGAATCGAGGGCGCCGGTGGGCTCGTCGGCCATGATCATGGTGGGGTCGGTGACGAGCGCGCGAGCTGCGGCAACGCGCTGCTGCTGACCGCCGGACATCTGGTAGGGATACTTGTCGAGCACCTGACTGATGGACAGGCGCGCGGCCACATCCTGCACGCGAGTCGAGATCTCTGCCGAGTTTGTGCGGGCGATGGTGAGCGGCAGGGCGATGTTCTCGCGTGCTGTGAGCGTATCGAGCAGGTTGGAGTCCTGGAAGATAAAGCCGAGCTCCTCGCGACGGAACTGCGAGAGCTTGGTCTGCTTCATGCGCGTCACGCCCTGGCCGTTGATGCGGATCGTGCCACTTGTGGCGCTATCGATGGTCGAAACGCAGTTGAGCAACGTCGACTTGCCCGAGCCCGAAGCGCCCATGATGCCCACGAACTCACCGCGGTTGACGGTAAAGCTGACGTCGTTGAGCGCGCGGGTCACGTTGCCCAGCGCCCCATATACCTTTTCGAGATGCGCGACCTCCAGTACCGGGGTCGCCATGTGCGTGGTTTGCATACCGAGTCCTTTCTTGCGATTAGTCTACGGCATCTATAGTCGCAAGAAGACGAGTCGGCTACCATCGATATGGCTTACGCTTGCCTTACCGTTGTGTAAGGTACGGGTAGTCTTTTTGGGACGGGGCTTTTTTAGCTACCCCATCCGAAGCCTTCGAAGCATGAGGCCGCATTTGACATAGGGCAGCTAAAGAAGCCCCGTCCCAAAAAGACTACCCTGCCACTTGTTGATGTTGAGGGAGGACTCCTGTTGAAGACTGTTCATGTTGCCGCTGGGATCATTCGCAAGGAAGGATCTGACGAGCTGCTTGCCGTGCAGCGCGGCTACGGCGACATGCAGGGACTTTGGGAGTTTCCCGGTGGCAAGCTCATGCGCGGCGAGTCGCCCGAGGACGCCGTACGCCGCGAGCTCATGGAAGAGCTGCAGGTAAAAGTCACCAACCTGCGCGATTTCTATACCGTTGAGTACGACTACCCCGATTTTCATCTCTCGATGGAGTGCTACTACTGCTCGCTCGCCGATGAATCCGATGAACCCCAGAAGCACGACCGCCAGCTCGATATCCGTTGGATTCCGCGTACCTCGCTTGCCACCGTTGAGTGGATGCCCGCCGACAAGGGGCTTATTGATGCCCTGATTGAGCTGAAGGAAGACCGGCTCGAGGCAAGCTCCGCCGATGACGCCGCACCCACCACAGCCGACGAGCCCGTTACCAAACCCAAGCGCAAAGCCAAGCGCCACAGCAAAAAGCGTCCCAAGCCCGGTCTGCTCGACGGCATCGATACCTCGGACCTCTCCGCTGACGAGCGCGAACTGGTGCGCCGTCGCGCCGCCATCAAAAAGTCTATGAAAGGCAACAAGCGCGCCAACACCAAGCCCGAGCTGCTCGTTCGCCAGCGCCTGCGGGCCGCGGGCCTTACGGGCTATCGTTTGGAATGGAAGGTACCCGGCAAGCCCGACATCGCCTTCCCCGGGCGCAAGATCGCCATCTTCGTCAACGGCTGCTTTTGGCACCGCTGTCCCAAGTGCAACCCTAGCCAGCCCAAGCGCAACGTTGAGTTTTGGGAGGCAAAGTTCCGTCGCAACGTCGAGCGCGACCGCGCTGCCGTGGCAACACTCACTCAAATGGGCTGGACGCCCATAACCATCTGGGAATGCGAGCTCAAAAAAGACCGCATCGACACCACGATGGAAAAGGTCATCGAGCAGGTGCGTGCCGCAAAGCCGCAGCGCTAACAGCGCACATTCACACGCTCCGCACGTCCGCGCCACATCCACGTCACAAACCTTAGAAAGCCCTTAAGCTCAAAACCTTTCAAGAGTGTTATGCAATAGCTTTGACCTGCGGTTTCACTGTTGCATCAAACCTGATTAAGCCTTTCTTTAGCGCTTCTTTGCAACAGCCGCGGCATAATACTGCCAACGCACGGGACCTAGCAGCATACCCCGTGCGCAACCTTTTGGTGGACATCGAGGAGGCCGCATAAGCATGCATTCTTCCAATGACGCAGCACAGCAGCCATCCCTAAATCATGCAAACCTTTTCTCCTTCCCCCCGACACAGAGAAACGGCCTCCTCGACTCCCCCACCACAAAAACCAAGCGCTCAGCTGATCAGAGCCTCAACTTACGAGCATCGTTCGAAAAGCTCCAAGCATCCCTAGACAAGGCGTTCCCCGAACAGGCAAGAGCAATCTAAGCCCATCGCGCTTTATACTGATGCCATGCGAAACATGGATCACATAGAATTGCACCGCGGAGGACGCGAGGAAGCGTTTCCCGAGACCGCCGAAGACTGGCCCTATATTGCCGAACGCGCAGAATTCGCTCGCTATCCGGGCAATTCCGTCCCCTGGCACTGGCATTCCGAAGTTGAGCTTTTCTACATGGAGCAGGGAGCGATTGACTATCGAACGCGCGCGGCTCATGAGCACGTACGCTTTGAGGAAGGGTCCGCCGGCTTTATCAACGGCGGCGTTTTGCACAGCACGCTGCAATCACCCAATTCGGCACCAGCCATTCAAATGTTGCATATCTTTCAGCCGTCGATGCTCGGCGATCCCGCGGGACGCCTTCAAAAGCGCTATATCAATCCTTTGCTGCAATGTCGAGGCGTCGATGTGCTCAAATGGTCGCCCACCAACCCCGACGATATGCCCTTTATCGATTTGCTGAAGAGTTCCTTTAACCACGACCTTCAACGGCCGCAGAACGAGATGGCGCTTCGGAATAGCTTGTCAGAGCTCTGGATTCAGATTTACGCCAAGGCCGAACCGCTCTTTTCCTCCGACAACGCCTCTTGGATGACCAACCGCGACGTACAGTTCAAGGCAATCCTGGACTATATCCGCGCAAACTATGCAGCCGCTATAGATGTGCCCCAGATGGCATCTGCAGCCGGCGTAAGCGAAAGAGAGTGTTACCGCATTATCGAAGCTTGCGCAGGAACGACCCCGGCGGCATATCTGCGCGCATACCGCGTAAACCGTGCTTGCGAACTTTTGGCACACACCACGCGAACGGTCCAGACAGTCGCGCGCCAATGCGGCTTTGCGACAGCAAGCCATCTTGGCCAGGTATTTAAAGAACAAATGGGGTGCACTCCTTCGAGCTATCGAGCAGCGAGGCAGAATATCGATAGTACCAGACAGAAATCCCGCTAGCCCTTCTTCTGTCACTGCATCAAACTTGCAGGTAAACAACGGATAGGAGCTACTATATGAAGCACTTTGACCATATCGTATTTGACGTTGATGGAACATTGGCAGATACAGAAGAAAGCGTTCTATCATCGCTTGTCCAGATTGTCCAAGAAGAGACCGGCAAAACGCTCCCCCGACACGAGCTTGAATTTGCCCTCGGCATACCCGGCAAGAACGCCCTTGAGAAACTTGGGATCTACTCACAGGCAACGCTGGATCGCTGGTGCCAAGTTGCTGCCAGCTTTAAAAGCACCATCAGCGTGTTTCCAGGCTTGCTTGAAGTCATCGCAACACTCGCCAACAACGGCTGCAAACTTGGCATCGTCTCCTCACGTGCGCGCGACGAATACACAGACGAAATTGCACCCCTTGGCTTCGATAAGTTTTTTGAACACATCATCCTTGTCGAAGACACAACCGAGCACAAGCCTTCGCCCGCACCCATGCTCGAATATCTCCGACGTACGGGCGCGAATCCTGGCAACGTCGTCTACGTTGGCGACACCGTCTACGACGAACAATGCGCAACTTCAGCAGGGGTCAGTTTTGCCAGAGCAGCATGGGGATCACACCAAGATATCCCAAACGCCACCTACAACCTCAAAACCCCCAACGACCTACTAACCCTAACAACCAAATAACCCACGCGTCCCACCCTTTCAGCCCCAACACCACAAGGGCGATTGAGCAGGACGGTTTGGGCGGGTCCCGTACCTAGTTTCCAAAATCATTCCGCAGCGCGAAGGCCCCCGTTGTCAACGCTTCGAAGAAGCGAGACAACGGGGGCCTTCATGCGCGAGGACGTTTTGGAAACTAGGTACGGGACCCGCCCAAACCGTCCGGTGGGATCAGAGTACCCTTGCTGTTACTCTGCTTTGCCCACAGAGTTGAGGTTGGTCATGCGAATCTTAACCAGCTCGGTGATCTCGCGCATGCCCTCCTTGGCCGGCTTCTTGGGATCGAAGCAGGCGGGGTTCTCGGCCATGTAGGCCATGAAGCCCTTGGTGTAGGCCTGACGCAGCTCGGTGGCGTAGTTGACCTTGCAGATGCCGTTCTTCACGGCCTCGGCGACCTGCTCATCGGGCACACCGGAGGTGCCGTGCAGAACCAGCGGCACGTCGACGGCGTCGCGGATGGCCTTGACCACAGACTGCTCGATGTGCGGATCGCTCGTGTACACGCCGTGGCTGGTGCCAACGCCAATGGCCAGCGAGGTGCAGCCAGTGCGCTCGACGAACTCCTTGGCCTCGGCCGGATCGGTGTAGGGGCTCTCGCCCTCAACCGCGGGACCGTCGTCCTCCTTGCCGCCAACCTTGCCAAGCTCGGCCTCGACGGGCACACCCATGGCGCGGCCAGCGTCGGCGACGGACTTGGTCAGGGCGATGTTGTCCTCGAAGGACTCGTGCGAACCGTCGATCATGACAGAGGTGTAGCCAGTGCGGAAAGCCTGCATGCAGCGGTCATAGCCATCGCCGTGATCGAGGTGCAGAGCGACGGGCACGGAAGCGCGCTCGGCGGCAGCCTTGACCATGCCGTAGAAGTAGTCCAGACCAGCGGTCTTGATGGTGCCCGGGGTGGTCTGCATGATGACGGGGGACTTGGTCTCCTCGGCGGCGGCCAGAACGGCCATAACAAACTCGAGGTTCTCGACGTTGAACGCGCCGACGGCGTAGTGGCCGGCCTGAGCGTCCTTGAGCATCTTTTCGGTGGTAACAAGTGCCATGAGCGTTTGCTCCTCTCCCTCGCCCGCATCTGGACATCGGGCGTACGTGTCCGCAAGGCGTTTTACCTTGCGTTTTGCTGCGTCCATTGTATGAAATTCAGCGGCTTTGCATGTGCGAGATATTGAGCCCATGCAGGTCAATACAGTCGTTTTTGAAAAGTAAACGGAAGGAATTGGAGCCGAGTGGGCGTATTCGATATTGAATTTTGGGCGTTCAGCGTCTTTCTTTTATAGAAAAGATAAGTAATCGAAAGGCGTTTTCTTACTCAAAAAGAAAATGAACGAAAATAGGCTCAACACAATTCCTACAAATTTAGCCGAGAATGGAGCAAACATGGCCCACGCAACAACCCGAGCTTTCGCCGATGAGCGTCGTTCCGCCATCATGGAGATGCTCGAGCATAACGCCTCGGTGCAAGTGGCAGAAATCGCCCAGACCTTTGGCGTGTCCTCCGTTACCGCCCGCGCCGACCTGGACGCGCTCGCCGAGTCCGGCAAGTTGCGCCGCACGCATGGTGGCGCTGTGTCTCTCCAGAAGCGACTGACCGTATCCACCCAGGATCGCCGCATCAACGTCAATGTCGCCGCCAAGCAGGCCATCGCGCAAAGCGCCATCGAGCTCGTCGGCAATGGCGACACGCTGCTCGTCGACTCGGGCACCACGGCGCTCGAGTTCGTCCGGCTCCTTGATCAGCGCGACGGCATCACCGTCATCACGGCCGACATTACCATCGCCGATTATATCGACGAGAGCATGCCCTCGGTCGATGTCGTCATGCTGGGAGGGGCACTGCGCAAAGGTCATCGCTATCTGTACGGTCCACTTACCATGCAGGCGCTCCAAATGGTCCACGCCGACCTTGCCGTCATGTGCCCCGGCGCTTTTGTCCCCCGCTGCGGCTTTACGACCGACTTTCCCCAAATGGCCGAGACCAAAACGGCCATGATCGCCGCAGCCCATCAAAGCGTCGCCCTCATGGACGCCAGCAAGGTTAACGGACGCGGCATGTACCGCTTTGCCGAGCTGGCAGATGTCGACACCATCGTGATGGACCGTGACCCCGATCATGCCGTTGCCACCTCAATCGCCGAGATCGTCGACGACGCCCGCCCAAATCTCCTCATCGCTGGCGCTTAAACAAAAACCACCACAAAGGTCTCCTTTGTGGTGGTTGAGCATCAGAAGTGAATGTGTCGCTACTTGGACAGCTCGTCAGCAAGGGCCTCGATCTGAGCGCGCGAGGCGTCGTTGAGCGAACCCAGGACAGTCACCTTGTTCTGCGTCAGGGTGATGTCCTTCATGCCCTCGAGCTCCTTGGTCATAACCTTGGCAGCCGCAGGCGCCCAGGAACCGGACTCGACAAGCGCCACGGTGCGGTTCTGGTAGGCATGCTCGGCGAGCGTATGGATGAAGGTGCTCATGCACGGGAAGATCTCGCCCTGATAGGTGATGGAGGCGAGCACCAGACGGTCATAGCGGAACGCATCCTCAACGGCCTCGGCCATGTCGTCACGAGCCAGGTCAAAGACGGAGACCTTCTGGCCGCGAGCCTCAAGCGCAGATGCGAGCTCCTCGACAGCAGCCTTCAGATGCCCGTACACGCTCGCATAGGCAATCGTGATACCCTCGTCCTCGGGCTGATAGCTCGACCAGGTGTTATAGGTGTCGAGGTAGTAGCCCAGGTTCTCGGTCAGCACGGGGCCGTGGAGCGGGCAGATGATCTGGATGTCCAGGTCGGCGGCCTTCTTGAGGACGGCCTGCACGAACTTGCCGAACTTACCGACGATGCCAAAGTAGTAGCGGCGAGCCTCGCAAGCCCAGCCCTCGGGGTCCTCGATGTCGTTGGCGCCAAACTTGCCAAAGCCGTCGGCACTAAAGAGCACCTTGTCGGTGGACTCGTAGGAGAAGATCACCTCGGGCCAGTGAACGTTGGGGGCGCCGATAAAGGTCAGGCTGTGACCGCCCAGGTCGAGCACATCGCCCTCTTTGACGACCATCTTGCGCTCGGGGTAGTCGGTGCCAAAGTAGTTGACCATCATGCGGAAGGCGCCCATGCTGGCCACGATCTGCGCCTGGGGATAGCGCTCCATAAAGGCAGCGATGCCGGCGGAGTGATCGGGCTCCATGTGATGGACGACCAGGTAGTCGGGCGTACGGCCATCGAGCGCGGCCTCGAGGTTGCCGAGCCACTCGTCGACAAAGCCGGCGTCAACCGAATCGGCGACAGCGATCTTGTCGCCCAAGATAACGTAGCTGTTGTATGCCATACCGTTCTCGGACACATCGTACTGGCCCTCGAACAGGTCAATGTCGTGATCGTCGACACCGATGTAGCGGATATCCTTGGTGATCTCCATCAGGCAAAGCCTCCTAGATAGACAAAAGAGCCCGTCTATCATAACACTCGCCTTCATAGCCACGGCTATCTGTCAGCATCCTTACCGATTGTTTTTGAGGCGGAATATACCGCCGTTTACCTGCACAAATTATGCGCGCGGTATCGCCGTGCTATGTCGAATGATGAGTTGGCCGGGAATACGAATGGCAACGGTTTTACCCGCCGCACCCGCCTCGGGAACCGCATGCTCAAACACCTCGCGTCCGCGCTGATGTAGATCGAATCGCACGGTCGTGAGCTCGTTGTGTGCGACAAAATCATCGAGCGAATCGTCGACGCCCACCACGCTTACGTCCTCGGGCACGCGCAGACCGCTATCGCGCAGCGCGGCAATCGCGCCATTTGCCATCTGATCGTTTGCCGCATAGATCGCCGTCATGGTGCGGTCGTGCTCGGCCAGGTACCTGCCGGCCTCGTAGCCGCTGTTGGCAGACCAGTCGCCCTCGAGCGGCTCTGCCGGCTCGATGTGTTTACGCTCGAGCGCATCCTGCCAACCGGCGCGGCGAAATTGTTCGTCGACCGAGAACGACGGGCCGCCAATATAGCGAATCTGCTCGTGCCCCAGCTCAAACAGGTGATCCATAAGCAACAGCGAGCAGCCGTAATGATCGGAGTCGACCGTGGTCACCCGCGGGTGCGCGTACATGGTAACGATGACCGTGCCAATGCCCGGCAGCGGATCAAACGTCTCAAAATCGGGCGCCATGCGGCTCATGCCGATGATGATGCCGTCCACCGGCAATGCGGCCATACGACGCGTGGCCTCGGCAAGCGAAAACTCCTCGGTCTTGGACATCTCGACCAGCGTGATGGCGCAATTGTGCTCGCGAGCAGCGCTGGCGATGCCGTCAATCATTGAGAGGTTGCCAAACTTGGTGACATCGTTGACGCACAGGCCGACCGAATGGTAACGGCCGTCGCGCAGCGAGCGACCGGCATAACTCGGACGAAAGCCGAGCTCTTGCATAGCAGCCTGCACGCGCTGGCGCGTCTGCTCGTTAACGTTGGGCAAGCCGTTGGCGACGCGCGAAACCGTCTGCTGCGAAACGCCAGCAGCGCGGGCGACGTCGGCCATGGAGACCGGACGCGTACCCGTATCGTTGGACGGGCGCCTTGCCACAGGATCACCTTCACCCTTGCGAGATCTGAATAGCGTGAATGCCGGCCCAGGCAGAGATGCACCCCGCGCCGAGGCCCGCTATCGTCGGACGCATGTTAACGTACTCTACTTTTTCTATCTGTATCTCTTCTGCTTTATAAGTCCATACGGCAGTACCGTTCACGGCTGTATTTCTACCGATTACCAGATTCTCAAAAAGTGACAAGCGTTGTGTTATGAGTACGTTAACATAGCCCGTAACGTGCGGCATCGTGAACACTTAGTTCATGCCGCTTCAAGTTGTTAACGTACTCATAACGACGCAAAACCCACCCGGGCGCGCCAAGGAAAGGACCCCCATGACCACCCCCGACGAAAAGACATTCGCCACGCTCACCAAGCTGTTCGAGGAGGAGTTTGGCCCCATCGGCGACCGCCAGGTGCTCTACGTGCACGCGCCCGGCCGCTCCGAGATCAGCGGCAACCACACTGACCACGAGGGTGGCCACGTTATCGCCGGCTCGCTCGATGTCGCCGTCGACGGCATCGCCGTGGCAACCGATTCAAACAAGGTTCGCGTTGCCGACGAGGGCTATCCTACGTTTGAGATCACGCTCGACACGCTAGACGTTCAGGAGTCCGAGAAGGGCACGTCCGCGAGCCTCGTCCGCGGCATGGCCCACGAAATCGCTGCTCTGGGCGTTGAGCCCCACGGCTTCGACTTCGCCTTCACCTGCTCTGTCCCCTCGGGAGGCGGCCTTTCCAGCTCCGCTGCTGTCGAGGCGGCATACGGTCGCGCCATGGAGACGCTCTGGGGCGCACCCGCCATCGAGCCCGTCGCGCTCGCCCAGATGAGCCAGCGCACCGAGAACAACTACTATGGCAAGCCCTGCGGTCTGATGGACCAGGCCGCTGTGTGCCTGGGCGGCCTCGCCTACATGGACTTTGAGGACCAGGCTCAGCCTAAAACCCAGAAGCTCGAGCTCAACTTTGAGGATCACGGCTATGCGCTCGTGCTCGTTAAGGTCGGTGCCGATCACGTGGCAGCCACCGACGACTACGCCGCCGTTCCGCGCGAGATGCAAGACGTCGCCGCCGAGTTTGGCAAGGCACGCCTGTGCGAGGTAAACGTGGCGGACTTTGACGCCAAGCTCCCCGAGCTGCGCGCCAAGCTGGGCGACCGTGCCTGCCTGCGCGCCGTTCACTACTGGCACGAGAATGGCCTGGTCGATAAGCGCTGGGCAGCGCTCAACGCCGGCGACATCGATCAGTTCCTGGTCCTGACGCGCGAGTCCGGCGCCAGCTCTGCCATGTACCTGCAGAATGTCGTTGCCAAGCTGGGCTCCGAGCAGCCTTCCATGTATGCCCTGGCGCTGGCCGAGCACGTGCTCGACGGCCGCGGCGCCGTTCGTATCCACGGTGGCGGCTTTGGTGGCACCATCCAGGCCTTCGTGCCGCTCGACCTGGTCGACACCTTCATCGCCAAGATGAACGGCTGGCTGGGCGAAGGCTCTGCCCGTCACTACGCCATCTCTGACAAGGGGGCTTACGCGGCATGGCTGTAATGACTGACGTGCGCGAGGCCGCGCAGAACCTGATCGAGTACGCTATCCACCGATCGATGATCGGCCAGGACGATCGCATCTGGGCATACAACACCATTTTGGAGTGCATCGGCGCCACGGGCCCCGCACTCGACATGACTTGGGCACTCCAAGTTGAGAAACTCTCGCTCTTGCACCCCGATACCCTGCCCGACTTTGACCTGGAGGGCACGCTCGCCGCGCTTGCCGAGGCCGCCGTTGCCAACGGCGCCGCCGAGGACACGGCGTCGGGCCGCGACCGCATCGCCATGCGCATCATGGGCGCGCTGATGCCGAGGCCTTCGGTTGTAAACGAGGAGTTCAACGGCCGCATGGGCGTCAACGAGCCCCGCGCCGCGACCGACTGGTTCTACGGTCTGTGCTGCGACGCCGGCTACGTGCGCCGCGCCGCCATCGCGCGCAATATCAAATGGAACACCCCCACCAACTGGGGTGACCTGGAGATCACTATCAACCTGTCAAAGCCCGAAAAGGACCCGCGCGATATCGCCGCGGCAGGTGCAGCCAAGAACACGGGCGAGAAGTATCCCGCCTGTCAGCTGTGCATCGAAAACGAGGGCTATCCCGGACGCTCCGCTGCAGCCGACGGCGGCGCTCACCCCGCCCGCCAGAATCTGCGCGTTATCCCCATCCAGCTCGACGGCGAGCGCTGGGGCTTCCAGTACAGCCCGTACGCGTACTTTAACGAGCACTGCATTGCCATGAGCTCCGAGCATCGTCCGATGCACGTCGACCGCAAGGGCCTGACTTGCCTGCTCGACTTTGTGGACCTGTTCCCGCATTACTTTATTGGCTCCAACGCCGACCTGCCCATCGTGGGCGGCTCGATCTTGTCGCACGACCACTTCCAGGGCGGCGCGCACGAGTTCCCCATGATGCATGCCACCGAAGTCTCGCAGTTTAGCGTGCCCGGCTTTGACCAGGTCAGCGGTACCGTGTTGCAGTGGCCGCTTTCGGTGCTGCGGCTGCGCTCGCACGACCGCGCCCAGCTGCTCGACGCCGCCGAGAAGATTATCCTCGCCTGGCGCGAGTGGACCGATGAGTCGGTGGGCGTCATCGCGCACACAGCCGACGGCGTGGCGCACAACACCGTGACGCCCGTCATCCGCCGCGTCGACTCCCGCGGCAATGCCGGCGGCGAAATCTACGAGGCCTACCTGGCGCTTCGCTGCAACATCACGACCGACGAGCATCCGCTGGGCGTATTCCACCCGCATGCTGAGTACCACCACATCAAGAAGGAGAACATCGGCCTGATCGAGGTCATGGGCCTGGCCATTTTGCCACCGCGCTTGGTTCCCGAGCTCGGGGCCGTCCGCGAGCACTTGCTGGCGGCCAAGGCCGATGCCAGCTACGATCTTGCCAGCGCGCTCGAGGGCGATGATCTTTGCCGCAGCCACGCCACATGGGCCAAGGATGTCTTTGCCCGCCACGCCGACGAGCTTACAGCCGACAACGCCATCGACATCCTGCACGAGGAAGTCGGCGTGGTGTTTGGCCACGTGCTCGACAACGCCGGCGTCTTCAAGTGGGACGAAGCCGGCCGCGCCGCCCAACAGCGCTTTATCGACTCGCTGTAGCATGCGAGCTCGAACGCACGCACTCAACAAATAGCGCCTACACGACAGCAGCGCCCGCCGGCAACATCGCCGGCGGGCGCCGTTTTCTGATGCAAGGGTAGCTAATTTGCACCAAAACAAGAAGTGTTCCAAACTGCCGGCAGAGAAGGAACGTCCCCAGGTGCCGACTTAAACTCACACATTATTCGATGGAAAAGCGTGGTTGCCTCACACATTATTCGATGGAAAAACGTGGTTTACTCCCACATTTTTCGATGGAAAGACCAAGACGGTCTTATACTAACCATGATCGTTAGGGGGCAGTATGCAGCGACAGCTAATGGACGAACTCATCGCTTGGAAATCTAGGGCAAACCGCAAGCCCCTCCTGCTTAAGGGGGCCCGCCAGACGGGAAAAACCTGGCTTCTCAACGAATTCGCAGGCCAGCAGTATCAAAACGTCATCCGTTTTGACTTTATGCTCGAACCGGGCGCACGTTCGCTGTTCGACGGAAGCCTTGACCCCAAACGCATCATCTCCCAGATAGAGCTCCTGCGCGGCCAGACCATAACGCCGACAGACACGCTCATCATCTTCGACGAAATCCAAGAGGCACCGCGTGGCATCACCTCGCTCAAATACTTCAACGAGCTGGCGCCGGAATACCATATCATGGCAGCCGGCTCCTATATGGGGCTCGCGCTCCGACGCGAAAACGAGTCGTTCCCCGTCGGCAAGATCGACCAGCTCACCATGCGCCCCATGGGGTTTGTCGAGTTCGTTCGTGCCGTCGATGGCGATCCGCTCGCAGATGCCATCCTTGCCGCAGACATGGACCTGCTGACAAACGTTTCCGAAAAGCTCGAGCGCCTGCTCAAGGAATACCTCGTTGTCGGTGGCATGCCAGAAGTTGTCTCCGCTTTCGCCGCCTCCCACGATTTCATCGAGGCCCGCAGGCTTCAGCAGCAAATCATCGAAGCTTATGAATCCGATTTTGGCAAGCATGCGCCAGCCCGCATCGTCGAGCGCATGAGGCTGGTTTGGAAATCCCTTCCCGGCCAGCTCGCAAAGGAAAACAAGAAGTTCGTCTACGGCGCGCTTCGTCCCGGGGCGCGCGCACGCGATTTTGAGGAAAGCCTCCAGTGGCTCATGGACTATGGAATCGTTCATAAGGTACCACGTGTTTCCGCCCTAAGAGCACCGCTCACAAGCTACGAGGATCTCTCGGGCTTCAAGCTGTTCTGCATCGACACCGGCATCCTCGGAGCACTCTCCGGCCTCACGCCAGCCATTGTTCTGAACGGGCCCGCTGTTTTTACAGAGTTCAAAGGCTCGCTGACCGAGCAATACGTCGCACAGGAGCTTTTGCTCCAAGGCAAAACTCCCGCGTATTGGTCATCCTCCTCCGGCAATGCAGAGACTGACTTTGCCATCGACCATGCGGGGACCGTGCTTCCGCTCGAGGTCAAGGCGGCAGAGAATCTCAAAGCAAAGAGCCTGAGGATTGCCTGCGAGAAGTTCAAGCTCGAGCGCTGCGTGAGAACATCGTTAGCGGCATATAGAGACGAGGGCACGCTCGTCAACATTCCGCTCTGGGAGATTGGGCAAATCGACAAGCTGGCATAGGCGCTGTGGAGGGGGTGCCCCGTAAGGAATGTCCCAAACTGCCGGCAAAAAAGGAACGTCCCTATCTGCCGCATTCCCGAAGCAAGGCAACGCCGATGTCTTGGCAACGGCAGCGAGCGGGCCGCATTTGAGACAAGGTGACGTGAAACGAAAGGGCGCTGACCTTCTGGTCGCGCCCTTGAAGTTGAACGTCAGATTGTCCAAATGCTGCCCGCGCAGCGTCGAGCCGTTACGGCGTTTGGTAAAACGCCGTAACCCTAAAGCTCCGTTACTTCAACGCTGTTGTAGACCTCTTCCCAGCGATCCATGACCAGGTGGCCGGTCTTGGGATCCATGGCGTTGAGCTTGCCGCAGGTATTGGCGGTCTTGAGCACCGTGACGTCGTCGGCACCAGCAGCAATGGCATGCGCAAAACCGGCGATGGTCGAGTCACCGGAACCTGTCGCGTTCACAGCCGCAATCGCGGGCGTCTTGGCGCGGAACGCGCGGCCCTCATGGAAGCCCACCGAACCGGCAGCGCCCATCGAAACGACAACCCAGGGGATATCGGCAAAGCGGCCATCGGCGGCAAGCGCCTCGCGCAGGGCATCGACATCATCGGTCGTAAAGGACGTACCCAGCAGGCCGTTAATCTCGGTCAGGTTGGGCTTTACGAGCTCAGGCTTAGCGTCAGACTCCAGCGCGGCCTCAAGCGATGCACCCGAGGTGTCGAGCAGCACCTTGGCGCCCGCCTCCTCGGCGATCTTGACGAGCTCGGCATAGTAGCCGGCATCGACGCCACGCGGCAGCGAGCCCGAAAGCGTCACAACGTCCGCCTTCGCTGCAAGCTCGGCAAACTTGGCCGTAAAGGCCTCGAGCTCGGCCGGGGCGATCTGCGGACCGCTCTCCAGCAGCTCGGTCTGATTACCCTCGTGCAGGATATTCAGGCAAATACGCGTCTCACCGGCGATGGGCACAAAGTCGTTCTTGACGCCGTCGGCATCCATAAGCTCGGCCATATAGGCACCCATGTGGCCGCCGAGCAGACCAGTCGCGAGCACATCGTCGCCCAACTGCAGCAGCACACGGCTCACGTTGAGGCCCTTGCCGCCAGCGGTCTTTTCGGGCGTCACACGGTTAACATCGTCGATGATCAGCTTGTCGAGCTGATAGCGCGTATCAATCGACGGGTTCATGGTAACGGTCAGAATCATGTTGAACTCCTGTTCCGGGGCGGCATAACCCGCCCCAAACATACGATAACTCGTTAAAGGATCTCGATCTCAAAGCCGCGAGTGACGGTCTCTCCCGGCTTGGCCACCAGGCAGCCACGCTTGTGCTCCAGAATATCGTCCTCGTCGGAGCAGGTGGACAGGCCACCCCACGGTTCAACAGCCACAAAGTCGCCCTCGGGCTTGCTCCACACAATCAGGTACGGCATATCGGGGAACGTCAGGCGCACGCCCTTGTCCTCGGTTTTCTTGGTCAGCGTAACCACACGGCTCTCGAGCACGTCGAAGATGGTCTCCGCGAAGTCGAAGAGTTCGTGAGTAAGCGGCAGGTTCTGGCCGATCATGGGGTTCTTGCTGCGATGCTCAACATCAATCAGGCCCGTCGAGGGAACGGCAGTACAGAGCTCGGTGGCCTCACGCTGCTCAAAACGAAGCTCATAATCGTCATAGGACTCGCCCTCGTCGAGCGGGCACTTAAAGCCGGGGTGACCGCCCACAAAGAACGGCATGTCCTCGGTGCCCTCATTGGTCACCTCGTACGACACGGCAACCTTTTCCGAATCGATCGTGTAACGGGCAACGATCTTAAACGGATACGGGTACTGCTCGAGCAACTCGGCATGGTCGGCAGAGCTTAAGCTCAGCGCAACCATGTTGTCGCTCTGCTCCTCGAGCTTCCACTCCTGCTTGCGCGCAAAGCCGTGGCGGGCGAGCTTGACCTCGCGGCCGCCCATGGTCATTGCGCGACCGTCACGAAGACCGCCGCAGATCGGGAAACAAATGGGCGCCTGGCCCGACCAGACCGCCGGATCACCCTGCCACAGGTACTCACGGCCGTTGGCCGCAATAGAAGTGAACGACCCGCCCGCCGTGCTCAGTGCTACGCGGATAGAACCGTTATCAAGAACAAACTCCATAGGAGCCTTCCCTTTCTTACGACAGCCCGCCAAGTCAATAGGGCTGATAGAAAACCGGCCCGCGCCCCCTCACAGAAACGCGAGCCGTCAATTGAAAAGCTGCAAATCGCCAAGTACAGCCAAGAGCGAAGCACTCAAGCCAAGCAAGCAAACGTGTTATCGGAGCAGCTTACCGAACCAGAAAGCTTCGCAACAACAGCGGCGACCCCACAGGCACCCCCAACGTCAGCGAGCGCCGCGCAGCGTCGACCCGTTACGCGGTTTGGCAAAACCGCGTAACCTCCTTAGTCGTGGTATTCGCCGCGGTCCCACTTCTCGAGGAACTCGTCAAAGAAGTGCGGGTCGGCCTGAGCCTCGGCGTCGGCCTTATTGCAGGCGTCGATCTTGGCGATCAGGGCGTCGTGCTCGGGAGTCTTCTCGTAGGGCTCCTCCAGGAAGGCAAGCATGATATCGGCCATCAGGAACTCGCCGGTGATCTTGCCGCCAAAGCCCACGATGTTGGCGTTGAGCTCGCGACGGGCATACAGGGCAGAGGTCATGTCGCGAACCAGGGCGCAGCGGGCGCCGGGAACCTTGTTGACGGCGTTGGTGATGCCGATGCCGGTGCCGCACAGGGCTACGCCAAAGTCGGCCTTGCCGCTGGCAACAGCCTCGCCCACGGCCTTACCGTAGATGGGATAGTGCGTACGGGTGTGGCTGTAGGTGCCGCAGTCGAGCACCTTGTAGCCAGCCTGCTCCAGGCGGTCGGCCAGATAGATCTTCTCGTCCGTAACGATATGGTCGCAACCGATTGCGATGGTCTTCTTCATCAGAACGTCCTTTCGTCTGAATTCACAAGTTGAGGTAGAAGTTCGAGTTCTCGGTGGCTCTCGTTAGGCCATCTTGTTGAGCATGTCGACACGGATCTGGTGACGGCCGCCGGCGTACTGGGCGCGCAGGAACTCGCGGGCGATCTTCTTGGCGACCTCGGTGCCCACAACGCCCGGGCCCATGGTGACCATGCGCGAACCGTTGTGCTCGCGGGTCATGTAAGCGGAACGCTCGTCGGAAATGTTGGCGACGACCATGCCCTTGATCTTGACGGCGGCCATATAGGAGCCGACGCCGTACTTATCGAATGCGAAGCCCTGGGAATCCTTGTGCTCCAGCAGGTCCTTGGCAACGGCGGTCGCGGAATCGACAAAGTCCGCGGCAGGGGTCTCGGAATAGTCGACGACCTCGTGACCGTCGGCGATGAGCATCTCCTTGATGGACTCCTTCATCGACATACCGTCGGCATCGGAAGCGATTACAACCCTCATGACATCCTCCTTGAGAGATACGCAGGTGCGTAGTTTCTGTTTGGAAGTGTTGAATCGCGTTCAGGTCCGGGCATCTGAATGTGCGGTTCTTCACTGTTCATGTTTATTTGAACACATTCGAACAGTAACTGCAACAACTATTTGTTTATCTTTGTTCTTTTTTGAACAAATACCGTTCACGGTTGATTGCCGACCGTTTGAGCCCGGCGCAGACGTAGCGACCATGTGTTCAACAAACAAAAGGGCGGCCGAGAACGTGTCTCGGCCGCCCTTCTTACGGTTGATCTTCCAAAGATCGCTTTGCCGCCTACTCAGACTGCCCACTCTTCTTGGCATGTTTGGACGGAGCGCTCAAGAAACGACCCGTCAGATAGTTCGCGGGACCGGAGATATCGATCCCCAGCAGGGTGTGGCCCAGCCACAGAAACGCCACGAGCACCAGCAGAGGAATCACACACGAGGTCACGATCATCACGATGACGCCTTCGATGAGGTCGGTCACCTGCTGCACGATCTCGTCGGTCATCTGTTTGGCGCCGCTGGTCACCGACGTAACAAGACTCGAGGCCCCATCAGTCAACTGCTCGAGCACGTTTTTGGACTCCGTGGCCTCGGACTTTTTCTTGCTCGATTTTGAGCTGGTCTCGGCTGACTTGTCCGTGGCATCAGCCGTCTTTGCGGCATCGCTCGCCTTTTGCTCAGCTTGCTCAATACTTACGCGATACGTTTCATCGACCTTCTGCGACACCCATACGCTCGCGGGCACGAGCGCCATGCCGATCACGGCAACCACCAACACGCGCGTCGCCACACGGCGCAGGACGGCGCTCGTGCTCCAGCGCCCGTGAATGCCAAGCGACACCGCAAAGAGCACCAACGCAAACGGGATTAAGATGCCCAAACCAACCGACCACAAAATAGTCAGCAGATATTTCTCGAGGTAGAGCACGGCAAGCACGATACCAAGGTTGCCTGAAAGCTGTGCGAGCTGCTCGGCGACCGGCGTTCCCGTATCACCAGGCAGCGCCGTAATACCCGCAGATAGAGCAACGCATGAAGCCGTGAGCGCCAGTACGTTACCTTTCTTTTGATCGATGACCTCGATGGTGGAGTCCCAAGTTTTGGTATCGGCGAAATGCGGACGAGCCACAAAGCCCGACAGCAGCGCCAGTACCACGAGCGCAACGATAAAGCCAATCTGCAGCTTTTTGTTTGCGCACACGACATCGGACAGGCTGGGCTGCAGCTCGGTTACCGTCGTGTGCTCGGTTATCTGGACAGGACGCCCATGAGCCATCTCGTGCGCGTCTCTTTTTTGAGTCAATCCGTTGTCCGGCATTTGGATACCTCCTCATTCCGGCCTGTAATGCGGTGGAAAGTATACCCACCCATCGAAAAACCGAACGGCAAGACAAACGGAGCGCACCAAGACTGTCCCCAATGACTATCTCCGGATGAGTTGCGGTGGAATAGGGATTGTTTTGCGCCCGCCGGCCCCTATTCAGTCCCTATTTCACCGCAACTTGGAGGAGGACAGAAAAAGCCCTGCCGCGGGTAGCGGCAGGGCTTTTGGAAAGGGGCTTGGTTGTGAGGGCTCGTTAGGCGAGCTTGGCCTCGAGCTCGGCAATGCGCTTGTAGGCATCGATGGTAAAGCGGGCCTGCTTCTCCAGAATCATAGTGGTCATGAGGGTGTCCTGAGCGTGAGCCATGATGAAGGTCATCTCCATCTCGCCACCGCCGGCCTCCTGCGAAAGCAGCTTGGTCTGCGTGTCGTGGGCACCGATGAGCGCATCGCTGGCATCCTTGTGCAGCTGCTCGGCCTTCTCAAAGTCACCCTCGCGAGCAGCATCGAGCGCTGCAAGCAGATCGGTCTGGGCGTCACCTGCGTATGCGACGATCTCGAATCCAACCATCGAGATTTCTTCTTTGGTTGCCATGTTGCGTTCCTTTCACATATGAACCAATGGAGAGCATCGCGTCCGGGCATACGCGCTGCGTTGTGTATGACAGAAACAATAACATTCAAACAAAAAAGAACAGCGCAAAACGTAATTTCGAGCTATGAACGGTCACTTTTCGACCGTGAACGGTTTTTAAACCAATCTGAACAATATCGAACACAATTAGCGGAAACCCAAACAGACCCGCGCCCTAGCGTACATCGCGCACCGTATCGCCCTCGACGAGCACGCCCGGAAACAGCATGTGCTCCACACCGGGTTCAACGCCCTCGGCGCCGGCAATCTTGTCAACCGCCCACATGCCGACGCGCTTGTTGTCAAAGCGCACCGTGGTCAGGCGACAATCGGGCACGATATCGCCCAGGCTGTCATCAACACCCACCACGCTCACGTCCTGGGGCACGCACTTCCCGCGCGACTCGAGCCCACGGATGCAGCCATATGCCATGGCATCGTTGGAGGCATAAATGGCCGTGCAAGTCGGATCATCCGCAAGCGCCTGGCCGGCAGCATATCCACTCTGCGCCGTCCAGTCGCCACGCACGAGCTGCGGGAACTCAATGCCATGCGCACGCAATGTCTCACGCCAGCCTTCCTCGCGCCGCATGCCCGAAAGCGAGCGCTCGGGACACGAGATAAAGTGCACAGTCTTGTGCCCCCGCTCCAGCAAGTACTCGACCACCTGGCGCGAGCAATCGAACTGGTCGTTATCGACCGTTGAACAGAGCGGGTGCTCCAGCATGGTAACGAGCACCGTCTGCATGCCAGGTAGCGGCTCGAAGGTGCCAAAGTCCGCCGGCATGCGATTCATGATCACAACCATGCCATCCACCGGCAGTGCGCTCATGCGCGACGATGCACTCTCGAGGGTATACGGATGCCCGTCTACTTTAGTGAGGGTAATGGCGTAGCCATGTTTGTCGGCCGCGGCGGCAAAGCCCTCCATACGGTCGAGGTTGCCGGTACCGGTAATGTTGAACATGGCGACGCCGACGGTCTTGAACTTGCCGCGACGCAGCGAACGGCCGGCAAAGTTTGGACGATACCCCAGCTCGCGCATGGCGGCACGCACGCGCTCCTTGGTCTCGGGGCGCACGCTGGGCGAATCGTGCACGGTGCGCGAGACCGTCTGCTCCGAGACGCCCGCGAGACGCGCCACATCCTTAACGGAAACCGATTTTTTAACAGCGGCCATAGGTCGATCTTTCTATGTCAACGATGCCATTGGTGGCACCCTACGCAGTCAAATGAAACGTCTTTAAGTATATCTAACGCCTCCTCCGCCATACGCTCACCACCCAAAACCTACCGTTCACCGACAATCCCGCTTCCACGAACGGCTTTTGTCGCCAAAATGTTAACGTTGCCATTGTGCAAACACAGAGCCACCGGGCGGCTCAAACGTTTACGCCTAAGGAATCGACGGTTCGCAGGCACAGGAACCACCGGTTCGCGTCTTTTTTTGTGTCGCAAAATGGCAACGTCAACATTTTGGCAACCGAACGCCAAAAGCTGCCATCGTTGCTAACCCACCGAATCTTAGGAGCATTGCATGGAGCAACTCATCGCCACCATCGAAAAGGGCCAGCCCTTTTTCAACGCGATCGCCCGCAACAAGTACCTCAAGGCGATCCGCGACGGCTTTATCTCCGTCATCCCCATCATCATCTTCTCGTCCATCTTCTGCCTGGTAGCCTCGGTCCCCAACATCTGGGGTTTCTACTGGCCCGATGACATCAACAACGCCCTGTGGAAGTGCTACAACTACTCCATGGGCATCCTGGCCATCGCCTGCGCCGCCACTACTGCCAAGCACTTCGCCGACGCCCAGAACCGCGATCTACCCAAGAACAACCAGATCAACTTCATCTCGTGCATGTGCGCAGCCATCATCGGCTTCTTGCTCCTTTCGAGCGACACGATCGCCACGGACGCTGCCAGCGGCTTCAACACCACCTACCTTGGTTCCAAGGGCCTGCTAACCGCCTTCATCGCTGCGTTTGTGACCGGCATCATCTACAAGTTCTTTATTAAGCGCAACATCACCGTCAAGATGCCCGAGCAGGTTCCGCCCAACATCTCGCAGACCTTTAAGGACATCATCCCCTTCTCCGTCTGCATCACTGTCTTTTGGGTCTTTGACATCGTCTTCCGCGCTGCCTTTGGCTTCTGCTTTGCCCAGGGCGTCATCCAGGTGTTCCAGCCCCTGTTCACCGCCGCCGACGGCTACATCGGCCTCGCTGTGATCTACGGAGCCATGAGCCTCTTCTGGTTCGTCGGCGTCCATGGCCCCTCGATCGTCGAGCCCGCCATCGCCGCCGCCCTCGTTGCCAACATGACCGACAACCTGGCTGCGTTCCAGGCTGGTCAGCACGCTTCCGCTGTCCTGACCCAGGGTGCCCAGTACTTCGTCGTCTGCATGGGCGGCACCGGCGCCACGCTCGTCCTGGTCTTTATGTTCTGCTTCCTGGCCAAATCCCAGGAGATGCGCGCCGTCGGTAAGGCAGCTATCGTCCCGGTCTGCTTCGCTGTCAACGAGCCGCTGCTGTTCGCCGCGCCCATCGTGCTCAACCCCGTCTTCTTTGTCCCGTTTGTCTTTGCCCCGATCGCCAACATCTGGATCCTCAAGATCTTTATCGACTTCTTGGGCATGAACGGCTTTATGTACACCCTGCCTTGGACTGTCCCCGGCCCCATCGGCACCATCATGGGCTTGGGTTTCCAGCCGCTCGCCTTTGTGATGCTCGCCATCATCCTGGTCGTCGACTTTGCCCTGTACTACCCGTTCTTCCGTGCCTATGACGCCCAGAAGTGCGCCGAGGAGGCCGAGATCTCCCAGGAGGAGCTCGCCGCCAAGAACGCCGAGAAGGCCGCTAAGCTCAACGATGCCTTCCAGGGCAAGGCCGATGCCAAGAGCGTTGCCGCCGGCGCCGCTGCCGATGCCGTGAAGACCGACGCCCCCGCCGCTTCCGCAGCACCCGCTGCCGAGGCAACGACCGCCAGCGACCTCAACGGAAAGCGCGTGCTCGTGCTCTGCCAGGGTGGCGGAACCTCGGGCCTGCTCGCCAACGCGCTGGCCAAGGCTGCCAAGGAGCGCGGCATCAATCTGGAGACCGCTGCCGAGGCTTATGGCAACCACGTCGACATGCTCCCCGACTTTGACCTGGTCGTCCTGGCCCCGCAGGCAGCCAGCTACCTGGCCGACCTGCAGAAGGACTGCGAGCGCGTGGGCAACAAGTGCGTCGCCTGCCGCGGTAAGCAGTACATCGAGCTCTCCCAGAACGGCGATAAGTCTCTCGCCTTCGTCTCCGAACAACTTTCGAAGTAAGTAACGCCCAGGGCCAGCCGACCATCCAAGACCGGCTGGCCCTTCGATTTAGACGATTGGATATTTCATCATGTCCGTTAACCCTGCTAGCGTCACCAACCCGCCCGCGCAGTTTCCCGAGGACTTTGTCTTTGGCGGCGCCACCGCTGCCTACCAGGTAGAGGGCGAGACCCGTACCCACGGTAAGGGCAAGGTCGCCTGGGACGACTTCCTGGAGGCCCAGGGGCGCTTCTCCCCCGATCCCGCTTCGGACTTCTACAACCAGTACCCCGTCGATTTGGAGCTGTGCGAGGAGTTTGGCATCAACGGCATTCGCCTCTCCATCGCCTGGAGCCGCATCTTCCCCAACGGCACCGGCGAAATCAACCCCGAGGGCGTGCAGTTCTATCACGATCTCTTCGCCGAGTGCCACAAGCACCACGTTGAGCCGTTCGTCACGCTGCATCACTTCGATACGCCGCTGCCCCTCTTTGAGAAGGGCGATTTCCTCAACCGCGAGACCATCGACGCCTTTGTGGACTTTGCCACCTTCTGCTTTAAGGAGTACGCCGACCAGGTGACCTACTGGTTCACCTTTAACGAGATCTGGGCCGACGCCTCCAACACTTACATCGAGGGCACCTTCCCCGGTGGCGTCAAGGCGCATCTGGCCGAGGCTTTCCAGTGCGAGCACAACATGATGCTCGCCCACGCCAAGGCCGTGCTGGCCTTCCACAACGGCGGCTTTAAGGGCAAGATCGGCGTCATCCAGTCGCTGGAGTTTAAGTACCCGCTCAACGAGAACGACCCCGCCGATATCAAAGCCGCCAACAACGAGCACGTGCTGCAAAACCAGTTCTTGCTCGACGCCACCTTCCGCGGCGACTACGCGCCCGACACCCTCGAGTGCGCCAACCGCCTGGCTGCCGTCTCGGGCGGCACCATCGAGATCCTGGACGAGGACCTCGAGATTATGCGCGAGGCCGCGCTCTACAACGACTACCTGGGCGTTAACAACTACCAGTGCCGCTTCTTGAAGGCTTACGATGGCGAGAACGACCTGCACCACAACGGTACGGGCGAGAAGGGCACCGGCCGTTGGCGCGTCAAGGGCATTGGCGAGCACGTGAACAAGCCCGGCATCCCCACCACCGACTGGGACTGGATCATCTATCCCGAGGGTCTGTTCGATCTGCTCGTCTACATTAAGCAGCGCTACCCCAACTACAAGCAGATCTTCATCACCGAAAACGGCATGGGCTACAAGGACCCCTACAAGGACGGTTTTGTGGACGACCAGCCGCGCATCGACTACATCGAGCAGCACCTGCGCTGGCTGCTCAAGGCCATGGAGGTGGGTGTCAACGTGGGCGGCTACTTCCTATGGAGCCTGCAGGATCAGTTCTCCTGGACCAACGGATACAACAAGCGTTACGGCTTCTTTTACGTTGACTTTGAAACCCAGAAGCGCACGCCCAAGGCAAGCGCCTACTGGTACAAGCACGTGGCGCAGACCCGTCGTCTGGACTAGTGGCTGGCGGGGTTGCCCGCTCACACAACCTGTCCCCATTTCTCAGCCGGGGGCGGCACGTCACACGGCGCGCCGCCCCCGGTCTTTTTGTTTTTGGGCTGGTCGGGAGCCGTTTGTCTCGATCTGTAACATCTAGCCGAGTTTTTTGGTCCTAGCTGTTACAGATTGAGACGAACAGGATTGCTCTTTCCGAAGAATCTAAATCTGTAACACGTAGCCCGCTTTTGACCGTCTACCTGTTACAAATCGAGACAAACGGAGTAGGACCTAACCCCGTATGTCCCTAACAGTCGAGCGTTCGACCAGCGTACTCGGCACATGAATCGCCTCGATAGACGAGCTCTCTCCAATCGCCGCCTCAAACGCAAGCTTACCGACACCGCGCAAATCAAATCGCAGCGTCGTCAGCCGATTGTGAGGAACAAGTCCCTCGAGTGCGTCGTCGATACCAACCACGCTCACGTCGTCGGGCACGGACAGGCCCGCGTTCTCGAGCGCGGCGATAACGCCCAGCGCCATCTGGTCATTTGCCGCAAGCACGGCAGTCGGCGCCTGCGACCCGCCGGCAAGCACCTCGGCCGCAATCCGCTCGCCCATGGCGTACCCACTGTCCGCACTCCAATCGCCACGCAGCATCGGAGCGGCATCGACATGAGCACGACCCAGCGTATCGCGCCAACCGGCCTCACGAAAACGCGAGGAAATCGAGTTTTCCGGACCCGCCACAAACCGCATATTCGAGTGACCATGTTCCAGCAGATAATTGGTCAACAGCTCGCACGAACCATACTGGTCGGAGTCGATCGTCGTGCAGCGCGGATGCGCATACATGGACAGGATGACCGTTCGCACTCCCGACTGGGGAACAAACTCCTCAAAATCGGGAGCCATGCGGTTCATGTTGAGAATCATGCCGTCGACGGGTCGCTCGACCATGCGGCGCGAGGCATCGGCAAGTGTATAGGGCTTGTCGCCGCCCATCTCGATCATAGTGACGGCAAAATCGTGCTCGCGCGCCGCTTGCATGATACCCTCGAGCGTCGCCAGGTTACCGACACGTGTGATGTTGTACATGCACAGGCCAATAGAACGATACGACCCGCCGCGCAACGCCGCTCCAGCAAAATTGGGACGAAAGCCCAGCTCTTCCATGGCGGCCAGCACACGCTTGCGCGTCTTTTCCGTCACGTTGGGCATACCGTTGACCACGCGAGACACAGTCTGGCGGCTCACGCCAGCGAGCGCCGCAACCTCTGCCGCGCTCGCCGAATGACCATTCCTTGTCTGCTGAGCCATGCCTTCCACGCTAACCTGCTTCCCAACTATTCCCCGCGCCCATGGCGCATCGTACATACATCGATAACGTGCTCATGATACCCGAGCCATATACCACAACATGAAAACTTCTGTCAATCAAAACCGCTTACCGAACAAATACAACCGTTCGCGGCTGTTTGAAGTTGTTTTGTTTCTATACATCCCAGCCGGATGTTAACGTGCTCATTGTCAAATGTTCACGTGCTCATTTTGGTTCTAATCATTTTAAGATAGTGTTTATCGGGCTTTTTCACCGCTGAACGCTAACCAGGGAGCCTCCTGAGCGCAAACGCACAATATCGAACAGCGAGACGAGAGGGTGTATGCATATGTCTTTGCTAAACCGCGTACAGCAGCTGCCGAAGGGCTTTGTTTGGGGCGCCGCAACCGCCGCGTACCAAACGGAAGGTTCCACGAAGGTGGCAGGCAAGGGTAAGACCATGTGGGACGATTACCTTGTCGCCCAGGGTCGCTTTTTGCCCGACCCGGCCAGTGATTTCTACAACCGCTACGAGGAGGATATCCGCCTTTCTGCCGAGCATGGACTCAACGCCATCCGTGTGTCCATCGCCTGGACCCGCATCTTCCCCAACGGCGACGATGCCGAGCCCCTCGCCGAGGGCGTTAAGCACTACCACGAGCTGTTTGCCTGCTGCAAAAAGTATGGCGTCGAGCCCTATGTGTCCCTGCATCACTTTGACTCCCCCGCCGCCCTGTTCAACCAGGGCGACTGGCTCAACCGCAAGACCGTCGACGCCTATGTGCGCTATGCCGAGTTCTGCTTCCGCGAGTTCCGCGAGGTCAAGAATTGGTTCACCATCAACGAGCTCATCAGCCTCTCGCACTCCCAATACATCCAAGGCAACTTCCCGCCCAACCATCACTTTGATGTGACGAGCGGCATCCAGAGCCAGCACAACGAGCTCGTTGCCCACGCCCGCGCCGTCAACCTGTATAAGGATCTTGACGAGACCGAGCACCTGGGCGGACGCATTGGCATGGTCAACGTCCTGACGCCGGCATATCCTGCCACAGACTCGCCCGCCGACCAGCACGCCGCCGACCTGTACAACGCCTTCTACACCGACTTCATCATGGACGGCGCCTTCCTGGGTCACTACTCCGCGCGCACCCTCTCACTCATCAACGAGATTCTGCGTGCCAACAACGCCACGCTTACGGTTGAGGACAGCGACATGGAGGAGCTCGCCAAGGCGGCGCCCCGCAACGATATGTTCGGCCTCAACTACTATCAGTCGGCGTTTATCGCCGCCTACGATGGCGAGTCCACCAACAGCTTTAACGGCACCGGAGACAAGGGCACCTCGTGCTTTAAGTTTAAGGGCGTCGGGCAGCAGGTCGATATGCCGGGTATCCCCACCACCGACTGGGATTGGCTCATCTACCCGCAAGGCCTCTACGACACGCTCAAGCACATCAGCGCCACCTATCCCAACCTCCCCGTCATCTATATCACCGAAAACGGCCTGGGCCACAAGGACCCCGAGCCCGACGCAAACGGCATCGTCGCCGATCCCGAGCGCATCGACTTTGTCGACCAGCACATGGAGAAGGTGCTCCGGGCGCGCGCCGAGGGCGTCGACGTCCAGGGCTACTTTATCTGGAGCCTGCAGGACCAGTTCTCGTGGGCCAACGGCTATAACAAGCGCTACGGCCTGTTCTACATCGACTTCGACACGCAAAAACGCTACATCAAGCAGTCGGCACTCTGGTACAAGGAGCTCGCCGACACTATGGCGGACGCGCAGTAGCGCATCGCCTCGCTTTCCCCCGAGAGGGGAGCGGCCCTATGCGATACAAACCCAGCCGCTCCCCTCTCTCCCCCTGGGACCGACCCCGCCTGCACCCGGGCTTTTAGCAAGCGGGAGACCATATAGGTTTTCAACGTCCATGCCATTAAGATTTCATGCAAAGAGGAGCGTGAACTATGGAATCGATCGTTAAGTTCTTGGAGAAAGGTCAGCCGTACTTCGACAAGGTCTCTAAGAACATCTACCTTCAGGCCATTAAAGACGGCTTTTTGGCAGCAATGCCCATCATCCTGTCTTCTTCTGTCTTCCTGCTTATTTCGACCCTGCCGGGCGTTGTCGCCACGGTCGGCGGCTTTACGCTGCCCGACTGGTGGAACGTCGACGTCGTGAACTTCTGCAACAAGGTTTACAACTTCACGATGGGCGTCGTGGGCATCATGGTCGCCGGCACCACCGCAAGCGCGCTGACCGGCTCCAAGAACCGCCGCATGCCTGCCGGCAAGGCCATCAACGCCACGAGCACCATGGTCGCCGCCATGTGCGCTATGCTCATCTTGGCCGTTACCCAGACGAGTGCCAAGATCGACGGCGCCGATGTCTCGGTGTTCTTTACCGACAACATGGGCACCAAGGGCCTACTGAGCTCCTTTGTCGCCGCATTTGCCACGGTCAACATCTACGCCTTCTGCATTAAGCGAGACATCACCATCAAGCTGCCCAAAGAAGTCCCCGGCGCCATCGCCCAGAACTTCCGCGACATCTTCGCCTTCAGCTTCTCCATCCTGTTTGTCGCCGTCATCGACGTTATCTGCCGCACCTGCTTGGCCGTCCCGTTTGCCAACGTCATCTCCACGCTGGTGAGCCCGCTGTTCGCCGCTGCCGATTCCTACGCCGGCCTCGCCCTCATCTGGTTCATGATCCCGCTGTTCTGGTTCATGGGCATCCACGGCCCCTCGGTCGTTAAGCCTGCCCTCAACGCCGCGCTGTTTGGCAACATCACCACCAACCTCGCCACGCTGCAGGCCGGCGGTCACCCCGCCCTCGCCCTGACCGAGAACTTCGGTAACTACATCGGCGAACTCGGCGGCACCGGCGCCACGTTCATTGTCCCGATCATCTTCCTGCTCTTTATGCGCTCCAAGCAGCTCAAGGCCGTCGGCAAAGCCTCTGTCGTACCCGTGATGTTCGCCGTCAACGAACCGCTGCTGTTCGCCGCGCCCATCATCCTCAACCCGTACTTCCTGATCCCGTTCCTGTTTGCCCCCGTGGCCAACGTCCTCATTGGTAAGTTCTTCATCGACTTTTTGGGCATGAACGGCTTTATCTATGCCATGCCGTGGGCACTCCCCGGACCGATCGGCACCTTCATCGACACCAACTTCCAGCCGATCTCTCTGGTCCTGGTTGTCGTCCTGCTGGTCGTTGACTTCTTAATCTACTACCCGTTCTGCAAGGCCTACGACAACGTCCTGTGCAAGCAGGAGGCCGAGACCCTGGCCGAAGAAGAGGCCGAGGAGACCAAGGCCGTCAAGACCGCTGCCGCCCCCGCCGTTGAGGCTCCTGTTGTCGAGACCGCTTCTGCCACTGAGGCCTCCGCAGCTCCGTCCGCCCTTAAGGGCAAGGATCTGAGGGTTCTGGTTCTGTGCGCTGGCGCCGGCACCTCTGCACTGCTCGCCAACGCGCTTAAGGAAGGCGCCGACGAGCTGGGCATCGACATTACCGCCAACGCCGGTGCCTACGGCAGCCACTACGCCATCATGGACCAGTACAACGTCATCGTCCTGGCTCCGCAGGTTCGCACCTATTACAACGAGATGAAGGCCGACACCGACCGCCTGGGCATCACGCTGCTGTCGCCCAAGGGCAAACAGTACATCGACCTCACTAAGGATCCCAAGGGTGCCGTCGCCTGGATCGAGGAAAACCTCGAGGCATAAGACGCTGACGCCACCTGCCGCTCGCAGAAAAAAATGGCCCGTGCATCGATGCGTGATGCGCGGGCCATTTTGTTTAGACCGCACCCGTCCTCCTGTTCATCTTAATCTGTAACATCTAGCCGAGTTTTTGGGTCCCAGCTGTTACAGATCGAGGTGAACGCACAGGCCAAGCCAAAAATCTCAATCTGTAACATGTAGACCGCTTTTGACCGCTTAGATGTTACAGATCGAGACAAACAGATGGGTCAATCCAATCAATCTAGATCTGTAACACCTGGCTGGTCATTTCACTCCTAACTGTTACAGATCGAGACAAAGATGATGGCTGGGTAGACAAAATCTCAATCTATAACACCTAGTCGAGTTTTCGGGTCCCACCTGTTACAGATTTAGACGAGCAGGCCGAGCACGTCTACGCCCGCAGATCCCTTACGCTGGAACGCTCGACCAACACGCCCGAGACGAGCGTACGGCTTCTGGAGCTCGGGGCTTCCAGACCTGCGACGACCTCGTTAAGCGCACGGATGCCCAGCTCGCGGTGGCGAAACTTCACCGACGTCAGAATCGAGTTGGGAATCGTCTTGTAGAGCTCATCGTCGAAGCCAATCACGGACACGTCGTCGGGCACACTGAGCCCTTTGTCACGTAGAGCCATCATCACGCCGTTTGCCATGCAGTCGTTAGCGGCGAGGACCGCCGTGCAATCGGGTTTATCGGCAAGCACAAGGCCCGCGGCGTAGCCACTATCCGCATTCCAATCGCCTTGTAGAGGCTCAGGCGGCTCAATGCCACGCGCCTCGAGCGCCGCTCGCCAGCCTTTCATTCGGCACTGGCTCGACAGTGACTCTTTCTTACCAGAGACGAAGTACACGTTCTTGTGCCCGTGATTCAAGAAGTACTCGCATGCCATGCGCGCGCCGTCCTCTTGATCGTCACTGACGGTGGAGCAGGTAGGATGCTCCATCGGCGTAATAATCACCGTCTTGAGGTCTTTCGGTGCCTCAAAGGTATCAAAGTCATCGACCATCTGACGCAGGTTGAAAATCATGCCGTCGACGGGAAGCTGCGACATCCTACGTGCCGCTTCGGCAAGGGTCATCTTCTCCCCCGCCCGCTTTTTAATCATCGTTAGCGCAAAGCCTCGCTCTTCGGCGGCATCGGCGATACCGTCAATCATGTCCACGTTGCCGCCCGACAAGTGGAACAGCACCACGCCGATGCACCCGTAACGGCCCAACTTGAGTGAACGCGCGGCAAAGTTCGCCCGGAACCCAAGCGCTTCCATGGCAGCATGGACCCTATCGCGCGTCGACTCTCGCACGCTATCGGGCTCGTTGATCACACGCGACACCGTCTTGAGGGAAACACCCGCGGCAACCGCCACATCGTTCATTGAGACGCTTTTCTTGTCCATCGTTGCCACTGCTTCTCCAGTCGGTTCCCTATCGATCGTTCTTTGCGTTCTAGCATACACTACCTGCTCGGTTTTCAAATTTGCCGTTTACCGGACAATACCGACCGTTCACCCGTAAATCCTTGTTGCTCTTCCAAAAATGTCTTACGTTGTCATTAACGAAATGACAACGTTGTCATTTCGCAATGCCTTCCTTAAGCGGGAAGGTTTCCGGGCAGTCCTGACCATCCATCGACGACCAGTTCCATCCACATGCATCGCGCATCGAGCAGCAAAGGAGCTCTATGGACGCCATCGTAAAGATGCTCGAAAAGCATCAACCGTTCTTTGAGAAGATCTCGAGGAACATCTACCTCCAGGCCATTAAGGACGGATTCCTTGGGTGCATGCCCATCGTCCTCACCTCTTCGATCTTCCTGCTGATCGCCACCCTTCCTGGCGTAGTCGGCATCACGCTGCCCCAGCCGCTCATCGACTGGTGCAATAAGCTGTACAACTTCACCATGGGCGTCATGGGCATCATGGTTGCCGGCACCACCGCCAAGAACTTTACGGCTTCCATGAACCGTCGCATGCCCGCCGGCAAGGTGCTCAACGACGGTTCCACCATGGTAGCCGCCCAGTGCAGCATGCTGCTGCTCGCAGTCACGCAGTTCACCACCAAGTTCAACGGCTCCGAACTTTCGGTCTTCGATTGCACCAGCATGGGCACGCGCGGTCTGTTCTCGGCCTATATCGCCGCGTTCATTACCGTGTGGGTCTACAAATTCTGCGTCTCGCGCGATCTGACCATTAAGCTGCCCAAGGAGGTCCCGGGCGCCATCGCTCAGAACTTCCGCGACATCATCCCCTTTGGCGGCGCCGTCATCATCTGCGGCATCATCGATGTCGTCGTGCGCAACCTCATGGGCGTTCCGTTCTCCGAGCTGCTTATCAAACTGCTCTCCCCGCTCTTTACCGCTGCAGAAACCTATCCTGGCCTTATCCTTATCCAGGCAGCCACCGCGTTCTTCTGGTTCATCGGCGTCCACGGCCCCTCGATCGTCCAGCCGGGCATCGACCCCATCCGTCTTGCCAACCAGGCCGAGAACCTGCAGGTTCTGCTGGCCGGTGGTCACCCCGCCCACTCCCTCACCTTTAACATGTCGCTCGTGGGTGAGTTCGGCGGCACCGGCGCCACGTTCATCGTGCCGCTTCTGCTGATTCTCTTCATGAAGTCCAAGCAGCTCAAAGCCGTCGGTAAGGCCTCGATTGTTCCTGTTGCCTTCGCCGTCAACGAACCGCTGCTCTTTGGCGCGCCGATGATCCTTAACCCCTACATGCTCATCCCCTTTGTTACCGCCGGCTGCGTCAACGTGAGTGTTGCCAAGTTCTTTATCGATAACGTGGGCATGAACGGCTTCTCCTTCGTGGTGCCTTGGGCTACCCCTGCCCCCATCGGCATCTTCATCACCACGAACTTCCAGCTTATTGCCCTGGTATTTGTCGCGATCATCATCTTGCTGGACGCCATCATCTACCTGCCGTTCTTGAAGGCATACGATAAGCTGCTCTGCGACCAGGAGGCCGAGCGCGCCGCCGAGCTGGGTCTCGAGTCCAATGGTGCCGCTGCCATCGCCGCCAAGCCCTCTGCGCCCGCTGTCGAGCAGGCTACCGCTTCCGTCGAGACGACTGTTGCCGCCGCCGACAGCAAGCCTGTCGCCGATCAGCCCGAGCCCGCTGCCGATGCATCCGCCAAGAAGGATGTCGATGGCCTGAAGGTCCTCGTCCTGTGCGCCGGCGCCGGCACCTCTGCCATGCTCGCCAACGCCATCAAGGAAGGTGCCGCACAGACCGGAGAGAACATCGCTTCCTCCGCAGGTGCCTATGGCCAGCACACTGCCATCATGGATCAGTACGACGTCATCGTGCTTGCCCCGCAGGTTCGTAGCTACTACAACGACATGAAGGCCGACACCGATCGTCTGGGCATTAAGCTGCTCGCTCCCCGCGGTAAGGAATATATCGACCTTACTCGCGACCCCGCTGGCGCCATCAAGTGGCTCCGCGAGAACCTCGACTAGTTCCTCCCTCTGTAGGTGCCCGGATCCCCAGTTCGGGCACCTCCCCCTATTCGTATCCCACAGAAAGGATGTCTCATGACCAACCCCATGCAGTTCCCCGACGGCTTTGTGTTTGGCGGCGCCACCGCCGCTTATCAGGTTGAGGGCGAGACGCGCACGCACGGCAAGGGCAAAGTGCCCTGGGACGATTTCCTGGCTGCTCAGGGTCGCTTCTCCCCCGACCCCGCAAGCGACTTCTACAACAAATACCCGGTCGATATCGACCTGTGCCAGCGCTTCGGCATCAACGGTATCCGCGTCTCCATCGCTTGGAGCCGCATCTTCCCCAACGGCACCGGCGAGATTAACCCCGAGGGCGTCGCCTTCTATCACGAGCTTTTCGCCACCTGCAACAAAGCTGGCGTTATCCCCTATGTCACGCTCGATCACTTCGATACGCCCGAGGCCTTCTACCAGGACGGCGGCGAGGGATTCCTGACGCGCACGACCATCGACGCCTTCGTCGAGTACGCCAAGTTCTGCTTTGCCGAGTTCACCGAGGTCAAGCATTGGTTTACCTTTAACGAGATTCCCGCGACCGCCGAGGGCAGCTTTATCGTCGGCAACTGGCCGCACGGTGAGAAGTACCGTCTGGACAAGGCCTTCCAGCTCATGCACAACATGATGGTGGCCCACGCCAAGGCTGTCGTCGCCTTCCATGAGGGCGGCTTTGAGGGCGAGATCGGCATTGTCCAGAACCTGGAGCCCAAGTATCCCCTCGACCCCAACAACGCCGCCGACTGCGAGGCAGCTCGCATGGCCGACGTCATCAACAACCGCTGGGTACTCGACGCCACCTTCCGCGGCCACTATGCAGCCGACACCATGGAGGCTGCGACCAAGCTGGCCCATATCGCCGGCGGCGAGCTCGACGTTCGCGACGAGGACATCGCCGCGCTGACCGCCGCGCTCCCCTACAACGATTGCCTGGGCGTCAACACCTACAAGTGCCAGTTCCTGCGTGCCGCCGAGGGCGAAAACGACATCAACCACAATGGCACCGGCGACAAGGGCTCCTCGCGCTGGTTCCTCAAGGGCGTGGGCGAGTCATGCGTGCGCGAAGGCGTTCCCACCACCGATTGGGACTGGATCATCTATCCCGAGGGCCTCTACGACCTGCTGCTCCGCATTAAGAACGATTACCCCAACTACAAGAAGATCTACATCACCGAGAACGGCATGGGTTATAAGGACGACTTTGAGGACGGCTTTATCGACGATGCCCCTCGCATCGACTATATGCGCCAGCATCTCGCGTGGATCCTCAAGGCAATCGACGGCGGCGTAAACGTCGACGGTTACTTTGTGTGGTCGCTGCAGGACCAGTTCTCCTGGACCAACGGCTATAACAAACGTTACGGCCTGTTCTACATCGACTTTGAGACCCAGAAGCGCTATCCCAAGGCGAGCGCGTACTGGTACAAGAACGTCGCGGAGACCGGCCTGCTCATGGCCTAGTTTCCGCCGCATACCCCCTGTCGGCCGCATGTGAATCCCTCCACGGGTTCGCATGCGGCCTTTTTTGTTTTGACTCGGCCCGAGCAGGCCGTTTGTCTCGATCTGTAACATCTAGCAGGGATTTTCGGCCCTACCTGTTACAAATCAAGACAATAAGATAGTCAAATCCGAACTTTCCAAGCAGTTATGAAGCATGGTTTCTAGTTTTCGGTATCACGAACATACTTTCGGTATCATTTAATGGTATTATGATATCGAAAGTATGTTCGTGATACCGAAAGGAGCCGCATGCGCCAGTTCGATTACACCACAGTCCCAGCGGAACTCGAAGCAACTCCAATCACCAACCTCCTCCTCTCGATACGCGAGCATAAAGGCCGTCAGCTTGCTCTGAGTCAAGTCAAACCCGAGCTTCTATCGTCCCTAATGGAGGAGGCTAAGATCCAAAGCACCCGATCCTCCAACGGACTTGAAGGAATTTTTACCACCCAAAAAAGACTCAAAGCGATCATGGCGTATTCCGCCAAGCCAAGTTCCCGCGCAGAGGAAGAAATCGCTGGATACCGAGATGTGCTGTCGCTTATTCACGAGCAACACGATTCCATTCCAGTAACGCCATCTGTCATTCTGCAGTTGCATCGTGACCTCATGGCGCACACGGCAATCTCGTATGGAGGCCATTGGAAAGATAGCGATAACGAAATCGTCTCCATTGACGATCAAGGTAATCGATTTGTGCGCTTTAGGCCCCCTTCGGCTCTAGCAACCCCGGGACTTATTAAAGAAGCCTGCCAGTCCCTCAACGATGCTTTATCTCGCCAAGTTTGCGATCCCCTCCTTATATCGCTCCGCTTTATCTTCGATTTTGTTAGCATTCATCCCTTCAACGATGGCAATGGCAGGATGAGCCGGCTCCTTACAACGCTGCTGCTCGAAAAGACTGGATACGACGTTGCGCGTTACATCAGCATCGAACGACTTATTGAAGACAACAAAGCGCTTTACTACAACGCCCTCGCTGCAAGCTCCACTGGATGGAATGAAAATCAAAACACCGAAGTACCCTTTATCCGTTTCATGCTCGGAACAACCCTGGCAGCCTACCGACAGCTCGAGCAGCGTACCTTAATTGAATCAAGCACTCGTCCCATGTCGAAGCAAGCGCGCATCGCTGTTCTATTTCAACAGAGACCCGGCGTCATTAAGAAATCCGACATCCGGTCCAACTGCCCCGATATCAGCGAGGTAACCGTTAAACGAACCCTCGGTCAGCTTGTTAGTTGCAGCGCAATCGAAAAAACAGGAGCGGGTCGTTCGACGGGCTACATACTCAAAGACGTCCATGCTCTAGAACTATTCTTGCAAGCCGCAATACCCGATGGCGAGGCCGCAATAACAAAAGAGGCTCCAAAGGATAAGCTCCTTGAACGTGTAAACCACGCCGAGGATGAAAGCAGAGAAGGGCTCTATGAAGACTACGATTCATTCTCAATGGACATAAAGACGAAATACGGAGTCTAGTCATATCTCAGAATAGCCTCATCCTTGTTGCCCAAAGTTATTTGCGCGTCATTGTAAAGCGGTACCCCCGCGCCGGCAGGGGGCAGAAGTATCGCCTGCAGCGTTAGCTAGCAGATGACCCGCTTGTGTTCCTCGATGGCGGCACGATCCTCGGCGGTAATACCCGGCTCGCACACCACGGCATCCAGGCTGTCCAGGCGGCAGAAAGTGTAGAAGTCGCGCCTGCCGATCTTGCTGGAGTCGGCGATGAGGTAGCGCGTATCGGCCTTGCTAAAGGCGAGCTGCTGGATGCGGCCCTCATCCATGTTGGACGTGGACACGTCGCCGTCCAGAATGCCGTTGGCACCGATAAACGCCATGTCAATCCCTAGTGCGCGCAGGGCATCCTCGGCCGTGGGCCCCACAAAGGCGGCGGTGCGGCTGCGGTACATGCCGCCCACCAGGCACAGCTCGCAATCCTCGCGCGCCTCGAGCGGGCTAAAAGCCGAAAGCGAATTGGTCACATAGATGGAAGGCAGCTTGTCGGTGACTCGGAGAGCGCCAATGCGATCTCACGACGGTTGCGCTCATTGTCTCAATTAGCTACTCAACGAAATACGGCCCCGCAGCTCAATAAGCTGCGGGGCCGTACCATACACCGACGAATCAACGACGAAGTGCATCCACTATTTGGCCAGCTCCTGAACGATCCAGTCAATTGCACCTTCGGGATCGTTGGTAAGGTCGATATACTCCTTGCCCCTTGTGGTGAGCAGTTTAATTCCAAGGCGATCGGTATCGGCCTTCATAGCGTCATAGTACATGCGTGCCTGGGGCGCCAGAACAATCACGTTGTACTGATCCATCGTCTCATAGTGGCTTCCGTACGCACCGGACTGAGAAACCAGATCGATACCCTTAGCAGCGGCACCTTCGCGAAGAGCATTTGCCAAGAGAGTCGAAGTGCCGGCACCCTGGCAAAGCACAAGCACGCGGATCTGCTCCGCCTTGTCCTTTACCGCCTCGAGAGCTTTTGCGACATTTTCCTGTGCGGCAATAGCATCTGCATCCGAGTTTCCTGCAGTCTCCTTTGCAGACTCTTCCAAACAAAGCTGATGGTCATACGCCTTGCAGAACGGATAGTAAATCACAAAGTCAACGACCAACAGCACTGCCATCAATACGAGAGAACGCAGATCGAGACCCGTGGTGAGGAACGCACCAATTGGGCCGGGAAGCGCCCACGGCATGGTATACATGGGGGCGTTCATTCCAATGACGTCAATGAAAAATTTACCGATAATGGCGTTGACCATAGGAGCCACTAGGAAGGGCACGAACATATAGGGATTGAGAACAATCGGCATACCGAAGATAACGGGCTCGTTAACTCCAAAAATCACCGGGATAATCGATGCCTTGCCCATGGCTTTAAGCTGCTTGGAGCGCATAAACATGATCAGGATAATAGGAACGATGAACGTGCAGCCAGAACCGCCCAGACCGCCGATGAAGCTTGTAAAGTCCTGCGTGAGAGCAATTGACGGGTGTCCACCTGCTTGGAAAACCTCAAGATTGGTAACGGTATTGCCGTAGAGCGCAGCATTGATCGGACTCATGACAACCGAAGCACCGTGGATACCCATAAATTGGAAAAGCGCGACCGCGCCTTCGATAAGCGCCATGCCAGGATAGGTGTCGACCGCGGAGAACAGCGGCGAGATGAGAGCGGATACCAAATTGGCGAACGGCACAGCAAGCAGCTTGCGGCTCGCAAGATCGATAAAAGCGCACGCAAGGATCGAAAACCCAAATGCAAAGATATCGCGAAAACTCTGCGCAATAGAGCCAGGGACCTCTTTGGGGAGCTTGATTGTCACATTATGGCTAATGCACACCTTATAGATATTAACGGTCAAGAATGCGGCTACGAACGCAGCGAGAAAACCCTTGGTTCCCATATAGCCGGTTTCAAAAACAGATGTATCTGCTCCGCCAATCGAGACAACATCGTTCGTCACCGATAGCAAGAGCATGCCGCACATGGCACAAACCATGCACGAGGTGGGGTTGAGAGATTTACCCGAAGGCATGCGACGGTTCATCGACATGGCAAGTGAGCTCGCCGTGGTGCCGGCCACCATAATGCCAAGAAGTCCCATGGTATATGCATAGATTTTATTGAAGAAATCCAGCACCTCAGACGGAAGCGTGATGCCTACATAGGCAGGGAGCGTCGAAAGAAGAAGGAACAGGCTCGAGAACAGCACAATTGGCATATTCGAGAGAAAGCCATCCTTAATCGCCACCAGATAAATGTTCCTCGAGATTTTGTCGAAGAGGGGCTGGTGTTTTTCAAGGAATTTGACGATAGCGTCCATAACACATCCTTTCATGATTCCCGGGCACACAACGATTTATCCGGACTCAACCATCGTCGTCCCCGTTTGTATCCACTTATGTATGTGAATACGTTCTTGTGCAAAATGTAATATCATTTGCGCGATTTGTCATAACCAATTCTTTTTCCGCTTTGTCGATATGTCAAGAAATCAAATACTTATTCGGTGAACGGTAGTTGATTAATATAAGGTTTTCCCAGCTAAAGGCTATTTTTTCGGAGCAGTACTATAAGTTTGCAACCGTTCACCGATTGGATATAACATATTGAATACATTGTTGTAACAATATAAGAGACAATGTCACAAGCCTGTCGTTCTAGTCAAAGGAAGTAACAATGCCCAAACGATTACTGAACATGTCCGCATCCGATTTTGCCGCCACGTCGCCCATGGATCTAAAGCAGGCAATTCTGGCTTCCGAGGGACGTACCATCATGGCGGAAAACGTACCCTCTTCCCAATTTCTCGGCGGCGTTACTAATGCAGAAATCGAACGTGCCGCAGGTGCCGACCTGCTTCTGTTTAACGCGCTCGATGTGTTCGATCCAGTTATTGCCGGTATTCCAGATGATCTCAATGAAAACCCGGTCACTTGGGTGAAGCGAGCATGCGGAAGGCCCATTGGCGTCAATCTGGAGCCAGTTGATAACGAGGCAGAGATGTCTGAATCCCGAACGGAAATCCCCATGGGTCGTCGCGTCTCTCCCAAGACCTTAGAAAAGGCTAACGAACTCGGATTTGATTTTATCTGCCTGACGGGCAACCCTGGAACCGGCGTCTCCAACGATGCAATCGCCCATTCGATTAAACTCTCCAAAGAGCATTTCAATGGCCTGGTCATAGCCGGAAAAATGCATGGAGCGGGCGTTGCAGAACCTGTCATGACGCTCGAAATTGCGCGCAAGTTTGTTGACCTCGGCGTCGATATCCTTCTCGTGCCAGCCCCCTACACCGTCCCTTGCTTCCAAGAAGCAGACCTGCGCGCCATCGTAGACTTTGTACGATCCCACAACGTAGGCAAGTCAATTGAAGAAAAGGTTCTCGTCATGGCAGCGAACGGGACCAGCCAAGACTCCTGCGACAGCGAGACCATTAAGAAAATAGGCCTTGCAGCAAAAGCAGCCGGCGCTGACCTCCAACATATCGGGGACTCCATGAACGGTATTTGCCTACCCCAGAATATCTTCACGCTCGGACAAGCCCTTCGTGGATACAGGCATCAGATCGTCATGCTGAGCCGCTCTGTGATACGTTAAGGTTACCTTGCCCACGTTACATCCCGACTGAGGCAACCATCAGGTATAACCAACATGCAAACTGAGGCTCTAATGCTCGATACACACGAAAAACGGCCACTCTATTTACAGCTCACCGACGCGCTGCTCAAGCAGATCGTCGATGAATATGAAGCAGACGATAAACTTCCAACAGAAATGGAACTCTGCGACGAATACGCCGTAAGCAGAACAACCGTCCGACTTGCCATGAGTGAGCTGGAGCGTCGTGGAAGTATCTATCGAATCCAAGGTAAGGGATCGTTTGTTGCACCGAAACGCGTTAGCGAGCTCAATTCACTTTTAGACTTTGACTTTGCAAGCCATTGCGATGGCGTTGATCCGGATGCCATCACCAAACATTTCGGCGGCCTCACATCAGGTCGCCCAATTTCCGTAATGATGCTCCAACAATTTGGATGTCAAAGTCGCGATGAAATTCAGCGTCTTGAATTGACCTACGAACTTGAAGGCAGCTTCATAGGCGCTGATACGTTCTTCATTTCAAAGTCGCGCGTTCCGAATAACCAGTTAGATTTTCAGGCATTTAGCAGAATCATGGACGACTTGTCCAAGTCTATCCAATCTGTTAGGGAAAGCTATAGAGCACGTCTGCTTAGCGATTCCGAAGCCAGTAATTATGGTGTTGCAAAACTTCCGGTCATCGAACTGACTCATTATGCTTACGACTCCGGAGGCAAACTAATCTCAATTGTCTGCCGCACCGTCTTAACTGGGCGAATCCCTTATCAAAACTTTATTTTCAAGTCCTAATGTTCTTTTTCTTTTGTCTCGATCTGTAACACGTAGCCGAGTTTTTAAGTCCTAACCGTTACAGATCGAGACAAACAAGGTAGACCCCGCCGAATTGTCTCAATCTGTAACACTAAGACCGGTTTTGGACGTCTAGATGTTACAGATTGAGATGAATGCACAGGTCAATATCCCCAATCTAAATCTGTAACAACTAGCTGAATTATTCGGTCCTAGCTGTTATAGATCGAGACAAACGGAATAGGCCGGGTCAAAAATCTCAATCTGCAACATCTGGTTGGTGGTTTCACCCCTACCTGTTACAGGTTGAGACGATTTGATAGTGGAATCCTCATTTGCGCGTCATATCGCGTAGCGCTGACGCGCTGGTTTCCACAATGACAGGAGGTAAAAGTCCTCCCGCATCGCCTGTTGGCAATCCCGTAGCGCTAGCTAGCAAATGACCTGCGTGTGCTCCTCGATGGCGACACGATCCTCGGCGGCGATACCCGGCTCGCACACCACGGCGTCCAAACTGTCCAGGCGGCAGAAGGTGTAGAAGTCGCGCTTGCCGATCTTGCTGGAGTCGGCGATGAGGTAGCGTGAATCGGCCTTGCTAAAGGCGAGCTGCTGGATGCGGCCCTCTTCCATGTTAGACGTAGACACGTCGCCGTCCAGAATGCCGTTTGCGCCGATAAAGGCTGCGTCGATCCCCAGTGCGCGCAAGGTGTCCTCGGCCGTGGGGCCCACAAAGGCGGCAGTGCGGCGACGGTACATACCGCCCACGAGACACAGCTCGCAGTCTTCGCGCGCCTCGAGCAGATTAAACACCGAAAGCGAATTAGTCACGATGCGTAGGCGGCACGCCGGCAGCATCGAGGCCATCTGCTCAACTGTAGTGCCCGTCCCCAAAAAGATGGTCGAGCCCTCCTCGATGAGCCCAACGGCGCGGCGCGCGATCTGCAGCTTTTCCTCGGCATGCTTAGTGCGCTTTTCACTGTGCGAATACTCATGGCGCAACATAGCGTGCGGGCGACTCTGCGCACTACGGGCGCCGCCGTGCACGCGCTCGATCTCGCCCAGGCTTGCAAGCTCCTCAAGGTCGCGACGGATCGTCATGTCCGAGACACCTAACGCATCCGAAATCTCCTTAACCGAAACCGTGCCCTGCTCATCGAGCAGCTGACGAACCTTATCCTGTCGCTCTGCCTTAATCACGATGAATCCTCGCCGTTCTATGCGTGCATATCATTCAAACAGTAACGAACAAATTGTATCAGACCCATGCGCGTCAAAAATGAACGCCCGCACAGCTCCAATCATCACTTTTTTGAGAAAAATACCCCCTGCTTTAGTGGGGTGTAGTGATAATCTCGCCTGTTCGCGCTACAGTTTGTCGGAAATACCTCGATGTTAGGAACCAAATGATCACTTCCGAGCTTTTCGGCACCGCGCCGTGCGGTACCCCCGTTCATCGTTACACCCTCAACGGGCCCGAGATCTGCGTTCGAATTATGGACTATGGCGCCACTGTGTTGGGCATCGACGTGCCCGACATCCCCGGCAACGTGCGCGATGTGGTGCTGGGCTTCGATAAGCTCGAGGATTACTTTGACAACCCCGCCTGCTTTGGCGCGACCATCGGACCTGTGGCCAACCGCACTGCAGGTGCCACGATCACCATCGCCGGCACGGACTGGCATATGCCGGCCAACGAGGGCGCCAACAACCTACACAGCGATCTTGAGTACGGCCTGCACAAGCGCGTGTGGGACGTTGAGCTCGACGAGGTCCACAATGCCGTGCGCATGACCACCTCGCTTGAGGACGGTGAGCTGGGCCTGCCCGGCAACCGCACCTTTACGGCCGTGTTTACCGTGACGCGCACCGGCGTCTTTCGCATCGAGTATGGCTGCGAGAGCGACCGCGCCACGTACGTGTCCATGACCAACCACACGTACTTTAACCTTGCCGGTCACAACGCCGGCATGGACTGTGAGCACTTCTTTGTTGCTAACGCTGCCCACTACCTGCCCATCAACGAGCAGAACATCCCCACCGGCGAGATTGCTCCGGTCGAGGGCACACCGTTTGACTTCCGTGAGCTGCGCCCCGTCGCGCCTGGCATGGAGGCCGACGACCCACAGATTAAGCAGGCCCGTGGCTACGATCACTGTCTGTGCATCGATGGCTATCAGTACGGCCGTAATCTGCGCCGCGCCCTGCACGTCGAGGAGATGTGGACCGGCCGCGAGCTGGACTACTACACCACCGCCCCGGGCGTGCAGCTCTACACCGGCAATTGGTTGGGCGACGAGCACGCCAAGGACGATGCCAACTACGGCTGGGGCGCCGGCTTTGCCCTCGAGGCCGAGATGTACCCCGACACGCCGCACCAGCCGCTGTTCCCGCAGGGCATTGTGGGCCCGGGTCATCCCTACAGCAATATGATCGAGTACCACTTTATGAGGCACTAAGCCCACAACGCGACATATCGCACAGCAACGCCCGCCGGCACCACCGCCGACGGGCGTTTTGCTACCTAGTCATTGGGGACGTTCTTAAATGACTAGCTGGATGGGGTCGGGGTTGGAGCTGGGGAGGTAGCGGATTTCTAGTTCTATGCCGAGCGCTTGCAGCTCTTTGAGGGCAGCGACGTCTGTGTCGTCTACGGCAACTGCGGGTGTTGCGGGACGCTTGCCCTCCCCTGCCTGCATATGGCCGATGCTGATCTTGGTGATCGGCACACCACCCTTAACCAGCGCGAGCGCATCGGCGGGTGAGGCCACCATAATCAGAATCCATTGACGCGGCGTTGCGGTATGAATGATATCGATGGTCCTTTGCACCGAGAAATACCGCGTCCACACGCCCTCGGGCGCCGCGACCCTCATAGGCGCCCACTTGCGCGAATCAGCCGCAATCTCGTCGTTGACGATCAGGACGAGGTTGGAACCCACAACCTCGTTCCACAGTTCAACGTCTTGCCCGTAAATAAACCGGTCGTCGATACGCGTCAGGAGAATCTTGGGCTGAGCCATCGCCGCCTCGTTTCGCTCGACATCCATACGATCTGGACGCCAGCAGCCAACTCAGCAGCAGGTCAAACGCCAAATGGGTGCCACAGACATCACGCTTCTAATATTAGTGCATTTAAAGTGAGAAAAGCCGTCAGAACACTTGCGCGGATGAGCGATGTCCCGTATCATAGACAGCCGTTGACGCCTCAGTTGCGTCACCACATGGCCGCCAGCGTAGCTCAGTTGGTAGAGCACCGCTCTCGTAAAGCGGGGGTCACCGGTTCGAGCCCGGTCGCTGGCTCCATTGCACAAGATAGCCGCCTTCGGGCGGCTTTTTTGTTGCCGATTTTGAGTACGTGTGTGCCAATCCAAACATCGCCACGTCGGCAGCTCCCCTATTCAATAACAGAAAACCCCGCCAAACGTGATTCCCCTAGGGAAAGCACGTTTGGCGGGGTCCTAGCGTGGTTTCCCTAGGGGAATCACGCCAACACGCGAACAGCTGCTCAACCGAGCAGCGCGTTACTCCTCCCAGTAAGCATCTGCAAGTAGCTTAAAGCAGATCTTCTTGACCGGCTGCGCGCCATCGCCCGGGAACTCGAGCGTGGGCATATGAGGCTCGCCGGCAACGAACAGCGCAAACTTATCGTCAGCAAGATCGCCGGCGATCGAGGCGTCGGAATCGACCAGATCGTAGTCGTCCTTCTCGTCAAACTCCTGGACCAGCGTCAAGCTGCCCGTAGCGACCTTAAAGGCCTCGCGACCCTCGACATCGATCTGCAGGTCGTGATAGCGCTGATGCGTCTCATAGTGAGCCTCGGCCTCGGGACGCGTCGTGGGAGCCATGACGTTCGCATAGACCTTGTCGCCCAGAATCGGATGGCTGCCGACCTCGAGCTGCGCCGGATCGTTCTCCTCGAGCCAGTCGATCAGCACGTCGAGGCCCTTGAGCATTCCGCGGTACTCCTCGATATCGCCCAATGCACCGTAAATCATCTAAATCCCCTCTCGGATCGTTTCTTTGGCGGCTACGCGATAAAAGCGTTACCGCCGCTGTTGCCGCCCACATACGTCTCGACCAGGGTAAGGTCGGGATTGAACACGACAAAGTCGGCGTCGCGCCCCGGCATAATGCTACCGCACTTGTCGTCAACATGAGCTAGCAAGCGATGCCGGAGCCGTCGCCCAAACTCTTACAGCTCAGTCACGACAACGCCGTTGTAGACCTCGTCCCAACGGTCCATGACCAGATGGCCGGTCATGGGATCCATGGCGTTGAGCTTGCCGCAGGTGTTGGCGGTACGCAGCACCGTCTCGTCGTCTGCGCCAGCAGCGATGGCATGTGCGAAGCCTGCGATAGTGGAGTCACCAGAGCCCGTGGCGTTAACGGCAGGGATATCGGGCGTCTTTGCGCGGAACGCACGGCCATTGTGGAAGCCAACGGAGCCGGCAGCGCCCATGGATACGACGACCCAGGGGATATCGGAGAAACGGGCGTCAGAGGCGAGCGCGGCACGGAGCTCGTCCACATCGTCGGTGGTAAAGCTCGTGCCCAGAAGGCCGTTGATCTCGGTCAGGTTAGGCTTGACCAGCTCGGGCTTAATTTCGGACTTAAGGGCGGCCTCGAGCGAAGCGCCCGAGGTATCGAGCAGCACCTTGGCGCCGGCGTTCTCGGCAATGCCCGTGATCTTGGCATAGTAGTCTGCCTCGACACCGCGGGGCAGAGAACCCGAAATGGTGACAACGTCGGCCTTGCCCGCAAGCTCAGTAAATTTGGCGGTAAAGGCATCGAGCTCCTCGGGGGCAATTGTCGGGCCGCTCTCGAGCAGCTCGGTCTGGTTGCCGGCGTGGAGAATGTTGAGGCAAATTCGAGTCTCGCCCTTGATGGGCACAAAGTCGTTGTTAATACCGTTGGCGTCCATGAGCTCAGCCATGTAGGCGCCCATGTGGCCGCCGAGTAGACCGGTTGCCACAACGTCGTCGCCCAGCTGACCCAGCACACGGGCCACGTTGAGGCCCTTGCCGCCGGCGGTCTTTTCGGGCGTCACGCGGTTGACGTCGTCGATAATGAGCTCATCGAGCTGATAGCGCGTATCGACAGACGGGTTCATCGTAACGGTGAGGATCATTTTTAGCTCCTTATCTCGCAGGCTCCTTGTGCCTCGCGATACGAGTCGACAAAACGGAATTACAGAATCTCAATCGTGAACGAGCGTACGATGGTCTCCTTGGGCTTGGCGACAAGGCAGCCGCGCTTATGCTCAAGTACGTCGTCCTCATCGGAGCAGGTCGAGAGGCCGCCCCAGGGTTCAACTGCCACAAAATCGCCCTCGGGCTTACTCCACACAATGAGATACGGGAAGCCCTCAAAGCTCAGGCGGACGCCCTTGTCCTCCCCCTTCTTAGAAAGCGTAACCTGACGGCTCTCGAGCACGTCAAAGATGGTCTCCGCAAAATCGAAGAGCTCGTGCGACAGGGGCAGCGTCTTTCCCACCATGGGGTTCTTGGAGCGGTTTGCCACGTCAATCAAGCCAGTCGAGGGAACGGCGGTGCAGAGCTCCGCAGCCTCGTCTTTCTCAAAGCGCAACTCGTAGTCCGTATAGGCCTCGCCCTCATCGAGCGGACACCTAAAGCCGGGATGACCGCCGATAAAGAACGGCATGTCCTCGGTTCCCTCGTTGGTCACCTCATAGGAGACGCGCACGGCGGTATCCTCGAGCGCATAACGAGCGACAAGCTTAAACGGGTAGGGATAATCGCTCAGCAGCGCCGCGTTATCCTCCGAAGCCAGGCACATCGCCAGCTCGTTCTCGCCTTGGCTCAGCAGCTTCCACTCCTGCTTGCGCGCAAACCCGTGGCGAGCGAGCTTTACATGATGCCCGGCAAACGTCATGGCGCTGTTGTCGCGCAAGCCTCCACAAATCGGGAAGCAAATCGGTGCCTGGCCGGACCACACGGCGGGATCGCCCTGCCACAGATACTCGCGACCTCCAGCCTCGATCGAGGTAAACGAACCGCCAGCCGTGGACACCTTAATAGAAATCGAATCGTTGGAGAGAGCGTATTCCATTGCCCATCCTTTCGAACAACTGCTTTTTTTGCTCGCAAGAACCCGTCTCGGCCCTGACCAAAGGACAAACCCGCACGTTCATCGATACGTCCGGTATCCCAGCCATGCAACGGGGTACCATACAGACATTGATGCAATTACAGCTGAAAGGCCTTCTTATGCGAACCATCATCCTCTACGCCTCGCGCCATCACGGCAATACCAAAAAGCTCGTGGACGCCATCGTCGAGGCACACCCCGAGATCGATACCCTCGACGTCAAGGCGCTCGGTAAAAACGAGTACCCCGACCTGCACGAATACCATCTGATCGGCGTCGCCACGGGCATTTATTACTCCGAGATCGACAAGGACATGGCACGCGTGCTCACGAACGTGCTGCAGCCGCAGGACAAGGTGTTTGGCCTTATGACCTACGGTGGCAAAAACAAGTGGTACGGCAAGGATATCGATGGCATCTGCCGCATGAGGCAGGCCATCTTTATGGGTGTCTACGGCTGCCCCGGCTTTGATACGTGGGGGCCGTTCAAGCTCGCCGGCGGTGTCCAAAAGGGACACCCGACCGCCGAGGAAATTAAGGGCGCCGTCGACTTCTTCGACAAGATCGAAGACGAGTATGGCGACATCATCGTCGAAGAGTACGCCAAGCGTGAGAAGCGTCTAGCCTACGAAAAGGAGCATCCTGCGGGAGGTCTTGTGGCCGGCGTCAAGCGCACGGCAAAGAAGATCGCTAACAAGCTGTAACTGTGAAGGTGCTTTTGAGCGTTTAACCCATACGGCGGGTCCGAGCAGATTCGGGCCCGCCGTCTTTTTCTATCGTTACTCGGTAAAGGCGTTGCCGACGCTCTGGCCGCCAACATACGTCTCGACGAGGGTGAGCTCATGGTCGAACACGACAAAGTCGGCGTCGCGACCCGGCATGATGCTGCCGCACTTACCCTCGATGTGCGCGGAGCGTGCCGGCACCTCGGTTGCCATGCGAATGGCGATATCGGCGCTGGCGATGCCCCAGTCGACGATGTTCTTGACGCCCTGGGCAAGCGTGAGCACCGAGCCGGCAATGCTCTTGCCGTCGGCGAGCCAGCACAGGTTGTCCTTCATGATGACGTCCATGCCACCGCTGGTGTAGCTGCCCTCGGGCATGCCGCCGCAACCCAGGCAGTCGGTGATGAGCACCGTGTGCTGCCAGCCCTTTGCCTGCAGCAGCGCCTTGATGGCGGCAGGGTTTACGTGCTTGCCGTCACAGATGATCTCGGCGTAGGTCTCGGGCGTAGACATAGCAGCACCCACGACACCGGGCTCACGGTGATGCAGCCCGCGCTGGCCGTTATAGGTATGCGTAAAGCAGCTGGCACCGGCGTTGATGGCGGCGATGCACTCATCGTAGGTGGCGTCGGAGTGACCGATGCTGGTCACCACACCCTTGGCGTTCAGAGCAGCCGCATAAGCAGCGGCACCGTCGCGCTCGGCCGCCATGGCGCTCTTAACGATGCGACCACCCGCAGCCTCCTGCCACTGGTCGAAGACCTCCTCGGAGGGGTCGATAAGATAAGCGGGGTTCTGTGCGCCCACATGCTTCATGGTAAAGAAGGGGCCCTCCAGGTAGATGCCCTGAATGCGAGCACCGCAGAAGTCGGGGCCGCGACCCTCGTCCGCCTGAGCGATAGCGGCGCAGGCGTCCTTGATCTGCTCGACGCCATCGGTGAACGTCGTGGGCAGCCAGCTGGTGGTACCGCGACGGGCGAGCTCGGTCGAGCTGATATCGATACCCTCGGGATCGTTATCGGTAGTTGAGTGGTTGTAGAAGCCATGGATGTGAGTATCGACCATACCCGGTGCGATCCACGATCCCGTGTAGTCCTTAATCTCGCAAGAGGGCTCGTCGGCCTGCCAGGCGCCAAAGACGCCATCCTCGACCATAAGATAGCCGCCCAGTTGCGGGCCTGCCGGCAAGAAGAACTTGTCAGCCTTAATTGCGTACGTGCTCATATGCACTCCTTGCTTCTAAAGCAGTTGACTGTGGTGATGCTTATACCCAGCTCACGTAAAACAAAAAGCGCCCGCCCGCCGTTATGAGCGGACGGGCGCCCTTACAGGGGGACGCGATTAAGCGGTGAAGGGGTGAATCGTCACGCCCTTAACCACGCGGTTGACCGTGCCGGTGGGGCTCGGCGTATCGGGCGTGTTGCCCACACGCACGGAGTTGAGCAGGCTGATAGCCTGGGCAAACATCACGAACGGCAGAGCAAGGTAGCCCTCGGGAAGTGCCTCGTAGCCCTTAAAGGTGAAGGACTCACCCTCATAGACGGTGGCACCTTCCTGCTGAACGGCGATGGTGTGCTGAGCGATCTCGTCGCCACCGATCTCGTTGAGGATGTCGATATCGTACTGACGGGTGTAGGCGTCGTTGTTGACGAACACGAAGACGAGCGTCTTATCGTCGACGAAGGACTTAGGTCCGTGACGATAGCCCATGGAGGTGTCGTAGGAAGTAGCGACCAGACCGTGAGCGAGCTCGAGGATCTTGAGCTGGCTCTCCTGGGCAAGGCCACCGAAGGAGCCAGAACCCAAGTAGGTCACGCGGTTGAAGTCGCCAGCCAGGTAATCGGCGATCTCGGGCTCACGGGAGATGACCTCCTCGCCCATCTTGGCGATGGTCTCGACCCACTCGGCCTTCTGCTCGTCAGAGGCAGTGTCGAAAATAAGGGTGGAGAGCAGGGTCATGCAGGAATAAGAACCGGTCATGGCGAAGCCCTTGTCGTTGGCGCGCGGAATGAGCAGCGTCAGCGCGTTGGGATCATCGGCAGACTCGACGGCGAGCTTGCCCTCGGGAGCGCAGGTGATATTGAGGAACTTGACGTTGTGGACGAGCTCCTTGGCAACGGCAACGGCGGCAAGGCTCTCGGGGCTGTTGCCAGAGCGGGCAAAGGAAACCACGAGCGTGGGATCCTCGGCGCGCAGGAAGTCGCGCGGAGCGCTCACGATGTCGGTCGTGGCGATGGGCTTAAAGTCGTAGAGATCAGTGTTGCCAGCGTGACGCAGGTACGGGGCGCAGGTATCGCCGACGTAGTCGGACGTACCGGCACCGGTGAAGACAACGGACAGACGACCCTCGCCCATAGCGCGAGCCTCGGCCAGGAAGGCCTCGATGGCCTCCTTGTTCTCGCGATAGATGTTGAGCGTATCACGCCAAAGCTCGGGCTGCTGAGCAATCTCGGCCGTGGTGATCTGGGCGCCGAGCTCGGTGAGCTCCTCGACACTCTTCTCGAACATTTCTAATACCTCTCTCTAGAAGTAATCCTCTGACGTGCAATTATACACTTCGGTTGGTTATCTGGTAGTAACCAGTTAAATGCAAAGAATCATCATATGGAAACGATGCGAACACTAGTCGCTACGCTGGTGGTAAACCTTGTATTTAAACTGATCGGCACGAGCAACCGAGAGCGTGTACTCCACAACTTCGTTTGACTCGTTATACGTAGTCCTGACCAAATCGAGCACAGGCGAGCCCTCGACAATTCCCAAAAGGTGGGCATCGGTGGGACGGGCTATGCTCGCATAGAACTCCTCTTCGGCCACGCGTATCTTTTGCTGAAAGTCTTGCTCAATCACATCGTAAAGCGGCTTACGCTCCAGCAGCGGTCGCTTTAGGGACAGAAATTGACGAACCGGTAGATAGCTGCGTTCGACCATCATGGGCATGTTGTCGGCAGACCGAAGGCGCTTGAGCTTAAAAATGCGATCACCAATACGCAATCCCATATGCTCGGCCAGATTCTTATCGGCCTCCATCTCGCAAAACTCGAGAATCGTGGTCTCGGGGACGCGCCCCATCGCGCGCATCTGCTCGGTAAAGCTGTAGGACTGCATAAGATTGGTTGCCTTTGCCGAACGGTCGGTCACAAAGGTACCGCGACCGTGCTGCCGAACCACCAGTCCTAAACGCTCCAGTTCCTGCAGAGCCAGGCGTACCGTAGTGCGCGAGAGACCATAGCGCTCCGAAAGTTCGCGCTCGGAGGGGATCATGTCACCGGCGCGATATTCATGGTCAATCTTTTCGGTCAGAATATCGACCAGCTGATCGTACAGCGGCTGCTTACGCGCTCCGATCGCCATCCTATCCTCCCATTTTCTCAAACTCGGCTACTACCTAGGGTGTTTAGCATTATCTGTCTGCCACACCCGAATCATCAAGAAAACAAAAGCCGCGCGCTCTTTCGAGCACGCGGCTTTTAACATACACATGGCTTAAGGGGTCGGGGTGTGAGCCGCGTAGGGACACACCCCTCAAGCTAGAGCCTTACCAGATGCTCGGCCAGAGACCAAGCGGGCCAGCGCCCAGGATGCCCAGGACGAAGAGCAGCAGAATGCCCTTGGTCGGGGTCCAGCTGTGCTTAGCGAACATGTAGTAAAGCAGCAGCGTAAGCATAAGCGGGACGAGCTTCGGGACGATGGTGTTGAGGGTGTCGGCAACGGAGAAGTTGACCGGATCCTCGGTGACGGTACCGTAGGTAACGGACTCCATGCCGTTGCCCAGATCGGTGACGCCGCACTCGACAGCGTTGCCGTCGGCATCGGAGGCGGTAAGGGCGTTGCCATCCTTATCGGTCATGGCGATGGTACCGGCCTCAGCGGTCTCGGTATCGATGCCCTCCATACCGGTGAAGTTCTTGGCCTCCTTCTCGGAGACAATCACGGTATTGGCGGAGAGGCCACGGGTGGTGCCATTGGGGATCTGGAGGTTGATCTGGGTGCCACCCATGGTGACGACCAGGCAACCGACGACGAAGACACCCATGATGGAAGCGGCACGCGTGAAGGCCTGCATGTTGGCGGTCAGAGCGTCAATAGCGCTGGTGCCAAGCTTGTAGGACCAGTTCATGAGCCAGAAACGCAGAGCGAACTGGACGGCGTTGAAGATCACCAGGAAGATGATCGGCGCAGCGGCGTTGCCGTTGATGGCCATGTTGGAGGTGATGCCGGCCGTGATAGGCACAAGCGTCAGCCAGAACAGGGCGTCACCGATACCACCGAGCGGGCCCATTGCGGCGACGCGGACGGCGCGGATCGTGGGGATGTCAACCTTGTTCTGCTCGAGCGAAAGCACGATGCCCATAACAAAGGTGACGAGGAACGGGTGGGTGTTGAAGAACTCCAGGTTGTGGCTCATGGAAGCCGCGAGGTCGTTCTTGTTGGTGTGGATCTTCTCCAGACCGGGGATGATGGAGTAGAGCCAGCCAGCGGCCTGCATACGCTCGTAGTTGAACGAGGCCTGCAGGAAGCAGGAGCGCCAAGCCATCTTGTTGAGGGTCTTCTGGTCGAGCTGCGGAGCAGGAGTGAGATCCTCGTAGTGCTCCGGGATCACATACTCATTAGATGCCATCTTCGAAGTCACCTCCGTCAGAAACAGCTGCACCCTTCAGCTCGGTCTGCTGCTGGAAGTCCCAGAAAGCGATGCCGAAGCCGATGAGAGCGAGGATGAGCAGAGCAGGGGTTGCCAGAGAATCGTTGGCAACGGTGATGAGCGCGAGGCCAAAGCCCATGAGGAAGAAGCCCCACATATCGCGGTTCATCATAACCTTGAGCAGGACGGCGAAGCCGACGAAGCGCATCATGCCGCCTGCAGCGGACAGACCGGTCTGCAGCCAAGTCGGGATGGCGGAAGCGATGGTCTGACCGATGGTGGCGCCAGCGATGAAGAACAGGGTGACGACGACAGCGAAGATCAGGCCGAGCAGAGCCATGGCGAAGTAGTTCAGACGCTCGATGCCCTTGGTGTCAGCGTTGTGGGCCATGTTGTCCGCGGAGGACATGAGCGGCGACATAAGCGTGAAGACCAGGGTAACGCCGAGCTGACCAAGCAGAGCGAACGGAATGGCAAGGCCGACTGCCGCGTTGGGCTCGAGGCCCGTAGCGATAGCGAGAATGGCTGCCATGATGCCGCCGATGACGGCGTTAGGCGGCTGAGCGCCTCCGATCGGCATGTTGCCGATCGTCATGAGCTGATAGGTACCACCCACGAGAAGACCGGTGTTGAGGTCGCCAAGGATAAGACCAATGACGGCGCCGGTGACGATGGGCTGATAGAGAGACTCGAGGAAGTTGAACTGGTCGATTGCCGCGATGAACGTGACGACGAAGACCAGAGCGACCTGGATGATCGAGTATTCCATCTTGCTCCTCCTTTCAAAATGTATGTACGCACTTTGGATTTCACGTACAGAATGTCAGGGTTTCATTCCTGACAACGTGGATCATGAGGATTACGAGAAGAGCTTGCTCGTGTCCTCAACAGGCGTGCTCGGAACGCGCCTGATCTCCAACTCCACCCCCAATTCCTGCAGCTCTTTAAACGCAGCGACATCCTCGTCGTTAACTGCGACGGAGGTGGCGACTTGGCGCTTTCCTTCCGACATGTGCATGTTGCCGATGTTTACCTTCTTTATAGGCACACCGCCCTTGACGAGCGTAAGCACGTCTTCCGGTGTTTCGGCCACGATGAAGATCTTCTGGCGCGGGCTCGCCTTGCCAATGACGTCGATGGTCTTCTGCAGGGAGAAGAAACGCGTAGCGACGCCGGCGGGAGCGGCCATCTTCATGAGGTTCTGGCGCATGGTGTTGTTCGACACGTCGTCGTTGGCGACGAGGATGAGGTTGGAGCCCAGGGTGGAATTCCACTGGGTGGCAACCTGACCATGAACCAGTCGGTTATCGATGCGGGTAAGAAGAATGTTAGGTTCTGCCATGTTGATCAGCTTCCTTTCGTTATTTGCTGACGACAGTTACTTAATCTCCTGAATCGCGTAACGCGAAACATCTACGACGGCACCGGATCGGACTTTGATCTGGACCTTTTCGCCTTCGATGCCTTTGACGGTTCCGTAGATACCGCCGGCGAAAAGAACCTCCTGACCCGGCTTGAGCTCGGTGTGCAGCTCCTTGAAGTACTTCTGCTTCTTCTTCATGTTGATTTGCGACCAGATGGTGTAAATCAAGCCCATGATGACAAGCAGGCCTAAAAGAGCGACCGAGGAGCTCAGGACGTTGGCTCCGAAATCGGCCATTAGATGCCGTCCTCGTCGCCGAAGATATCCTCTTCCTCGGAGCCGGCAACGGATGCGACCGTCTGGGCGGTGACGCCCGTCTGGCCAACGGTCACGGCCTGCTCGCCAAGCTCGGCGAGCGTGGCATTGCCACGGAGGAACAGAAGCTCAATAACCATGGGGAGGTTAGTGCCGGTCAGAACTTCGACGTTGTCGACATCCTGGGCAATCATCATCGACTGGTTAAACGGGGTACCGCCGAGCAGGTCGGTAAAGACGAGCACGCCATCGCACTCCTCGCGCATGGCGGTGATAGCGGCGCGGAGATCCTCACCGTAGGAAGCAGCCTGGTCGCCCTCAAAAGGAACGACGGTAAAAGCGGGCTGGTCGCCAGCAACCATAGCGATAGCGCTTGCAAGGCCGGGCGCGAACTGTCCATGACCGGTAAGAATAAAGCCAACCATTCAAATTTCCCTTCTGAAGGTGTGTACGATCTGAGTCCGATGATTTTCGGAAGCCAGCGGGCGCTCGCCCTTAAAGCTTCTTGGAAAGCGTTCTTTGAAGACCAATGGTTTCTAAACTGGTAGTAACCACGTGACGTGTTGTTGTCACTATATCACCCCAGAAGAGGCCGCTTTCGTTGATTCATACGGTAAAACGTTTTTGCACCGCTCACGGTGATATTTCGACCGTTTACCGCTCGTTAACACTTCTACCTGCGGTTTTGAAACCGTTTCGAAACGCTTTGGCAAAAGATCGGAACTATTTTTGTGTCTGAACAACGCAGGGCGGCTAAAAATAGCATGTAGAAAAATTGCAGGTCATTGTGAAGATATGTGAATTGGTCTTTTTGACTTAATACCAGTTAGAACCAGTTTTAAGATTATCGGTGAACGGTAGTTTTCGACCGTTCACCGGTTATTTGCAATCATTTACGGCCGTTTTCCCGGATGAATTGGGGAAACCCGATGAAGCACTTGCGCGATCACGGGACGTTTTGGCATTTGTCCTCATCCCCCGCGCGCCAAACTCCGGCATCCAAAATGAGCTAATAGCTCACGCTAATCGTTTTCGATCACTGCTTACTCAGTATCCGTAATTATTTATCGTTTATCGTTAATTCTGATATGATACAAGTATCATACAAAACGCCGGTTGGAGGGATTATGGTCCATCGAAACGCATCTATATCGAATGAAACCATCAGCCGCGAACAGACGATAGCCAAACTGAGGAAGCTCGCTCGCATCTGCAAATGGGCCACAATCTGCATTACCACAGCGCTCGCTCTGGGACTCCTCGCAGTCATTGCGATTGACCTTCTACTCATATTGCCTGGCCTCTCCCAAGGGTCGTGTCTCCAATCCGTAGAACTTCAAGCCGGCGAAGGACCGTGCCTTGCTATCGTCGGTACCGATACGCAGACCCCACTTATGCTCGTCGCACACGATGGCCACACCGCCATAGGGAGCCTCTTGATGACATGCCTCGCGCTTACCATCGCGCTAAGCGTACGCAGGCTTTTCTTCAACATTGAAAAGGAAGGCAGGCCCTTTGACCTTGAATGCAACCACACACTTCGTCGAGTAGGACATTTATTCCTTATCGGCGGCGTTGCCGTGAGGCTTCTTGGTGCCGTAATCACGGGAATGATACTCTTAGGATTTGGCGGCAGCTTTACGGATGCGTTCTTCGGCCAGCTATTCGAGCCCTCCATGCTCTTTGCAGGCCTGATTATTTGCCTGATTGCCAGCGTCTTCCGCTACGGGTATATCCTGCAAAAACAAGATGACGAGTTGCTCTAGGGGGAATCCATGATTATTCTGCGGCTTGACCGCATGCTCGCCGAACGCAAGATCTCATCCAAAGAGCTTGCGGAACGTGTGGGCATCTCCCAGGTCAATATGTCACGCATTAAGACGGGCAAGGTTTCTGCCATACGTTTTTCAACTCTTGACGCAATATGCCGGGCACTCGACTGCCAACCGGGCGATGTGCTGGAATATATATCCGACGATGAAGCCGATAGCCTTTTTGGACTTAAAGATGAATAGCCATAATTAAGCCGCCAATCACGCCCTCAACGCAAAAAGCCCGCTAGAACGATGTCCGTTCTAGCGGGCTCATCAGATTTTTTGGCTACGCGCTCGGCGGCTCGGGCAGCCCTTACGCAAACAGGCCGTAGATGCTGATGTTGGCCTTGGCGTAGAGACCGTTAGCATACTCGGTCCACTTGGAGCTGGCGCTCGAAGCCTGCGAAGAGTACTGCTGGTAGGCGGTGTAATAGGCGGTCATGGCCTGCTTATAGGTTGCGCTATCGGCCGTAAAGGCATCGTCGGCGAACGCCTTAGCATAGGTGCTGTCGGCATCCTTCCAAGTGCCCTTTGAGCTATCCCACTCATCGCCGGCAAGGTTGATGATGTAGTCGGCGTAGTCCTTGCTCGCGGTCTCCTCGTTGCCGTCAGCAGGCTCGGTCGGGGCGGTTGGCATGCTTGCGGAGCTATCGCCCACCTTCTTCTTGTAGAGCTTCTGCAGCGTCGCGGACTGGCGGACGATCTGCTTGGCCTGGTCCTTGGACACGCCATACTGCGTGGCCATGGTCTTGTAGTCGGAGGTGCCGATGGAATCCTCGGCGTACTGCTTCATTTCCTTGGAAGAAACGGTAATGCCCTCGTCCTCGGCAGCGTCCAGCAGAATCTGGTTGCGCACGTAGGACAGGATAACGTCGGCAGACGGAGCGGTGTAGTTGCCGTCGTCGTCCTTGACGGTATCAAGGCTGTACTGGCTCTCGATGGCCTCACGCGCGGTGATGTCGCTCTTCTTGCCGTTGTAGCTATAGCTTGCCACGGTCGAATCGAGCTGGTCCTCGGTCAGGGTCGACGAACCGACGCCCTTGCCGCCAAAACCACCGTTGCCGATAAAGAAGCCGACCACGGCAGCGATCACGATGGCGACCACAAAGGCGGCGATCATCATCTTCTTGTGCTTGGATGCATGGTCGTCCGCATCGGAGTCATCCTCGTCCTGCTCCTCGGGCATGAGGTTCTCGTCGGCGGCGTCCGCGGCGATCTTTGCCTCCAGGCGAGCATCCTCCTCCTCGGCGGTCGTGCCAGCGGCGATATGTTCGGCAGACGTGCCGGCGACCAGATCGATCTTCTCGTCCTCGTCACCGTCGGGGCCTTCGCCGCGCTCGATGATCTGGATGCCGTCGATCTCGTCCTTCTCGTCCTTCTTTTGAATCAGACCCATATCAATTACTCCTTGTTAGGAAACATAGTCCCTAATAGAATACGCCCGACGAGGCGCCGGGCGTATTGATTCTTAGGTTATACGCAAACACTTAAGTACTATTTAGGCGTTTGCAGCGTGCATACCTTAGACCAGGTGCGCGATAACGGCATCGGCAAAGGCCTGCGTGCCCACAGCGCCCTCAACGGAGCCGGTCTGGGCACGACGCACGTCACCGGTAACCTGCTCGCCCTCGTCGAGCGTGGCAGATACGGCGGCACGAATGCGATTGGCAGCATCGTTCTCGCCCAGGTGATCGAGCATCATCGCAGCAGAGAGGATCTCGGCCGTGGGGTTGGCGATATCCTGACCGGCGATATCGGGCGCGGAGCCGTGCGTAGCCTCAAAGATGGCGCAGTCGGCACCGATGTTGGAGCCGGGGGCCATCCCTAAGCCACCCACCAGGCCGGCGCACAGGTCGCTCACGATGTCGCCGTACAGGTTGGGCAGCACCAGGACATCGAAGTCGTTGGGGTTCTGGACCAGGCCCATGCAGGTGGCGTCGACGATCTTGTCGTTGAACTCGATATCGGGATAGTTGGCGGCCACCTCGCGTGCAACGCGCAGGAACAGGCCGTCGGTCGCCTTCATGATGTTGGCCTTGTGCACGGCCGTCACCTTTTTGCGGCCGCAGCGACGGGCATACTCAAAGGCATACTCCACAATACGGCGGCTCTTGACGATGGAGATGGGCTTGATCGAGATCGCGGAATCGGCGGCGAAGGTCTTTTGGCCCGAACGCTCGACGAGCTGCGAGAGCTCCTCGACCTCGGCAGCGCCCTCATCGAACTCGATGCCGGCGTAGAGGTCCTCGGTGTTCTCGCGCACGATGACCAGGTCGACATCGCGGAAACGCGAGCCGTCACCCGGCTGCGACAGGCAGGGGCGCACGCAGGCGTACAGGTCAAAGTGCTTGCGCAGGGCCACGTTAACGCTGCGGAAACCCGTGCCGACCGGCGTGGTGATGGGGCCCTTGATAGCAACTTTGGTCTCGGCAACCGCATCGAGCACGTGCTGGGGCAGCGGCGTGCCAAACTCGTCCATGACGCCGGCGCCGGCCTCCTGGACGTTCCAGTTGATCTGGACACCGGTGGCCTCGACCACGCGGCGCATGGCCTGCGTAATCTCGGGACCGATACCGTCACCGGGAATCAGGACTACATCGTGCGCCATAATCTGTTACTCCTCGTCTTCGGCGTCGTCAGATTTTTTAACGCTAGCACGCTTCTTCTTTTTGGAGAGATCCAGGCCAAAACGTTTAACAAGCATTTCGCAAATCTCGCTCGAACGGGCCTTGAGATAGCTGCCCTTACCGTTCTCGGCATCGAACTTAAGGCGCAGCGCAAGCTTCTCGGCAACCTCGGCGTCGATCTCGCCCTGGCAAAACTCGTACAGGCAACCGAGCATGTCGCGATACTCAAGGTCGCCGTGGTAGCACTGGATGGCCTCGTCCAGGATGGGCCAAGCCTCGCGCGAGCGCTCGACGCTCGTGGTACCCCACACGCACAGCAGGCGGAAGGCGGCATAGCGCAGCGTGGAGGAGATCTCGTCGAACAGTGCGGTCTCGGCGCCCTCAAAGGCATCGCCCAGCTGCTCAGGGCAGGTGGTGGCGAGCGCCGTCAGGGCATCGAGGGCCTCCCAGCGGGTCTGCGCCTCGGGACGGTCGAGCGCCTCGATCAGCGCGGGCACGCAGGGCACGACGCGCTGCGGATCGCGCTCGGCAAGCAGGTGCAGCACGCGGGCGGCAAACTGGCGGATACGGCGCGTGGGGCAGCCGAGCTCCTGGACCAGGCGATCGACGGCGTTCTCGTTCTCCTCTGCCAGCTGGAGCTGTGCCAGCTCCTCGTCGGTAAGCTGTTCGTCTTTGTTTTCTGCCATAGTTACCTCTTCTTACTATTTCTTAGCGTGCTTGCCAGCACCCTTGCTGTCATCGGTGACCGAGATGAGCTGTCGGTCTGCTGCGCCATTGTGACGCGCGCGGCGGCGCTCCTCGGCGTCGCCCGCGTCGGCGGCGGCGCGATGGGCCTTGTTGACGTTAAAGACCTCGTCGTGCTTGCGCCACGGACCGACGGACTCGCCAAAGCTCATCTTAAGACCGGCGATAAAGCCGCCGAGCCAGCCGATCGGCGCAAACTGCATCAGCGGGAACAGTGAGAACACCCAAGTCAGCAGGACGACTGCCGCCGCACCCGCAAAGTTGGCGATCCAGTAGTCGCGCTTGGTGATGACGCGCTTTTCGCACGCCCACTGACCGCACAAAAAGCCGATATAGATCGCAAAGATAAAGAGCACCAGCGCAAGCACCACGAACGTCCAGCTCATGGGCGCTACTCCTCGTGATGATGGCCGCAGCAGCACTCGTGGCCGTCATCATGGCCGTGGCCGCCGCAGCACTCGTGGTCCTCGCCATGGTGGTGGCCACAACCGCACTCGTGGTCGTCGCCGTGCTCGCCGCAACCGCAGCCGTCCTCGTGGGCACCGTGCTCCTCGGGGCGATACTGCGACCAGTCCAGACCGGCGGCGATGGCGTCGGCCTCCTCCTTGTAGAGGACCGTGATGGCCTGGGTGCCCAGCTTGGCACCACCGATGGCGTCGAGCATGTCGTAGAGCGTAAAGGCGACGTCGGCGCCGGGCAGCGCGAGCTCGCGATCATCGGCGTAGGCGAGCGCCAGGCGCAGGTCCTTAATGAAGTGCTCGACCATAAAACCGGGCTTGTAGTCGCCGTCGAGCGCCTTGGGGGCCAGGCTCTCCATGGCGCCGGACTTGCCGGTACCGCCCAGGATCATCTGGCGGGTCTTCTCCAGGTCAAGGCCGCTCAGCTCGGCAAATGCCATGGCGTCTGCCATGCCGACCATGCAGGCGCCCAGCGACACCTGGTTGGCGAGCTTGGCAGCCTGGCCCTTGCCGGCTCCGTCGAAGCAGCAGATATTGGCCGCAAAGGTGGCAAGGATATCGCGGACCGGGGCGATGTCGTTCTCGGTAGCGCCCACGATAGCCGTGAGCGTACCGGCGATAGCGCCCGACTCGCCGCCGGTGACGGGGCAGTCAAACGCCATGCGACCGGAGACCTGGGCGGCCTCGGCAATGTCACGGGCGAGCTCGGGCGAGCTCGTGGTGAGGTCGATCAAGACCGCGCCCGGCTTGGTGCACGCGAGCAAGCCGTCGCCCGCCAGGTAGAGCTCCTCGACCTCGGAGGGATAACCCACCATGGTAAAGACGACGTCGGCGTTCGCCGCGGCATCTGCCGGCGTATCGGCCCAGACGGCACCGCGCTCAACGAGCGCTGCAGCCTTGGACTTGGTGCGGTTGTTGACCGTGACGGGATAGCCGGCGTCCAGAATGTGGCCGGCGATGGGGGCACCCATGATTCCGGTGCCGATAAATGCGACGGAGAGCTTGTTTGCCATGAAACCTTTCCTTTTGGGTTGGGTGTTGTTACCAGGTTGATTACTCAGCGCCAGCGCTTGAGCTGCGGGGCGCCCGTGGTCGTAGCGCCTGTCTACTCGCCGCGCACACGGCGCGCGATGCGGTCGGAAAGCGACGCCTTGTCGGCGCGGTTCTTGCCCCAAAACGCGCAGGCCACCATGCCGGGGCCCACGTGCGAGCCAATGGTGGGGCCCACAGAGCTGCGGATGATGGTGACGTCGGCGCAGCCTTCCTCCTTGCGGATGGCGGCCTCGAGCCAGTCACCGTCCTTCTCGGCATCGGCAGTCATAATGGCGATGGGCATAGTGCGATCGGGCACGTAGTTCTCACGGAACGACTTGAGGATGGACTTGAGCGCCTTCTTGCGGCCGCGGTTGACGCCAATCAGCGAAAGCGAGCCGGCCAGGTCGTAGGAGAGCTCGGGCTTGACATCGAGCTTTGCCGTGAGCTGCGCCGCCGCGGGCGGAATGCGGCCGCCGGCAGCCAGTGCGTCGAAGCTCTCGAGCGTAAAGTAGCCGTGGACGTAGGTCTTTGCCTCGTTTGCCCAATCGACCAGCTGCTTGGCGGTCAGTCCCGCCGAACGCTGGCGCACGGCCTCGAGCGCCAGGAGCGCGCCGGTCGCGCAGGGCAGGGCGTTGTCGACCACGTAGAGCTCAAAGTTGGGATACTCGGCGCGTACGGCATCTGCCGCCTGGCACGCGGAGTTGTAGCTCGACGACAGCGCCGAGGTAAAGCACAGGTAGACCGTGGGCGTGCCCTCTTTGGCGCACTCGGTAAAGAACTCGATATAGCGACCGAGCGACACGGCGGAGGTAGACACGCGAGCGCCGGCGCGCATGCGGTCGTAGAACTCCTTAGGGCTCATGCTCGACCAGATATCGTCCGTGCGCTCCTCGCCATCGATGATAAAGGGGAAGCCCAAGATATCGACATCGAGGTTCGCGGCGACCTCGGGGCTAAAGTCGCAGCAGGTATCGACGACGATGCGGCAGCGGTCAGAATGGCCGGTAGATGCAGCCTTGTCCATCAAAGCGACTCCTTACGTAAAAAAGGCGGCCATCCGCATGGGATGGCCGCCAGCCGTTAACTCATGCAAGTTAACGTATTTTACTCGTCAAGTGTTTCGATACGGGGCTTGATGATGCCATATCCACCATTCTTACGGTGATACACCACATTGATGAGGCCAGTCGTCGCGTTCTCGAACACGTAGAAGTCGTGACCGAGCAGATCGGTCTGCACCAGCGCCTGCTCCTCAGTCATCGGGGTGACATCGATGACCTTCTCGCGGACGAGCAGGTCGTCCTCCTCCTCGGGCAGCAGCAGGTCGGCCAGATCCTCGACGCGCTCGACCGGTGCGACATCCGCCGCGCTGGCACCGCCCTGGCGGTTGTCCACGACTTTGGTCTTGAACTTGCGCAGCTGGCGGGTGACCTTATCGGCGGAGAGGTCGATGGCGGCGTACATATCTGCACCGTGCTCGGCAACGCGAATCACCGAACCGCGGGCACGAACCGTAACCTCGACAATTGCCGGGTTGGGGTTCGAGGGGTTCTTCTCATAACGAAGTACAACGTCGACCGTCATGGGCTCGATATCGAAAACCTTGAGCGCCTCGCCGATCTTCTCGTCCACATGCGCACGCAGAGCATCGGTTACCGTCGTCTTGCGTCCAGAAACCTTGATATCCATACGTGGCTCCAATCTGCCTCGGGGACTTACTGTACTGGCTATGTACCCATTGCCGTGCATTTAATCACGCGGATTCCTAAAGACCCGAATAACGATTGCTTGATACCGCATACCGAAGTCTCGCACTTTTCTGTGGCAAAGTGCGCTATGGGAGGGCGACGGCGACCTTGTATTTGGTCCCGAAAATTGCCTTTGACCTGCTGGTTTTATGGAAACGAAAAAGCCGGGCTCCCCTGTTGGGAGAGCCCGGCGATGCGTGTTGAAACCGTGAAGAGGCATCCCTCCTAGCGAATAGGAGACGCCACCCCTAGCAATAACTAGCTATTGAGCTTGTTAATGTCGTCGTCGGTGATAGTGCCCTCCTGGCTGGACGATTTGCTCTCGGAGGACAAGTCATCGCTGCTGGAATCATCGCTGCTGGAATCATCGCCGCTGGAATCGGAGGATTCATCGCCGGAGGACATGGCCTCACTGGACTCAGAGTCGCCCGACTGCACGCTAACGCCTGAAACCGTCTTAGTGGTGAGGTCGTAGGGCATCGTGCCATACCAGACAGAGTGGACCGCCTCGAGCGTGCCGTCGGCCGTAATACCGTCGAGGGCATCGCTCACGGCACGGCACAGCTCGTCGTTGGCAGCAAGGCCCGCAACGCCGAGCGTCGAGGGCGTCTCGAGAGCGCCAACGTAAGAGATCTGGCTCATCAGACGTGCAAGGTAACCGCCGGCAGTGGAGTCGCAAATCACGTAGTCGACCTCGCCGGACTCGAGCGCCTCAAAGCACTCGTTGACGTTGGAGAAGGTCTTTTGGTTGGCCGTGATGCTCTGCTTGGCGAGCGCTTCCTGCGAGGCCGAGGAAGTCTGAACACCCAAGGTGGCGGTGTTAAGCGTTTCGGTAGAGACGTTCAACGACTTACCGTCGCTGGTCTTTCCGAACACGGCGGCAGCATCATAGAGGCATGTGCCAAGCGTGCTGATGTCACCATCCGTGGAATTGATGTCGCCAATGAAGATGTCGGCCTTTTTGTCGCCAAGCGCGGAATCGGCAGAAGACGCATCGACGAAGGCAACCTTAAGGCCCATACGGCTTGCAAGGGCGCGGGCAGCGTCGACCGCGTAGCCCGTGAGGTTACCATCGGCGCCCTGCATGGCCTGCGGGGCATCGGAAGTGTCGAGGGCGACCGTAAGGGTACCGGGAGTGACCAGGGCATCGTCCGACACCGTAGGGGTGACGGTCTCGCGCTCGATCTGGTCGATCGTTGGCGTCGTGAACGTGGACAGCGGGTTGAATGCGCATCCGCTCAGACCCAATACGGCGATGACCGCCGCGGTCCCAGCGCCCAACCGAGCCGCGTGCATCAAGCTGCCCCTCACCATGTCCACTACCCTGCCTTCTGTGTCGTATACAATCCGTGCATTGCGCGGAATATCGGGTTGTTCCTACCAGCTGACCTGGTATTTGACCCCACACTTGCGCACCGGGGTGTTTGCTCGGGAGGCCGTAGCCACCTTCACGACTGGCCCGCTCGCCCGCGAGGCGGTATTGCCCCAAAGAAAGTAGAACGGACGGTGCGGCTTACATCTAGGACGCGCCATGATCGCGCCGCGCGCACGCGGTCGCTTACGTGGATCCCTTTGACCGCGTCTGTCTTGGACTAGGGTGGGCATTTCACCCATCCGCAACCACAGCCTGGCAGGAACGTAGCGCATTATAGCTAAGTTCAAGCTAAAGTTTAAGGTTAGGGACGTTATTCGCATCGCGAGTACAGATTTCGCAGGTCGGAGTGGGCTATTCGTGCCCCTATGAAGCCCGGAGCTCCCCTACGGGGAGCTCCGGGGCGCCCTTCTTGGGGTGCCGTGGCCAAAAAATGGCAAATATGAGTACTGTCACCAATTTAGTAACAGGCAATTATGGCCTCTCGGACAGATTTTGCGCTCAGTGTCTCCAGCCTGATGCTGAGTTATTCTACATTTGTTTATTATCTTCTTACTTTACGCCGCCTCCGAGTCCTAAATTCCTTGATTTTGCTGTTACTGATTTAGTGACAGTACTCATATTTGCCATATTTTGGCCAGGGCTATGATTAACCCTTTTTTTCGATGCGAATTAGACCGGCTTAAGCCCAAAACACGCCCGCAGCGTGTTAAGCAACGCCTCTTGTTTCTTCTTGCGGGCATCGACACGATTCCGGTACCGCTTTCGCATGCGCTGGTGGATGCGCCATGCGAGCGCTTCCATCGCTTCCATGTCGCAGAGCATTTCGTTGTTGACCGTCGCAACCTCGATTCCCATAGTAATCAAGCCCATGTTGCGTTTTTCATCATGGATACGGCCCCTCCGGGAGGAATGGCCCAGCTCACCGTTGTATTCAAGGTCAAACCGGGCTGCTTCCTGATACGCATCGCAAACTGCATGCGGCATCCCCGAGATTGCCTGCGCGCGGTCATCGAACTCGATCTTGTAGTCGGTCTTAAAGGGACCGCAGGCAAATCCGCCATAGGAATACGGAAGCGAAAACAGAGCGAGCATGATGCACTCCATGGGCGAGCGCAGGTTCTCTGACAGGTAGGGGCACAGGCGCAGCAGCTGTTTGGCCACATTCCCCTTGCATGCCGCAAGGTAATCTGCCAGGCGATCGGTCGTCAGCACCGGCTCGACTTCAAAGTAGCCCACGTCTGCCGGTTGGTCCTTGTCCTTTGCAAGTCTATTCGCAACAGGCGAGGTGTAAGGAGGCAGATACTTCCCGCGATCGCTCAGCGAAATCTTGGAGCACAGTTCCTGGGCCAGGGCAAACGCCTGGATACAGCCGACCTCGCGGGCGACGGCAACACAAAGGGCCTCGGGAGATAGGCTGTACACCCCCGGTTCCACCTCTAGAATCGAGCCGGCAGGCAACCCGGAACACACGGACCAGCCCACGCCAGGCATGCGGCGGCGCTGCGCCGCAGATCCCACCAGCAAGCACAGATCTTCTTGCACCTCGCCGCTTTTAGCTCCAATTCGCACCAGGTCGGGAAGGTAGATATCCTCGGTCGAAGGCGATGACGTACACAGCACGCGGCGCTCCTCCTCGGGCTCAAGGTCCTTCCAGCCGATGTAGCCCATCTGCCGGCGCTCGGCTCGAATCATGCGCAACGCCGAGGCGCCCGTCAGGATCACGGAAGCCGCTAGCTGCTCTTTTGCCGGTTTGTTGCACTGCCTGATTGTTACCGCCACATGAATCACCCCTACCAAACGCGTGCGATAGCGAGGCCATCAACGGCCGCGGCACCGGCGCGCTTGAGTTCCGCCGAAGCCGCTGCCATCGTCGCACCCGTGGTGATAACGTCGTCGATAAGCAGCAGGCGGCGGCCCCGCACGTCCTCAACGGTCTCGTACATGCCTCGGGCGCGTTCACGGCGTTCTTCACGACCGAGTTCACGCTGGTCGCCATGGCCGTATTTAACGAGGGCGTCGAGCAACGGAACACCCGACAGCTCGCAAAATGGGCGCGCGATGGCTTCCATATGATCGAAGCCGCGTCGCCGAAACGCCGCCGCCGTCGCAGGCACAAACACCACTGCATCGGCGCCGGACAACACACCGCCAAAGCGATCGGGTGCCGCGACCTGGGCGTGTAAGGCGGTGTCGTATAGCAGCTCCGCCAGATACGGCGCCAGGCGTCGCTCGCCCGCGTCTTTGTACGCTTTAATGATCCGCGGCAGCGGATGCGTGTAAACAGCACATGCCAGGCACCGGTCGAGCGCTTCGGCCATCGCCAAGGACGTACCCTCGACCGAGCACTCGGTGCACAGCAAGTCTCCAAACGGGGCGCCGCATCGAGTGCAGCTATGCCGCGGGTCGATGAGCGCAAGCGCCGCCAAGCAGTCTTGGCAAATAAGCGCGCCGGAGCGCTCGCAGCCGGCGCATCGCGTGGGCGACAACGCCTCAAGCGCCTCGTGCGCCGCCCGCTCGGCAAACGGTAGCAATTCGTCCGCAAACGGTAGAATGCCGGCACCTTGCAGGCATCCCAACACATTCAAATGTCTCTTCACGACACAACCCTCCCTACGCTCGTCGCAGGGAGGGTTGTTGATTCAGCGCTATGATACCCCGATGCGCTCGGGGCAAGGCGGGTTAAATCCGCTCGCGGGCGTTATTCGCCGGCGGGCGGTTGTGGTGCAGACGAAGACGGGGTCGAGCCCTCGCCACCTTCTTGACGCGGCTTGCGGGAACGACGGCGACGACGACGCTTCTGGCCCTGGTCGGCCGAACCCTCGCCACCGCGATCATCGCGCGACTCGCGTTCGTCGCGAGCAGCGCCGCGCGCGGCCTTGGCAGCCGCCCCTCCGCCATCTCCGGGGCGACGACGTGTGACCTTGACCTCGCCATCCGAGACCTGATCGGCCACGGAGGGCACCGAGGGCTTTTGCTGCGTGCCCGAGGAATGGCGACGACGCGGACGCGGGGCGCGCTCGTCATCGTTGCGCTGCTTGCCACCCTTGTCAGCAGGCGTATCGGAACCCGAACCACCCTTGGGGGCGGCACCGGCTTCGCGAGCGGCTGCGGCGCGGAAGGCGTCCTCGCGCTCCTCGCTCGACAGATGGCGGCGGCGGCGACGCGTGGGATTCATGCCACCGCCGCGATTTTGCTGCTGAGGCTGCTGAGCCTCGCGCTCGCGGGAGGAGTTCTTGCCTGCGGGAGCGGCCTCGCCGGCATCGCACGAACCCGAGCGCTTGCGGCGGCGACGTCCACCAGCAGCCTCCTCAGCCTCGGGCGCCTCGGCCTTGCCGCGACCCTTACCGCGGCCGCGACCCTCGCCCTGACCCTGGCCGGCGCGAGCATCGGATTCGGCATCGCGACGACGGCGCTTGGGCATCGACGTGCCGGCCAGACGGTCGGCGCTCGACAGGCCATCGCCCACGTCGACGCCGTTCTCGCGGTCGAGCTCCATAAGCGCCAGGCGCATCTCGGGCGACTCGATACGCTCGAGCACATCGCGCGTCACGCAGTCGGGGCGGCAGTTGCAGCCCTGCTCGGCGGCCTTCTTTTTGCATCCCTCAGAGCAGGTCATATCGGCCAGGTTGACCTTAAAGACCTTGCCGTTCTCCAGGCGCAACACCAGCTGCTCGCGCGGCGTGTCATATTCCTGGATGCGCGCCTTACCAAGCGGCGTGTCGATAAGCGTCTTCTTTTTGGGCGCGCGGCTCTTAAAGTCCTTGTACGCCTCGAACTCGTAGCGCAGGCAGCACATCAGGCGGCCGCAGACGCCGCTAATCTTGGACGAGTTGAGCGGCAGGTCCTGTTCTTTTGCCATGCGAATCGAAACCGGCTCAAACTGTCCGCCAAAGCGCGTGCAGCAGAGCTCCTGGCCGCACTGGGCATAGCCGCCCACCAGGCGGGTCTCGTCACGCACGCCGATCTGGCGCATGTCGACGCGAATGTGCAGCGTCGAGGACAGGTCCTTGACGAGCTGACGGAAATCGACGCGCTCCTCGGCAGCAAAGTAGAACACGGCCTTCTCGCCGCCAAACAGGTACTCGACGCCGACCGGCTTCATCTCGAGGTCGAGCTCCTTGACCAGACGGCGGAAATCGACCATCGCCTCGTCGCCCTGGATAGCCAGGTCGTCGGCAAGCTGCAGGTCGATGTCGCTCGCTACGCGCAACACGGGCTTGAGCGGCTGACCGATTTCGTCGAGCGGCACCTCGAAGGGATCGGCCGTGACCAGGCCGATCTCGGTTCCGCGCTCGGTAGAACAAATGGCATAATCGGCCTCGAGGATATCCAGATCCTGTGGGTCGAACCACAGGTCGCGCGAGGCGTAGGTAAACTTAACGGGTACGACTAACGGCATTTCAGTGCCTTCCTGATATCGAACAGCATGACCTCGATGGCCAGCTGGGGAGTAACGTTTCTGGCGATGTTGCGCTCAGCGGTGGTGACCGCCTCGAGCGCCCGGGTGGCACCCGCAACATTGGTCGCGGCGGCAAGCCGCCCGATCGTGTCGCGCACGTCCTCGTTCACCACGTCTGCCGCCTCATCCTGAAGCGTCAGCAGCACGTCGCGCATGAGCGTCCGCGCGCTCGCCAGCGCTTCCATGATACCCGAACGCTCGCGCGCGTTGAGTTCGCGCTTGTTGCGGTCCTCAAGCTGCTTCAATGCTCCACGCGACAGGTAGTCGGCATTTTGCTCGAGCACCTTTTCCTGCGTGGACTTGACCTCGGCGAGCGGCGCCTTGACGGCGACGATGAGCGACTTGGCGCGACTGAGCACATCGGCCTCGTCGGCAGCGATGAGCGAATCGATGGCGCGGACCATCTGGCGGCGGGCGTCCTGGCGCTCGGCGCTCTTAAGGAACTCGATGCCGCGCGTGGGGCTTCCCGCCACGGCAACGGCCATGCGACAACGCACGATATCCTGACCGGTGGCGCGGCTCACGGCTTGCGCGGCGGCGACGGGCGATACCAGCCGAAACGGCACACATTGGCAGCGGCTCACAATGGTGGGCAGCATCACGTCGGCCGAGGTGCCCAACAGGATGAACATGACGCCCTCGGGCGGTTCCTCGAGCGTTTTGAGTAGCGCGTTGGCGGTGTTGGCGCGCAGTTGCTCGGCACGGTCGATGATGTAGACCTTTGCCTTGGCGCGGATGGGCGCCAGGGGCACGTCGTCGAGCAGCTCGCGGGTCTGGGCGATGAGGTAGCCCGTAGCGCTCTCGGGCGTGTAATAGTGCACGTCGGGATGCGTATGGCGGGCGACGCGCACGCAGCTGTCGCACGAACCACAGCCGTCCTGCTCGCACAGGAATGCCTGGGCAAGCGCCCATGCGGCGTCGAGCTTACCGGCACCGGGCGCGCCCAAGAACAGGTAGGCGTGCGATGCGCGGCCGCTTGCGATGGCGTTGGTCAAAAAGTCGCGCACGCGTTCCTGGGTGTCGAGCTTGGCCAGCAGGCTTGTCTGCGCGGGGGCCATGTTATTCAGCCTCCTGGGCAAGCGCGGCGGCGACGGCATCTTGGGGGACATCGAGGCCATACGCGCGAACCTGCTCGACCGTCTGCGCGAAGACGTCTGCAATCGACGCAGTGGCGTCGATGAGCCTTACGCGGTCTGGCTCCTCGGCGGCAATGGCACAAAATCCCTGATAGACGCGCTCCTGGAAGGCCATGCCCTTGGCCTCCATGCGATCGGCCGCACCGCGGGCCGCCATGCGCAGCGCCGCCTGCTCGGGCGTGATGTGATAGACGAGCGTGAGCGCCGGATGCGTACCGGCGACAGCCAGGTTGTTGGCATCGCGTACCATCTGACGGTCGAGGCCATCGGCAAACGCCTGATAGCAGGTCGTGGAATCGTAGAAACGATCGCACAGGACCACCTTGCCGGCAGCGAGGGTGGGCGCGATGACCTCGTGCACCAGCTGGGCACGCGCGGCCTCGTAGAGCAGCAGCTCGCAGGTGTCGCCCATCGCCGTATTGGCGGGGTCGAGCAGCAGGGCGCGGATCTTTTCGCTGATGGCGGTGCCGCCCGGCTCGCGCAGAGTTACGACCTGATAGCCAGCGAGGTTGAGCGCGCGGGCCAGCAGGCGCGCCTGCGTGGACTTGCCGGCGCCATCGACGCCCTCGAGCGTGATAAAGCTATGTTGAGCGGGCTCAAAAGCCATGGGCGCAGCCCCTTCCTACAAGGCGCGAAAATGCAAGTTATAGCAACCAAGCCATGATACCCCAGCGTCCGGCGCACCCCAAATCGGACCCAGTCATTGGGGCGGCAGTTAGGGACGTTCCTAAACTGCCGGCCAAAAAGGAACCTCCCAACTGCCGACCCTCTAAGTTGCGGTGAAATAGGGACTGGATACGCCTTCTAACAGCAAATACAATCCCTATTTCACCGCAACTTAGGAGTGGGCGCGGGCATAGATAGCGGAGGAGGTGTCGCGCTCCAAGGCCAAGGCCTGCTCGCGTTCGAGGTCTTGGGTGAGGATTGCCAGCACGTAAGGGCGCTCGGCGTAGACGATTGCGGCATCGTGCTGAGCATTCGCCAGGCTGCCCGTTTTGTGCGCGACCAAAACGCCACCGGGAACGCCCTCGACAATACCGCGCGCGTCTTCCTGCGCCAGCAGATATCCGCGTGCTCGCTCGCACAGCTCGGGCGTCGCGATTGTCCCCGCCGCCAGCCGCTGCAACACGGCCGCAGCATCACGAGCGCTCGTATAGTTCTCGCGATCTTGTGCCTGGGCCTCGGTGTCCATCATCAAACGAGCGAGCACCGTTTGAGTCAAACCCAGCGCGGCGCATGTTTCATTGACCGCATCCATGCCAAGCCGGTTGATGATGAGATTCGTTGCCACGTTATCGCTCTGGGCGATCATAGCGTGCAGCAGCTCGTCAATACTGTACGACACACCGGCGCCACAGCGACTTCACCATCGAGCGACGCGAACGTCTGAGGATCAAGCGCCACAGCATAGACCGAGGTAGACCCACTATATGGCTCGACAAGGGCTTCGATATCTTGCTGAAGGCCGGCAATCCAAGAAGCCCGGGAGACAGCTTCTGTCTTTTGAGCGGACGGATGATTCGCCTTTTGTTTGGCAGGGACAGCGGAGCCCTCAGCTTCGTTGCGGCGCGCAGCACAACCGCCGAGACTCATCACCGAGGCGAGCGCTCCGGTCAACATCCCGGCACAAAACACCCGACGCGAGCAATCGCACGCAGCGAGGGGCGCATCCCCCGGCGGGAACCGGAACGCCTCCACGTTGTCGCCGCCACCCCGACCTTGCTCGCCGCAGTACACAGACCCACTCCCCACCATCGCATTCTACCGAGCCGTCGATAAACGGCCGCGCCGGACACCCAGCACGCCGCACTCATTGTGACGCATGCGACAGGGCTTGCGCGGCACGACCATCCTCACATAACCAGTTGGGTCGGCGCGGCCCAACCGCACCTGAACCACCTTATAATCTAGCCAACACATCGAATGGAAGGAACCATCATGCCCCGGTTTTGTACCCATTGCGGCAAGCTTCTGAATGACGACGAGCGTTTTTGCACCAGCTGCGGAACGCCGGTAACCGATGATGGCCAAGACTCACAGGCACAGGAGGGCATGCAGCCAGCTAACAGCACCGCTGCATTCGACGAGGTCTCCGGTAGTGCCGCGGCTGCAGCTCAGCCCCAACCGGCAGACGTGACCGTGCAGTCCGCTCATCAGCCCGCGCCCGCTCCCCAGCCGGAAGTCGGCACGACGCAGCAATGGGCGGCGGCCAACGCCGCGGCTCAGCAACCCATTCCGACCGCCGCTCCGCAGGCTGGTGCGCCTACTGCCCCCAAAAACAACAACGCCCTGCTCATCGGCATCATCGCCGCGCTAGTCGTCGTGATTATCGCGCTGGTCGTGTTCTTTATGATCAAGCCTTTCGACAAGGGCGTCGATGATACCAAGGGCACGACGATCGAAAAGGTCAAAATCGACCACGACGACGATGACGTCTCCGTTAAGGGCGACCCCAACAAGCTTGACGATGATGATGACGATGACGCCCGCGATGCCGCCACCATCGGCGAGCAGAACGTCTACGACCAGCTGAGCTCCTACTACAGCAGGCTCTCCGATCTTGATCAGCAGGTCCGCGACTGCGCCACCACGTTTAACACGTACTATCTCAAGGATGACCGCAGCTCGCGTCAATCTGCCAGCGATGCCGCCGAGACGCTCGAGGATCAGATCGACGACCTGAAGGACGAGGTCGAGGACCTGGATGTTCCCGTCGACTCGCAGAATTACAGCTCGTGGAAAGACATCATCGCGCTCTACGACGACCTGGAGAATCGCATTGACGTCATTTGCGATGCCTGGGAGATCAGCCTTGAGTACTCCAGCCCCGCCAACCACAAGGACGAGATCGTGGCGCCGCTAGCGCGCGACAACGTAGCGGGCACCAACGACAACAAATACCGTCTGGACTTTGAGGACCGCTACCCCGGCGCCGCACCCGTCGAAGTGAAGTAATCCCAACAACTGATCAAAACTTGCGATGAAATAGGGATTAATTAGGCCTTTTGCCAGCAAAAACAGTCCCTATTTCACCGCGACTTAGAAGCGGGGCCGGGCGCGCATTTGTATTTGCGCGCCCGGCCCCGCCGTGTCTATATGTGCTCGGATATGTGCTCGGTTACTTGTCGGCTGCGGTCTTTTTGGCAGTCGACTTCTTCGCGGTCGTCTTCTTGGCGGCAGTGGCTTTCTTAGCCGTCGTCTTCTTGGCCGCGGTCGTCTTCTTGGCCGTGCTCGCCTTGGTCGTCGTCTTGCGGCCGCGAGCGGGCTTCTTCTCCTTGGTCGGGCAGTCCATGTTCACACAGATACGCCACGGGCCGCGCGCCGTGTTGACCACCACGATGGGGGCACCGCACTCGGGGCAGGTCTCGCCCGTCGCCTCGAGCTTACCGCGCGCCGGCAGCGGATAGCTCACGCCGCAGTCGTCGTAGTTGGTGCAGCGGATAAAGCGCTTGCCGCTCTTTTCGCTCTTGTGCGCGATTAGGTCGCCATGGCGTCCTGCCTCGGCGCACACCTTACACTCGCCTACTTTAAGGTCGGGCTCGTAGTTGGTGGGGCACGTCGGGTTCACGCAAATCTCGAAAGCCTTCTGGCGGAACGGCTGGCACTTAATGCGCGGCGCACCGCATTCGGGGCACACGGCGGCCTCGCCCTCGAGCGGGCTCACCTTGACGCCGCTCGGAACCGGATAGGTCACGTCGCAGTCGGGCCAGCCCATGCAGCCGATAAAGCTGCCGCGGGTCTTGGCGCTCGTCTTCATAACCAGGTCCTTGCCGCACTTGGGGCAGGCGCCCACGCGCGCATCGGCCGTGACGGCGTCGCTGATGGCGTCGCCCAGCTCCTGCGTGTGCTTGAGCAGCTCGTCAAGTACGCCGGCCAGCAGTGCGCGCGAGTGCGTCACGACATGCTCTTCGGTATCCTCGCCGCGCTCCACACGGGTCATATCGCCATCGAGCTCGCTGGTCATATCGGGGCTCGTGATGCGCGGGGCAAACTGCGTCAGCGCGTCGATGATGGCGATACCCAGCTGGCTCGGCTCAACGGGATCGTTTTTGAGGTAGCGCACGGCGTACAGGCGCTCGATGATGCTCGCGCGCGTGGACTTGGTGCCCAGGCCGCGCTTCTCCATCTCCTGCACGAGCTTGCCCTGGCTGTAGCGCGCGGGCGGCTCGGTCTGCTTGGCCTCGAGCTTAATGTCGAACACGTCGACCGTATCGCCCTGTTCCAGCGGCGGCATCTGCTCGTCGCGTTTAAGGCCATACGGATAGGCCTCGCGGAAGCCCGGGGTCACAAGCACGTCGCCCGAAGCCACGAACGGCTCACCGTTAACGTCGAGCTCGAGCTTGGTGTTCTCGATGGTCGCAGGACCCATGAGCGTCGCCAGGAAGCGACGGGCAATGAGGTCGTAGAGCTTGCGCTGGCCGCCGTCGAGCGTGGACGGATCGCCCTCGCCCGTGGGATAGATAGGCGGGTGGTCGGTGGTCTCGACCTTGCCGCGCGTGGGCTTCATGGGACCGGCGAGCACCTTTTTGCACACGGGCGCCAGCGCCGGGTTGATCTTTGCCAGGTCGCTCACCACGGCGCCCAGGTCGAGCGTCGCGGGGTACACGGTGTTGTCGACACGCGGGTAGCTGATGAGGCCGGCCATGTAGAGGGACTCGGCGATGCGCATGGTACGCGCAGGCGAGATGCCCTCAGCCGCGGCGGCAGCCTGCAGCGAGGTCGTCGCAAACGGCGTGGGCGGCTGCTGCTTACGCGAGCGCTTGGTCACCGCGGCAACGGTCGCCGTCTTGGCACCGTCGACGTGACCATACGCCGTCTCGGCAGCATCTTTGTCGGTAAAGCGCGCCGTCTTGTGCGCGATCTTAAAGCGATCGTCCTCGGCAGCGCCCTGCGCGGCACCCATGCCGCGAATCTGCCAATAGTCCTCGGGCACAAACGCCATGCGCTCGCGCTCGCGCTCGACCACCAGGGCGAGCGTCGGCGTCTGCACGCGGCCGGCGGAGCGCACATTGCCAAAGCCGCCGAACTTGGCGAGCGTCAGATAGCGCGTGAGCACCGCACCCCAGATAAGGTCGATGTGCTGGCGGCTCTCGCCGGCGTCGGCCAGGTTCTGGTCGAGCGAGACGAGATTATCGAAGGCGTGCGTGATCTCGGCCTTGGTAAACGAAGAGTACTGGGCGCGGGCAACCGGCAAGTCCGGCGCAACCTCGCGCACCTTGTTGAGAGCGTCCGAGCCAATCAGCTCGCCCTCGCGATCGAAGTCCGTGGCGATGATGACGCTGTCGGACTTTTTAGCGAGGTTCTTGAGCGAACGAATGAGCTCCTTCTCGGCCGGTAGCTTAATGACGGGCGCCCAGGTGAGGTAAGGCAGGCTCTCGAGCTTCCAGCCCTTGATGGAAATGCCGTCGGCAAGAAACGGCTTGCGCTTGGTGTCGTACGGCGGGCGGGCCAGGCCATCGGGCATATCGGCCGGCAACATCTCGCCGTCCTCGGTCACCGAATACCAACCCAGCTTTTTATCGAACAGCACGCTGTCGCAAAAATCGGGCGCCAGGATGTGACCGGCAAGGCCGATGGTCACGCACTCCTCGCCCTTCCACTCAAAACGGTAGATGGCGGTGTTGTACACCTTGTCCTTTTTGGGCTTACCCGTGGACAGCCGCTCGGCGATCTGACGCGCGGCATCGTTTTTCTCGGCGATGATGAGCTTCAAAAGAGGCTCCTATCTCGTATCTCTGCGGCTACGCCCGCCCGTATGGCGGCCGACTTACGCCCTTGCTTGCTCAATCTGCCCGATGAGCCAATCGCACCAGGCATCCATGCCCTCGCCCTTGCGCGCGCTCACGGCAAACCGCGGCGCCTGCGGATTGAGGTCATCGAGTGTCTTAGTATACCTATCCATGTCAAAATCGAAAGCCGGGGCCACATCGACCTTGTTGAGCAGCTGTGCGCCGGCGTGCTGGAAGATGCCCGGGTACTTGATAGGTTTGTCGTCACCCTCGGGCACCGAGAGGATCATGATGGAGAGGTTCTCGCCCAGGTCAAAGTCGACTGGGCAGACCAGGTTACCCACGTTTTCGATAAAGATGACGTCGATGTTTTCCAGACCTACAGCCTGGTCGAACGCATCGACGGCCTCCATGATCATGTTGCCCTCGAGGTGGCACAGGCCGCCCGTGTTGATCTGGATGGCGGGCATGCCGGCTTCCTTCATGGTGATGGCATCGACATCCGAGGCGATATCGCCCTCGATGACGGCGCAACGCAGGCCTGCCTTGTCACGCAGGCGCTCGTTGGTGCCCAGAATCGTGGTGGTCTTACCCGAGCCGGGGCTCGACAGCACATTGATCACATAGGTGCCTGCCTCATTAAATCGCTGACGCAGCTGATCTGCCAGGCGCTCATTGCGCGACAGAATCGGCGACGCGATATCAATCGTTTTCTCAGCCATGCTTAGCGCTCCTTACTTTGGCCCCTTTATACCCCATCACTAGATGGCTGGCGGGCTAATCGTCGGGGGTTTCGATTTCGATACTGGCGATGTCGAGCTCGCGGCCGTGCAGCAGGCGCACGTTGGCACCACCACATTGGGGACAGCGACAGTGGAAGCGATCGTGTTCAAAGACCTCGCCGCAGTCCAGACACTCGCTTTGCGGATGGACTTCCTCCACGACAAGCTCACAGCCGCGCGTGAGCGGATCCTCGTCGCGAAACGTCTCCCACGCAAAGTCGAGCGCCTCGCGCACGACCTCGGTCATATCCCCGATACGCAGCGTAACCAAAACAGCGCGCGAGGCCCCCGCCCCACGCGCCGCGCGAATCACTGTATCGAGTATGCCGTTGACAATGCCAACCTCGTGCATACCGTTTTACTCCTCGTCGTCCTCGTCGTCCGAGAACAGGTCCAGACGGCTCACGAACAGGCCCTCCTTGCCCTCGCGCGCGGTAATGACCACGCGCGCGATGGCGAGCGAAATCTCGTAGAGCGAGAGCAGGGCGCCGTACATAAGGCCCAGGGTGACGGGCGAGCCGTCGGGCGTGATCACAGCCGAACCCACGAGCAGGCCTACGTACACGTAGCGCCAGGCGCTGCGGAAGGCCGCGTAGGACACGATGTGGAAAACAGACAGGTAGAAGATGATGAGCGGCAGCTCAAACGCCACACCAAAGCCGATCATAAAGAGCAGCTCCATGTTGACGTAGTTCTCCAGGTCGGGCAGCGCCGTAGCGACGGCCGAGGTCTCGCCGATGAGCCACTCAAAGCCCGCAGGGATGATGATGAAATAGCAGAAGATGGCACCCAGGAAGAACAGCACCGTCGAGGCGAGCACCGTGGGCACGACCCATTTGCGCTCGTTGGGACGCAGCGCCGGCAGGAAAAATGCCAGGATCTGCCAGATGATCATGGGCGTGCACATGACCACGGCCATCTTGATGGCAAGCGAGAAGCGCAGGCCAAAGCCGCCGAGCGTGGTGGTGATGTAGAACTTCCCGTCCGGAACAAAGGAGCGGATAGGGTCTTCCAGAATGTCGAGCACCACGGGCGTGGCGAAATACAGCACGATAGCGGCGGCAAACACCGACACGACCACGATGGTCAGACGGCGACGGAGCTCTCCCAGGTGATCGAAGAGCGGCATGCGCGCAGGTCCGATAGGCATTACTCATCGCCTCCCTTCGAGGCGTCGGCGGCAGCGGTGTCGTCCTCGGCCTCGAGCTCGCGAGCGAGCTGGTCGACGACGGCCTTGCGCTTGCGGGGACGACGGGCGTAGAGGTCAGCCGTCGTGGGCTCTGCCGGCTCGGGCTCGGGCTCGGGCTCGGCAACAGGCTCGGGCTCGACGGCAGCAGCGGCGGGCTCGGCTCCCTCGGTCGCAGGCTCCTCGGAAACATTCTCGCCCTCAGCAGCACCCTCGCTTGCGGCCTTCTCAGCAGCAAGACGGGCGCGACGCTCGGCAAAGGTCTCCTTCTTGGCGGGCGCTGCCGTCTCGGCGGCGTCCTCGTCCGCATCGGAATCGTCGTCGGTCGCAGCAGCCTTCTTGGGCTTGACCGGGGCCGACGCGGCCTCGCTTACCGGATCGATAATCTCGGACTGAACAACGGCCGTCATCTTTTCCTGCGTCTCGCGGAACTGACGGATGGCACGGCCGATCGTGCGGCCCATCTGCGGGAGCTTATCCGGGCCAAACAGCAAAAAGCCGAAGACCACGATGATCGCGAGCTCACCCTCTCCAATACCAAACACACATACCTCCAAGGCTCGATGTGAGTCGAGCCCGCACCGCGCCATTCGGCCGGAACTCGTCTATTCATTCGGTCAAGTATAGCGCCCGGACGCCAAAACGTCCGAGCGCATCACAAACATATGCCAAACGGCACGCCCTTTTGGGGACAAAGATTATGCAGCGGTGATCGAAATCTCCTGGTCGACACCCAACAGCTGAACCACGCGCATCACCGGGGGCTGCACATTGGTGCAGCTAAAGCGCTTGCCGTGGTCGACCGCGTGGTGCGCGGCGCCCACGAGCACGCCAATGCCCGTCGAATCGATGTAGCTCACCTGGGCAAAATCGAGCTCAACGGCCTCGGTGGGCTGCTCGAGCGCCAGGTCGATGGCATTGCGCAGGCTATCGGCGTTAGAGATATCAATCTCGCCGGTGACCTTAATGGTGTAGAGCTCTGGCGTGGGGTTGGTGGAAATACCCAAATCCATGTATACGCTCCTTTACGTATCGAAAGTGCGGATAGTACGGGAAGCCGCGCGCTAGGCGCGCTCGGCACGCGCAAGCTCGGCAGCGACGAGCTTAACGGCCAGCACCAGCACATCGAGCGCGGCCTCCAGGTCCTCGACCGTGGGATAGCTCGGCGCGATGCGGATGTTGGTGTCGCGCGGGTCCTTGCCATAGGGCCAGGTAGCACCGGCCGGCGTGAGCTTGACGCCCAGGTCGGCGCAAAGCGCGGCGACCTTCTGGGCCGAGCCCTCGGGACCATCGAAGCTCACAAAGTAGCCGCCGCGGGGGTGCGTCCAGGTGGCACAGCCCGTGTCGCCCAAGCCCTCGGTGAGCTTGCGCTCGACGGCCTCAAAGCGCGGGCGCAGGAACTCGGCATGCTTTTTCATGTGTTCCTTGACCGCCTCGATGGTGGGAAGGAAGCGCACGTGACGCAGCTGGTTGAGCTTGTCGGCGCTGATGAGGCCGGCCTTCAGGCGCTTGGAGAACTCGGCGATAACCGCGGGGCTCGCACCGATAAAGCCGATGCCGGCGCCCGGGAAGGTGATCTTGGACGTCGAGGCGAATGCCACCACGCGATCCTCGGTGCCCGCCGCGCGAGCGAGGTCAAAGATGTTGGCGAGCTCGTCGGTCTCGTCGTACAGGTCGTGCACGCAGTAGGCGTTGTCCCAGAAGATGCGGAAATCGGGCGCGGCCGTGGGCATCTCGACCAGGCGGCGCACGGTGTCCTCGCTAAAGGTAATGCCCGTGGGGTTGGAATACTTGGGCACGCACCAGATACCCTTGATGGAATCGTCGGCGGCAACGAGGCGCTCGATCTCGTCCATGTCGGGGCCGTTGTCGGTCATCGCGACGGGGACGTTCTCAATGCCCAGATCGGCGGTGATGCCAAAGTGGCGGTCGTAGCCGGGAACGGGGCACAGGAACTTGACCTTCTTGCCGTCGTGTGCGGCCTCGTAGGCGTCCCAGGGCTCGTTGCCGCACGAGCCACAGCGCCAGAACATGCCGGCGATGTCATGCTCGATCAAAAGGCTCGACGAACCCAGCACGAGCGTCTGCTCGGCGGGGCAGCCCAGGAACTCCCCTGCCAACTTGCGTGCCGAGGGAATACCCTCGAAGCAGCCGTAGTTGGAGCAGTCGACGTTGCCATCGTGCAGATCGGCGTCGGCATTGAGGATATCGAGCATGGGGCGAGAAATGTCCACCTGGGAGGGCGACGGCTTGCCGCGGGCCATATCGAGCGCCAGGCCCTTGGCCTTGACCTCGGCGACCTCGGCTTTGAGCGCCTCGATGGCGGCATCGAGTTCGGTGGTTTCCATCTTCTGGTAGATCGTCTGCATGGGGTGCGACCTTTCGCGAAGCGGTACGTTGCAGTTCGTCTAAGTATAGACCGCCACCGCCGCAACGGTATGAAGCCGTGATAGATTAAGTTCATCGCAATGAATTACGAATCGCCGCGCATGCCGGCGTGGGGCGCCCAAGGAGGCACTATGGAGTACGGATCGTTTCAGGCCGAGGAATTCGGCGACCTGCAGCGCCTGGTCGACGGACTGTTTTACGACCGCCACGCCATCGACCGCCTGGATCTGATCGTACAGGCCGAAATCTTGGACCTGGCGCCCGATCTCATGGAAATCGTCAACCTGCTGCCGCCCGGCTACTACGACCGCCAGTCACTTTGCGACCAGCTCAACTCCGCCTTGGCCGCCCACGGCTGGGGCGCCGTCTACGGCACGGTGGAATAAACCTAGTCATTTAAGAACGTCCCCAATGACTAAAACGCCGCCTGTGATGGTATTCACAGGCGGCGTTTTCAAACTTGTATGTGCCCTTACTCGTCCTTGGGCGCGGGGTGCTTGCAGACCACGCTCATGTAGATCATGCCGAGCACGGCAGCGGTGACCGAACCGGCAAGGATGGCGGCCTTGGCAGCCAGAACCTCAAACTGGGCCGTCGGGAAGGCAAGGCCGCTGATGAGAATCGACATGG
>CAJKLK010000001.1:0-167441 GCA_905200715.1 uncultured Collinsella sp. | reverse complement strand
CTACGACGCGATCGGCAACCGCTTTGAGCGCGGGGCGCGCGTTTTCCATCGCGCAACCCGTGCCGACAAAGCGAATGATCTCGTAGTCGTTCATCGAGTCGCCAAACGCCATGACCTCGTCGCGCCCAATGCCATAATGCTCCGCAAGCTGTGCGATGCCCGAGGCCTTCGACACACCGGGCTGCATGGCATCAATCCACGCGTTGCCCGAAGGCGCAAAAGAGAACAGGTCTCCCAGCTCGCGCTGCAACACGTAGGCGTTGTCCATCACGTTGCCGTCATCGCAGATAATCGATGCCTTGATGATATTCACATGCGGATCGGGCAGTCCCCAAATGCGTTCGGCGTTGGGCAGATCTTTGTCAATCTCGCGGACAAATTTGTCCTCGTCGTCGAGCAAAAAGGACTTGGTGCGATCAAAGAGCGCCAGATGCATGTTAGGAAACATCTTGACCGTGCGCGCGAGCTTGCGGACGGCGAGATGAGAATATACCTCGCGATCGACCTCGACCCCTTCTGCATAGACCTGCGCACCATTCGCCGCGACAAAGTCCATTTTGTCGACCACGGGCGCAAAGAACTCGCATAGGCGGTCGTAACGGCGGCCCGAGGACGCAGCGAAGTACACGCCGCGCTCGCGCAGGGCCTCAATCAGCTCATATGTCTCGGGCGGTACCTGGCTATTCTCATCAAGCAACGTGCCGTCCATATCGGATGCAATCAGTTTAAACATAGAAAAGCTCCCTTCGGGCTTGTTGGAATCGAACGTGTATCCAATTCCAACGTACCCAAAGGGAGCTCAGGTAAGACTCCGCGGGCGCAAACGTTACAAGGACCTGGCAAATAGCTCACGCGCGTCAGAGGTCCCACAGTCGCAGCGCCTGGCAACACGTCAAAGAGTGTCCCCGACGACTAGCCGTTTAAGAACGTCCCCGATGACTAGCCCCCGATGACTAGTCGGCGTAGGTAAAGGTCGTGACGTCGAACATGCCCTCAGGGCGAATGCGGAGCGTCGGGATAACCGGCAGGGGCAGGAAGATGATGCCCATGATGGGGTCGAGCGGCGGCTCAATACCCATAGCGCGTGCCTTGACCATAAAGTCGTCGTGCTGCGCGGCAACGTCCTCGGCCGTGCCTTCGCTCATCAGACCGCCGAGCGCCAGCGGAATGCGCGCCACGACCTCGCCGTTGCGCACCAGCACGTGACCACCCTGGCCCACAGCCTCAACAGCAGCCATCATATCGGCAGCGTTATCACCCACGACGCACACGTTGTGCGAGTCGTGGCCGATCGTGGAGGCAATGGCGCCACCGGTGATGGTGAAGCCGCGCACCCAGCCGCGACCGATATGCTTGCCGACCAGGCCCAGGCCAGCGGGGCCGTCGCCGTCGGCGCCCTCGGCCTGCAGCGACACGCCGCGGCCATGGCGCTCAATCAGCATAATGCGGCGCAGGCCCTCGGCGCTCTCGGGGCGAGCCATACCCGTGATGGCCTTACCCGGCACCACGTCAATCACGGCCTCGCCCGGCTTAAAGGCATAGTCGAATACGTCGAGCGAAAGCTTCGGCAGCTTAACGGAGGCGCGCAGCTCATCGGCAAGGGCCGCAACCTCGGCCATCTCGGGCGCAACCTCGCCCACAAAGGTGCCGTCCTGCGCCACCAGAGCGCCGGCGGCATATACGCGATGCGGAGCCGTGGCAAACGTCAGGTCATTGAGCACCAGCAGGTCGGCACGCTTGCCCGGGGCAATCGCACCACGCAGTTCGTGCGAGTCGCGGCAGCCGTGATCCAGGCCAAACGCCTCGGCCGTGGAGAGAGACGCCATAGAGATAGCGACCACGGGGTCGATACCGGCCTCAATCGCCACGCGGCAGGCATTGTCGATCATGCCGGTCGCAAGAGCATCGGAAGGGGCGCGGTCGTCAGTCGCAAAGCAGCAGCGGCGGGCGCGCGCGGGATTCTCCAGCAGCATCGGCGACAGGTTGGCCAGGTCATGGCTGCACGTACCTTCGCGCAGCATCACATACATGCCGCGGGACAGCTTGTCGAGTGCCTCCTCGGGAATCGTCGACTCATGATCGGCGATAATGCCAGCCGCGGCATAGGCGTTGAGGTCCTTGCCGGCAACGAGTGGGGCGTGACCGTCAACCTGTTTGGACGGCGTCTGGTTGGCAGCGTCGATACGAGCACAGGCCTCGGGATCGGCCATAAAGACACCCGGCAGGTTCATCATTTCGCCCAGACCAAAGACATCACCCGGATATTCGGCAAAAAACGCCTGCATATCGGCAGCGGTGATGACGGCGCCGGCCTGCTCGTCGGGCAGTGCGGGCACACACGAGGGCATCATGTACTTAATGGAAATAGGAGCGCGACGACCGTCCTCGATCATAAAGCGCAGGCCATCGAGCCCCGCCACGTTGGCAATCTCGTGGCTGTCGGCAATAGCGGTGGTGGTACCGCGCGTCGCCGCCATGCGCGCATACTCGGCAGGGCGGATGTTCGAAGACTCGATATGCAAGTGTCCGTCAATAAAACCGGGGGCAAGATAGCGGCCCTGGCAATCGATGACCTCGGCAGCCTCATACGTACCGGCGGCATCGTCGCGACCATCGTAGAGCACACCGACGATCACGCCATCCTTGACGGCAACGCTACCGGGCGCCACGCGCTGGCCGTACACATCGACGATCTGCGCGTTGGCAAACAGCGTGTCGACGGGAACACGTCCCTCGGCGGCCTCGATCACAGACCTCATGACCTCAACGGACATACATACTCCTTTAACCGTAGAAAAAAGCTGCGGAGCGGCCAGGCCTTCACCGCAGCAAACCAATAGCCATTGTATGCCCAAAAGGAGGCCGCCGATAACACCCCTTCCGCTTAACGGCACCGTCACATGATCCCTTGGGGACGGAGGAAAACGGATCACCGGGCCAGACCGACCCCCTCGGTGATCCGTTTTCCTCCGTCCCCAAGGGATCATCCAAAAAGGGCCGCAGCCGGAATCGTTCCGGCTGCGGCCCTATTGCACATGTTAGGCTGACCTACTTGCTAGACCAGCTTGAAGCCCTTGCGCTTGCCAACGGAGAGGGTGTCGCCCAGCTTGAGGGCGCTGGGGTCGATGTTGTAGCTCTTGGGAGCCACGGCCTTGCCGTTGATCTTGACGCCGCCGCCGTCGATGTCGCGACGGGCCTGGCCGGCGCTGGCCGAAAGGCCCAGGTCCTTGAGCAGGCCGGCGAGGTAGATCTGCCCCTCGTCGTTAACAGTCAGCTCAACGTGCTTCTCGGGGAAGTCGGCGAGCTGGCCCTCCTTGAACACGCGGTCGAACTCGGCCTGAGCCTCGTCGCCGGCACCGGCGCCGTGGTAGGTGTCGCACAGGTCGCGGCCCAGAGCGCGCTTGAGCTCATAGGGATCGGCAGAGCCGTCGGCCAGAGCAGCGTCGATCTTGTCGACCTCGGCCGGGGTGAGCGAGCTCGCCAGGCGGTAGTACTTGCCAATCATCTCGTCGGGGATAGACATGGTCTTGCCGAACATATCCTTAGGCGCGTCGGTCAGGCCGATGTAGTTACCGTAGGACTTGGACATCTTGCGCACGCCATCGGTGCCCTCGAGCAGCGGCATGGTGAGCGCGATCTGGGGCTCCATGCCCATCTTCTCCATGAGCTCACGGCCGGCGAGCAGGTTGAAGAGCTGATCGGTGCCGCCCATCTCCACGTCAGCCTTGATCTGCACGGAGTCGTAAGCCTGCATCACGGGATACAGGAACTCATGCAGGGCGATCGGCGTCTGAGACTGGTAGCGCTTGGTAAAGTCGTCGCGCTCGAGAATACGGGCGACGGTGAACTTGGAGCATACCTGCAGCAGACCGGCCAGATCCATCGACAAGATCCAGTCGCCGTTGTGCACGATGGTGGTCTTCTCGGGATCCAGGATCTTCATGGCCTGGCTCACGTAGGTCTCGGCATTGGCCTCGATCTGCTCCTGCGAAAGCTGCGGGCGGGTGGAGTTCTTGCCCGAAGGATCGCCGATCAGTGCGGTGCCGTTACCGATGATGAGGGTGACGTTGTGGCCCAGGTCCTGGAACTGACGCATCTTGCGCAGCGGCACGGCGTGGCCCAGGTGCAGGTCGGGGCTGGTGGGATCGACGCCGAGCTTGATGTTGAGGGGCTCGCCCTTCTCAAGCTTCTTGCGAAGGTCGGCCTCGGGAACGATCTGCGCGGCGCCCGAGGTGATGATACGCATTTGCTCGTCAACAGACAGCATTGGGTATCCTCCTTTTGCTATAGCACCCTCGCCGAAAACGGCGGTGCTGGAAGTCCATAAACTCTCTTATGATAACAAACTGACGCGACGCGGCACCTACGACAGGAAAATCCTCGTCCTGCCGCATGCGTCGATGGCAACTGGCAGACGCGTACCGTCACGCTCGACCAGATAGCGCACCTGCCGACGACGCAAGCAGTCGCGGCAACGGGCCTGCCCCGTCGCATCGGTGGCGCAGACGCCCTCGGCGGTCAGCAGGCAGTGCTCGCACACCATGAGCTCGGGACAGTCGGCGTCGACCGGACCCAAGACGCCGGGTTCAGCAGCCAGCTCGGCAATTCGCTCCCTATCATTGCCGAGCAATTCGGCAGGCAAGTATACCCACCCCGCGCCAAGCCCGCGCAGCCAGGCAAGCGTGGCCCGATTGGCACAGAACACCGGCGCCGCCACGTCAAACGCCGTGCCCAGCTCACGGGCCATCGCCACCTGTCCCAGATTGCGGCAGACGACGCGCCCAGCACGTTGCATAAGCGCTCGGGTCCGCTCGGCGTCGCCTGCGCGGCACACTTCGTCGAGCACCACCGTCGCATCGGACAGATCCCGCTCATCGCGCGGATCCACATCCATCAGCTCCCAGGCAAAGACCATACGAGCAAAAGCCTCATGCTTTGCCGGCTCCGCCGGTCCCGCCAACTCCGTCGGTACATCGCCATCTGCCAGAACGCCCTCAAACGGCAGCACCTCAACGGACTGCTCAGCAGGCGCGACCGCATCTGCCTCGACCCGCATGCGCTCCAACACCGTTGCCGTCTGCCCCAGCACGCCGGCACTGCGAATCAGATAGACCTCGCAGCCCGCGCCCACCTTGCGTTTGCAATGCACGACGATGCGCTCTCCCGCAGCGGCATCCACGGGGCAAGGCACCTGTGGCCAGCGCTTGGGCACATCGGGACGCGCGTCGGCACCCGGGTAAAATCGGATCTCGAGCGTATCGCCCGCCGCCACGGCGGCATCAAGCTCAACCGTCACCTCTTCGTGACCCACCGCCACCAAGTGGCCCACGCGCACGCCCTGGTTAATCGCACGCTCAAAGCTCATGAGCTCAGCACCCGATCGCCCCCGCAGATACGCATCGGTAAACCCACGGTTGAATGACCTGCCCAGCTCGTGCTCGAGCGCCGACACGGCAGCGGCATCCCACGCGCCATCGCGCAGCATATCGAGTGCACGACGCCACACCCGTACCACGTTGAACACGTAGTCGGGGTTTTTCATGCGCCCCTCGATCTTGAGCGACGCCACCCCGGCCCCAACAAGCTCGGGCAGGTGCGCAATGCCCAGATAGTCGCGCGGGCACAGCAGACGATCGCCCTCCACGGAAACGACGCTCTCCCCCGTCTCGTCCACCAGGTCGTACGCCAAGCGACACGGCTGCGTACAGTCGCCGCGCATCGCCGATCGTCCACGCCGCAGGGCCGAAAACTCGCAGGCGCCCGAATATCCAATGCAAATCGCACCGTGGCAGAACACCTCGATAGGCACGCCGGTAGCACACAGGGCGGCAATCTCGTCGACTGCCAGCTCGCGGGCAGTCGTCACGCGCTCGACGCCCAGTTCGTCGGCAGCCAGGCGCACGGCGCCTTCGCTATGTACGCCCGCCTGCGTGGACAGGTGAATCTCGACCCCGGGAATCGCCGCGCGCAACGCGCAGGCCAGACCGGCATCTGCCACGATCAAGGCATCGGCACCCAACTCATGCGCGTGCGCCCCCAGCGCCACCGCGTCGGCCAACTCGTCATCGAACACAAACACGTTGAGCGTCACGTATACACGCACGCCGTGCGCATGCGCCACGACGCAGCCGCGCAAAAACTCGTCGTCGGTAAAGCCGTGTGCGCTCACGCGGGCGTTAAACCCGCCCAGGCCAGCATAGACGGCATCGGCGCCCGCCGCGATGGCAGCGAGCATCTGATCGAGCCCGCCCGCAGGCGCCAACAGCTCGGGCAGCGCCGCCTCGGCAGCCCCCGGCTCGTTATCGCATTGTCCACTCGGCCCCATCGTCCGAATCGCCATCGGAAACTCCTTACCAACAAGGTATGCATTCACTCTGAAAAATGCCGTCATCCAGCATACACGAGGCCTCGCGCGCCTCGTTTGGTTTATCGTGTAATAACTTATGTCCATCCTGCCCCAGCGGCGCACCCGCCGCCCGGCACGACATACCTGGAGGTCAATATATGGGTCCTCGCCAACGACAGGGACGCAGTCGTTCCAAGACGCATGCCCTGCCCATGATCCTGCTCTCGTTCTTGGGCTTTTTGCTCATCGCGGGCGTAGCGTTTGGCATCGGCATGATCGGCAACGTCAACCGCTGGCTGTCCGATCTGCCTGACTATACCGACGCCAACGCCTATCTGGTGAGTGAACCCACCGAAATCGTCGATTGCAACGGCAACAAGATCGCAAGCTTCTACACGCAAAACCGCAAGTCCGTCACCAAGGACCAGGTCTCTCCGTACGTGCTGCAGGGCACCGTCGACGTCGAGGACGAACGCTTCTACGAGCACGGCGGTATCGACCTGTGGGGTATCGCGCGTGCTGCCGTGGCAACCGTCTCCGGTGGCCACGAGGGCGCATCGACCATCACCCAGCAGCTGGTACGCAACACCATCCTGCAGGAGGAGCAGTTCGATTCGACCATCGAGCGTAAGGTGCGCGAGGCCTACATCGCTATCAAGATGGAGGAGATGTACTCCAAGGACGAGATCCTTATGATGTACCTCAACACCATCTATTACGGCCACGGTGCCTACGGCATCGAGGCCGCAGCCGAGACCTATCTGTCCAAGAGCGCCGCCGACCTCACCCTGAGCGAGGCCGCGCTGCTCATCGGCCTTCCCAACTCGCCTTCGCAGTACGACCCCACGGTCAATCCCGATCTGGCACTCTCTCGCCGCAACAAGGTTCTCGACAACATGCTGCGCCTGGGCCACATCACCCAGGAGGAGCACGACGCCGCGCAGGCAGAGCCTATCACCCTCAACGTAACCGAGATTTCGGGCAGCGGCGTCGACGTGTATTCGCAGCCTTACTTTGTCGCCTATGTTAAGCAGCTGCTGGAGCAGGAGTTCTCCACCGACGTGCTGTTTAAGGGCGGCCTAACCGTCAAGACCACCATCGACCCCACGATGCAGCAGACTGCCGAGGAGGCCGTGCGTGCCCAGCTCGACACGCTTTCGCTCGACGGCCTGGACATGGGCATGGTCGTCGTCGACCCCAAGACCGGCTACATCAAGTGCATGGTGGGCGGCTACGACTATAACGCCGACGAGAACCACGTGAACCACGCCACGGCCAAGCGTCCCGTGGGTTCCACGTTTAAGGCCTTTACGCTGGCCACTGCCATCCAAAACGGCATGAACCCCAACGTCACCCTCAACTGCAACTCGCCGCTCAAGGCCAAGGGCACCACGACCGAGGTGCAGAACTACGCCAACCAAAGCTACGGTACCATCACGCTCAAGCAGGCGACGGCGTACTCCTCCAACACCGGCTATATCCAGGTTGCAGAGGCTATCGGCAATAACAAGATCATGTCGCTCGTCAAAAAGCTCGGCATCGATCCTTCTAAGGACAATATCGAGGACGTTCCCGTCATGACGCTCGGTACCGGCTCCATCTCGCCGCTCGAGATGGCCGCGGCCTATGCCACGTTTGCCAACGGCGGTTACTATCGCCAGCCGATCGCCATCACCGAGATTGATTCGCGAACTGGCTCGGTACTGTACCAGCACACCGATAACCCCTCGCAGGTGCTCTCCACCGGCGAGGCCGCGGCAGTGACCGACGTCCTGACCGGCGTCATGCAGGGCAGCGGCACGGGTGCCGCCGGCGCTCTGAGCGTGAACCAGCCCTATGCCGGCAAGACAGGTACCACCGACAACACCACTAACCTGTGGTTCTGCGGCTATACCCCGCAGCTGGCATGCGCCCTGTGGACCGGCTACTCCGCAGGTGAGATTCCCATCCAAAAGTACGGCACGGACCTGCTGGGTGACAGCACCAACCTGCCCGTCTTTAAGAAGTTCATGAACACCGTCCTTGCCGGCACCGACCGCGAGGAGTTCCCGACGGGCACTGCCCCCACGTATAAGAACAACAACGTCTGGAAGTTCTACGGCACCAACAACGCCAAGAAGGCGGAAAGCAGCGATAAGGAGGACGACGAGGAGGAAGAGACCACCACAACGACGACCACTACCACCACGACGACCGAGACCACAGGCGGCGAAACCTCCGGTGGCACCGGTACGACCGGCGGGTCGACCGGCGGCGACGGTAGCGGTGGCGAAGGTGGCGGCGAGGGCGGTTCCCCCACTCCAACGCCTACGCCTACGCCCACGCCCGATCCCTCTACGGGTCAGTAGGCACCCAGCCATAGCCAATCAAAGGCGCCCGAGCAGATCGATAGCTGCTCGGGCGCCTTTTTGTCACGAGAAACCTCGCACGCGCCTCAACACGATGCGACAATAAAAAAGGGCGCCGAACATCGTCGACGCCCCATAAAAGTCGCTATATGCGCTCGTACGGCGCTGTCCTCACGCGCCGCCTCGCCTACTTACGAGAGTTGCTCAGCTTGTTGATGAGGGCCTCCAGGCGCTCGCCGTCCTCGGCGGTCTGGGCGATAACCAAGATGGTGTCGTTACCGGCGAGCGAACCGAGCACGTCGGGCAGCTCAGCGGCATCGACCGCAGCGGCGATGCCCGAAGCGGTACCGGGCTGAGCCTTGATCATAACCAGGTTGTCGGTACGTAGAACGCCCGTTACCAGTTCGGAGACCATACGCTGCAGATGCAAGTCCTCGGCCAGAACATAGATGCCCTCGGGAAGCTTGCGCAGCCCCATATCGGCAATGTCGCGCGAAACGGTCGCCTGCGTGCAATCAAACCCCATGGCACGGAGCTCGTCCACCAGTACGCGCTGCGTGCGAACATCCTTGTTGCGCACGATATCTCTGATGGCATCCTGGCGCCCATTGCGTTTTTTAGCCATACTAAACCTCACTCCATAGATGGCGAGACAATCAATCAGTGATTGTATAGTTTAGCGCTATTTAAGGGTATTTGTGAATAAGAACGCATTTCGAAACAATTCCATGCAAGATTGTTTCGAACATAGCCGTCTTAAGCAGTTTTGACGCCCGTCCGGTTAAAAAAAGCGGCCAGGTGCGTATACATCACGCAACGCGCAGGCTTGGCACTGGCAATCGGTCCAAACAACAGTCCGAGCCCACGATGGTTATCCTTGAGTGCCGCGGCCATCTGACGAGTTCGAGATGCCTCGAGCATATCACGCATACGAGCGGAACGCTCAATTGAAGAAACCCCATGCGGGCTCAAGCACAAATTTTCGATGCAGGCGACCAGCCCGGCGAAGTAAAACATATGGCTCGCCACCTTTAGCTGCGCGTCACCGTTCGCCTCTGCAAGCGAATCAATAAGCTCGTCGAGCGCCCGGGCGTCATCGGTAAGCTTGGCAAACAATGTGGGGTCAAAAGCATCTGTAAGCCGTGGCGCCACCGCATGGAAACAGGCATCACCGCACCCGGATATGCATTGCGCCTGCGAAAGAGCGCATGTCATAAACCCAATCGAGCGAAACGCACGGTCGCGCGACAAACATGTCTCGAACAGCGAGCGGCTGTACATCACACCGGGAGTCTGGGCAATCAGGCCGCCGGAAATCATTTGAGACAGACCAGCCGCCAAAGAAGCACGGTCATCGATCGCAAGAGAAGTGGCATCCAGTACGCGCGAATGGCGCTCACGATGAGCATCGTAGCGGTCGAGCGATGCCGTGGGAATCACCATGTCTGCCGCAGCATCGCACGCAACATCGACCATCTTGGAAAGGGACTGTGGGGCAAACCACTCGTCGGCGTTCATGGCAACAATCTGCAATCCGCGCGAGGCGGCAAAACCGGCCTTGAGACATGCTCCGCGCGCCGAATCCTCGACGTCAATCAAATCGATGTGAATATCCCTGCCCGCGGCAACTTCGAGCGAATGGCGCACGCCCGGCGCAACGTCGCGACAAACCACGACAATTTGCAGGTCATAGAGGTCTTGGTTCTGGACGCTCTCGAGTGCGCGCATCGCATAGCTGGGCGAACCCTCAACAATAAGGATCACCGAAAGTCGCGGATGCGAACCACGTCGAACCAAGTTTTCCGTCCTCTCGACAGCGCCAAATCAAACCGTCGTTCATGGTACACCCGAGCTATAAAAGCAACGAGCCGCCTAACATGTTGCACGCCAAGAACAGATGTTGCACACGCGCAGCTCACACATAGTATGTGACAGGTACGGACGCGCCGAGCACTCCCCTAGTCGAGCACGACAAGCTCGGCGGGATCGTAATCCACGCCCATAAACGTAAGGCCACAGGCAGGCGCCGTGGGACCCGCAGCGGTACGGTCGCAGGCATCAATGACCTCGCGCATCCACTGGGGATCGCGACGATGCATGCCGATCTCCACGAGCGTGCCTACAATGGTTCGCACCATCGAATGCAAAAACGCATTGCCCTCGATGGTAAACGTGAGGATATCCTCGCCAAAAGCGACCTCGTGGCCAAACTCGGCACGCATCACGCAACGGTGCGTGGGTTTGCCCACGGCAGACGCCACCTTGCAAAAGCTCTTAAAGTCCTGCTCGCCCAAGAGCGCAGGGCACGCGGCAGACATAGCCTCGACGTCCAAGGGATAGCGATGCCACCACACAGCGCCGCGTGACAGCACGGGCCGCGCATCGCGATCGGCAATGCGGTACGTATACGTACGGGAGCGCGCATCAAAGCGCGCAGAAAAGCCCTTACGAGCCTTGTAGACCTCGTTTATGGCAATATCTTTAGGCAGGAGGGCATCCATAGCCCTCAGCCACCTACGGCGCGTCAGAGCCAGCTCAGCGTCCGTTACGGGCACGCTAATGTACTGGGCCACCGCATGCACGCCGGCATCGGTACGCCCCGCACACGTCAGATCGATCGGGCGGCGCAGCAGCGTCTCGATAGCGCGGCGCAACTCGCCCGCAACGGTCGTCTGACCCGGCTGCTCGGCAAATCCGCTATACGACGAGCCGTCATAGGCAACACGGAATACGAGCGTGGCATCGAGCTCTGGGGTCGAATTGAAATCAGACGGCGCGGTCATGGACGCTCCCAACAAACAATAAACGGTATCGCGACAAAAAAAGAGGGGTACGCGAACGTACCCCTCGAATATAGCCTATGCAGACGGATTGTCTACTCAGCGGTCTCCTCAGCAGGAGCCTCCTCGACGGCCTCGACCTTCTTGGGAGCAGCGGCCTTCTTGGGGGCCGGAGCAGCCTTCTTGGCCTTAGGCGTGCAAGGCTCGGTGACGAGCTCCATGATAACGATAGGAGCGTTGTCGCCCTTACGGTTACCGAGCTTCATGATGCGGGTGTAACCGCCGTTGCGGTCCTGCCACATGCCCTGGGCAGCCTTGTCGAAGATCTCGGCAACGAGCTGCTTATCGCCGAGCTTGGCGATGGCCAGACGACGAGAGTGCAGGTCGCCCTTCTTGGCCCAGGTGATGATCGGATCGACGACCGAACGCAGCGCCTTAGCGCGGGTCTCGGTGGTCTTGATGCGGTCGTTCTCGAAGAGGGCCTTGGCCAGGCTCTTCTTCATGGCCTTGGTGTGGCTCGCATCGGTGCCGAGCTTCAGGCCCTTCTTAACGTTGTGACGCATGGTCTAGTTTCTCCTCAAATATGCGAAGCATTAAGCCTTCAGGCTCAGGCCCATGGACTCAAGCTTGTCCTTCACTTCCTCGATCGACTTAACACCGAAGTTACGGATGTTAAGCAGATCGTTCTCCGAGAACTCAACGAGCTGACGGACCGAGTGAATGCTGGCGCGCTTAAGGCAGTTGTAGGAACGGACGGAAAGGTCCAGATCCTCGATCTGCTTGTCCAGCTCGGCGTTGTCGTTGGTGACCTCGGGAGCGAAGATCGAAGCCTCCTCCTCGACCTCGGGGGTCTCGGCAAGGTTCATAAAGGCAGCCATATGCTGGTTGATGATATTGGCAGCCTGGACCACGGCGTCGCGCGGAGCGATGGAGCCGTTGGTCTCGATCTCGAGGACAAGGCGGTCGTAGTCGGTGTGCTGACCGACACGGCAAGCCTCAACGAGCTTGGCGCAACGGGACACCGGCGAGTACAGCGAGTCGACGTGGATCACACCGATGGGATCGTTGTCGCGCTTGTTAGCCTCTCCAGAGACATAGCCGCGGCCATAGCCGATGCGCATGCTCATGGTGAGATGGCCACCCTCGGTGAGCGTAGCGATGTGCTGCTCGGGGTTGACCAGCTCAAACTCGGACGGAATAAAGAAGTCCGCACCGGTGACCTCGCAGGGGCCGTCAACCGAAATGGTGGCGGTCGCCTCGTCGGTCGTGCCGAGAGCCCTGAAGACAAGACCCTTGACATTCAGGACGATGTCGGTGACATCCTCGACCATGTTAGGGATGGTCATGAACTCGTGCTGCGCGCCATCGATCTGAATAGCCTCGACGGCGGCACCCTCGAGCGAGGACAGAAGAACGCGACGAAGGGAGTTACCCAGCGTATCGCCGTAGCCACGCTCGAGCGGCTCAACGGAGACACGAGCAGACGTCTCGTTAATCTCTTCGACCTGAACCTGAGGCCTAATGAATTCTGACATGTATTACCTCCAGCCTCAGCAGCCCGGATGGACTACTTAGAGTAGAGCTCGACGATGAGCTGCTCGTTGATATCACCGCTGATCTGCTCACGCGTCGGCAGAGCGAGCACGTTACCAGACAGCTTCTCGATATCGACCTCGAGCCAGCCAGGGACCTCGAAACGCTCGGAGGAAATCAGGGCCTCCTTGATGGGGAGGAGGTCACGGAACTTCTCGCCGACAGCGACGACGTCGCCGGCCTTGACGCGGTAGGACGGGATGTCCACGCGCTTACCGTTCACGGTGAAGTGGCCGTGACGGACGGACTGACGAGCCTCTTTGCGGGTGCGGGCGAAGCCAAGACGGAAGACGACGTTGTCGAGGCGAGACTCAAGGATGATCATGAGGTTCTCACCGGTGACGCCGTTCATCTTACGGGCCTTGTTGAAGTAGCCGTGGAACTGCTTCTCCAGAACGCCATAGATGAACTTGACCTTCTGCTTCTCGCGCAGCTGCATGCCGTACTCAGATTCCTTGCGACGGCGCTTGGGCTGACGGATAGATTCCTTCTTGCTGCTGTAACCGAGCTCAGCGGGATCGATCCCGAGCTGACGGCAGCGCTTAAGAACAGGAGTCCTGTCGATTGCCATATTGATACGATCCTTTCAGTTACACGCGGCGACGCTTCTTGGGGCGGCAGCCGTTGTGCGGGATGGGGGTCTTGTCCTGGATGCTCGAGACCTCGAGGCCAGCAGCCTGGAGGGAGCGGATGGCGGTCTCACGACCGGAGCCGGGGCCCTTGACGAAGACGGAAACCTTCTTCATACCGTGCTCCATGGCCTGCTTGGCAGCAGCCTCGGCAGCCATCTGGGCAGCGAACGGCGTGGACTTACGGGAGCCCTTGAAGCCCACCTGGCCAGCCGACTTCCAGGAAATGACGTTGCCCTGGGGATCGGTGATCGAAACGATCGTGTTGTTGAACGTAGAACGAATGTGAGCCTGGCCCACGGAAATGTTCTTACGGTCCGCGCGCTTCAGACGGGCAGCGCGAACGTTCTTCTTAGCAGTAGCCATCTATCTAGCGCTCCTTATTTCTTCTTCTTAGCACCGATCTGACGCTTCGGGCCCTTGCGGGTACGAGCGTTAGTGTGGGTGCGCTGGCCGCGGACCGGGAGGCCCTTGCGGTGACGAAGGCCGCGGTTGCAGCCGATGTCCATAAGGCGCTTGACGTTCTGGTTGCGCTCACGGCGGAGGTCGCCCTCAACCATGATCTGATTCTTATCGATATAATCGCGGATGGCGTTAACCTCATCCTCGGTGAGGTCCTTAACGCGCGTATCCACGTTAACGTTGCACTCGACGCAAATCTTCGTCGCAGTGGTGCGGCCGATGCCGTAAATGTAGGTCAGACCGATCTCAACGCGCTTCTCACGCGGGAGGTCGACACCATTAATACGGGCCAACGTAGTCTCCTCTCTTAACCCTGACGCTGCTTATGACGGGGGTTCTCGCAAATGACGAGGACCTTGCCATGGCGCCTAATGATTTTGCACTTATCGCACATCTTCTTGACCGAAGGACGTACCTTCATCGTTCTTCCTTTCGGTAGCGCTCAAACTACTTCCCTACTATCTACTCGCCCAGCCGCAGGCGTTTAAAACTATGGCTGGTCTTCACACACAATCCGACCGTAGGTTGAGCTAAGCCTGCAGTCGGAAATGGAGTGCGTGTATGCGTGCCGCTATTTGTAGCGATAGGTGATGCGGCCGCGGGTCAGGTCGTACGGGGAAAGCTCCACGACAACCCTGTCACCGGGGAGAATACGGATGTAATTCATTCGGATCTTGCCAGAAATGTTGCACAGAACCGAATGACCGTTCTCGAGCTCGACCTTAAACATGGCATTGGGCAGCGGTTCCTTTACCGTACCCTCGAGCTCAATTGCGTCTTCCTTCTTCACAAGCAATCATCTTTCTCTAGAAAACGACAGCGATTGAGTATTCTACAACACGTATGCACGCATCGTAATAACTTCGTAATGGCTCCACAACTAAGTGAAACTTGTTACATTTGAAATGTTAAGGCGTGCATTTGACGCAAGCCCTACATTTCTCCGCCTTGCAAGGAACACCAGGAACCTTGCGCATCCGTGGTGAGAATCACCGGACCGTCATTGGTAATGGCGACGGTGTTCTCGTAGTGCGCGGCGGGCAGGTGGTCGTTGGTCGTAACAATCCAACCGTCGGAGCCCGTGCTCACATGGTTGGAACCCATCGTAACCATCGGCTCGATGGCAATGACCATGCCGGCCTGGAGGCGAACGCCCCTCCCCTTCTTTCCATAGTTAGGAACGTTGGGGTCCTCGTGCATCACGCGGCCAATGCCATGGCCCACATAGTCACGAAGCACGCCGTAACCGTGAGACTCGGCGAGGGACTGAACGGCATAACCAACATCCCCGATATGGTTACCGGGGACAGCCTGCTCGATGGCAGCCTTAAGGCAATCGCGCGTAACCTCGCACAGGGCCTTGGCCTCGGGCGTGGGGGTGCCGACGAAAAACGTCCAAGCGTTATCGCCGACCCAACCGTCGACAACGGCTCCCGTATCGATGGAGATGATATCGCCATCACGCAGGATCATGTCGGGGTTGGGAATACCGTGGACCACGGCATCGTTGATCGATGCGCAAATGGTCCCCGGGAACCCGCCGTAACCCTTAAAGGCCGGGGTGCCGCCATGCATGCGGATAATCTGCTCCGCGAGCTGATCGAGCTCAAAAGTCGAAACGCCGGGGCGCACCATGGCTCCAACGTGGCGGAGCGCCATCTTAGATAGCGCTCCTGCCTTCTTCATCTGCTCGATTTGCGTTGCAGACTTAATCTTGATCATAGACCGAGAGCCTCTTTGACATCCCCGTACACGGTCTCGCGAGCCTGGTCACCGTTGACCGACTTGAGCAGACCCTGGCCACGATAGTAGTCGACGAGCGGGCTCGTAGACTTCTCGTAGACGTCGAGACGGTTCTTGATGGTCTCGGGCTTGTCGTCGTCGCGCTGATACATCTCGCCGGCGCACTTGGGGCAGGTAGCATCGGCAGCGGTGCCGGTGTAACCGCAGGCGCGGCAGGTGCGACGCGAAGACAGACGATCGATGATGACCTCGGGGGCCACGTCGACCAGAAGGGCGCAGTCAATCTCGCGACCCATGGCGGAGAGCTCGGAATCGAGCGTCACAGCCTGGGCAGTGTTGCGCGGGAAGCCGTCGAGGATGAAGCCCTGCTGGGCGTCATCGGCGGCAAGGCGCTCCTTAACAAGGTCAATCACGAGCTGGTCGGGAACGAGCTCGCCGGCGTCCATGTACTTCTTAGCCTGAATACCAAGCTCGGTGCCACCCTTGACGGCAGCACGCAGCAGGTCGCCCGTGGAAATGTGAGCGACGCCGAACTCGGCGACGAGCTCCTGCGCGACGGTGCCCTTGCCGGCACCCGGAGCTCCGAGCAATACGAGGTTCATGAGCAATCCTCCTCTAGCCTATTTAAAGAATCCATCGTAATCATACATCTTGATCTGGCCTTCGAGCTTGTCGACCGTGTCGAGCACGACGCCGACCATGATGAGGATGGACGTGCCGCCAAATGCCTGGATCAGCTGGTTACCCGTGAAGGAGAAGATGATCGAAGGCACGATGGCGATGAGCGCCAAAAAGACAGCGCTGGGAAGCGTGATCTTGTTGAGCGCGTTCTTGATGTAGGCCGCGGTAGCCCTACCCGGACGGACGCCCGGAATAAAGCCGCCCTGCTTCTTAAGGTTGTCGGCTGTGTCATCGGGGTTGAACACCATAGAGGTGTAGAAGTACGCGAAGAACACGATGAGGACAACGTTAAGCACCCAGTTGAGCCAACCGGTCGAAAGTGCGGAGGCAACTGCCTGGATCCAGCCGATGCCGGGGAAGAACACGGCAATCTGAGCGGGGAAGTACAGCAGCGCCGAAGCGAAGATGATCGGCACGACGCCCGCGGTGTTGACCTTGATGGGCAGGTAGGTGGTCTGGCCACCCATCATGCGACGGCCCACGACGCGCTTGGCGTAGGAGACCGGGATGCGGCGCTGGCCGCGCTCAAGGAAAACAATCAGCGGGATGACCAGCAGGATGATGGCGCAGATAATCACCATGGTGATGATGCCACCGGCGTTACCCTCGGTGCTGGAGAAGATCGCCGGCGGAAGACCGGCCATGATGTTCGCGAAGATGATCAGCGACATGCCATTGCCGATACCACGCTGGGTGATGAGCTCACCAATCCACATGATCAGCATGGCGCCCGCGGTGAGCGTACCGACGATCATGAGGTCGAAGATGATCTCGGGAGCACCGGCACCGTTGAAGCTAATGCCGAAGCTCTTAAAGAGGAAGAGGTAACCCACGGAGTTGAGGATAGCCAGAGCCAAGGTGAGGTAACGCGAATACTGCGTAATCTTGGTCTGACCGACCTCGCCCTCGCGGGCAAGCTCATGCAGGGAAGGCACGACGGCCTGGAGCATCTGGAGGATAATCGAGCTCGTGATGTACGGCATGATGCCCAAAGAGAACACCGAGACATAGCTCAACGCGCCACCAGAGAAAAGATTCAGGAGGGCCATAGCACCTGCGGCGACCGAGTTGCTCCCGGTCGAGAAAAGGCCCAGCATCCCCTGGAAGGGAATGCCGGGCACAGGAACGTGCGCACCAATGCGGTACACGACGAGCATAGCTATGGTAAAAAGAATCTTTTCGCGCAGTTCTTTGATGCGGAAAGCATTCTTAAGACCATTTAGCACGGCAGCTCGACCTTTCCGCCGGCGGCCTCGATCTTGGCCTGCGCAGAGGCGCTGACCTTGTCGACCTTGACCGTGAACTTCTTGGTGAGCTCACCATTGCCGAGCACCTTGACGGGCTCGAACTCGCTCTTGGTGATGCGAGCGGCCTTAAGAGCGGCACCGTCGATCACAGCGCCGTCCTCGAACTTACGCTCGAGACGCTCGACGTTGACAGCGGTGTACTCGATACGACGGGGGTTGCGGAAGCCCGGAAGCTTGGGCAGGCGCATAGCCAGCGGAGTCTGGCCACCCTCGAAGCCGGCACCCTTGGTGCCGCCAGAGCGGGAACCCTGGCCCTTCTGGCCGCGGCCAGAAGTGGTGCCGTGACCCGAAGAATTGCCACGGCCGACGCGCTTGCGGTTCTTGGTGGAACCGGGCGCGGGAGTAAGATCGTGAAGCTGCATTTGCTACTCCTCTACAATCTCGACAAGGTGCTTGACCTTGAAGATCATGCCGCGGACGGACTCGTTGTCAGCAATCTCGCGAACCTCGCGGATCCTGTGGAGACCGAGGGCACGGACAGTACGGACCTGATCCTGCTTGCAACCGTTGGTGCTGCGGACCTGCTTGATCTTGATGGTGTCAGCCATGCTTAGTTCTCCTTACCGACGAACATCTCGGAGACCGTCAGGCCACGGCGAGCCGCGACGTCCTCAGGGCTGGAGAGCTCCTTGAGGCCCTCGACGGCAGCCTTGATGATGTTAAGGCCGTTGTCGGTACCGAGGGACTTGGACAGGACGTTCTTGATGCCAGCAAGCTCGAAGAGGGGACGCACAGCGCCGCCGGCGATAACGCCGGTACCCTCGACAGCGGGCTTGATGATAATGCGGCCGGCACCAAAGTGGCCGAGAACCTCGTGCGGGATCGTGCCCTCTTCGGTCACCGGCACGTGGAACATGTTCTTCTTGGCATCGAGAGACGCCTTGGAGATGGCCAGGGGCACCTCAGCGGACTTGCCCATGCCAACGCCGACGTTGCCCTTGCCGTCGCCAACGACGACGAGAGCGACGAGGCTCATGCGACGACCACCCTTGACGGTCTTCGACACGCGGTTGATGTAAACGACGCGCTCCTCGAACTCGGAGGCCTCGCGCTGCTGCTTCTGATTACGAGCCATGTGCTACATACCTCCTAGAACTCGAGACCGGCGGCACGAGCACCGTCGGCGAGGGCCTTGACGCGGCCATGGTAGATACGGCCACCACGATCGAAGGCGACCTTGGTGATGCCGGCCTCGATGGCGCGCTTGCCAACGAGCTGACCGACCTTCTCCGCAGCCTCCTTGTTCGAGGTGTGGGTGCCCTTGAACTCGGCCTCGAGGGTCGAGGCGGAGACGAGCGTCAGGCTGGAGCCCTTGCTGTCGTCGATGATCTGGGCATAGATGTTGGCGTTAGTACGGGTCACGCGAAGACGCGGACGCTCGGCGGTACCCGAGACCTTGCCGCGAACACGACGCTGACGACGCTTGAGGCCTTCCAGCTTCGCCTTATGCTTGTTCATACGTAAACTCCTAAAAAGGTTGATCTTGCCAGCACCTGACGGGGTGCTGGTCTTATGCGAGTGAGTCGGTTACGACTACTTGGCGGCCTTACCCAGCTTGCGACGGATGTGCTCGCCAACGTAGTGGATACCCTTGCCCTTGTAAGGCTCGGGAGGACGATGGCCGCGGATCTCAGCGGCGATCTGACCGACCTGCTGCTTGTTGATACCCTTGACGTTCACGTGGGTGTTGTCGGGAACCTCGAAGGTGATGCCCTCGGGAGCCTCGACGATCACGGGGTGCGAGAAGCCCAGGGAGAACTCGAGGTTCTTGCCCTTCTGCTGCACGCGGTAACCGACACCGGCGAGCTCGAGCTTCTTCTCGAAGCCCTCGGAAACGCCAACAACCATGTTGTGGATGAGGGCGCGGGTGAGGCCGTGGCGGGCACGGGTCTCACGCTCGTCATCGGGACGGGAAACGGTGAGGACGTTGTCCTCGACGTTGATAGCGAGCTTCTCAAAGACATCGAGCTCGAGCTGGCCCTTGGGGCCCTTGACGACAACGTTGTTGCCGTTGACTGCCACTTCGACTCCGGCGGGAATCTGGACAGGCTTATTACCGATACGAGACACGGTGATCTCCTTTCCTTCTACCTACCGAGCGAATTACCAGACGTAAGCGATGATCTCGCCGCCGACGTTGTGCTTGCGAGCATCGCGGTCGGTCATGACGCCATGGCTGGTGGAAATAATGGCGGTACCAAGGCCACCGCGGACGCGGGGCATGTCGGCAACGCCGGTGTACTTACGCAGGCCCGGCTTGGAAATGCGGCGGATGCCGTTGATGACCTTAGCCTTCTTGGGACCATACTTAAGCGTGATGTGCAGAGTCTTCTGGGGAACGGTGTCCTCGACATCGTAGCCCTCGATGTAGCCCTCCTCGTGCAGAACACGAGCGATCTCGACGAGCTTCTTGCTGCTCGGCATGGAGACCGTGGCCTTGTTCACAGAGTTAGCGTTACGGATGCGCGTAAGCATATCTGCGATCGGGTCTGTAAGGTTCATACAGATTCTCCTTCGTTCTTGATGAACACGTGCTCTTGGTTCTTCGCCGCCCTTAACGGCAAAGCCTAACTAGCGCGTTTTCCCTGTTCCAAACGGATGCTTGAAACGCTGGTAGTGACTTACCAGCTGGCCTTCTTAACGCCGGGAAGCTCGCCCTTGAGTGCAAGCTCGCGGAAGCAGACACGGCACAGGCCGAACTTGCGGTACACAGAGTGCGGACGGCCGCAGCGCTGGCAGCGCGTGTACTCACGAGTAGAGAACTTCTGCTTGCGATTGCACTTGACGATCATCGATGTCTTAGCCACTTATATCCTCCTCACATAGAGTATTGTTCGCCCCAAGCGCCGCCCCCTTGTGGGAACGGCGCTTATAGGGCAGGTGAACCTATTTCTTGAACGGGAAACCGAAGGCGTCCAGAAGGGCCTTGGCCTCCTCATCGGTGTTGGCGGTGGTCACGAAAGTGATGTCCATACCACGCTGGTGATCGACGGAGTCGAAGTCGATCTCGGGGAAGATGAGCTGCTCGGTGACGCCCATGGAGAAGTTACCACGGCCGTCGAAGCTCTTGGCGGAGATGCCGCGGAAGTCGCGGATACGGGGGATCGCGACGGAGGTCAGACGATCGAAGAACTCCCACATACGGTCGCCACGCAGGGTAACCTTGCAGCCGATCGGCATACCAGCGCGCAGGCGGAAGGTAGCGATGGACTTGCGGGCACGGGTGATCATCGGCTGCTGGCCGGTGATGGCGCGCAGGTCGCGCACGGCACCGTCGATGGCCTTGGAATCGGTAGCGGCCTCGCCGACACCCATGTTCACGACGATCTTCTCAAACTTGGGGATCATCATGACGTTCTCGTACTGGAACTTGTCCTGAAGCTGCTGCTTGACCTCGTTGTTGTACTTGGTCTTCAGACGCGGCACATACTTCTCTTCTGCCATTGTTCACTCCTTCTTGGGGTTTTAAGCACGGGGCGTGGCCACGATGGGTTGTCCTCGTGCCTCCTGGCTGCATCCGCGCCGCTCATGGCATTTCGCAGTTTGGACTCGACGCAGCAGGAGCCGACAAAACAATCGGTACTATACGCGCATTGGGTGCGTATTTCCAGAAAAACCTCGTCTGCCTGCACAACTCCACAACTCCCCCGCACATATTGATCCCTAGGGGACGGAGGAAAACGGATCACTTGGGTCGCCTGACTCCTTGAGTGATCCGTTTTCCTCCGTCCCCAAGGGATCAAAATGGCAGTTGCGGTGAAATAGGGACTGTTTGACGGCTTAACCGGCTTAAACAGTCTGTATTTCACCGCAACTCATATATGGGACGTTATCTTTGGCGAGGCAGGACCAGGTTGAGGACGACGGCGACAAGTGCGGCGACGGCAATGGAGGATCCGCCAAAGACAGTGCCGACCCATGCGGGGAATCCAGCGCCGGCAAGCGCGCCGGCCGTGCGCTCAATGCCCGTGCCAAAGGCGATGGAGAGGCCCATGAGCGTGGTATCGCGCTGAGACAGGCCGTGGCGGGCAAACATGACCACGCCGTTCATGCCGATGGTCGCAAACACGCCAATCGTGGCGCCGCCGATTACCGGCTGCGGAATGAACGTGAGCACCGCCGCGCACTTGGGCAGCAGGCCCGCGATGAGCAAGATGGCGGCGGCAAGCGTAAAGACCATTCGATTGACGACCTTGTTCTCGGCGATAATGCCCACATTCTGGCCAAAGGTTGCCGTGGGGACACCACCCAAAAAGCCCGACAGCATACCGACGAGGCCATTGGCGATCAGGCCACCCGAAATCTGGCTATCGGTCGCGGGGGCATCCAGCGCGGCGGACGACACGGCGGCAAACTCGCCCATGACCTGCACGGCGTTGACAATGGCGACAACGCCCACGACGGCGCACGCGGCCGGGTCGAACACCAGGCGATGGGTGCCTAGGGCCGGCGGGGCGAACCAGCTGGCGGTCGCGATGGCCGAGAAATCGACCATGCCCAACACCGCAGCCAAAACAAAGCCCGCGCAGATACCAGCCAGGATGCTGCCCAGCCTAAGCGCGCCCTTGCCGTAGTTGCCGGCCATAAAGGTGACGACGAACGTCACGAGTGCGACGGCCCAGTTGGTGATACTGCCAAAATCGGCCGCGCCCTCCCCGCCCGCCATAGACGCCACGGCAACCGGGCACAGCGACAGGCCAATGACAAAGATGACGGTGCCAAGCACCGGGGCCGGGAACAGAAAGCTCACGCGCCTGAACAGTAGACCGAAGAGCACGACGAGCGCGCCGCCGATTACCTGGGCGCCCAGCACGGCCTCAAAGCCAAGCTCGAGACCGACTGCCTTGAGCGCTGGCACGAAGGTAAAGCTCGCGCCCATCACGATGGGTAGGCCCGAACCGACGACACTTTTTATGGGGAACTGTTGAAGGAAAATGTCGAGCGCCGAGAGGACGAGCGACGCCTGGATGACGGCGGCCTCCTCTTGAGGGGTAAAGCCGCAGACCGAAGCGATGATGATAGCGGGCGTGACGATGCCCGCGAATGCCGCCAGCACATGCTGCAGTGCATGGGGCAATACCTGCACAAACGAAACTTTTCCCGTACGCTCGAACAGGGCGTCCCCTGCCACCGACTCTGCCATTTACGCCTCCCATACCACAGGCGGCGGCCCTATGCCGCCAACGGGCGGACATTATAGGGCATATGGCACAGGTAGCATTTTGACCCGCAATCCTGCATCCCCGGGGTCAAACAGCAGTTGCGGTGAAATAGCTCCTGGCTGACCGCCCGTCAGGCTTATCTAGGAACTATTTCACCGCAACTCATATATGGGGATGTGATTAGCGCTTGCGGGGGACGAGTTTGGTGCGGCGCAGGTGGATCATCTCGGCGGCAATGGAGATAGCGATCTCCTCGGGGTCCTCGGCCTCGATGGCGACTCCAATCGGCAGGTGCAGTTCGCCGATTTGCTCCTGCGTAAAGCCCTCCTGCTCCAGGCGGGCGCGCACAAAGGCCGTCTTACGGCGCGAGCCCAAGCAGCCCAGATAGGCGGGTTTGGCGCGCATGGCCTGAATCACTACGTCGATATCGGACTTGTGGCCTGCTGTAGCCACAACCGCCAGGTCGCGCGGGCCGATGGGGCACTGCTTGCTCAGGTTCTTGTAGTCGACCAGACGACGGTCGTAGACACCGGGCACCCATTCGGGAGTCAGCGTGCCGGGACGGTCGTCGCAAGCCACGACGGCAAAACCCGCCGCCGTGAGCACCCGCGCCGTCGCAGCGCCCACGTGTCCACAGCCAAAGATGTAGGTCAGGCCCTCGGGGCAGAGCGTCTCGATGTGCGCCGCGGGAATCTCGGAGGCCGCGTTGGTGTAGGTGACCTTACTCCCCTCCTCCACCAGCGAAAGCCCGGGGCAGCCCGCAATGGTGCGGCGCGATTCCTCGCCATGGTACTCGGCCACATCGCCCTCGAGCGCACTCGCGACAAACGGCCCAAAGTCGATGACGAAGTCGCCGATGCGTCGATAGGCCAAGACGTCGGCAATTTCCTGGAACAACGGTGCCTGGGTTGCATCCAGATGCAGGTAGCACAGGCAGATGGCTCCACCGCAGATCATGCCGGTATCGGAGTTCTCGCCGCCCATGGTGTAGCGGACCAGACGCGACTGTCCCGCGCTCAGGAGCTCGCGCGCCTCATCCAGCGCAAAGAGCTCAATCTTGCCGCCGCCGATAGTGCCCGCCTGGCTACCATCGGCAAAGACAGTCATCCATGCGCCCACGCCGCGCGGTGACGACCCCGCCGTACCGGCCACGACCACGAGCTCGCACGTCTCGCCAGCACGCAGGGCGGCAAGCGCCGCATTCACAACATCAAGCTTTTCCATTGCCGCCTTCTATCCTCTAAAGACATCGGTGAGCATAGCGAGCGCCTCGAGCACGCCGCCGCCGACCGACGTCGCTTTGTCCGAAATGTAGTTGATATAGCTGGCATCGCCGCGGGGATCGACATCGGCGCATTTAAAGCCCTCAGTCACCTGCACGCCGTTCGCCAAAAGCCCGCGCAGGCAGCCATCGATCTGCGTGCACATGGGCGTATCGCCCGCATAGCCAATCACGTCTCCGGCGCTCACGATGTCGCCGATTGCGCGGTCGGACCGAAACACACCGGCGGCGGGGCTGTGGACAACACGCTCCTTGCCATAGCCGGCGATAATGCCCGGCACGCCCGTGTTGGGCTGGGGCGAACCTTGGGTGATGACACGGCCGAGAAAATGCCCGCGCATGGTCTCGACCACGGCGTCGCAGTCAACCGGCGCGGTAAAGCCCGGCCCCACGGCGATGACGGCAGGCGCCATGTCGCGCGTGGTACCCAGGTTGCGCTTGGCCAAAATCGCGTCGATCACGGCAGCGGGTTTAAGCTCATCGAGCATCTTGGCCTGAGGGTCCACCACGACGGCGACGTCTCCAGCCTCGGTAATCGCAAGCGCCTCAGTCGGCGTCTGCGCCAAGCGAGCGCGAATGCCTTCGACCTCGACCTCGCCCAGGCGAATGGCCTCGCAAAAACAGATTGTGCGGCGGATGCACGTGGGAACCGCGATATCGGCCATAACGACCGACACGCCGGAGCGCACCAAGCGAGCGGCGACGCCCGTGGCGATATCGCCGGCGCCGCGAACATAAACGAGCATTCCCGGGGCACCTCCCTGTGCTACGGTTTGAGCAGAGTAAAAGCGGTTCGACCGCTACTCTGATGATTATTTATTATCACAGTATTATACGGCGGTGAACAGATGGAAACGACGAGCGGAAACCTTGCCTCCACGCTCAAGATCGAGCCGGGCATTACCGCGATTATCGGCAGCGGTGGCAAGTCGACCCTGCTAAAGACGCTCGGCCTTGAGCTTATGCGCGCTGGCGGCCGCGTGCTCCTCTGTACCACCACACACATGTTTCCCGTCGCCGGCGTGCCATGGGACGGGTCGAGCCGTCGTCTGGACGCCGCGCCTTGGAAGCCGGGCGCTGCACATGTACCCGGTTGCACCTGCGAGGCATGCGCGGGCATGAGCCGCGGAAGTATCTGCCAGGCGGGTGTTTTGGACCCGGAGACAGGCAAGCTCTCCGCCCCCGCCGAGCCGCTCGACGAGCTGGCGCAGCGCTTTGATTATGTGTTGGCCGAGGCGGACGGCAGCAAGCGGCTCCCGCTCAAGGCCCACGCCGCCTGGGAGCCGGTAATTCCTGCCGCCACGGCAAACGTTGTCTGGGTCGTCGGCGCCTCGGGGCTGGGCAAGCGCGTCGCCGAGGTTGTCCACCGCCCCAAGCTCTTCTGCGAGCGCTGCGGTTGCGAACCCACCGACGCTGCCACCCCAGAGCGCGTCGCCATGGTGCTCAATGCCGAGCTGCAGATGCTGAAGCTCAACAATGCCCGCATCATGCTCAACCAAGTCGACACGCTCAGCGACCCCACGATAGCTGACCGCTTCGAGGCAGCCCTCGACCGTCTCATCGTCGCCAGCAGCCTCAAGGGGTAGCCAATTTGGGACGGGGCTCTTTTAGCTATCCCGTCCCAAAAAATCATCTTCCAAATTGGCTACCCTGGCGACCTTCCTGTTAGCGGGGGACGTAGCGGCCGGGTTGGGCTCCGGTGGGCTCGCCGTCGCGTGCAGCCAGCACGCCGTTCACAAACACAGCCTTGGCGCGGCCATGTGCCTCAAAACCCTCGAGCGGCGTGTAGTCCACAGCCTGGTGCTGCGTCGCGGCGCTGATCGTCCAGCGCGCCTGGGGATCCCACACGCACACGTCGGCATCGGAGCCCTCGGCAAGACAGCCCTTGCGCGGATACATGCCAAAGACGCGCGCCGGGTTCTCGCTCATCAAGCGGCACAGATCCTCGGGACCCAGCTGTCCCTCAAAGCTCGTAGCGATTGCGACGGGGCGATGCTCCACACCGGGCCCGCCGTTGGGAATCGCGCGGAAGTCATCGCGCCCGCGGTCCTTTTGCCCGTGCAGATTAAAGCTGCAGTGGTCGGTCGCAATCGTATCGATCTCGCCGGACACAAGTGCCTCGCGCAGTGCCGCACGGTCACCCGCATGGCGCAGCGGCGGGCTCATCACATACTTGGCACCCGCAAAGCCGTCCTCGCCCTGCTCCAAGTAGCATGTATCGTCGAGCATCAGATACTGGGGGCAGGTCTCGACATAGATGTTCTTCTGCCCGCGCGCCTTGGCAGCGCGAATGGCCTCGAGCCCCAGCTTGGTCGAAAGGTGCACCACGTTGACCGGAGCATCCCCGGCCAAGTGCGCCAGATACAGCAGACGGCTCACTGCCTCGGCCTCGCACACATCCGGACGGCTGAGCGCATGGCCCTCGGGCCCGTGGATACCCTGCTCAAACACGCGCTTCTGCAGCTCATTCACCAGCGTACCGTTCTCGCAATGCACGCACAGTATGCCGCCAATACGCTTGAGCTCCTCGAGCACCTCGAGTGTCTCGGCATCGTCCAAGCGCAGGTGGTCGTAGGCAAAGTAGGTCTTGAACGACGATACGCCCGCATCGCGCATGGCCGAAAGATCGGCGCGGTTGCGCTCGTTCCACTCGGCGAGTGCCATATGAAAGGCGTAGTTGGCCGTGCAGGTGCCGTCGGCGCGGCGATGCCATTCGGCCAAGGCATCGGGCATGGTCACGCCGCGATCGGCCGTCGCGTAGTCCACGATGGTCGTCGTACCGCCGCAGGCAGCCGCACGCGTACCGGTCTCAAAGCTATCGGCTGTCCAATCCATGCCGGTCCAGCACTGCATGTGCGTGTGGCCGTCGATAAAGCCGGGAAACACCCAACAGCCCGCGGCATCCTCGACGGTATCGCCCTCGGCCGGCTCAATCGCCGCGGCGATCCGCACGATCTTATCGCCATCCATGGCAAGATCGGCGCGGCGAAGCCCCTGTGGCGTCACGAGCGCGCCGTTTTTGATGATGATCATTATTGCTCCTTATTGATTGATGCAGTTGGCCACGCGATCAAAATACGAGCAGGCGGCGATATGCTCCGTTATGCGTTGCTGTCCCTTGGCGGTATCGACGTCCCACAGCTCGTAGGCACGCGCCTCGACCAGCACCACGTCGATACGGTCCTTGAGGATCGAACCGCCACCGTCCTTGCCCTCAAGGCACATAAGTGCATCGAACAGTTCCACCGGAAAGAGCACCGGGCTCGAAGGCTCACCGTTGCACGCCAAGCGAACCGGATGCTTGCGGCCACGCTCATCAAACGCGCGAACCATCGCCTCAAAAGAATCCGCGCTCACAAGCGGCTGATCGCCCGGCAAAAAAAGGCAACCCTTCCAGCCGCGGCTCGCCCCCCACGAAAGGCCCGCACGGACGCTTTCGCTGCGCAGCTTGCCATCGTGCAGCACGCACGGGCAATGCTTGTCCTCGCAAATCTGGGCGACCTCGGGCCAACGCGTCGAAACCACGACGTCAAAGCCCCGGGGAACCGAATCGATAGTCCGGGCAATCAGTGGCTTGCCATAGATATCGGCGAGCATCTTGTTTGAGCCAAACCGCTTGCCCTTGCCCGAAGCCATAATGACGCAACCGAGTTTCATCTCCGCAAACCTCCCCTGCTGCCTTGGACACCATAGTTGCTATACCCACCATAGCAAGCTCGCACTCCGTCGGAACAGGCACGCACTCGTTTTCCAGCGAACGCCCCTTGGCTCCCCATAGCACAAAGGAGGGCACCCCGCGACGCAGGGCACCCTCCTCAATGGTGCAGATATGCCTACTCAGCGTCGCCGGTAAACGTGGTACCGGTCTTGCCGGCAAGACCGTCACGCGCCTTCTCGAGCAGCGTGATGAGCGCCGTGCGGCCCGGCTTGCTCTCGGCAAACGTCGAGGCGGCCTGGACCTTGGGCAGCATGGAGCCGCGACCGAACTCGTTGGCCTCGGACAGACGCTTTACGTCAGCCGCGGTCAGTGTGTCGAGCCACTGCTCGTGGTCGGTGCCAAAGCCAATGGCAACCTTCTCCACGGCCGTCAGGATAATCAGGGCATCGGCGTCGAGTTGCTCGGCGAGCTTCTCGGCCGCAAAGTCCTTATCGATGACGGCGGCAGCGCCCTTAAGGTGGTTGCCCTGGGCCTTGGTGACGGGAATACCGCCACCGCCGCAGGAAATCACCACGTGGTTGGACTCGACGAGCGACTTAATGGTGTCGAGCTCGACGATGTTCACGGGCTTGGGCGAGGCAACCACGCGACGGAAGCCCTGCTTCTCGTCGTGGATGAACTGGTAGCCGCGGTCGGCCTCCAGCTCCTTGGCCTCGGCCTCGCTCATCCACGGACCGATCGGCTTGACCGGGTCGGCAAAGGCCGGGTCGTCTGCCGCAACCTCGACCTGGGTGAGCACAGTGGCGACGCCCTTGTCGATGTTGCGGTCGAGCATTTCCTCGCGCAGCGCATTTTGCAGGTCATAGCCAATGTAGCCCTGGCTCATGGCACCGCAAACGGACAGCGGGCAGGGGATGTACTTCTGAGGGTTAGAGCGCGTGAGCTCTGCCATCGCGTTGGCGATCATACCCACCTGGGGACCGTTGCCATGCACGACGACGACCTCGTTGCCCTCCTCGATCAGGTCGACGATAGCCTTGGAAGTCGTCTTGACGGCCTCCATCTGCTCGGGAAGGTTGGCGCCGAGGGCGTTTCCACCCAGGGCGACAACGATACGCTTAGCCATTTCTCAGCCCAGCTTTAGGCCTGGAACCAACGGGCGGTGTTGCGCTCGTCGAGGGCCTTGAGGGTAGCGGCGGGATCGGCAACCTTCTGCAGGAACATCATGGCTGCGATGGCGTACGGCTTGTAGCTGGCCTCCTTGTACATGCCCACGCGGTGCATGTCGAAGACGTCGGCGTTGACCTCGCCGTGCTCGCAGGAGACACCGGAGATGTCGGCGGGCAGCGGATGCATAAAGATGGTGTCCTGGCCGTTGGCGGTCTTCTCCATGAGCTCGGTCGTGGAGCACCAATCCTGATGCGTAGCGTTCTGAGCGAGCAGCTCCTTCTCGAGCGCAGCGATGCCGGCGTCGTCGCCCTCGGCGTACAGGTTGGTGCGCTTCTCCATGGCGGCAAACGGAGCCCAGCTCTTGGGGATCACGATGTCGGCGCCCTCGAAGGCCTCGGCCATGGTGTTGACCTGCTTAAAGGTGGTGCCGGACTCGGCGGCATAGCCCTTGGCGCGCTCAACGACCTCGGGCATGAGGTCGTAGCCCTCGGGGTGGGCCAGGGTGACGTCCATGCCAAAGCGGGGCAGAAGGCTGATCAGCGACTGCGGGCAGGACAGCGGCTTGCCGTAAGAGGGCGAATAGGCCCAGGTGACGGCAACCTTCTTGCCCTTGAGGTTCTCGAGGTCGCCAAACTCGTTGATGAGGTAGAGCATGTCGGCAGAGGACTGCGTGGGGTGATCGGAGTCGGACTGCAGGGAGATGAGCGTGGGACGGTGATCCAGAACGCCGTCCTCGTAAGCCTGCTGGACGGACTCGGAGACCTCGGCCATGTAGGCGTCGCCCTTGCCGATGTACATGTCGTCGCGGATGCCGATGACGTCGGCCATGAAGGAGATCATGGTAGCGGTCTCGCGGACGGTCTCGCCGTGAGCGATCTGGGACTTCTTCTCGTCCAGGTCCTGCAGCTCAAGGCCGAGCAGGTTGGCGGCCTTAGAGAAGGAGAAACGCGTACGGGTGGAGTTGTCACGGAACAGCGAGACAGCCAGGCCCGAGTCGAAGATCTTGGACGAAACGTTATTCTCGCGCAGCTCGCGCAGGGCGTCGGCGACGATGTAGAGCGCCTTGAGCTCATCGGTGGTCTTATCCCAGGTGTGCAGGAAGTCGCTGCCGTACATACCCTTAAAATCGAGGCCGTTCAGCTGCTCGACGAGCTCGGTAAACTTAGCGTCCATGTAAATATCCTTTCCAAAGATGAAACGATCGCAATGAGTAGATGTGCTCCGGCATGCGCGTGTGGCTAGAACATGCAGAGCGCTATGACGAGGACCCGCTACCGTCGAGGAAGCATGGGAGATAACGACCGCGGGCCCCAAGTCAACAGGAGGTGCCGGGGGCATAAACTGTCCCCGGCTCAACAAAATCGAGGAATGGGACTAGTCGATCTTGTTGTTGGTCAGACCGGCGCGGAAGACGGTGGCGTCGCCATCGGCCTGGCTCGGATCGTAGAGGTTCAGGGCAGCCACATACATGGCGGCAGCGGTGACCAGGTCGTCCTTGTAGGTGACCTCGTTGGGAGCGTGAGCCTGAGACTCGGCACCCGGGCCAAAGCCGACGCAGGGGATGCCATAGCGGCCCTGGATGGAAACGCAGTTCGTGGAGAAGGTCCACTTGTCGCACAGCGGACGACCGGTGCGCTTGTCCATGCTGGGCTCGCAGCCGATGCGCTCGTCACCGAACATGGCCTTGTGGGCGTCGACGAGGGCCTTGACGTGCGGAGCGGTCTCCTTGTTGATCCACGTGGGGAAGTAAGCCTCGGTCTCGTAGACCTCGCCGGTCCAGGACGGACGGTCGTACATGTACATGGAGACCTTCACGTCGTCGCCGTACTTCTTGGCGGCCGGCAGGTTACGGATCTCGTCCAGGCAGGACTCCCAGGTCTCACCGGCGGTCATACGACGGTCGATGGAGATGGCGCAGGAGTCAGCGACGGCGCAGCGGCTGGGGCTGGTGTAGAAGATCTGGCTGACGGTGCAGGTGCCGCGGCCCAGGAAGCGGGCGTCCTCGAAGTGCTCGGGGTTGTACTTGGGGTCGAGCATCTTGACGAGGCCCTTGATGTCGGTCGACTCGTCGCAGCCGTTGTTGTTGAGGGCGCGGACGTCGGCGATGATGTCGGCCATCTTGTAGATGGCGTTATCGCCGCGGTCGGGAGCGGAGCCGTGGCAGGAGGTGCCGTGAACGTCGACGCGGATCTCCATGCGACCGCGGTGACCGCGATAGATGCCGCCGTCGGTGGGCTCGGTGGAAATGACGAACTCGGGCTTAATGCCGTCCTTGTTGTAGATGTACTGCCAGCACATGCCGTCGCAGTCCTCTTCCTGGACGGTGCCGACGACCATGATCTTGTAGCCCTCGGGGATGAGGCCCATGTCCTTCATCATCTTGGCAGCATAGGTAGCAGAAGCCATGCCACCCTCCTGGTCGGAGCCGCCGCGGCCGTAAATGATCTCGTCGGTCTCGTAGCCCTCATAGGGATCGGCATCCCAGTTCTCGATGTTGCCGATGCCGACGGTGTCGATGTGGGAGTCGATGGCGATAATCTTGTCGCCCTCGCCCATAAAGCCCATAACGTTGCCCAGGTCGTCGACCTTGACCTCGTCATAGCCAAGGCTCTCCATCTCGGCCTTGATGCAGGCAACAACCTCACCCTCCTCGCAGGACTCAGAGGGGTGGCTAATCATTGCGCGAAGAAAACGCGTCATATCAGCACGATGGGACTCAGCAGCAGCCTTGATAGCGTCGAAATCGAGTTCTTTAGCCATTGTTCATAACCTTTCAAACGAAGGAATCTACCTGTGAGGTGGCGGAGCGATACCTATTTACTCCGCTGCTCGGACAGTCCTGCGCAAGACGGAAAGCACATTAAGTGCTTTCCTTTGCGTGCGGAACTCGCGACGGAGCAAATAGGTATCGCTCCGCCTCCCGGGTTCATGCATCTGCAGGACATAGGGGGTCTAATAGGAATTTGGCGCGGCGCGTTGCGCCGCCCAACGATTAGCAGGTCGGATATTCGCCTTCCCAAACAATGCGGCGATACTGGTCGGGGTCCGTGTCGCCTTCCGTGGAGAAGCAGAGCACGGAACTCGTCTTGTCCAGGCCGATGAGCTCCTTGAGCTCAGCGTACTCGGGATCGAGCATGAGGGTCTCGACCAGGCCGGTGGTCACGGCGCCGGACTCGCCGGAGATGACGCGCGGGTCGCCCTTCTCGGGAGCGCCCAGGGTGCGCATGCCGCGAGCGGTGACCCAGTCGGGGCAGGACACGAAGGCGGTGGTGTGGTTGCGCAGGATATCCCAGCCCAGAATGTTGGGCTCGCCGCAGCACAGGCCAGCCATGATGGAGGGCATGTCGCCGTCCACGATGCGCGGGTCGCCGTCGCCGGCGGCAGCGCCCTTGTACAGGCAGGCGGCCGGAGCGCACTCGACCACGACAAAGGTGGGCGGGTTATCGGGATACAGGTTGGTGAAGTAGCCCACCACGGCGCCGGCGAGCGAGCCCACGCCAGCCTGGACAAAGACGTGCGTCGGGCGGTTGATGGCCATCTCGCGCAGCTGCTCGGCAGCCTCGGAAGCCATGGTGCCGTAGCCCTCCATGATCCAAGACGGAATCTTCTCGTAGCCCTCCCAGGCGGTGTCCTGAACGATAACGCCGCGCTCGCAGGCGTCGGCCTCGGCGGCGGCCATGCGCACGCACTCGTCGTAGTTGACCTCTTCGATGGTCACCGTGGCGCCCTCGGCGGCAATGTTATCGAAGCGGGGCTTGGTGGAACCCTTGGGCATGTGCACGACGGCCTTCTGGCCCAGCTTGTTGGCAGCCCATGCCACGCCGCGGCCATGGTTGCCGTCGGTGGCGGTAAAGAAGGTAGCCTGGCCAAAGTCCTTGGCAAGCTGATCGGAGGTCAGGTAATCGAAGGTGCACTCGGCAACGTCCTTGCCGGTCTCGTCGGCAATGTAGTTGGCCATGGCAAACGAACCGCCCAGGACCTTAAAGGCGTTGAGGCCAAAGCGATAGCTCTCGTCCTTAACGCACAGGTTGGACAGGCCCAGGCGCGCGGCCTGGCCGTCCAGGCGGGCAAGCGGAGTGACGGTGTACTGGGGGAACGACTGGTGGAAGGCGCGGGCCTTCTTCACGTGGTCGAGGCTCATGATTCCCAAGTGCTTGTCATCGCTCTTGGGCATCGTGTTGCCCGCCCACTGGATCTTATCGGCCATACGGTGAACTCCTTAAGTTCTCTCTTGCCGGCCCCCGCATACGCGTTTCAGCCCATTCCCATTCATGCGGCTGAACTTTTATGTGGATGCCAAACAAAAAGTTTGTTAGCACTGTTCTATCACACTTTTTGATTGGAAAACCTAACAAATTGTTTGTTGCCGTAATCGGTACTTTTTCGCCGCCGAACGGTCGCATAACGCAGCGACGCTTTCGTTATTTGCGAACAGGTGGGGTTTATGGCACAGTGAGCCCAAACTAATTTTTAGGAAGGCACCCATGACCCCCGCACAGATTGAGTTTTACAAGCGTCTTGCGCGCAGCCTGGCGCTACAGTTTGGCCCCAACTGCGAAATCGTCGTCCACGATCTGGAGACCGAGGACATGGACCACTCTATCGTGGTGATTGAAAACGGCCACATCAGCGGACGTAAACTGGGCGACGGCCCCAGCCATATTGTGCTCGAGTCCATGCACGAAGATGCCGCCGAGGTCCACGACCGCGCGCCGTACCTCACCAAGACCGCAGATGGCAAGCTGCTCAAATCGTCGACCATCTTCATTCGCGACGACGCCGGCAACCCCGTTGGCATTATGGGCATCAACTTTGACATCACGCTCATGAAGGCGTTTGAGCGTTCGCTCGACGCGCTCACCGGCACGGGCGACAAGGGATACACCGAGCCCGAGCCCATCACCAAAAACATCGGCGACCTGCTCGAGGATCTGCTGCGCGAGTGCGAGCAGTACGTGGGCAAGCCCGCCGCCCTCATGACCAAAGACGAACGCATCCGCGCCATTGGCTACCTCGACCGTCGCGGCGCCTTCCTCATCTCCAAGTCGAGCGAACGCGCCTGCGAGTTCTTTGGCATCTCTAAGTACAGCTTCTATAGCTACCTCAACGAGGCCAAAGCTGCCGCCGGCGACAAATAGTCAGCGCGTCTGCACCCCTCCCCTTTTGGGCGCGAGTTCTGGAATGCACGAATCCGAGAGTCGGCCGCAAGGCAAGTTCCATATAATCGATGAATATGAGCATTTCGAAAGGATGGAACAAGATGGGGTCGAGCAACGCATCACGCAACGGCCGCGGAGGCACCGTTTCTGGCGCCAGGCATGCGAAACACGCGTTTGACGAGGGCGAAGAGGGCCTTTTTGCGCTGAGCCTCGACGACGTGATGAGCGACCGCCCCTGGACCGCCGAGGAACTCATGGGCGGCGGAGCTCGCCCGACAAGTGCAAAGCCCGCACCTTCCGCCACGCCCGCGCCGGCATCCGTGCCCGCGGACGACTTTGCCACCCGTCCCATCGTGCAGGCGACGCGTGAAGCCGCCCCTGCACCCCGTCCTGCTAGCGATCCGTCCGAGACGGCGGCGTTTCTCGCTGCAGCGGCACAGCGCCCCACGGCAGACAGCACGATTCGCTACGCTGCCCCGCAGCAGTCGGCATACACGGCTCCCGAGCCCGAGCTCGAGCCGCCTGTCATGGATCTGGATGATCTTTCCAACCGTCAGTTTGCCTTTGATTCCTGGGCGGCGGCAGATCTGGACGAGACCTCGGGCGGCATGCCGGCGCTCAACATTCCGGTAAACCCCCTGTTTGCGGCTGCCGAGGAACGCGACTCCGCATACGACAACACCGCAGCATACGCCAACCGCCCGAGCGAACAGCCTCGCGCCAGCCGCATCGAAACCGAGGATTACGGCCAAGCGTCGCGCGGCTATTCTCGTGACCCGTTTGCTGCCACGCCCGCTCCCGATTACAACCAAGCGAGCGTAAAGGCAGCCTCGGCATCGTCGTATACCCACGGCACCGACGATAAGCGCGCTGCCGATTACCACACCGAAGAAGAACCGCCGCACTTTTCGGAGTTTCCGCAGGCGGCAAAGGTTGTCTTTATCGCCATCATCATCGCTCTGCTCGGCGTGATCGCGTTTGAGGGATTCCAGCTATTCCGCGGCCCCACCGCGTCCGAATCGGCAACGCAGCAAAAAGAGGACGACAACCAGTACCTGGACATCAACACCCTCAAGGGCGACCCCAACAGCTAGGTTCGAACATAGGCGATGCCGCACCCCTGTTTACGTGCAGTTTTACGCTTTTCCGTAATTTGGGCGGCTCGAATTTGACACTTTTCCGTACTTTCATACGGCTGATTTCGACACTTTTCCGGATGTTGGCCGAATAATTGCCGCGTAATCAAGCGCCGTCTGCACATCATTTCGCAGGCGGCGCTTGATTTCTGTCCGCGTGCGCTGATAGACTCCATCTTGCCCGCAAGGAGCGGGCGCGTTTTATCCAGAGTCGGGGTAGAGAGTTGGCTCCACGATCCCGACGCCAACCGGCCAAAAGGCACGGTGGCCCTGCCAACATCGATGAAAGGAGTCCATATGGACAATTTCTCCGTGCGCAGTGAGCGCAATTTCCACAACCTGGCATCCAAACCAAAACGAATGCATCTTCTGGACGAGCCGAGCGGCTATGCCTCGGCCATGGTCAAGAGCAGCCTCTCCCACCAGATGCGCTTTACTGTGCAGGTGCTCGAAGAAGAGCTCTGCGCTGCTGGCGACCCGCATGTGCTGCAGATCAAGCTGCTCGGAGATGACTCGCGCGAGCCGTCGAGTTGGAAGCTCTTTGCTGACGACAAGTGCATTGCGGACGGATCCGGTGCCTTTGCTCGCGAGTGCTTCTGCGAGAGAGCCGAGGTGTTCCTGGACCTGTGCCGCGACGCCGTGCGCGCGGCCAAGCTGCGCCAGTGGAGCCAGAGGGAGTACGAGCTGCTGAGTGTGGCCCGCGGGATTGCGGTGGTGTAGGCAGCATTGGCCACCATGCCGCGCCGGTCTCGTCGAAAGCCCATGCGGCATGGCGACAAGTCGATTAACTGACACCTACCTCATATAACCGACCGTTCGCGTAATCGAATTTGTTGCTCAACAAATTGGCTGGTGACGCCCGTAAAATTGAATATTAGTCGATCATCTGTTTTGACAGTGTTGAAAGGAGCCGCTCATGGGCTTCACGCTCGCATCGCGTAAGGTTACGAGTATCTCGGAATGCGTTCGCAAGGAAATGATCACCTACGTGGAGTACGGTGGCCTATCTCCAAAACGAGCAATTACCTATCCTCAATACCTCGTAGACGAAGACAAAATAACGCGAATCGACACCACCGCCTTTCCTGAAGTTGGCGGATTATCAGTAACGCTTGAAAGTAAAACAAAAGAAGAATACGAAGGTATTTTCGGCCGACTCATCGTTATGAAAACCAACGTTGATGTCGACCAGTTCATAGAAAACAAATACTATCCCCATCTGGAACACCATCGCTATAACTCAATTGCCAACTACAACTGGAAGCCGGGTCGCAGCAACATCGACTTCATCGAATTCAGGAAGAGCCAGATCTCATCGCGCCTGGTTCAGATCATCACAGCGGATGACGGGCTAATCGACTTTAGCCAACCGCTCATCAGCACCATTCATCCGTCCGCCTTACAGGCAATGCCGCTCACCAAGTACATCATGCTGCGTCAGGAAATTGACGATCAGCCTTACCTCTATGGACCGTTCGAGATTGAGCAAAAGGCACCCGGCGTCTATTCCATCAAAGCCGTTCAGTCTTTTGACGAGTACATCTTTGCCGAAAAGGCATCGAGCTTTGCCTTTAAGCTCACCGTAAACGATGGGGAGGGTAATCCCTATGCACGCCTTCTCGACATCGACGAAATCAAAACTCGATTTACATCCAGCAATCGCAAGTATGACTGGATGCCCAATGAAACGGTTTTAAGCGCCATCGCTCGAGTATCACGCACCACGGAAGTCGGCCTTTCAAAAAACGAAGCCCGTAATCTTAAGACGGCAATCGAAGCCTGCACCGACCTGGAAACGAAGATCGTCACGACCCCAGAGCGACGCAAGCGTATGCTTGCCGCGCTGAGCAAGTACGAAGAGTGGTCGACCCTTTCCGACAACCGCAAGCGCGAGATTATCGATACCGTCTCTAGCGAGCAGCTCGCACAGTACGTTCTAGATGACGAGCACTTTGCAGAGTTCTATGACAAGGTCAAAGAGAACGAGCAAATCCGCCAAGAAGTCGCGCGCCGTCAGGCTGACCTGGAAAAACAAATCCAAAAAGCCCAAGAAGAAACTGCTCAAGCAGAGCAGCGAGCTCGTGACGCCAAGGCGGCCGCCGATGAGGCGGAAGCCAGCCGCGACGAGGTCAAAAAACGAATCGTCGCCGAGACGGAAGCGGAACTCACCGGACGCAAAGCGGAGCTCGATAAGACGCTCGAGGACCTCAGGAGCGCGAAAGCAGATCTCGAAAACCTAGAAGAAGGCAAGGTCCTTGCCAAGCGAGCCATTAAAAATGTCGTTGAGTCGTTTAAGGATGAGATGACCGCAAGCGAAAAACTCCTCGAGTCGACTGTCGTGCGCGAAATTCTGGGCGCGGTCAATCCCGCGCCAGCAGGCACCGCCCCCTCAGCAAACCCGCAACAAGCACATGAAGAAATCCCCGCTTTGGCCGTACCCACCATACTGTCCGACGGAAAGCTTTCGCCGGCAGGCCTCTTGGACCGCGTGAGCGATACCGTCATCAATCGGGCCGGACGCGACTTCACCCGCAACGATATTGCGAACCTTATGATCTGCCTTACGCAAGGCTATATCACTACCTTTGCCGGCATGCCGGGCACGGGCAAGACGAGCCTCGCGGGAATACTCGCCGGAGCCCTTGGCCTTACGCAACCCCAGGCAAACCGCTTCTGCGAGGTCTCGGTCGAGCGCGGATGGACCAGCTACAAGGACTTTATCGGTTTCTACAATCCCTTTATGGAGCGCGTGGAGCCTGCAAACGCCGCTGCTTACCAGGCATTTGAGCAGCTCGATGTCGAGCAACAGCTCGAAGGCCTCACCCCTATCCCCTATATCATGCTCTTAGACGAAGCAAACCTTAGCTCGCTTGAGCATTACTGGTCACCGTTCCTCCTGGCATGCGACAAGTTTAGGACCCGTCCCACGGCGCTCTCCCTTGGAGGCGGGCATGCCTTTACGACCCCTTCCTGGCTGCGCTTTATCGCGACGGTCAACTTCGACCACACAACCGAAGAGCTCTCTCCCCGCTTCCTCGACCGAAGCTGGGTCATTATGCTCGACGCGCAGGACACCCCCCTGGATATCGATGACATCCAGAGCGAAGAGCACGACTTTTCCGACGAGCCCGCTATCCCCCTCTCGACGATCGAATCCGCATTTGGAGTCCGCGATACGCAGATGCCCGCTGGCCTTGCGGCGAAATTCCAGGAAGTGCTCACGTGCTGCGCTACATCCAATCATCCCGTAAGCCCGCGCTCCCAGCTCATGATGCGCAATTACATCGTTACCGCGAGCAACCTTATGGATACCTCCTCGGCATCGACCACCTATGATCCGGTCGATTTTGCCGTCGCCCAAAAGGTCCTGCCTCAGATCTGCGGAACAGAGGATCGCGTGAGGAACCTGCTCGATGGCCTGGGAGCCATAACCGGTCTTCCCAAGACAAAGCAGCGTATCGAGCACATTCTCGAGGTTGGTGGAGACAGTGGCTTCTACCAGTTCTTCGCTTAAAGCCTGCTCGATCCGGCTAATCCTGCGCGACCCCCGTAACCCTTCCGCTCCCCTGTCGTTTGAGATGCACGAGGGTCGCAGGACACCTGGCTTGGGTGAAATAGACTACAGCGCGGCGATCGTCGACCGCGCCCAGTATGAGCTGTCACTGTTTACCGACTGCAACCTGGGCGCAGTCAAGATAATGCTGCGTATTAACGAGGACGAGCACCAGTGGCGCTGCATCATGCCGGAGCAGGCTGGCAGCAGCTATGTTTATAGACTTGTCCCCACCAATGAGAATAACAATTGGAGACCGTTCTCGGATACCTACGGATTTGCCACCGTCGAAGCCCGCATTCATTCGTGCCAACGCCTGTTTGAGCCGTTCACTGTAAAGACAAAAGAAATCCCTTGTTCCAGCACCATAAGCAACCAACGTCAGTATGTCGTGAAATTGTTGGATGAACTTGCCGGGCAGGAGCTTGCCACGCCTATCGGGTGGATGCTATCGGCAGGAAACACGCAGGACAGCGACTCTCTTGGCGATGCGGAGGGTTCTGAGGCGAATAGCCTTCAATCGTTCGTTTTGCTCACCGAGACGATCCTTGCTGGTATTGAAGCAGAGCTTCCCAACTTTAAAACACGGCCATGCACCAAAACCGATCGCTCGGAGCAGCTCGTCGCTGCCGAAAAGCTGCGACAAATCGGTCGAAACGAAATCGAATGGCTTTACAAAAACTCCGACAGGCTGTTCCCGGTGCGCCAGAACACCGCCATCCACATGCAGGGACGCAACTGGTATAGCCGCAAAATTCAAACGAAGCAGACCGTCCGCTCGTGCGACACGTACGAGAACAGGGCCGTCGTTTCTTTTATCTCGCATGTTTCCCGCACGCTCGCGCAGGTAATTGCGGGCATCAATCAAAAGCTGGATGCCCTTCACGAAGCGAAAAACAGGCTGTCTGGGATACAGGGCACCGAGGGGCACCTTATCCCTGTCATGGTTATCGATGCGCAGATCGAACGCGACCAACCCTTGCTGTCAAAGCTCCAAGCGCAACGCACTCGTGCTCAGCGCTTTTATAGGCTTCTTTCCGAAGCCATGCCCGTCGCCGTTTCCAATACGTTCAGGATGCCCCGCAAAACCAAGATCTTCCAGGAAATACCCCATTACGCACGTCTTTTTCAACTCATGCGCATGTGGGACGCTTTTGGTGAATTTGACTTTGCGCGCGAAGGCCTCATTTTGAGCATGCATCGTGTCTCGCGCCTTTACGAGCTGTACTCGCTCGCCTCGTTGCTACGCTGGTTTGACTGTCAGGGATACACGCCGGACAGTTCGTACGAAACTCCCTTTGAGCGGGTTGAGCGAACTCAGGAATATGGAATGCCCGACAACGAAAGAGAGGTGGCAAACGTCTACCGACTGCAGCGCGGAAGCGAGCAAGTCACGCTGTGGTATCAGCCCGTGCTTTATGGAGGCGACCAAGAATTCGCCGGCCTTGGCGCTCATCGCTTGCTGCCAAACGACCTATTTGACCAGCAGCCAAACGACTCGTATTGGACGCCCGATTTTGCGCTGAGCATTAAAGACACGGGGCGAGATTCCCTGTTTTTGCTCGACTCCAAGTTTACGTCTATCGAGAATGCAAAAGAGCAGCGCTTTAACCCCTGCCTTACCAAATACCGTCTTCGGACCATCCGCTCCAACGGCATGCCCATCGATAGCGTGTGGCTCCTCTGCGGCCAGGCGCCCGAGCCAACGTGCGTCCCAACGGGAGCGATGTCTTGGGCTCGTCAGCAGGGCATTCCCCCTATCGGAGGGCTGGCAGCGCTCTCCCCCTTTGGTAACTCTATTGACCAGATGATGCAGTGCCTGGGAATTGCGAAGGGCGCTACGATCGAGAATGTCATGCAGGCTGCCGAGAAGGTTGTTGAGGTAAGTCCTGAGCCGCAATGGGAACCGTTTGCTGCAACTTCGGCGATGCCAGAGAATCCGGCGGTGCCTGTTCAGGTCGAAATTGAACAAGTGGTGGAGCCTGATCCTGCAGAGCCTGCGCGCGAACCGGAACCGGAACCCGAGGAGTCCATCGAGGTCTCGGCGGTCGTTGAAGCCGAGCCTGTGGTAGAGGCAACCGATGCGGTCAAGGCGCCCGCGGAGGAAGCTGGCGCAGCCAATCCCACTGAGCCCGACAAGCCTGCTAAGCCCAAAAAGGAGAAGAAGCGCAAACCGAAGAGCAAGGCTAAGCCAAAGCGCCCCGCCGGGCCGGCAATAGACACTGCCGAAGTTCGCCGCATGCTGCTCCAGATTATCGACGGAACGCCCGACAGACGCGCACTTTACGACCAGCGGTGCTCATTCGACACCTTGGGTATTAGTCATCCGCTGCTTCGCGACAAAATGCCAGCGGGCCGCGAAGGCAAGTTCTACGATGCAGAGCCCATCTCCGTCGACGGCAAGGATGCCTTTGTCTTTAAGGCCTGGACGCCGATGAATGTGAATCAGATCAAACGCGCCTGCGCCCGATTGGCGAAAGAGCGGGCTGGGGATTGATGTTGCAGGTAGATACCTGGTGTAAAAGGATGTTGAAGGCAGCGAAGGCCGGGAATTAGATTCCCGGCCTTCAACCTAGCACTGCTTTATGAGATCGAGCACTGCGGGGATATCGTCAGCGCTACGGAGTGCAACATAGGTCGGCATACCCGGCCCAAATCCGCCCTGCGTGCGCTTGTCCTGGCACATGGCCTCCGGGTCAATCAGCTCGTCCACACTCTTTGCCAGGCCGACGGCAATCCAGCCACCGTTGCTGGTCCTGCCTTCTAGCACGGCGTGCAATTTTCGCTTGCCCGACCTGAAGCCTACATAGTACTTGGCTATATAGGACTCCCACGAAGGGTTACCACTCAGAACAGACTCGCACACCTCATCGAAAAGCTTCTGGTTGAGTCCGCCTTCAGCAAAAGTGGGGTGATCCTCCTGCAGAGTCCAGACAGGAGCCTCGTCAGACTCCCCGCGAGAAGGACGATATTTGTCGACTACATCTGCCGGAAGGTCGGGATACTTCCATATCTCACACGCCTCTTTCGCCAACTCGTTAGCGCGCTGTCTAATCTCTTCCTCGCCCCATTTTTCATGCGAGGCAATCGTCCTGTTCAGGTAGAGCGGGCTGCACTTAAGCCCCACGTTAGGAAGACTGAGCTTGTCTGAGAACGAACGGTTCGAGTACTCCTGGTTGTAGCCCGTCAGCGTAAGATTTCCCAAGTTGTTGCATAGCCCGTCGTGAATGTCTTCCCAGTTCTCGCCAAGCGATTCCTTCCAGCCGTGCTCATCATCGATCGTCTGGGGCATAACGTGCTCGATCTGGTAATCGTCAGCCGAGATGGGCTCCTTCGGATGGCGCCAGTTCTCCATGCGCTCCAGGTAATAGCGCTTTTTGGAAAAGCGGTTGTAGCAGTCACGCGTCTTAAACTCCTCGACAAAATGTTCGTCTGTCGGGAAGTACGCGGTCATACCGCTGCTGTGGATAAGGAGCATCGCCGTAACGTACTCCTCTATATCGTCCTGCTGCTCGAGATTGCGATACATGCCGGCAAAGAAATTATTTAGGCCCGTGGTAAGCCTGCCGCAAACCGCACGCCTGAACAGGAACGACTCAATAGTCTCGCAGATACGTAAAAACGCATTGCGGTCAATCCTGCCTCCTTCATAAACCGAGTAAAGCAGCATCAGCAAAGGCCTGACCGGTTTAACATAAAGACAGGCAATCCTGCCGAACACTCGGCGCAGGCCCTCGTCCTTCTCCTTGCCAAGGAACAGCCTGGCATATCTTTGCGCATATTCGCGAAGCTCCTTCAGCAGGCCCTCGGTATCCCCATCGTAGTCATCAGCGAAATAGCGTTTGAACTCGTGGTAGGCCTCGTTTTCCTTCGGCATCCTATTGGGAACCTTGAGCCACAGCCAGTACCAGATAAATGCATTGAACTCTTCTTCGCCGCCTTTTCCGAACAAACACTCGAGCGGATGCCAGTAGCCCTCGTAAAGCTTGGTCTGCTCGTCGTTGGGAAGCGACATAAGAACGTAGTTACGAATGAGGTCAATAGGCGTGAGCGGCTTGCCCTTGGAATTCATGGACTCAAATATGAGCTGGGCATTATCAACGCCAGCGGTGAGCTTAGTGTCGATGACCTGCACGCGGTTTAGCCCCGCCCAAAGCCTTGCAGGGTCGAATGATTTCCCGTGCATCTTCTCGCGGAAGAACGCATGGTTCTCGACGATCCGATCCGATTTTTCATCTGGCACGGGAGACCCAGACACGATGGAGAACAGCGTCTCTTTATCGTCCTGCGAGAGCACCAGCTTGTAGCGCGCCAGACCGTTGTAGTCATCATCGTTAAAGAGGTAGTTCTTCCGCAGCGCTGAAATCTTGAGATCGCCAAGGAAGCCGGCCTTGTCGGGGTTGCTCTCCAAATAGTCAGCCAAAGCTGCAATCATCAACGAAAACGTCGTCATGCGCTGCTGCCCGTCAATCAGAAGCACGCGCGAAATACTCGTGGCAGAGCTCTCGGACTCGGGGATATAGAGCATCGACCCCACGAAGTGCGACACGCCATCACGACCCGCTCGCATAACGTCCTCCCAAAGCACTTCGCACTCTTTTACGCTCCACGAGTAAACTCGCTGGTACACAGGAATGACGAACTGCATCTTCGCCACGCCCATAAGGTCGAGTAGATTTGCCTCGGTTGCTTTCATTTACGCAATCCCCCTTGTCTTGTTTACGCCGTTTGCAGTCAGTCCTCCACTGAGCGGAGGGCGCTAAAGACGAGAGCATCGAAGCGCTGAAGCAACCGGGATGCTCATATCACTAGATTTTACAACGTAGGCAAACGTTGACGCCGTCATGGTGGCGCGCAATCGTTGCACGCCACTCCCCAAAATCATCCGATGTCAAAAGACCGACACTTGTGTATGTCTTTTGACATTGCCACAGTCTTACGGGCATCTTGCCTCATATGCCAAGAGCGGACTTCTGGATCGCTGCCTCTCCCGCCTAAAGGAGCTTGACAAGAACTGATCGAAGGGCAAATAAGACATCGAGCAAGTCACCGTCGCGCTCATCGCGCCTCACAAAAAGATGGGCAAGCACGGCGTCATCTTGATCGATGGCGATACTGGCAGGGAATTGTAGCCAGATCGCCCGGACCTATTCGCCGCCCGATGCTAACAAGCTGCTGAGCGACTCGCGCTCAGCAGCGGCGCCAACGCGCTTCTGCATCTTCTCGATCTGTTCAAGTGTTGAGGACAAATACTTGAGACCCTTCTTCAGTTGCTTAAGCAACCTGTCATCCCTGCGGTCCCCCTTTTCATTCTCCTTCTCGACATCTTCCTCAACACCAGCGATGCTACGCTGCACGGCCTCGGCCGCCTTCCGCACCAAAATGGCCCCTTCATGCGGACAGCGGTCAGTTGCTACATCAAGAAAAGCAAGGAGCCTCGAACATTCGACGAGCACGAATTGCGCGTAGTTCTCCCCCATCGATGCCGCCAAGGCAACGCCGCCGGAACCCAATAGACCAAGCGCGGCGCCGCCGCCCGTAATCAAAGCAGTGCCACCGGCCATGCCCATGCCGCCGGCGGCCAAGGCCCCACCGCCAGCTGCAGCAAGGCTCGCATTGACAAGCGCAGCCCCGTGAAGGCCGACAAACGAGCCTCCGAAGATACCGACAGCAATATCCGGAGCGAGTACCGCGGCCGCCCCTCCTGCGCCTACGGCCGCCGCCACGACAATGACGCCACCCACCAAAAGCTTTGGCAATGTACCTGAAAGCTCGCGGAAGCGTGTCCCGCAACGTTTCTCGAGAGAACGTATGGCATCCAAATCAACCGCGTCTTGTCTCCTGGGAAATTCGTATTTAACCCAAGATCCACTCTCCTTCAAACCTTTATATTCCTTCTTCTCTTCATCTCCCATCTGGGAATAGAGGCGAAACTCGACTAACTCCTGCGCAACCAGCAAGGCGCGTACCCTACCGCCTCGCTGCCGCGAAATAGCCTCAAGGGCTCCGTACGCGTCTTCCTCGCTCAAAAAGTAGCCGTCTGCATCAATGCCTAGGCCATCCGCGAGCGAATCCTGCCACGCGCGGGCCCAGCTCCTCTTTTGCCCTTTGCGCACTTCGTTCTTCTCGTTCCTGCAATCGTAGTTGATGGCGACAAGCTTCAGCGAGAAGGCAATCCTCGTCGTTTCTCTATCTAGGCTATAAAAGTGGAATCCATCGAAGATATCCTGGCGGCGCCTGGCGCGCTCAGCCCAGGCCTCGGAAATTTCCTCCGCCATATAGCCCCAGTCAGCATGGAGGGCAAACGCAAGGCGTCCAACTCCGACGTAGTTTATTCTCATGAAGAGCTTCTGGGCGAAAACGACCTTGTTCCCCTCGCATTCGATACCCGCCCTAACTGCTGCCGTCGCCAGATTTGCCAGAACGAACGAAGTGCTCGCAACCGTGACCATGCGAGTGAGGGCCCTGCTGTTGTAGGGCATGAAATGCGAAGCCTGGAGCTTGCGCAAGCCGGAGGCATCACTCACTTCGCAACGTTCTAGCTCGGCCTTGAGCCTTGAAAGCATGTAGAGACAACGAACGATAACCTCGTTGGCCACGACTGCTGGCACCTGGCTTAAAGCCTGATCGAGAAGACCGACTTCCGTCCGAAGGTCGAAGCGAATGGGCTTGCCGTCCTCGGTTTTGAACGCCGTTCCGTTAAACAGCTTTGAGATCCATTGCTGAATGCGAATATCCTCGCCCTTATAGGCAATCTGCATGTCTTGAAAAACGGGCAGGGAGGAGAGCTCCTTTAGCAGGGACAGCACGACGCCGGGAATGCCCGTCCCCTTACCGGGGTTTGAACTAGACCCCGCCATGTCGCTCACGAGATGCATCGCCCAGAACAGAGTGCCAAACGCGATCTTCTCTGGAACGTTCCTGCCTACAAGAGGGCAGTCGGGATCGAAGGCGGCGGCAGGCAGGTCAAAGGCGACAAACCTGCCGGCCGTATCGGTACCATAGCCTTTGCACGTGAATTGCGAGAGGATCGAACACGCAAGGCCAACCAAGCTCGGGTGGTGCGAGAAATCCCGCAGATGATGTTGGAGCCCGCCGCCAAACTCAGCAGTTAGCTTGTCCGTGGCAAGAGGAAACTCTTTCTCTAGAAAGCGAATAGCGTCTTCTAGAGTTGCATCCGCCTTTGTCATACCCGCAGACTTGGCAATCGTAAGAACGAATTTGCCAACCTTCTCGTCGCCCCACTCTTTGGCACCCTCTAGGTTGAAGTCTTTCTGCCAAAGGATATTCAACGCGCCCGTGAGGAGCCCGCTAACGGCTGCAAGTTCATAGTCGAGCTTCGTAGCCTTTTCAGCCTGAGGGTCAAAATCAAAGAGGACCTCCTCCCCATCGGGAGCGTCCTTAAAACCAACCAGCACGGCGCTACCGTTCAGCGGCACAGATGTAACTTTGGGCAGTTGAGGCATGGCGTAAACTATCTCGCCAGCACTAAAAACAAGTTCGTCTGCCATATCGGCTTCCTCCTGCAAACGCGTAAAATCAGATTGCTCTACGCCGCCAAATCCCTCTTCGTAGAAGTATTCGAAAATCTCGGTGATGCAGTTGCTCAGAACCTCGTCGGGATAGTTCGCCACTGGCAGCCTATACACCTCATTGTGCACGATGACGCACACAGCGTCACGGGTCTCTGCCTATCTGTTCAGCGAATCATGTTAGCAAGCCGCTCTTCAATAATGGAAGCCATCTCGATGTCCACGCTCTTGACCTGCTTGGTCCCAGCGAGTGTCAGCGCGTCCTTGAGTAGGATCCCAAACGCAGTCTTCTGCTGCTGATCCTAGAATCCTTCGCGCAACCATTCCGTCTGCTTGTCGCCAAATGAGCCTCCTACCTCCCCTCCGCCTTCAGCTTCAGAAGCAAGTCGCCCAGCTCGGGACACTTGCTGGAAAGGCGCGTCTGGGGTCGCTCGCCTATCCCCCACCGCTGGCGGACTTCCTGAGCGCGCGGACTCACGCGGTACTCCCCGTCCATCGCCTGCTTGAGCAACTTGGCGGTTACGCGCGCATCGGCCAGAGCGCTGTGGGCGTGGCCCGTCGACTCATCAAACTCGATGCCAAACCACGTTGCCGTGTCGCCCAACGAGACGCACCCGTGGCTGCCCACGTCCATGATCGAGGTGTAAAACGCCTGCAGGTCGGCCCAGTCCGTAGGAAATGCGGAAAGATCGATGCGCTTTGCCTGGCACTCGGTCAAAAGCTGTCGACGGTCCGTCCCGCTCCAACAGACCACCTGGGCGGAGTAGCGACCGATCCAATCGCTGAGCCTTTTGATCACCATGTAGAGCGGGTCGGCCATCGCGGTGTCCACGGCCGATATCCCTGTAAGCTCGCGGACGGGAAACGCAACGCCTTCGGTAAATTCCGTCTGCACAAACTGCGAGAACTCGCCCATAACGTTGCCGTGGTAATCGAGCTTGACGGCGCCGACCTCGATAATCTCGTTGCGCAGTCCACGGCGCTGGCGCTGCTTTGGCACCGGCGCAAACTCAAAGTCCAGCACAATCTGGCGCGCAAAGTTCGTCGTATCGATAGCCGAGATACACGGCGTCTTTTCAGCTGACACGGTTATGGCCTTTCTCCGTCGCCTGCCGCCTGCTACATAGCTACATGGGCGGCTATATTGCCGTAAGGATAGGCGCCCGCGCGGACATGAAATCGCCCAGCGCGGCCACCCGGCACCCTTGCGTAAAGCCGCGCTTTGAGATGGCCACGTCGCTGTTATTAGCGAACATATATTCGTATTTATGACTGCAGTTTGATAGACTGGTTATTGTTGACGGCAGCTCCATGTGCCGGGCAGCGCCCTCCATGCGACGGGAGGTGATGCCCATGACCGATCTGACTGATTTCGTGAAGCTCCTGACCGCTTTGGTCTCGCTCCTCACGGCGCTTATCGGGCTTACCGAGGCACTCAAGCAGCGTACGAAGCAGAAAAAGAGGGGTCGACGCCACTAAGGCATTGACCCCTTAATCGAAGTAACGGCGCTGCCCAGCTATCACCCTTGGGCTGCCGTCGACCTTATTTTACCCACGGGCGCCAGGTTTAACAAATGGAATTTCGGTAATGGAAGCACGGCACGCCCACAAAACCACTACGCCCCAAGTGCCGCCATGGGGATCACCGCCACGCCGTCGTCGCGTGTGTAGGCAATGCTCCCCTTTCCAACCACGACCGCCAAAAACGCCGGCGCGGTATTCTGGGCGGCAGGATTGGAGAGCACTTTCCTCTCCAGCGCCTTGAGGTTTCTCGCTCCATCGTCTGCTTTCGCATCACTCACCTTGACCTCGATGGCTCCCCAGCGCCCGTCGTGCTCAACGATCAGATCGACCTCAAGGCCCTTCTCATCTCGGAAATAATGGACACTGTTGTCGACACCGCCGTAGGTGGAAAGGAACACGCGCACGTCGCGCAGAACGAGGTTCTCAAAGAGCATCCCCAGCGTTTGCATATCGCCAAGCAACCGCTCAGGGGTAGCCCCCAGCAACGCCGCCGCAAGTGACGGGTCGCAGAAGTAGCGCTTGGGGCGCACGCGAACGCGGGCCTTCGATCGCATGGGCGGCTCCCATCCGCACAGGTCCTCGGTCAGCTTGAGCCTGTTGAAGAGATCAAGGTGCGCAGCGATGGTCCTCTCGTCGGGGCCTGCCTCACCGTACGAGGCGTCCTTTATAAGCGTCTTGTACGTGACAGCCTGGCTCTCGTTCATGGCAAGAGCTCGCAAAAGGCCGTGTGCAAGCTCGGGCGATCATGCGATATGCGAAATTACGCCATTCTCAATGCTGTTTTTACGCTTCTTTCAATGTAGTTTTTACGCCTTTTTCATTGAAGGTTTTACGCTTGGTATCCTTAGCGCGACGCTCGCTCAACCCCTGACCACCGGATTGCCCGAATTCCGGGATGCAGTTTCCGCTCCAAACAAAAGGCCCCAGCTCGCGATGGAGCTGGGGCCAAAGGTGCAGCATATACAGTTGGTGTTGTGCGCGAACAGCCCGTCAGTAATGACCGTCCGCGCTCTACCCTACCCGCGGTGACGGGCGCGGCTGTACGGCGTATCCACCATGGGCAGATCCGGACGCAGCTTGCCGTCGAATGCGCGATAGGCGTTCTGCACGGCGGGCGCCGTGGGGATCGTTGCGATCTCGCCGATGCCCTTGCCGCCGTATGCCACAGGCAGCAGCTCGTCCTTCTCCACGTAGATGGCGTGGATATCCGGAATCTCGGGCGCGCGGAACAGCCCGAGCGTGCCGTACCTTGCCTGGGGCACGCAGTCCTTGAGCGGCCAGTCCTCGGTAAGCGCATAGCCCATACCCATAAGCACGCCGCCTTCGATCTGACCCTGAATGGAGATGGGGTTGACCACCTTGCCGGAATCGTGCGCGGCATAGACCTCGCTCACGCGGCCGTCATCGTCCAAAATGACCACATGCGTGGCAAAGCCGTAGCAGATGTGGCTCTTGGGGTTGGGCACGTCGGCGCCCAGCTTGTCGGTCGGCTCCAGGTACACGTAGCCAAACTCGCATCCCTCGAGCGCCTTGATGGCGGCCGCGGGGTCCTGAGGATGCATACCCTGGCCGGCGACGAGTTCCTGCGTGCGCAGCTGATAGGCGCGGCCGTCGTCGTACTCGATCTTGACGCCGTCGCCATGCGCACTCACGGGAGCATCGGGCGCGGGCTTGCCGGCCTCGATGTCAAGCATGGCATCGCGCAGCAGGAAGGCGGCACCGCGCACAGCCTCGCCGGTCACGACCGTCTGACGCGAGCCAGACGTGGTGCCGGAGTCGGGAGCGTTCTCGGTGGAGCACTCGCCGTTGGCAATGCAGCTCAGCGGCAGACCGCATGCCTCGGCAACGTCCTGCAAAAAGACGGTGTTGCAGCCCTGGCCGATGTCGGACGTGGCGGCGTAGACCACGGCGCGGCCATCCTCGACGCGAATCTTGCAGCGGCCGGCATCGGGCAGACCCACGCCCACGCCGGCGTTCTTCATGGCGCAGGCGATACCGGCGTGTCCGGGATGCGCATAGTAGGCATCCTTGACCTCGAGCAGTGTCTCTTTAAGCGCCGTGGAGCAGTCGGCAATCTGGCCGTTGGGCAGAACCTCGCCCGGCTCGATAGCGTTACGGTAGCGGATCTCCCACGGATCCAGGCCGACTTTCTCGGCCAGCAGGTCGATCAGGCTCTCGAGCGCAAACTCGGACTGGCACACGCCAAAGCCTCGGTACGCGCCGGCGGGCGGGTTGTTGGTGTAGTAGCCAAAGCCGCGGATGTCGGTGTTCTGGTACTTGTAGGGGCCAACGGCATGCGTGCAGGCGCGCTCGAGCACCGGACCGCACAGCGACGCGTAGGCGCCGGTGTCAAAGTTGATCTCGCAGTCCAGACCGGTAAAGTTGCCCTCGGCGTCGCAACCCAGCGTAAATGTGCCGTCCATGGCATGACGCTTGGGATGGAAAGCGAGCGACTCGGCACGCGTGAGCTTGCACTTCACGGGCCGCTGGAACTTGTATGCGGCGAGCGCAGCCAGGTGCTGGATGGACACGTCCTCCTTGCCGCCAAAGCCGCCACCCACGAGCATGGTCTCGACGACCACGCGCTCGGGCTCGCTATCCCAGCCAAACATATGGGCGCACTCTTTGCGCGTATCGTAGGCGCCCTGGTCGGTCGACTGCACCTTGACGCCGTTCTTGTACGGGAAGGCAACGGCGCACTCGGGCTCCAAGAAGGCATGCTCGGTAAAGGGCGTGGTAAAGCGCTGCGTCACGGTAAATGCGCTCTCCGCCAGCGCCTTGGCGGCATCGCCGCGCGTCACGTGACGGCTCTGGCACACGTTGTCCTTGAGCTCCACCGTGTTGCCAAAGGCAAAGAAGCTGTCGTGCAGGCGCGGTGCGTCGGCGGCCTTGGCCTCGGCGATGTTGCGCACAGGCTCCAGAGGCTCGTAATCGATCTTTACGAGCTTCTTGGCCTTCTCGAGTGTCGCTTCGTCCTCGGCGACCACCAGCACGATGGCGTCACCCACGCAGCGGGTGATATCGCCCGCTGCGATCATGACGTCCCAGTCCTGGATAAGGTGGCCGACCTGGTTAACCGGCACGTCCTCGGCGCGCAGGATACCCACCACGCCGGGCAGGGCCTCGGCCTTGGCGGTATCGATGGAGAGCACACGAGCGCGCGGATACTTGGAGCGCACGGCGCTGGCGTAGGTCAGGCCCGGCTGATCGAGCTCGTCGATGTCGTCGGGGTATTTGCCCTCGCCGAGCACCTTCTTGCGCACGTCGATACGGAAGGCGCGCTTGCCCACGCCGTAGTCGTCGCCGCGCTCCAGGTCCTCATCAATCTGCTTTTCGCCGCGGAGCACCGCTGCGGCCAGCGAGATGCCCTCGATAATCTTTTTGTAGCCGGTGCAACGGCAGACGTTGCCGCGGATGGCGTACTTGATCTGTTCCTCGGTAGGCTCGGGATCCTCGGCGATGAGCGCCGCACCTGCCATGACCATGCCGGGGATGCAAAAGCCGCACTGCACGGCGCCCACGGCGCCAAAGGCGTACACAAAGGCCTCGCGCACGTCCTCGGGCAGGCCCTCGACGGTCACGATGTTGCGACCGGCGGCAAGCGCGGTGGTCAGCACGCACGCCTTGACGGCCGCACCGTCCACGTGGATGGTACAGGTACCGCACGCGCCCTCGGAGCAGCCGTCCTTGGCGGAATGGATATGCAGGTCGTCGCGCAGGTAGCGCAGCAACGGTTTGTTTTGGGTCGTCGTGCACTCGACGCCGTTAACGGTAAAAGTGAATTCCTGTGCCATGGTGATTCCCTTCTACACGCCGGCGGCAATGCCGGTGCGGTCGTGGATGGCGCCATGCGGGCAGACGACGGCGCACATGCCGCACGACAGGCAGTCCGCGCCGTCGATATGGGCGCAGTTGTCCTCGATGCGGATAGCGCCGGCAGGGCACTTTTTGGCGCACATGCCGCAACCGATGCAGCTGGTGTCGCAGATCTTGCGGGCGATGGCGCCCTTATCGGTGTTGTTGCAGCGCACCAGGATGTTCTGGTAGCCGGGAACGAAGGCAATCACGCGCTGGGGGCACGCCATGCCGCACAGGCCACAGCCCGTGCACTTGGAGCGATCCACGCGGGCGATGCCATCGACCAGCGCAATGGCGCCGTGGGGGCAGGCCGTGACGCAGGCGCCACAGCCAATGCAGCCTTCGCTGCAGTGGGCGTCGCCGCCTGCGGAGGCGCAACCGCTTCCGCAGGCAACGTAGGCCACGTTATGTTGAATGGATTTGGCCATAAGAGACTCGCCTATTTCTTAAGAAGGTACGAATAGTTGTCGCGCACGGCCTTGATGGTCAGGCGGACGGCCTCGGGCAGACCGGTGTTGACGGCATCGACCGAGACGGTGCGGACCGTGCCGGCAACGCGGACCTTAAAGTGATCCTCGTCCACGGCCAGGAAGCCCTCGTTCTCGGAGTTCTCCATGTCCTGCTCGCTCCAGAACAGGGTGAGCTTGTCCTTGTAGGGACGACCCTCCTGGTAGGGGCAGAACACGGCGCAGTTGCCGCACTCGTTGCACATGCCGTCGACATGTACCACCTGATGCTTGGCCAGGCCCGGCACCTTAATGGCAACGTTGGCGCGGTTGGGGCACACGTCGCAGCAGACCTCGCACACCGAGCCGCAGCCCAGGCAGCGGGTCTTGGTGCAGTTGCGCTTGTCGCGGCACAGCGACCCCTTGCGCTCGTAGCAGGTGTCCTCGCGACCGGCCTGAGCATTCTGGTCGGCGTACTTGTTAAAGTCCACGCCGGCAATGGCACGGGCAACCTCGGCGGCGTCGGCGATAGCCTCGACCACGGTAGCCGGACCGCGGCGGCAGTCGCCCGCAGCCCAGACGCCCTCGACGCCGGTGGAGGTGGCGGCAAGGCGGCCGCGACGGTCATGTTCAACGCCCGCGGCGTCGTACAGGCTGGCATCGATGCCCTCGCCCACGGCGCAGATCACCGTGGTGGCGGGAAGCTCGACGGTCTCGCCCGTGGGGACGGGGCTGCGACGGCCGCTTGCATCCGGCTCGCCAAGCTCCATAACGTCGCAGGTCAGCACGGCGCCGTTGAGTGCCTTGGGCGCCAGCAGCTCGCAGAACTCAACACCGTCGGCAAGAGCAAGATCGAGCTCTTCCTCGTCGGCGGGCATCTGCTTCTTGGTGCGGCGATACACCAGGCGCACGTTCTTCACACCAGCCAGGCGCTTGGCCACGCGGGCCGCGTCCATGGCGGTGTTGCCGGCGCCGATGACCACGACGTCCTCGCCCAGCTCGAGCTTCTCGCCCTTCTTGGCGGCCTCGAGGAACTCCAGCACGTCGAGCTCGGCACCCTCGCCCAGGCCGGCAGAGCCGGGCATCCAGGCACCGGTGGCCACGACAACGTCGGTAAAGCCCTGGGCCTTGAGCTCGTCGATGGACTCCACGCGGGCGTTGAGCTGGACCTTGGCGCCAAAGGCCAGGCAGAGCTCGGCATCGTGGGAGATATCGTCGCTCGCGATACGGAACTCGGGGATCACGTGACGGACCACGCCGCCGAGCGAATCGCGGGCCTCGAAGATGGTGACGGGCACGCCGGCGCGCGTCAGGAAGAACGCCGTCGCCAGGCCGGCCGGACCGCCGCCGATAACGGCAACGTTGCGCTCACCGTCGTTGGCGATGGCCTGGGCGCGCAGCTTGGGCAGCACGGCGGTCATGGCCTCACGGGCGGCCTTGAGCTTACTGGCGCGGATCTGGGCGCCCTCGGGCTCGTAGAACGCACGCTCGCAAGCACGGCCGCAGGGATGCGGGCAGATGGTGCCGGTGATAAACGGCAGGGCGTTGCGCTCGATGATGATGTTGAGCGCGTCCTCGTAGCGGCCCTCATCCACTGCCGCCAGGTAGGCGGGAATATCCTGCTGGATGGGGCAGCTCGTGCGGCACGGCGTGGTAAAGCAGTCGGAAAGCGGGCTCTTGCCGGCAACCTTGCGGTCGGGCAGCGGGCGCAGCGGCTTCTTGTAGAGCGGGTTGGTGAGCGAGTCGACCTGGATCGCGGTCACGGCCTCGAGCGAGACGCCCGCGAACGGCTTGCCGTCCAGATCGCCAAACTCGTCGGCCATCTGGCTAAAGCGCTCGTAGCCACCGGGCTTGAGAACGTCGGTCGCCAGGGTGACGGGCCAAATACCGGCATCGTACAGGGCGCGGATGTTGTAGACCGTGGCACCACCGGAGTAGCTGATGCGCAGCTTGCCATCGAACTGCTCGGTAATGCGACGGGCGGCCTCGATGGTCAGCGAGAACAGCGAACGGCCGGACATGTACATCTCGGTGGAGGGCAGCTCGTTCCTCGTCACGTCGACGGGGAAGGTGTTGGTGAGCTTGACGCCAAACTCCAGGCCGCGCTCGGCGCACAGGGCAATCAAGCGCTCGAACATGGGCACGGCGTCGACCCACTGCAGGTCCTCGCGGAAGTGTGTGTCATCGAAGACGATGTAGTCAAAGCCCAGCTCGTTGAGGCGCTGACGGGCAAACTCATAGCCCAGCAGCGTGGGGTTGCACTTGATGTAGGTGTTGAGGCCCTTCTCGGCGATCAGATAGGTCGCGATGCGCTCAATCTCCGCCGGCGGGCAGCCGTGCAGGGTGGACTCGGTGATGGAGTTGGAGACGCGCGCCGGGATGGACTCGACAAACGCGGCATCGACATGCTCAAACTTGTCCAGGTTGGCGAGCGCCCACGTACGGCACTCGTTCCAGACGTCGGAACCGCTGGCGTCCTTCATGCCCTCGATGTAGGCGTCGACCTTGGGGCTCTTAATACCCTCCAGGTCATAGCCCACGGACATGTTAAAGACAAAACCGTCCGGGCTGCCCAGGCCGTACTCGCGAGCGATCAGGTGGCAGGCGAACCATGCCTTCACGTACTCGGCAAAGGCCTGCGGAACCTCGAGCTCGGTCGACCACTCGCAGTTGTAGCACTCGTCCTGCGCCACGATGCAGGGCTTGTTCACACACTTGGAGAGCTCCTCGCCGTCCATAACCTGAACGGTCTTGAGCTCAAAGAAGCGGGAACCGGCAACGTAGGATGCCACGATGTTCTGGGCAAGCTGCGTATTGGGGCCGGCGGCCGGGCCAAACGGAGTCTCGATGCGCTCGTCAAAAATGGGGAGCGCGCCCTCCTGGTTGGTCGTGACCATCTTGCGCACGCCAAAGATGGCGTCCTGGGTCTTATGCTCCTCGATGATCCAGTTCATCAGCTGCGAAAACGGGATCGGCCTCATGATGTCGCTCATAGTGAGCTCCTCTCTGTAACGCCCGGCGAGACCGCGCGGCGGGCGCAAATACGGTGTAGCGCTAGCACAAGCGCTGGCGACCCCGCGGAGGTCGCCTATACGCGCGTCGGATGCGGCGAAACATCCGACGCGCGTGAATCTACTTGTAATTAGTAGGCGCGATCGTTGAGCGTGCTCCAGAGCTTCTTGGACTCGGCCATGGTCCACGCGTTGATCTTGTCCTCATCAATGCCAACGAATTCGCGATCCTTGTACAGGACGCGGCCGTTGATGATGGTGGTGCGGCAGTTTTTGCCCATCATGCCAAAGAGCATGTGGCCGTCGATGTTCTCCTCGCTCAGCGGCGTAAAGGGCTTGTAGTCCATGACGATGACGTCGGCGGCAGCGCCGGGCTCAAGCACACCGAGCTTACGATCGAAGTACTTGCTGGCCATCTTGGCGTTGTTCTCGAACAGCATGGTCATGGCCTCGCACCAGCCCACGTTGGGCATGGCGGCGTTGTGGCGCTGAATGATCAGGAAGACCTTAAGGCTCTCGAGCATATCGTGGGTGTAGGCGTCGGTGCCCATGCACACGGGGATGCCGCGGCGGAAGAACTCGAGCACGGGGGCGCAGCCCACGGCGTTGCCCATATTGGATTCGGGGTTGTTGACGAGCCAGGTACCGGACTCCTTGACGATATCCATCTCGGCAGGCGTCACGTGGATGCAGTGGCCGAGCATGGTGTCGGGACCCAGCAGGTTGTGCTGCAGCAGGCGCTCGACGGGGCTGATGCCACCGCGGTTGAGGCGGGAGTCCCACACGTCATTCATGCCCTCGCACACGTGGATATGGAAGCCGGTCAGGCCGTTGTTGGCCTCAGCCATCTTGTCCATGGTCTCGTCCGACAGCGTAAAGGTGGCGTGACCGCCAAACATGGCGGCGATCATGTGGTTGTCGTTATCGCGACGCTCCTTGGCGGCCCACTGGGCAAATTCGGCGTTCTCGGCAATGGCCTGGTCGCATTTTTCCTGGCCGCGGCGATCGGAGACCTCGTAGCACAGGCACGAACGCATGCCCAGCTCCTGAGCTGCGTCCTTAATGGTAAAGAGGCTTCCCGGGATCTCGCAGAAGCTCGCATGGTGATCGAAGATCGTGGTAACGCCATCGCGGATGGAATCCAGGATCGTGGCATAGGCGCTTGCCTTGGTGCCGTCGAGCGTCAGGTTGTCGTCGATCTTCCACCACTGCTGCTCAAGATTCTCCAGGAAGTTGGTGGGGTTGCAGCCCTTAATGGCAAGGCCGCGGGCCAGACCCGAGTAGATGTGGGTGTGGCAGTTGATGAGTCCGGGCATGATGAGGTTGCCCTGGGCGTCGACGTACTCGGCATCCGGGTACTTGGAATTGAGCTCGCACTCGGGGCCCACTTCGACGATCGTATCTCCGTCAATGGCGACCGCACCGTTTGGAATGAACGGGGTCTGAGAATTGCGGGTAAAGACGGAACCGTTAGCGACCAGAAGCATGAATGCTCCCTTCAACATCAGAGGCGGGGTTTGACACCTCTGACATGGCGGAGTGCGAAGCGCCGGCCTACACCGGAAACGGGCCCTCTCCCGTCAACGCTTCACCAAAGGGACAAACCCTTTGAAGTGCGGCTTGGCGCCGCATGGCGTCGGCGGACGAGGCGATGCGTCCGCCGACGAATAGCACCGAATTGGTTACTTCTTGCTCTCGGGCAAGACCAGATCCACGGCGGCATCCTTGGCGGCATCGATGTGCTGAGCCACGACCGGCGTCTGCGGAAGGATCAGGTTGAGTACGATGGCCATGATGGCGGTGGGGGTCACGGCGTTGGAGCCGATGACGGTGGACACCCAGGTGGGCATACCCTCGCCGGCAAGGCAACCGCTGGCCATCCAGATACCCAGGCCAAAGACGACGGAGGTACCGACGATGGTGGTAGTGCGCTGCGTAAGGCCCTCGCGGGTGAACATGCGCACGCCGTTCATGGTGATGGTGCCAAAGACGCCGACGGTCGCGCCGCCGATGACGGGCTGCGGGATAGCGGAAAGGACGGCAGAGAGCTGCGGGAACAGACCAGCGATGGCAAAAACGGCCGCGATGATCACAAAGACCCACTTGTTGACGACCTTGTTGGAACAGATGATGCCCACGTTCTGGCCAAGGGCGCTGGTGGGAAGACCGCCCAGCAGGCCGCCGACCATAGAGGTGAGGCCCTGGGACACGATAGCGCCGGAGAGCTCGCGCTCGGTGGGCATACGGTCGATGGAGCCCAGGCAGGCGGCGGAGACGTCACCGATAACCTGGATGGCAACCATGGGGAACACGACGGCGAGGGTAATGCAGACCTCGGGATCAAACTCGAGCGCGTAGGGCATGAGCTTGGGAAGGGCGAAGACCTGAGCGGTGGCGACGCTGGAGAAGTCGATCATGCCAAAGGGGATCGAAACGATCATGCCAACGATCATGCCAAAGAACACAGATCCCAGCTTGAGCGTGCCCTTGCCAAAGTTGGCGAGCGCAAAGACCACGGCGAAGGTGATAAGAGCGACGCACCAGGCCTGCGGGGTGCCCCACAGCGGCGTACCCATACCGCCGGCCATATACTTGACGGCCGTGGGATACAGCGAAACGCCGATGGAGAAGATGACCGTACCGGTCACGACGGGCGGGAACAGCCACTTGATCTTGCTGTAGGCCAGACCAAAGAGGACCGCGACAGCACCGCCGACGATCTCGCCGCCCAGCAGCGCACCAAAGCTAAAGCCCGAGGCACCCATGGCCTGCAGGGCCGGCAGAAACGCAAACGAAACGCCCATGACGATGGGCAGGCCGCCGCCGATGCGACGGAAGGGAGCGAAGGCCTGAAGGGCCGTGTCGATTGCCGAAAGAATGAGCGCGACCTGGATGATGTCAGTACTCTGCTGGCTATTAAAGCCGTAGACGCCTGCCATGATGACAGCCGGGGTGATGATACCGGCAAACGAAGCCAATACGTGCTGAAGGGCACACGGGATCATTTCCTTAACGGGAGGCATGCCTTCACGAGTGAACAGGGCTTCAGTGCCGTTCTTAACCGTCTCCTGGGTCATTTGACCACCAATCCTCGAAATAGTTGTTTTCGCATCTAACGCTCTATTGTGACGCAGTGCGGGGTTGAGGTTGTGCCTTCGTTGCATATCGTATTAAAGATGATTCTCATTCTCAATAATAATTTTTTGTTATCAGACTATTCTTCAGCTGAGATAATGTATTTCCGCAGGTCAGGAAAGTGTCTGGTCAAAATAACATCTAACTTTTCTTTTGGTCAACCGTTTACCGCCAAATTCCTACCGTTCGTCTGTATTACGCAATGTACCTGCGGATATACGAGATGAAGAGCAGCGTGTTACCATGAGAAAAAATTGTTATGAACATTTCCGATTTCACCCAAAGGAGTTGCCCGTGAACGAGACCGTACGTCGCTTTTTGCCGATGGTCGATTTCCTGGAGCAGATACTCGGTAAGAACAGCGAGATCGTGCTGCACGATTTCTCGGATCCCGACCACGCCATCGTCGATATTCGCAACGGCATCGTGAGCGGCCGTAAAGTCGGCGGTCCCGCCACCGATCTGGCGCTCAAGATCATGCACGACCCCAAGTATCGCGACTTGCCGTTTATTACGGGCTACGAGGGCCGCGGCGCCGGTGGCAAGACGCTGGAGTCCGCGACGTTCTTTATCCGCGAAAATGACGAGATCGTCGGCATGCTCTGCGTCAACACCGACCTCTCAACCGTGCGCTCCATCAACGCCATGGCGCAGCAGCTCATGGCATGCTTCGACGCGGCACCGACGCGCACGGAGCCCGCCCCTATCGAGGTCGAAAGTCTTTCGGAGTCCACACAGGAGCTCATCGACCGCAGCATTGCCGAGTTGCTGAGCGCGCGCGGGCTGGATGTAGCGTCGCTTGGTCAGAGCGACCGCGTGGACGTCATTCGCCACCTCAACGGCAACGGGGTGTTCATGCTCAAGGGCGCCGTGGCCTGCGCCGCCACCGCACTGGGCATCTCGGAGCCCAGCGTATACCGCTACCTGCAAAAAGTCCGCAAGGAAGGCTAACAAACAAAAAGACTGCCCTTGGTGGCTCCACAAGCGATCCGTCGCTTGACAAAAGACCCTGCAGCTCGCACTGCAGGGTCTTTTTGCATGTCATGTTTTGTTTTCGCCAACGCCTTAGAGAGCGGCGGCGACCTCGATCTCGACCAGACCGCCGGCCGGAAGGGCGGCAACCTGGAAGGCGCTGCGCGCGGGGAACGGAGCCTCGAACTTGGAGGCGTAGATCTCGTTCACGGCAGCGAAGTCGGCGATGTCGGCCAGGTACACCGTAGTCTTGACGACATCGGCAAAGGTGGCGCCGGCAGCGGTCAGCAGGGCCTCGACGTTAGCAAGGGACTGCTTGGCCTGGGCCTCGACGCCCTCGGGCATCTTGCCGGTCGCGGGATCGATACCCAGCTGGCCGGACAGGAACACCATGTTGCCGGTCTGGATACCGGGGGAATACGGGCCGATGGCTGCAGGTGCGTTATCGGAAGACACGACGGTCTTGCTCATGTTTTTCTCCTTACGAACAAATAGAGAGCGTGAGCGCGGCGTTCACACCGGGAGGCACAGTTCGGTCTGAACACCGCGCTTGATTGGGATAGTACTCAAGGTTTCCGCGCGATGCAAGATTATTATCACTTTGCGAGAATATTTTATCGCCCAACGGTTTCCCAGGACCGCTGAACGGTTCTTATGTGGAGCAGCCAGCCCGAGCTGCTGAAGACTTTATCCCGCTTGAAGCACGGGCATCGCCCGCCGCGACGGCACCACTATACTTTTGAGTATCTGAGCATTTTGAAAGGCAGGATATGACCGCAACCGCCAGTCGAACCACCAACCGCAGACCCGAACTCTTGGCCCCCGCCGGAGGCCCGGAGCCCTTTGCCGCCGCACTCGCCGCCGGGGCAGACGCCATCTACTGCGGCATGGGCAGCTTCAACGCCCGCCGCAAGGCAACGAACTTTACCGACGAGGCCTTTGAGCAGGCCTGCCGCGCTGCACACCTGGCCGGCTCGCGCGTCTACGTCACGGTCAACATCGTCATCAAACAGTCCGAGATGAGCGATGCGCTGCAGCTCATCCATCGCTGCTCCACGCTGGGCGCCGACGCCTTCATCATCCAAGACTGGGGCTTGTTCTTTGAGGTCAAGCGCACGATGCCCGGCATCGAGACGCACATCTCAACCCAGGCGAACATCCATGACGACCGCGGAACCCTTTGGTGCCGCGAGCAGGGCGCCGACCGCGTGACCCTCTCGCGCGAGCTTTCCATCGACGAGATTGCCACCATTCACGATGCCGCGCCCGATGTGGACCTCGAGGTCTTTAGCCATGGCGCCATCTGCTTTTGCTACTCGGGCCTGTGCCTGCTTTCGAGCTTCGCCATGACGGGACGATCAGCCAACCGTGGCATGTGCGCCCAGCCCTGCCGCCTGCCCTACGAGCTAATCGACGAGAACGGCCGTGCGCTCTCCCCCGCCGGCCGCGAGCGTGCGCTATGCCCGCGTGACACCAACACCTCACAGCTTGTTCGCCGTCTGTATGACGCCGGCGCCGCGTCGCTCAAGCTCGAGGGCCGCATGAAGGCGCCCGATTACGTGTATTCCATCGTTGATGTGTATCGTCACGAAATTGACGACATGCTATCCGGAGCCACCGTTGCCAAGGACGAGGAGGCCGCCCGCCAACGCCAGCTCAAGCGCTGCTTCAACCGCGACTTTACGCACGCCTATCAGGACGGCACCTCGGGCGACGAGATGATGAGCTATGAGCGTTCCAACAACCGCGGCCAGATCGTGGGCACGGTGCTGGGCAGCCGCCCGGCCAACCGCGATGTGCGCGGCCTCAAGCCCGACGACCGCCGTCGCCGCGCCGCCATCGCCCGCATTGAGTTGTTTGAGCCCGTGGGCAAGGGCGACCTGCTGGAGCTTCGTCACGATAACGAGTTTGACCAGTTCCTGACCACCATTGCTGCCGATGATGCCGCCGCCGGTGACATCATCGAATGTCGCGTGCCCCGCAGCATGCCCGAGGGCTGCCGCGTCCGCGTGATTCGCAGTCAGCGTGCCATCGACGCCGCCGGCGCCGCGCTCAAGCGCGACGTGCTGCGCCGCCGCGCCGTTGATGTAACCGTTGTGGCGCGCCTGGGCGAGCCGTTTACCGTCACACTCACCTGCTGTGACAACCCCGCGCTCACCGCCACCGCCACGGATTTCACCGTCGAGGCCGCCAAGACCCGCGCCGTCGAGGCGGCAGACCTGGTTGAGCATGTGGGCCGCATGGGCTCCTCGCCCTTTGAGGCAGCGAGCTTTGACGTTTCGCTCGACGCCGGCTGCGGCATGGGCTTCTCCGCCGTGCACAAGGTGCGCGCCGCCGCCTGTAAGGCATTGGAGGAGGCCATTCTGGCGCCGTACGAGGAGCGCGCGAAAACACTCGAGTTGCCGGTACTCGACAAATGTACGCGCGCCATGCCCGAGCATTACCGCGATGAGCCGCAGATCTGCGCCGCCGTCACCACGCTCGAAGCCGCCGAGGCAGCTCGCGCCGAGGGCGCCACGCGCATCTACATGACCACCGACGCGCTCGAGGCTGTCGGACTCTCCCCTGCCGATGCATTTGAGCAGGGTATCGTGCCCGTACTCGACGAGGTCTGCCGCGCCGTCGACCACGAGCGCGTCGACCCCTGGATCAATGCCGGAGCCACCGTCGCCGTCGGCAATATCTCCGAGCTCGCCGTAGCCGCGCAGACCGGCGCCACGGTCGAGATTCGCTCTTGCCTGCCGGTGCACAACACGCCCTGCATGGAGGCGCTTGCCGAGCGCGGAGCCGGCGCGTTTTGGCTCTCGCCCGAGATCACGCTCGACGAGATTGTCTCGCTCGGCGCCGCCGCGCCCGCGGCTCTGGGCATCACCGTCTTTGGGCGCCCGCGCGTCATGACAAGCGAGCATTGCATTCTGCAGGTTGCCAACGGCTGCATCCACGATTGTGCCAACTGCCGCCTGCGTGCCCGCAAGCTCTCGCTCAAGAATATCGACGGCAAGGTCATGCCCGTCCGCACTGACATCCACGGCCGCTCTCGCCTGTACGATGCCTACCCCATCGACCTCACGCCTCAGGTTCCTCAGCTGCTCGATGCCGGCGTGCGTCGTCTCATGGTGGACGGAACGCTGCTCGAGACAGATGAGGTGGGCCGTGCCGTCGCCCGCGCCCGTCGTGCCGTCGAAGCAGCGCAGGCCGGCCGCAAGCCCGCCGCCCGCCTACGCGGGGCGACCTCGGGCTGCATGTTTGTGGGAATCAGCTAACCGAAAGGCTTACACGTGAACGAAGAACCTCAAGTCCTCTACTGCGACGCCTGGCTCATGGCCATCGACAAGCCTGCCGGCATGATCGTCCACGGCGATGGCACCGGCGAGCGCACGCTTACCGACTACGCCAGCGACCTGCTGCTGGCGATGGGTGACGGCTTTGCCGCGACCGACATGCAGCCGCTCAACCGCCTGGACCGCGACACCACCGGCGTGGTGTTGTTCTCGCTCGACAAGCAGACGCAGCCCGCTTTTGACCAGATGATCATCGACCACGCTTTCGAAAAGCACTACTTGGCGCTCGCCGAGGGCAAGATTGACTGGAACGAAAAGCTCATCGACAAGCCCATCGCCCGCGACCGTCACGACAGTCGCAAGATGCGCGTCGGCGCCAGCGGCAAGCCGTCTCAAACGCGCGTGAAGGTGCTCAAGCGCCTTAAGAGCCGCCGAGGCCTGCCCACGCGTTCGTATATCGATGTCGAGCTGCTCACCGGCCGCAAACACCAGATCCGCGTGCACCTGGCAAGCGAGCGCCATCCCCTGGTTGGCGACGACCTGTACGGCACGCCGCGTCCTTGCGGCCTCATGCTCCATGCCCACAGCGTGTCCTTTACGCATCCCGTAACCGGTGAGCACATCCACATCGAAGCCCCCTGCCCCTGGGAGCCCTAAACCATCACAATGGGGACAGGCACCTTTGTGGTGGTTTTGCCGCAACGGCTCAGCCGCGGTCCCAAAACATCTCGATCTGTAACAGTTAGAACCCATTTTCCGGTCTATCTGTTACAGATCGAGACATTCGAATCCCCTCAAGGGAAAAATCTCGATCTGTAACAATAACTCGGCAAAATCGGTCCCAGATGTTACAGATTGAGACAAAGGAACGGCGCGGTTCGGAAGTATCTCAATCTGTAACAACTGGCCCACTTTTAACGGTCTAGTTGTTACAGACTTAGACATACCGGCAGACAACGAAAGCGGCAACGCCCGTAATGGACGTTGCCGCTTTTCTATTGAGAAAACTACTCGGTTTTCGTTACTAACCACCACAATGGGGACAGGCACCTTTGTGGTAGTTTTGGCCTTAGCCCGTCCCCTGCTGTTAGACCGTGATGACGTTGTCCATTGCCCGGTACTTGGCGGGCACCTCGCCCGCGGTGATGATCGTTGCGTCGCGAAAGTCCGCGAACTTGACGGGCGCCACCATACCAAATTTACTGGCATCCGAGATTACGAAGCGCTTGGCCGTGTGTCGCATCGAGATGCGCTTAACCTGCGACTCCTCGATATCGGGTGCCGTGAAGCCCTGCTCGGCAGCAATGCCGTTAGAACCCCAAAAGCCACAGTTGAAGTTGTAGCGGTCCAGGGTCGCCAGGACATCGGGGCCAACGAGCGCCTCGGTCTCGGGCTTGAGCTCGCCACCCAGCACAACGGCGCGCATGCCGCGCAAAGCGAGGTGCTGAGCGTGAAGCACGGAATCAGTCACATAGGTGACACCTTCAAGGTATGGAAGATGTTCGATGAGCTTGAGGGTCGTGGAGCCCGAATCGATATACACGAAACTATCGGGCTCTACGAGGGCCGCGGCGCGGGCGCAGATACGTTCCTTGTCGTCGTTATGGAGATCACTGCGCTCATTGAGCGTTAGGTCACGCGTCACGTGCGCGCGCTCCAGACTTGTCGCACCTCCGTGCACCTTGGCGATACGGTGCGCGCGGTCGAGCGTCTGCAAATCGCGCCGAATGGTAGACGCTGTCACACCCAGGGCCTCGGCAAGCTCCGGCACGGTAACCGAGCCGGCCTGCTGCACCATTGACACGATCGTGTTGAGCCTATCTTCCGCAAGCATCGCTTACTCCTCCTCGGGGTACACGACTCCCCAATCGGCGCGAAGCTTGGTCATGAGCTCCATTACATCAGAAGCATAGCCCAGAAGCTCGCGCTTGGAGTCGTCACCGGCAACAGCCTTCTCTAGATCGGCCATCTCATAGCAAAGGGCGTAAGCCTCAGTGCCGGCATGGACCTCCTCGCGGTGGCCGTCTGCAGTCCACACGATGGTCGCATGATCGGCACGCGGATATTCGTTGACCTCGATATAGCACTTGTCGAAGCTGATGACCGAGCGCTTGGGCTGCTTGGAGTGGAGCGTAAGGCTCACGACGCCCAGCTGCTGTTCGGCATTACGGCAGACAATGCCGCCCGCAACATCGACACCGGTCTCGCAGGTGTTGCCGAGCGAAACAACTTCGGTTGGCTGGCTGGCCATAAACAGGCGCATGACGGAGAGCGCATACACGCCAATGTCGAGCATGGCGCCGCCAGCAAGGTTGCGATTGTAGAAACGGTTGGTCAGGTCGCCGTACTCCTTGTAGCTACCAAAGTTGAGTTGGGCGAGGTTCATGCGGCCAAACTCACCGGCATCCATGCGGCGGCGCAGCTCTTGATATAAGGGCATGTGGAGCACCGTTGTGGCGTCCATGAGGACCACGTTATGCTCGTCGGCAACGGCACGTGTCTCGTCGAGCTCGGCGGAATTGAGGGTAATGGCCTTCTCGCAGAGCACGTGCTTGCCGGCGGCCAGCGCGGCACGCAGATAGGTGATATGCGTGTTGTGCGGCGTGGTGATATAGACGGCGTCGATGTCCGGATCGGCGTAGAGGTCCTCAACCGTTTCATAGACCTTCTCGATGCCATACTGCTCGGCAAAAGCCTGAGCCTTGGACAGCGTGCGGTTTGCGACACCCACGAGCTTGCGGCCGGCCAGAGCGAGGGACTGGGCCATTTGGTTGGCGATAACGCCGCAACCGATCACAGCCCAACGAAGCTCGGGAGCCGTAAAGATGTCGTTTGGGAACGGCTTGTCCTGGTCCGAAGCGAACGCTGCTTTGGCGGCTGCCGCGGCGTCGAGCGGAGCCTGCTTGGAATCTGCCATATATGCCTCCTGAGTCATCGGAAGTTCTTCATTTCCAACAGCCCTATATTCGCATATTTTAGCGTTTCTGTGCGTATTATTGCGTGTATAAACGCTTAATAAGGATAATTAATCGATAGTTGTGCTCAGTTACGCTCGAACGCGCAAACTTACAAGAAGTAATACGCACAAACACGCACTTGTCATTACCCACAGACCAGGGGAGCAATTCCGCTAAGTCCTCAAAAGACAAGATGATCAACTTCTCCTCGTCACTCATAGCACGCCGCAGTTATAAGGACCGTCCCAAACTGCCGACAGAAAAGGAACGTCCCCAAGTGCCGGTAGGGAACGTCACCAACGACCGGTCATTTCAGTTTGTCCCTACTCAGTTAAGTCTGTCCTCAATGGATGCGACGACTACTCATTTAAGTCTGTCCCCAATGAGTAGGGATAGAAAAAGGCCCGGGTGCCATGGGGCATCCGGGCCTTTGCATGCAACTTGATGTTGCGGGCAGCTTAGAACTTGTGGCCGCACTTCTTGCAGACGCGCAGCTTGTTCTTGCCGTCCTTCTCGTGACCGACGCGGGTAACCTTACCGCACTCGGGGCAAACGAGATTGACGTTGGAGGCGTCGATGGGAGCCTCCTGCGAAACGATGCCGCCCTGCTGGTTGGCAGCGTTGGGCTTGACGGCCTTCTTGACGACCGAAACGCCCTCGACAACGACCTTGTTCTCGGCGGGGAGAGCACGCAGGATAACGCCCTGCTTGCCGCGATCCTTACCAGAGAGAACCTGGACCTTATCGCCCTTCTTGATATACATATATCTCCCCTAACTACAGGGTCTCGGGAGCGAGCGAGACGATCTTCATGTACTTCTTGTCACGAAGCTCGCGAGCGACGGGCCCGAAGATACGGGTGCCGACGGGCGAACCATCGTTGTTGATGACAACGCAGGCGTTCTCATCAAAGCGAATGTAGGAGCCATCCTTGCGGCGGATCTCCTTAACGGTGCGAACGACGACGCAACGGACAACGTCCTTCTTCTTGACGTTAGCGCCAGGGGTAGCCTCCTGGACAGCACCGATGAACGTATCGCCGATGCCTGCATAACGACGCTTGGAACCGCCAAGCACCTTGATGCAGCGAATCTTGCGAGCGCCGGAGTTGTCGGCGACGTTCAGCATGGTTTGCATCTGAATCATGGTAGATGTTCCTCCGAACTAAGAACCGAAGAGAGGTGCGCAGCCTTTATACAGCCTGTGGTATGCAAGCCAGGCATACGCACATCTTCGGAAACGTACAAGTCGTAAGAGCGACTGCTTATTTAGCGCGCTCGACGACCTCGATGAGGCGCCAACGCTTCATCTTGGACATAGGACGGGTCTCCATAACGCGGACGGTATCGCCCACGCCAGCAGTGCACTCCTCGTCGTGAGCGTGCAGCTTCTTGGAGCTGGTCATCATCTTGCCGTACTTGGCGTGACGCTTGCGCTCGGTGACGGTGACGACAATGGTCTTGGCACCGGAGACGGAGGTAACGACACCCGTACGGACCTTACGCGTGTTACGCGAATCAGTCATGTTCTCTCCTTAGGTCCTACTCGGCGACAGCGGACTTCTCCGCTGCGATCTCGCGGGCGCGCTGCTCCGTGAGGACGCGAGCGATGTCCTTCTTCACGGTGTTGACGCGAGCGGTGTTGTCCAGCTGGCTGGTAGCCATCTGGAAACGAAGGTTAAAGAGCTCGGCGCGCATTTCCTTCAGCTTCTCAACAAGCTGAGCGTCCGAGAGCTCACGAATCTCTGCGGGCTTCATTAGTTCTCCTCCTTGGCGGCGGCGGCGTCCTCAGCAGCCCACTTGGCCTCGAGAGCGGCCTCCTCAGCCATTTCCTTCTCGATGCGCTGCTCAGCGTTCTTGGCAACCACAATCTTGGTCTTGATGGGGAGCTTGTGCTGAGCAAGACGCAGAGCCTCGCGAGCGACCTCCTCGGGCACGCCCTTGACCTCGAACATGATGCGGCCGGGCTTGACAACGGCCACCCACTCCTCGGGGTTACCCTTACCAGAACCCATGCGAGTCTCGGCAGGCTTCTTGGTGATGGGCTTATCGGGGAAGATCGTGATGTAGACACGACCGCCACGCTTCATGTAGCGGGTCATGGCAATACGAGCAGCCTCGATCTGACGGTTGGTGATCCAATGGGCCTCGAGAGCCTGGATACCAAACTCGCCGAAATGCAGCTCGGTATTACCCTTGGCCTGGCCCTTCATGGAGCCACGCTGCACCTTGCGGTGAAGAATACGCTTAGGGGCAAGCACTACTGACCCCTCCTCTCGGAGTTACGACGACGAGGACGGGAAGAGCCCTCGAGTGCAGGGTTGGGAACAGGCTGGCCCGGGAGCTTCTCGCCCAGGTAGATCCAGACCTTCACGCCGCAAGCGCCCATGGTGGTGCTGGCGACAGCCGTGCCGTAGTCGATCTTGGCACGGAGGGTGTGCAGAGGCACGCGACCCTCGCGGTACCACTCACGACGGCCCATCTCGGCACCGCCGAGACGACCGGAGCACTGGATACGGATGCCCTTAGCGCCGGCCTTGCGGGCAGACTGGACAGCCTTGCGCATAGCGCGACGGAAGGCAACGCGGCCCTCGAGCTGCTCGGCGATAGACTGAGCAACGAGGTTGGCGTCGAGCTCGGGGCGCTTGATCTCGACAACGTCGACGGAGAGCTGGCCCTTGGAGACGCCAGCGACCTTCTCGAGCTCGGTGCGGAGGGTATCGATCTCGGCACCCTTCTTACCGATGACAACGCCGGGGCGAGCGGTGAGGATGATGACCTTCACCTTGTCGCCAGCGCGCTCGATCTCGACGCGGGAGACAGCTGCGCGGGAAAGACGCTTCTCGAGGTACTTGCGGATCTCGAGATCGTTACCGAGGGTCTTAGCGTAATCCTTCTCTGCGAACCAGCGGGAGCGCCAGTTCTCGGTGATGCCAAGACGGAAGCCGGTGGGGTAGACTTTCTGACCCATACAGCTTTACGCCTCCTTTCGAGGAGCAACGACGACGGTGATGTGGGAAGTACGCTTCAGAATGCGAGAAGCGGAACCCTTGGCGCGGGGACGGATGCGCTTAAGCGTCGGACCCTCGTCAACATAGGCAGCGGCGACAACCAGGTTGTCGGCACGCAGACCGTTGTTGTTCTCGGCGTTCGCAACGGCGGAACGGAGAACCTTCTCGACATCCACGGCGACGGCGCGGTCGCAGAAGTGGAGGATGTCGAAGGCCTGAGCGACAGGCTTGCGGCGGATCAGATCGACCACCAGGCGGGCCTTGCTGGGGGAAACACGCACGTACTTAGCGACGGCGCGAACCTCGGTGGCCTCAGTTTCAATAGACTTAGTTGCCATTTACGGTTAACCCCCTATTTGGCCTTGTGGCCACGGAACGTACGAGTCGGCGCGAACTCGCCGAGCTTGTGACCAACCATGGACTCGGTAACATACACGGGCACATGCTTGCGGCCGTCGTGGACGGCGATGGTGTGACCAACCATCTCGGGGAAGATGGTGGACGCGCGGGACCAGGTCTTCACGACGTCCTTCTTGCCAGCCTCGTTCATCGCGGTGATACGCGAGAGAAGGCGAGTCTCCACGAACGGGCCCTTTTTGAGACTTCTGCTCATAAGTGCTTTCTCCTAAAACTCGGTATCCGAAATTACTTCTTACGGCGACGAATGATGTGCTGGTTCGAGACCTTCTTCTTCTTGCGCGTACGAAGGCCCTTCGTCGGCTTACCCCAGGGGGTAACAGAGGGACGACCAGAGGTGTGGTTCTTGCCCTCGCCACCGCCGTGCGGGTGGTCGACAGGGTTCATGACGGTACCGCGGACGGTCGGGCGCACGTTCATGTGACGCTTACGGCCGGCCTTGCCGATGACGATGTTGGCGTGATCGGCGTTGCCGACCTCACCGACGGTGGCGCGGCAGGTAACGAGGATGCGGCGCATCTCGGAGGAAGGCATACGGACGATAGCGTACTTGCCCTCCTTACCCATCAGCTGGCAGGAGTTACCGGCGGAACGGGCGATAGCAGCGCCCTTGCCCGGCTGGAACTCGACGGCGTGGATGAGCGTACCGACGGGGATGTCGGCGAGGGGCAGAGCGTTGCCCGGCTTGATGTCGGCGTCAGAACCGGACATGATGGTCTGACCGACCTCGAGGCCCTTGGGGGCCAGGATGTAGCGCTTCTCACCGTCAGCGTAGTGCAGCAGAGCGATGCGAGCGGAACGGTTCGGATCGTACTCGATCGTGGCAACCTTGGCGGGCACGCCGTCCTTGTTGCGCTTGAAGTCGATCACGCGGTAACGACGCTTCACGCCGCCGCCCTGGTGGCGGGTGGTGATGCGGCCGTTGTTGTTACGACCGGCCTTCTTGGGCAGGGGCTCGAGAAGAGACTTCTCGGGCTTGGTGCAGGTGATCTCGGAGAAATCGGAGATCGTCTGCCAACGCCTACCAGCGGAGGTCGGCTTAAGGTGCTTTACAGCCATTACAATCCCTTTCAATAGGAATCCGTTAGCCATCGCAGACAGGGATTCGAGGTTCTGCCTCGGGTGCGATGACACCGGACGTATACACGGTTCCGGGCGTGTCCATTTTATACGCCCAAAACCTTGAGCTCTCGCCTCCCCTATTTGGGAGGCATGAGCTCACTCAACAGCAGCGAGTCTTAGGCCTGGTTGCCAAAGACCTCGATGGTGTCGCCCTCGGCCAGCGTGACGATGGCCTTCTTCCAAGAACGGGTCTTGCCGGCGACATAGCGCACGCGCTTGGTCTTGGGCTTGACCGTCAGGGTGTTCACGCGAACGACCTTGACGCCGAAGATCTCCTCGACAGCGTCCTTGATCTGATACTTATTAGCATCCTTGGCGACCTCGAACGTGTACTTGTTCAGCTCCATGCCGGAGAAGGAACGCTCGGACACGATCGGACGGATGATGATCTCGTGGGCGGTCATTTATGCAAGCACCTCCCCGAAGTGAGCGGCGATGTCGGCGGGCATCAGCACGGCGTTGTTATTGACGAGACCGTAGGTGTTGGCCTCGTCGGCAGTGATGATGAACGTCTTGGGAATGTTGCGGAACGACAGGTAGGCGTTGACGTCCTCATCGCGAACGATGATGGTCAGACGCTTGCCCTCAAGGCCGAGAGCCTTGAGCATGGCAACGGCAGCCTTGGTGGAAGGCTTCTCGAAGCCGTAGTCGTCGACGAGCACGAGCTCGCCATCGGCCAGCTTGGCGGACAGCGCGGAGCGCATAGCCAGCTTGACCTCCTTGTTGTTCATACGCTTAGCGTAGGAACGGGGCTTGGGGGCGAAGACAACGCCACCGTGACGCCACTGGGCAGCACGGATGGAACCCTGGCGGGCACGGCCGGTGCCCTTCTGACGCCAAGGCTTCTTGCCGCCACCGGAAACCTCAGAGCGGCCCTTAGCGGACTGGGTGCCCTGACGCCAAGAGGCCATCTGGCACTTGACGATGTGGTGCATAACGTGGATGTTCGGCTCGATGCCGTACACCTCAGCGGCGAGCTCGGCCTCGGCGACCTTCTTGCCCTCGCTGTTCTTTACTTCAAACTTTGCCATTTAAGTGTTCTCCTTGGTATGACGCTGGGCTAAATGGGCTGGGCCCTTAGGCCATACGGATGGCGACGAGACCATTCTTGGCACCCGGGACAGCGCCCTTGACCAAGATGAGGTTCTGCTCGGCATCGATGCGGACAACGGAAAGGTTCTTGACGGTAACGCGCTCGTTACCCATGTGACCGGCCATCTTGACGCCCTTGAGGACGCGCGCAGGATAGGCGCACTGACCGATAGAACCGGGGTGACGCTGGAAGTGAGAACCATGCGTCATAGGACCGCGGCGCTGACCCCAGCGCTTGATGCGACCCTGGAAGCCCTTACCCTTGGAGGTACCGATGACGTCGACCTTCTCGACATCAGCGAAATCAGCGACGGTGACGACCTCGCCGACCTTGTGCTCCTCGCCGTTCTCGACGCGGACCTCACGAAGGAAGCGGACAGGCTCGACGCCAGCCTTGGCGAAGTGACCAGCCATGGGCTTGTTCACGTTCTTGGCCTTGATGTCGCCGAAACCGATCTGGACGGCGTCATAGCCGTCGGTTGCCTGAGTTTTAACCTGCGAGACAGCGCAGGGGCCAGCCTGGATGACCGTGACGGGAACGACGTTGTCGTCCTCGTCCCAAACCTGGGTCATGCCAATCTTGCGGCCGAGAATCATGCTGATCAAGATATGATCCCAACTCTCGCGTGGTCTTGGGACAATGCGTACACCACCGAGCGTACGCCCCTAGAGGACCACTACTTACACGACGTGCTCCCCAGCCTTGTATTTCGCCCGGACTACCTGACAACCCTATTAAGCAGGCATTTTGTCCAGCCAGAATACTCCCCTGGTTTCACACAGCTGTTTAGTATACACGGCTGCGGGCGTATCCATCGAGATTCATATTTCACTCACATTGTTTACGCAGGTAAAGTGCGTGGAGTCGCCTGGGCCTGGCAGAGGGGCGGCGAAATATATTAAGTTTGCTGCTCTACAGTCCTGCTCACGACGGAGAGCACATTAAGTGCTCTCCTGTTCGTGCGGAACTCGCGACAACCTTAATATGTCTCAGGCCCGCCCCCTCCGCCGCACACTGGGAACGCCACGTTGATGTCTGCTAAACCTTGCTCGCTCAGCTAATTACTTTGTTGGGGATCCACAATTTGCTGCAAGGTGAACTTGCACTGGAGCGTATCGTCCTCTTCTCGCGCCTCATCAAAATCGAAGATCATGATGGCGCAGTTGGGGAGTTTTGTTGGGAGCTCGAAGTCCTCTGGGGCTGCAGCCTTGATGAATTGGCGGCTGGCGCTGCCGTGGCTTACTGCTAGGAGGGTTTCGATGCCTTTGGCGCCCATGAGATTGGTGAGGGTGCCTACCATGCGCTCCTGCAGGGCATGACTTCCTTCTCCTCCAAAGGGAACCAAGTCCTCGCCTGGATCCCAGACGTCGGTGGGCAGCGCGTCGTGGGGGCCTTCTTCGAAGGTGCCGTAGCTGCGCTCGATGATGCCTTCGCAGGGCTCGACTGCTGCATCCGGGCCGAGGAGTTCGGTTGCAACGAGACTTGCCGTGTCCATGGCTCGGCCTAAGGGCGAAGAGACCACTTTGTCGGGAACGACGCCGTGGTCCTTGAGCCATGCGGCCGCCATTCCCGCTTGCTTGCGGCCCAGGTCGGTCAACGGAGAATCGCAGCGGCCCTGGACCAGCTTTTTAACGTTGAATTCTGTCTGACCGTGGCGGAGTAGATATAGACGCTTCATGCTCTCCCCTTCTGTATAACTTGCTTTATCGGCACAGCCCTACTCGTGGGTATGCCCTACGTAGTCTTCGTCGATCGTAATCTTGGCAATCGACTTGGGATATTCGGATTCGACACGTTTCGCCAACGCGTGCTTTACGTCTTCGGCGCTCATCTGCAGATCCGAGGGACGCACGCAGTCAAAGATCACGTTGGTGTGCGTAGGACCCGGCACACAGCGCAAATCATGAATCGAAAGGCGGCTATCGATCTCTTGAGCCATAGCGTTGATGCGCAAGCGCATGCTCGCCACTTTGGGATCGTCGGTCACGATGGGGTCGTAATGGAGCGTGACGATCATACCGTCTTCGTTCCTAAACGACTGCTCGATGTTATCGAGCGTGTCGTGACTTTCCAGCGGGCTGGCCTCGGCTGCCATCTCGGCGTGAGCGCTTGCGAACTTCCTGCCCGGGCCGTAGTCGTGAACCATCAGGTCGTGGACGCCCAAAACGCCGGGGTAGCTCATGATCTTGTCTCGAATGTGCTTGACCAACTTGGGGTCGGGCGCCTGGCCCAAAAGCGGGCTCACCGTATCTTGAATAAGTTCAAAGCCGCTCCAGCCAATATAGGCGCCAACGGCAAGACCGACCCATGCGTCAAGATTGATGTGCGTCACCTGCGAAACAATTGCGCACGCTAACACGGCGCCCGTGGCAAGGACATCGTTCTTGGAATCCTGCGCGGTCGCATGCAGCGTCTCGGACTCAATGCGGTCACCGAGCTTTTGGTTGAGGGCCGCCATCCACAGCTTTACGACCATCGAAAGCACTAGAACTGCCACCAGGGCAAGCGAGAACTCGACAGGTTCGGGGTGGATGACGCGCTCGACCGAGGACTTCACCAGCTCAACGCCAATCAACAGCACGAGTGCCGCCACGACCAGACCCGAGAGATACTCGTAGCGACCGTGGCCGTAAGGATGCTCGGGGTCGGCCGGCTTGCTCGCCAGCTTAAAGCCAAGCACGCTCACGATGTTCGAGCTGGCGTCGGACAGGTTGTTCATGGCATCCGCCACAATCGAAACCGATCCTGACAGCACACCAATTGCGCCCTTCGCAGCGCATAGTGCCACATTGGCGAGAATGCACACCACGCCCGTCAACGTGCCCACGCGCGCACGGTCGCCCTGCGCACGACGAACAATCCACTCGACCATCCTCATCAGTCCCCACGGTACTACCTATATATATCTATTGCTCAAACGGATTGTAGTGTAGCCACTTTGTCCTCCAGATACAAAAAGGCCGCAACCCACACGAGCCACGGCCTTGGAACATGACAAAGGAATCGTCCTTTGTCGCACAGGTTTATGCGCTTACTTCAGCAGCGCTCGCCACTGTTTCGGGCAAATCGGCTTCGTCTTCTGCCGCCTGCCCCTTCGCCGGCACTGCACCAAAGCAGTAGCTCAGCGCCGCAGACACCGCAAATGCCACACCGCCGGCAGCGCAGCACCGCAGCAGGTTCGAGATGCCGCCCGTGGCAAAGCCAATGACCATGAGGACATTCGTCATGCCGATGGTATAGGCCGTAACGTGGCCCACGGCCGCAACAAGGCCTCCGACGGCGCCGCCAATGGCCATGCACGTCAGACGCCTGCCATATTTAAAGCCGCAACCGTACAGCGCCGGCTCGCTTACGCCGCCAAGTACGCCCGAGATCGAGTAGCCCAGCATGAGCGCCTTCTCGTCCTTATCCGCAACGCGGAGCGACGCGCCAAAGGGCATGCCCCAAACGGCAAACGTCGCCATCGTCGCGGCGATCAGGATGCACGAATCCGTTCCCACACTCATAAACTGCGCATAGGCGAGCGATAGGACGACGTTGCTGACGCCCGCGATCTTTAGGAACTCCCAGCCCGCGGCAAGCCCCATGAGCGTGAGCAGCGACACGATGCCACCGGAATTGCCAAGCATAAACATAAGCTGGCCCAACAGCATGCCCAGATAGCTGCCCGCCGGCGCCGTGATACACAGCGAAACCGGAACCATGACAAGCATGGTCGCAAACGGAACGAACGAAAACGCCACGGCCTTAGGGATAACGCGCTGAAAGAAACACTCCACGCGCCATAGCACGGGCACCGAGATGAGAACCGGAATAACAGTCGTCGTGTAATCGTTGACCGGCGCGGGAAGCAGACCATACACGGAAGTCATCGATGCCCCCGTCGTCGATGCGGCATCGACGAGCTTAAGCAGATCGGGCGCAATCAATACGCCGCCCAGCATCATACCCAGCTGCTCCGAGCAACCGAGCTGGCGGGCGGCCGCCCAACCAAGATAAATGGGCAAAAAGTAGTAGCCGGCGTTATAGAGCCAACTGTAGAACAGGCGATAGATTTCGGAATCGGCAGACCACAGGCCCAGCATGCCTTCGCCCATAATGACGGCGACGGTGCGGAACAACGCCGCGCAGACAATAAACGGCAGCGCCGACATCATGCTTTTGGACAGATAGTCCACCACGGCCATGGCGTTTGATGAGACCGTCGTTGTAAACGAAGTGTTAGAAACTTGTGACATGGAACGCCTTTCCCAATGTTACATGCGGACTGTCCCTTTGTCACATCGTGCGGTACTGACCGATTGCGCGGTACTTTTCGTAGCGGAGGTTTGTGAGGGTCGCGTCGTCGAGCTGCTCAAGCGTATCAAAGGCATCAAATGCCGAGGACATGACGGCACCGGCGATCTCCTCATGCGACAGGCCCCTATCGTCAACAATGCCGTCGATGATGCCGAGCGCAAACAGATCGGGGGCCGTGAGCTTAAGCGCCTCGGCGGCCTCATTCGCGCGCTCGGTATCCTTCCACAGGATCGACGCACAGGCCTCGGGGCTCACGACCGAATAGGCCGAGCTCGAGAGCATCAGGATGCGGTCGGCCACGGACAGCGCCAGCGCGCCGCCAGAGCCGCCCTCGCCTGTCACCACCGAGACAATCGGCGTCTTAAGGCCGCTCATCTCCATGAGATTCTGAGCAATCGCCTCGCCCTGGCCGCGCTCCTCGGCACCGATGCCGCAAAACGCACCCGAAGTATCGACCAGGCACAGAACCGGTCGACCAAACTTTTCGGCCTGGCGCATCAGACGACGCGCTTTGCGGTAACCCTCGGGATGCGCCATGCCAAAGTTGCGGCGCATACGCTCTTTGGTCGTGGTGCCGCGCTCGATGGCGATGACCGTTACGGGGCGTCCGTCTTTCCAGCCAATGCCAGCCACCACAGCGGCGTCGTCGCCAAAGTAACGGTCGCCGTGCAGCTCCACAAATCCATCCAGGCCCAGCGAGATCATCTCACCCGCCGTGACGCGATCTGCCGAGCGGGTCTGCTTGACAATCTCGAGCGCGGTTTTTGGTGCCGCCGAGCGCTTAAACAAGTGTCCCAGCTTTTTGCCGCGGCGACCCGCATGCACGATTTCATGCGGTGCCCCCAGGCCGGGCGCGTGCCCTTCGTGCAGCGCCAGCAGCTCGCCTACCGTGAGCGCAATCTCGCCACGCGGAACAACGGCATCGCAAAAGCCGTGCTCCAGCAAAAACTCGGAGCGCTGGAATCCCTTGGGCAGGCGCTTGTGCATGTTCTGCTCGATCACGCGCGGGCCGGCAAATGCCGTCAGAGCATCGGGCTCGGCCAGGATAATGTCGCCCTCCATGGCAAAGCTCGCGGTTACGCCGCCGGTCGTGGGGTCGGTGAGCACCGTGATATACAGGCCGCCCGCCTCGCTGTGGCGCCTAACCGCCGCAGAGATCTTGGCCATCTGCATAAGCGAGGTCACGCCCTCCTGCATGCGGGCGCCGCCCGATACGGTAAAGCCAACAACCGGCAGCCCCAACTCGGTCGCACGCTCAAATGCGCGACAGATCTTCTCGCCCACCACGGAACCCATCGAGCCCATCATAAAGTTGGCGTCCATAAAGAAGAGCGCGGTATCGCAGCCGCAGATTTTGCCCCTGCCGCACACAACGGCATCGCGCTCGCCCGAACGTTCGCTCACGCTCTTGAGCTTGTCGGCATAGCCGGGAAACGAGAGAAAGTCCTCTGACGCCAGATTGGCATCCCATTCCTCAAACGTGCCCTCGTCGACCGTCATGCGCATGCGCGCGCGACCGCTCACGCGAAAGTGTTTGCCGCAACGGGGGCAGACCTCGAGGTTGTCGTGCAGGCGTGCCTCATCGATCACACGGCGGCACTCCGGGCACTTGATAAACACGTGGCGCGCGGGAAACTCGGCGCACGACTCGGTGATCGGCCCCTCAAGGACATTGACCGTCTTCGCTTTTCTATTCATCAGCATAGAGATGCCCCATCAGATCGGTGTGATACATGCCCGACAAGAACTCGTCGTTTGCCAGTACGTCGAGCTGAAGCTCGCTGTTCTCGCTCACACCCTCGATCACGAGCTCGCCCAGGGCCGAGCGCATCTTGCGAATGGCGCCGTCACGCGTGGGCGCACACACGATGAGCTTGCCGAGCATGGAGTCGTAGTACGGCGGAACTTTCGCTCCGGTAAACATGGCGGAATCCCAGCGCACGCGCGGACCACCCGGCACACGCAACGCGGTTATCGTTCCGCATGACGGTAGAAAGTCCGGCGTTTCAGCATTGATGCGGCACTCCATAGCGTGGTTGTGCACCGGCACATCCTCCTGCTCAAAGGGCAGAGGTTGGCCGGCGGCCACGCGCAGCTGCCACTTGACCAAATCGGTATCGGTCACAAACTCCGTAACCGGATGCTCCACCTGCAAGCGCGTGTTCATTTCCATAAAGTAGAAATTGCCGTCATCTGAGTACAGAAACTCAATGGTTCCGGCGCCCTCATAGCCAACGGCACGAGCCAGGTCGCGCGCGGCCTTGTGCATGCGCGCGCGAATATCATCGCGTCCGTCGAGGCACGGCGCGGGGCTCTCCTCGATCAGCTTTTGGTTGCGGCGCTGCACCGAGCACTCGCGCTCGCCGAGCGAAAACACATGGCCCTGCTTATCGGCCATAATCTGCACCTCGACGTGGTGCGCCGGCGCGACGAACTTCTCCATGTAGCACTCGCCGTCGCCAAAAACGGCCTCGCCCTCGGCACGTGCTTCAATAAAGGCCTTTGCCGCGTCTTCCACGCGCTCGACCTTGCGAATACCGCGACCGCCGCCGCCCGCGCGCGCCTTGATGAGCACGGGGCAGCCGATGCGCTCGGCCTCGGCCGTCGCCTCCTCGGGGCTTTTGAGCAAATCGCAGCCCGGAACGATGGGCACGCCCGCCGCGGCAGCCGTTCGGCGTGCGGCGTCCTTGTCGCCCATGCTGTCGATGACCTCGGCCGAGGGGCCAACAAACGCCAGACCGTACTTGTCGCAATCGCGCACGAAGCTCGCCTTCTCGGAAAAGAAACCGTAGCCAGGATGGATCGCCTTTGCCCCCGACTTCACGGCACAGGTGAGCACAGCATCGTCGTTGAGGTAGCTCTCGGCAAGACGCGGGCCGCCAATGCAATACGCCTCGTCGGCAAGCTGCACGTGCAGTGCGTCCGTATCGGCCGTGGAGTAGACGGCGACGGTCTTGATGCCCATATCGCGGCACGCGCGGATAACACGGACCGCGACCTCGCCGCGGTTGGCGATGAGCACTTTGTCGAACATGAAGCCTTCCTTAACTTTCGTGCATGAGTGCAAAGGACATATCGGCGCGGCAGCACACCTCACCGTTGACGCTCGCAGTACCCGTCGCAAAGCGGAACGGCCCGCGCGCACGCGTGATGGAGCACACCAGATCCACCGTGTCGCCCGGGCGTACCGGACGCTTAAAGCGCACCTTGTCCAGACTCGTATAGAACGGCGTCGCGACGCGCGCCTCCTCATCGCCCATCAGCAGCACGCAGCAGTTCTGGGCGAGCATCTCGCACTGAATCACGCCGGGAACGACCGGGTTTCCTGGAAAATGCCCCTGCAAAAAGTACTCGTCGCCCGTAATCGTGATCTTGCCGTGGGCCTCGTCGCCCACCAGCTCGGCTTCGTCGAGCAATAGCATCGGCTCGCGATGCGGCAACAGCTTCTTGAGCTCTTCTTTGTTCATGGATATCACCTATCCGATCCTCATGAGGCAGCTGCCAAACTCCACGAGATCGCCGTCGGCCACGCAGATCTCGAGCACCTCGCCATCCGCCTCTGCCGTCACCTCGTTGAGAACCTTCATGGCCTCGATGATGCAGAGGGTCTCGCCGGCTTTGACCTTGGAGCCCACGTGCACAAACGGCTCGTCGCCCGGCGCCGGGGCAGCATAGAAAACGCCGACCATGGGAGCAGTCACCTCGGTGCCCTTGGGCTCCGGCGCGGCGGCAGGTGCCTGCGCGGTGGGTTCCGGCGCGGCGGGCGCGACTGTGGGAGCTGCAACTTGAGCGGCCATGGCGCTCGGCATGGGCATGGGCACGGCAACCGGCTGCGCCGCACTCGCGCGCTCGAGCTCGACCGCGGTGCCATCGGGCTCCTCAACGCGCACGCGCGTGAGGCCGCGGTCTTCCATAACATCGGCTATCTCGGCAAGTCTTTTGGAATCCATGCTCTAGCTCCTCGTATATCTACGCAGCGCGATGGCGGCGTTGTGCCCGCCAAAGCCCAGGTTGGTCGAAAGCGCCCAGGTAAGGTCGGCGCGAACCGCTCGATTAGGCGTGTAGTCAAGATCGCAGGCGGGATCGGGCGTGTGGTAGTTAATGGTCGGGGGCACCACGCCCTGCTCGAGCGCCATGGCACAGGCCATGACCTCGATGGCACCCGTAGCACCGATCATGTGGCCGGTCATCGACTTGGTCGACGAGACATGTGCGGCGCGCGCCGCGTCCTCGCCGAGCGCTCGCTTAATGCCCGCCGTCTCAGACGAATCATTGAGCTTGGTCGAGGTGCCGTGGGCATTGATGTAGAGGCCCTCGGAAGGCTTGACGTCGCCCTCGGCCACCGCCAGCGATATCGCGCGGGCAATGCCGGCAGCCTCGGGATCGGGACTCGTGATGTGATAGGCATCATCGGTGTTGCCGTAGCCCACGACCTCGGCATAAATGTGCGCCCCGCGCGCCTGCGCATGTTCCATGCTCTCGAGCACCAGCACGCAGGCGCCCTCGCCCATCACAAAGCCGTCGCGATTCGCATCGAACGGACGGCATGCCGTCGACGGGTCAGGATTAGTGGTGAGCGCGCGGCAGGACGTAAAACCCGCAACGGCATCGGGGATGATTGCGGCCTCGGTACCGCCGGCGAGAATCGCATCGGCATAGCCGTGCTTAATGGCGCGGAACGCCTCGCCTACCGCATGGGCAGAAGTCGCGCAGGCAGTCACGACGGGCAGGGTCGGGCCCTTTGCCTTGTGGCGAATCGCGATATTGCCCGATGCCATGTTGGGGATCATCATCGCAATCATGTAAGGCGATGCGCGGCGGGGCCCACGATCGGCGATCGTGTGGACGTTATCGACGAGCGTCTGCATGCCGCCCACGCCTGAACCCACGTAGACGCCCAGGCGTTCGTGATCGATGGCGCCTTCGATATCAAAGCCCGCATCGTGCATGGCCTCGTCCGACGCCGCCAGTGCAAACTGAACGCAGGGGTCCAGGTGCTTGGCATCGTGCTTGCCAAAGTAGTCGTTGCCGTCAAAGCCCTTGACCTCGGCCGCCACCTTGACGGCAAACGCATCCGTATCGAAGTGCGTAATCGGGCCGATGCCACAGGTCCCGGCGCACATGGCCGCCCAGGTGGCAAGCGCGGTGTTGCCGAGCGGCGATACGGCACCGATGCCGGTGATTGCAACTCTCTGTTCCATCTTGGTCTCCTCATTCAAGCCGTTCTTCAGCCCTGGTTTCTACATCGCCATTCCGCCGTCGACGCGCACGACCTCGCCCGTAATGTAGGCAGCCGCATCACTCGCCAAAAAGCGCACCACGCCGGCCACTTCCTCGGGGCGCGCCATGCGCTTAAGGGGAATCTGCTCCTCGCACGCCGCGCGGACCTTCTCCGAGAGCTTTGCCGTCATATCGGTCTCGACAAACCCGGGTGCGACCGCGTTTACTCGTACGCCGCGGGGCGCAAGCTCGCGCGCCACCGCCTTGGTCAGGCCGATGACGCCCGCCTTGGAGGCAGCGTAGTTGGCCTGCCCGGCATTGCCCATCAGGCCCACGACCGAGCTCATGTTGATGACGCAACCGCCGCGCTGGCGCATAAAGGTCTTGGTGAGCGCGCGCGTCATATTGAACGTGCCCTTGAGATTGACATCGAGCACGCGGTCGAAGGCGTCATCGCCCATACGCATGAGCAGGCCGTCGCGCGTGATGCCGGCGTTGTTGACAAGCGCCCAAATGGAGCCAAAGCCGTTAAGGACTGTCTCCACGCATGCGTTGACGGCATCGGGGTCGGCCACGTCGCATTGATATGCGCGCGCCGTGGCGCCAGCCGCCTCGCAGGCTTCGCACGTCTCGCGCGCCGCATCGACGCTGCCGGCATAGACGACGGCGATATCGTAGCCATCCTCCGCCAGGCCCACGGCACAAGCGCGACCGATGCCGCGCGAGCCGCCCGTGACCAGCGCCACGCGACGTGAGTCGTTGCGCTCGAGCGCGCCGTTGTTCAAATTGCCCATGTCATTCCTTTCGGGTTACAGCCCTGTGGACTATGCGAGCTCGTCGGCAATAGCCGCGACCTGCTCGGCCGTTTCGCACGTATACACGCGAACGTCGCTCAACGTACGCTTGACCAGGCCGGACAGCGTTTTGCCGGGGCCGACCTCAATAAACGTGTCGATGCCTTGATCCTGCAGAGTATGCAGCGTGTCGACCCAGCGCACGGCATGGCTCACCTGGTTGGCCAGCACCTCCGATGCCGTCTGCGGGTCGGCCGGATAGGGCGCCGCTGTCATATTTGCCATAACAGGAATCAGCAGCGGGGACGGCGCGAGACCGGCCTCGATATATGCAGCAAGGCCACAGGTCGCCTCAGCCATATAGGGGCTATGGAATGCACCCGACACCGCGACTTTCATAGCGCGGCCGCCAGCCTCTTTTACCAGGGCGTCGAGCTCCTGCAGCGCCTCGGGCGCCCCGGCAACAACCGTCTGCTGCGGACTGTTGTAGTTGACCGGCCAGCAGTCCTCGCCTGCCTGTTTTGCCAGGCCCTCGACCTGCGCCGCATCGAGCTTGATGACGGCGCGCATGCCGCCGGGGTGACGCTCGGCCGCCGTGGCCATCAATGCCGCGCGCTCACATACGAGCTCAAAACCCGCTCGCGTATCAAATGCCCCCGCAAAGGTGAGTGCAGCGACCTCACCCAGCGAGAATCCCGCACAAGCGGCAGGCACCACGCCGCGCTCGCGCAGGGCGACGGCGACTGCCAAGTCGTGCACGAACACGCAAGGCTGCGTGTTCTCGGTCTGCGAGAGCTCCTCCTTGGAGGCGCTCCGGCACTGCTCGCTGGTCCCCGGGCGCACCTCGTCGGCAATGGCGAACACCTCGGCAGCCGCCGGCGATGCTTCAATGAGGTCGACACCCATCGCGGGGTGCTGGGCGCCCTGGCCAGCAAACAGAAACGCTACGCTACCCATGCGGACGCACCCTTCAGGACGTGCTCGGCGCCATCGACCAGATCGTCGACGATTTCGCGTGCGCTCTGGCGTTCGTTGACCATGCCGGCAATCTGTCCGCACAAATACGAGCCCTCTTCGTAATTACCGTCCTTTGCGGCTTTACGAAGCGCGCCCGTGCCCATGGCCCCGAGCTCCTCGGGGCTTGCGCCCGCCGCCTCGTTCTTGGCATACGCGTTGGTGAAGGGGCTCTTGAGGGCGCGAACCGGATGTCCCGTCGAGCGACCAGTCGCACGCGTCGACGTGTCGCCCGCCTTGAGCACCAGCTCTTTGTACTGTTCGGATACGGTGCACTCGTTTGCGACCAGAAAGCGTGTTCCCACCTGGACGCCGGCAGCACCGAGCATAAAGGCGGCCGCCACACCGCGGCCATCGGCGATACCGCCAGCCGCAACCACGGGAATATCGACCGCATCGACAACCTGCGGGACAAGCGCCATCGTAGAGGTCTCGCCAATATGGCCGCCTGATTCGGTGCCCTCGGCAACCACGGCAGTGGCTCCGCGACGCGCCACGAGACGAGCCAGCGCCACCGAGGCAACGACCGGGATGACCTTGATGCCCGCCTCGTTCCACGCCTTCATGTACTTGGTGGGATTGCCGGCGCCGGTCACCACAACGGGCACCCGCTCATCAATCACCACTTGTGCGACCTCGTCGACAAACGGGCTCATGAGCATAACGTTGACGCCAAAGGGCTTATCCGTCTTGGCGCGCAGCTCGTGAATCTGGTCGCGCAGCCAGTTTGCATCGGCATTCATGGCCGCGATAATGCCCAAGCCGCCCGCCTCGGACACGGCAGATGCCAGCGAGGCGTCGGCAATCCAGGCCATGCCACCCTGGAACACGGGCTTTTCGATGCCGAGCAGATCGCAGAGAGGAGACTTGAGCATCACTACTTCTCCAATGCCGCCTCGACCGTATCGACGAACTCGCCGACCGTCTTGGGGTTCTCCTCGGTATCGAGCTCAATGCCAAACTCGTCCTCGACGGCAACGAGGATCTCGACGGTACCCAGGCTGTCGAGGCCAATCTCCTCGAGCGTGGACTCGGGCTTCATCTCGACATCGTCAAGGCCGGCGGTCTCGCGGATAACGTCGCAAACGCGCTCGAAGGTCTTCTGATCTGCCATGGTAGTTCTCCTTTGTTTGTGCCCCAGGGGCGTTTTCATTTCCTATGTGCAACTACTTCCAGCGAAGTAGATAGCCACCTACATCCAAGCCGGCGCCAAATCCGACCAGGGCGATGGTGTCGCCCGCGTGCAGCGCGCCGGTATTTGCCAGTCGATCGAGAGCAAGCGGAATACAGGCGCTCGAGATGTTGCCGGTTTCACGCAACGTTCGGACCACACGGTCGTCCGGCACACCTAGGCGCTTGACTGCCTGGCTCAAGATTCGTTCGTTAGCCTGATGGAATACAAAGTGGTCGATGTCCTCGACCGCGATGCTCGCGTCGCAGGCGAGCTTGTTGACCGCGTCGCAGATGGCATTGACGCCAAACTTGAAGACGCGACGGCCGTTCATGGAAAGCACGCTTTCGCGGTCCTGCGCCGTCTTATACGGCGAGGAGCCCGCCAATCCGGGGACGCGCAGCGTTTCGACGTCAGGCGACGTCGAAAGCTCAACAGCAAGGGGATTCTCTCCCCCAGCCTCTATGACCGCAGCACTCGCGCCATCGCCAAAAAGCACGCACGTGGCACGGTCGGTCCAATCGAGCGCGCGCGTCATCTGCTCGGCTGCAACGACCAGCACGTGTTTGGCGCGACCGCGGGCGATATAGCCCTCGGCGACATCGAGCGCAAATACGAAGCCGGCACAAGCCGCCGAAACGTCGAAAGCAGGACATGTGGCACCCAGGCGCTCAGCAACGGCGCACGCTTCGGCAGGAACGAGATGATCGCCCGTCGTCGTCGAACAGACGATAAGATCCAGCTGGCTCGCATCGATTCCGGACGTCTGGAGCGCTTGCTCGCTCGCTGCCACGGCGAGGTCGTCGAGTGACTCAGTGGTGCAGACGTGGCGGCTCTTGATACCGGTGCGGGTAAAAATCCACTCATCCGAGGTATCGAGGAACTCGGACAGCTCGTCATTGGGAACACTGCGCGCAGGAAGCGCCGAGCCTGTTCCAAGAATCGTGAAACCCATCACTAACCTCCTTTGCGTTGTTGACGTGTTTACATCGACCAAGAGAGGATAGCGCATTTCAGTCGTTGTTGACGTGTTAACATTAAATTGTCCAAATGCGACAAAGGCTTCACATTGTGTCTGTCTCTCGACACCATTGCGTTATTCACTTATTCATTAAGGAGGTAGCAGCCGCTATGGATGCCCAATTAACGATAGTCGACGTAACCGGATCGACCAACGATGACTTGCTCGAAGCAGGAAAACAAGGAGCGCCACACGGCACAGGACTTGCCGCCCGGGCTCAGACAGCAGGACGCGGCCGGCGCGGCCACAAGTGGGATTCAACCGCCGGCAACCTATTGCTTTCGATTGTCCTGCGTCCACGTGTTGATCCCGCCAAGTACTCTGGTCTTGCCGCCGTCAGCGGCCTAGCGGTGCTCGAGGCGCTCGAAAATCAGGGTCTTGCAAACGAGATTGGCCTCAAATGGCCCAACGATCTGGTCGCGCGAGGACGCAAGCTCGGCGGCATTCTGGTCGAGGCCGCACGCGATAACGAAGGCAAACCTTTCGCCGTCTGCGGCATTGGCGTCAATGTGAACTATGTGCCTTCGGAGGTTCCCGATGGCGGCCTGCCGGCAATCGGTCTCTCGGACCTCAACGAGAATGTGCCCGCCGTCGATGTGCTACTCAAGGAGGTCTATCACGCGGTCGTGAACGCTGTAGACACATGGGCAGAGCGTCTCAACGCCATGGAAGAAGACGCCGGACCGCTCGCGCCGGTCCACGGCGAATATATCGGTCATCTCAATTGGATTGAGGATCACGTTATCGCCCGTTCCCCCGCTGGGGACGAGCTGGCGCGTGGCATCTTTCAAACGGTCGACGACTTTGGTCGCGCGTGCATCGAGACAGAAGACGACTTGCGATCCTTCCATTTTGAGGAGGCGTCATTGCGCCCATTGAGCGAATAAAGCGCCGCAGCCAACTACTCGGCAGCATTACCCGGCAGTCCAAACCATCATTCAAAACAAAAGAGCCCCGCTACCGTAATGGCAGCGGGGCTCTGTAAGCTATGAGCGATATCGCTTAGAGCTTGATGTCGATGTCGACGCCAGCGGGGAGGTCGAGACGCATGAGCGAATCAACGGTGCCCGAGGTGGGGTCGAGGATGTCGATGAGGCGCTTGTGGGTGCGCATCTCGAACTGCTCACGAGAGTCCTTGTTCACGTGCGGCGAGCGGATAACCGTGTACAGGTTGCGCTCGGTGGGCAGGGGGACAGGACCGGAAACGCGAGCGCCGGTCTTCTGAGCGGTCTCGACGATGAGCTTCGCGGACTGATCGACGACCTCGTGATCATAGCCCTTGAGGCGAATGCGGATCTTCTGGGTAGCCAACTTAAACCTCCAAAGAGTGCGAGAGATGTTCTCGCGGATTACGTAACAGGGAGCTCGAACTTAGGCGTTCTTGCTCATGACCTCGTCCACGATGGACTTGGGCGCGGGCTCATAAGAGTCGAACTGCATCGTGTAGGATGCACGGCCCTGGGTCTGGGAGCGAAGGTCGGTAGCGTAACCGAACATCTCGCCCAGCGGCACCTTGGCACGGATGAGCTTGCTGTTCTTGCGATCCTCCATGCCCTCGATCTTGCCGCGGCGACCGGAGAGGTTGCCCATAACGTCGCCCATGTACTGCTCGGGGGTCTCGACCTCGACAGCCATGATCGGCTCGAGCAGCTGCGGATCGGACTTCTTGAGGGCGTCCTTGATAGCCATGGAACCGGCGATCTTGAAGGCGGCCTCGGAGGAGTCGACCTCGTGGTAAGAACCGTCGAACAGGGTGACCTTGACGTCGAGGACCGGGAAGCCGGCGATAACACCGGTGTTCAGGGCCTCCTGGATGCCCTTGTCGATGGACGGGATGTACTCCTTGGGCACGACGCCGCCGACGATAGCGTTGACGAACTCGTAGCCGAAGCCCTCCTCCATCTTCTCGAGCTTGATGACGGCGTGGCCGTACTGACCGCGACCGCCGGACTGACGGACGAACTTGCCCTCAGCCTTCTCGACGTCGTGACCAGCGGTCTCGCGGTAGGCAACCTGGGGCTTACCAACGTTAGCGTCAACCTTGAACTCACGGAGCAGACGGTCGACGATGATCTCGAGGTGCAGCTCGCCCATGCCGGCGATGATGGTCTGGCCAGTCTCGTGGTTGGTGGACACCTGGAAGGTCGGGTCCTCCTCGGCGAGCTTGGTCAGAGCCAGGGACATCTTGTCCTGCTCGGCCTTGGTCTTGGGCTCGATGGCAACGTCGATAACGGGCTTAGCGAACTCGATCTTCTCGAGGACGATCTCCTTGCCCTCGGCGCACAGGGTGTCACCGGTGGTGGAGTTCTTGAAGCCGACGCAAGCGACGATGTCGCCGGCGGCAGCGTCGTCACGGTCGATACGCTCGGCGGCGTTCATCTCGAGGATGCGGCCGAGGCGCTCACGCTGACCGTTGGAAGCGTTGACAACGTAGGAGCCGGACTCGGCGCGGCCGGAGTAAACGCGGACGTAGGTGAGCTTACCGACGAACGGGTCGGTCATGATCTTGAAGACCAGGCCGGAGAAGGGCTCGTCGAAGGAAGGATGACGCTGAATCTCCTCGCCGGTGTCCGGATCGGTACCGGTGACGGCCTCGACGTCAAGCGGGCTGGGCAGGTAGTCGACGACAGCGTCGAGCAGCTCCTGAACGCCCTTGTTCTTGTAGGCGGAGCCCACGAAGACGAGGTTGAGCTCGTTGGCCAGAACGCCCTTACGCAGAGCAGCCTTGAGCTCCTCGACGGTGAAGTCCTCCTCCATGAGGATCTTCTCCATGAGCTCGTCGTCAAAGCTGGCAGCAGCGTCGAGGAGCTCCTCGCGCTTGGTGGCAGCGATGTCGGCAAACTCAGCCGGGATCTCGTCCATCGGCTCGGGGTAGGTCATACCCTTCTCGTCGGCCTTGAAGTCCCATGCAGTCATGGTGACCAGGTCGATGACGCCCCAGAAGTTGTCCTCGGCGCCCATCGGGACCTGAGCGGCCACGGCGTTGGCGTCGAGACGATCCTTCATGGTCTCGATAGCGTTGAAGAAGTCAGCGCCCACGCGGTCATACTTGTTGATGAAGGCGATGCGGGGGACGTTGAAGGTAGAAGCCTGACGCCAAACGGTCTCAGACTGGGGCTGAACGCCGGCAACGGCGTCGAAGACGGCGACAGCGCCATCGAGGACGCGCAGGCAGCGCTCGACCTCGGCGGTGAAGTCAACGTGGCCCGGGGTATCGATGATCTGGATGCGGTAGTCCTTACCGTCCTTGTTCCAGAAGCACGTGGTAGCAGCGGAGGTAATGGTTACGCCGCGCTCCTGCTCCTGAACCATCCAGTCCATGGTGGCAGCACCCTCATGGACCTCACCGATCTTGTGGGTCTTACCGGTGTAGTAAAGAATACGCTCGGTCGTGGTGGTCTTACCGGCATCGATGTGGGCCATGATGCCGATGTTACGGGTATCGGAAAGCTTGTACTTAGGCTTAGCCATGTTAGTTCCTTACCTTAACTTACCAACGATAGTGAGAGAACGCGCGGTTGGCCTCGGCCATCTTGAAGACGTCCTCACGCTTCTTGACGGAAGCGCCCAGGCCGTTGGAGGCGTCGAGGATCTCGTTGGCGAGACGCTCGGCCATGGTCTTCTCCTTGCGAGCGCGGGAGAAGTTGACGATCCAGCGGATACCCAGAGCGGTGGAACGACGGGAGTTAACCTCCATCGGGACCTGATAGGTAGCGCCACCGACACGCTTGGGCTTAACCTCGAGCGTGGGCTTGACGTTGTCCATAGCCTTCTTGAAGGTAGCGAGAGCGTCGCCACCCTCGGACTTCTCGGCAACGATCTCGAAAGCGGTGTAAACGATGCGCTCAGCGGTGGCCTTCTTGCCGTCAAGAAGGACCTTGTTGATGAGCTGAGTCACCAGGCGGTTGTTGTAAACGGCGTCAGGCTGAACCTCACGACGATTAGCTGCTGCACGACGCGGCATGTGAAATCTCCTTAAGTGTCTACCGTGCGGCGCTTAGGCGGCACACGGCGAAAGTATCAAAACGTTATCTGGCTTATTTGGCCTTGGGGCGCTTAGCACCGTACTTGGAACGGGCCTGCATACGGTTCTGGACCGGAGCAGCGTCGTAGGCGCCACGGATGACGTGATAACGGACACCAGGGAGGTCACGGACACGACCGCCGCGGACGAGCACGATGGAGTGCTCCTGCAGGTTGTGGCCCTCACCCGGGATGTAAGCAGTAACTTCGATGCCGTTGACAAGGCGAACACGGGCAACCTTACGAAGAGCCGAGTTCGGCTTCTTGGGGCTCGTGGTGAAGACGCGGGTGCACACGCCGCGCTTCTGGGAGTTGTGCTGCAGAGCAGCGTTCTTGGACTTCTTGGGCACGGAACGACGGCCCTGGCGAACCAGCTGGTTAATAGTAGGCAAAGCGTACTCCTTCTCGAATGATTCCAGCTTTCTGTAAAGTGCAACGGCTTGAATCGAGGGGTCAGCATCCCCCTACGAAACACGCAGTTCGATAGGATACGTGGCGTTAGCTGTGCCGTCAACAGACCACGCCGCCGGGCGTATCCCAAAATTGGCACATTTCCGCAAAGCCTACACAAAAGGAATCCCCTCCTGTGCGCGCTGGCGGATCCCCGGCCCGGGCGGCTCGCTGTTTAAGTTTGCTGCTCTACAGTCCTGCGCAAGACGGAAAGCACATTAAGTGCTTTCCTTTGCGTGCGGAACTCGCGACAAACTTAAACAGCGGGCCGCCCGGACCGGAAATCCGACGCGCTCGTCGGGGCAACGTTACCTGCCAATAAGAGACAGGTTTATTTTGGTCGGTTTTATCTGCGGAAACGTCGCGCTCCAGCGGTGATCCGCCCTCATCTGTCATAGGGAAATCGGCGGCGCTTTCGGAAGTATGCGGCAAATTCTGGACCTGCCGAGCACACCGGGGTTTTGCGATAACAAACCAGCAGGTAGGGCGCTTGAGCATATACGGCGTGGTCGGCCCATCAAGATTTTGCCGCATACTTCCGAAAATCGGACGAATGTCGCTCGCTTTAACCGCCCATTTACCGCAAAATAGGCCGCTTCCCCTAGTAGGAAGCGGCCCCAAATCTTACGAATAGACGATGGTAAAGGGTTCCGACGTTTCGGCGCCCCCTGTTGAAGTGCAGCGTGTGCCCTCAAGCGTTACTGAGACCACTTGGTCGACATCGATCAACTTCGTTGGCACCCAGATGTTCTCTCCGCTATTGCGCGCATAAGAAAAATATAAGTTGAACACCCCTGCGTCGTCATCTTCGATAATCTGCTCCGATCCATCCTTGTAGCTGACGGTCAGCTTATTATCAACTGCTTCATAGCCCAAATCATCGATGTGCGTCTGGATGGAAAACGGGCTAATCTCAAGAGGCGAGTCACCGGAGCGGAGTTCCTTTGTATCGACGTACGCTCCAACGCTAAACTCGGGCGTCGATGCCTCGAACGGCTTCGCATCCTCGCCTTCGCCCTCGGTCCACGAGATATTCCAGGTGACCGCATGTTGAAAACCTCGCTCGCGATCCATAGAAGCAAAGTACATCGTGCCATTAATGACAGTATCGCTTGATGTGTCCTTATCAATGGTGCAGCGTGTGTCAGCCCATTCCTCGCCAAAGTTCATGGCGGGCGTGCCGATGCCTTGTTCTTCTTCACCATAGAGAACAAGTTCGCCAGTCTCTGCTGCTGGCTTGTAGTAGTTAACTCCATTTGGATTGGACAACGTAAACGTCACGGCACCGCAACCGTTTTTATCGATAGCCATATCATGAATGTCGAGTGTGTAGCCGTTGCCCTCGACGGACAGATTGACCTTCTGTACTGAACCCTCCAAGCTTTGGGGCGCGATACCATCACCAAACTCTCTGGTGTAGGTATATTTCGTCCCCGACGAGCCGCCATTTGTCCAGGTAACGGACTCTCCGTTGCCATGGTTTCCCCAGGCAGAGGCAAAATAACTGGAATTGACGACGGCGTAGGCGACCCCTCCGGTCGCCAGCACTCCGGCAAGACATCCGATCACGGCAACATACAGAGGCTTCGCGTGGCCCTTTCGATGAAGCGGCTCACCCGCAGCAGCATCAATAACACGGTCGGCAAGATCGCTATCGGCTTGGATGGACTCGAAGGCCTGCTTGATTTGATTGGATTTCACGGTCGCCCTCCTCTAGGATGAATTTGAGCTTCGATCGACCACGAGCTAAACGCGTTCGAACGGTCGCGGCTGGCACATGCAGCAACTCGGCAATCTCTGAAGTCGAGAAGCCCAGATAGTAATAGAGCACGATGGGAACACGGAATCGCTCCGGAAGTCGCATAACGTCTGATAGGACCGCCTTGGTCTCCTCCTGCGCCGTCGAAAGCGAATCGGCCAGGTTCTCAATATCCTCCACACGCCTCCATGGCTTTCGAAAGAGCGATTTGCATTCATTGATCGTGACCCGGATAAGCCATCGACGAAGATGCTCCCAGCCTTCAAAATGCGTATCGCTTTTGAGCAGCTTAAAAAAGACGTCTTGTGCAACATCGTCGGCATCGGCGTGATCGCGCAGGTACGTCAATGCGATTCGAAACACAACATCCCGGTGATCTTTGACCGCTTGTCTAAATGCTTGTTCTTCCATAATCACCTCCCGGTGACGGTAATGGTTCTCGATGAGGCCCTCACCATAGATACGCTTTGACCAAACGGAATGTTTCAAATTCAAGCAGGAATAAGCTACCAAAAGAAACCTGTCCCTTTTTGGCAAGGGATCAACGGAACGCAACAGGTTGAGCATACGCAAGCGAGCGGCCCCCAGAGCGTACAAGGTGGCATGAAAAAGGCAGGGCATTGACCTTTTGGTCATGCCCTGCCTTTTGAATGACAGATTGTAGCTCTGGGGGCCGCGCAGCGACGGAGGTCGCCGCCGTTCGTTAGAACGGCGGAACTAGTTACTCCTCGTCGTTGTCCTTGGCCTCTTCGGCATCGTCGGTGTCCACGAGCTGGTTGAGCAGCTCGTCGAGGGAAGCCATGTCCTCGTTGATGGCACCGTTGGCGGGAGCCTTCTTGTCGTCGATCGGGGCGCCCAGGAGCTCCTCGTCGGCGTCGGCGTGATGCGTCGGCGTGGCGGAGGTGCCCAGCAGGATGTCGTCCGGACCGTCGGGGCTAAAGACCATCTGCAGCAGCTGCGAGAGGTCTTCCTCATCGGCAACGTCGTCGTTGTTCTCGAGGATGTAGAGCAGGTCGTGGGCCTCCAGGCCGTCACGGAGCTCCTCGATTGCCTTGGCACCGATGCCATCGATGCGCAGCAGATCCTCCTCGGACTTGCCAACCAGGTCGCCGACCGTCTCGATGCCGACCTCGCTGAACTTGTTGGTCCAGCGCTGCGACACGCCCAGGTCGTCGAACAGGTACAGGCGAGCCTTCTCAGCAGAGATGGTGTGGCCGTTGCGGGTGAACGAACCGTCAGCACCGCCGAACTCGTCGTAGCCGGCCCAGTCGAGCTGCTGCGGGAGCTGCTCGTCCAGGTCCTTGAGCTCCACAGGAGCCCACTCGGGCAGCGACTTGGCGTTGGGCGAAGCCGGACCGTCGATGTCGACATAGCCGTCGGCCGTGCGATACGTCAGTTTGGCGTTGGCGTACGGCTTGAGGCCGGTACCAGCCGGGATCTTCTTACCGACGATGACGTTGGACTTAAGGTCGAGCAGGTGGTCGACCTTGCCCTCAATAGCAGCCTCGGTAAGGACGCCGGCGGTACGGATGAACGAAGCGCTCGACAGCCAGGAGTCGATGTTGGACGCGACCTTGAGCGTACCCAAGATGACGGGCTCGGCCACGGGAGCCTGACCGCCCAGACGGGCAACGCGCTCGACCTCGTCGGCGAACTCGTAGCGGTCGACGTACTGACCAAGCAGGTACTTGGAGTCACCGGGGTTGGTGATCTGAACGCGACGCAGCATCTGACGTGCGAGCACCTCGATGTGCTTGTCGTTCAGGTCGACGCCCTGGCTGGTGTAGACGTCCTTGACGCTCTCGACGAAGGTGTGCATCGTCGACTCGATGTCGGTCAGCTTGCGCAGGTTGCGGAAGTTGACGAAGCCCTTGGTGATCTGGTCGCCGGCGCGAACCTCGCAGCCATCCTCGATCTCGGGCATAAAGCGCACCGATGCGGGGACGCGGCGCTCGTCGAGGACACGGGTGTGATCCTCGGAGTCGGTGAGCGTCAGCACGTACTCGGACTTCTCGGGCTTAATCGAGAGGTGACCGGAGTACGGAGCCAGCTCGGCCTCGCGACCCAGAATCTTCTCGTTGACGTTGCCGACGATATCGAACATACGGCTGACCGTAGGCAGACCCTGCGTAATATCGTCGACGCCAGCGACGCCGCCGGAGTGAATGGTACGCATCGTAAGCTGCGTACCAGGCTCGCCGATGGACTGAGCGGCAATAATGCCGACCGCGGTACCGATGGCGACCGGACGACGGGTGGAAAGATCCCAGCCGTAGCACTTCTGGCACACGCCGTACTTGGAGCGGCAGGTGAGCAGCGCGCGGAGCTTGACCTTCTTGAGGCCCGCATCGACCATCTTCTGGATGTCAGCGACCTTCTCGATGTAGCCGTCCTGCTCAAAGAGCACGGTGCCATCGGGGGCCACGACGTCCTCGATGAAGCAACGGCCGACGAGGTCGGTGTTGAGGTCGGTGGTGCCGGGGATGATGAGGTTGTAGGTGACGCCCTCGTGCGTACCGCAGTCCTCCTCGCGGACGATGACGTCCTGGGCCACGTCGACCAGACGACGGGTCAGGTAACCAGAGTCCGAGGTGTGGGATGCGGTATCGACCAGGCCCTTACGGGCGCCGTAGGTCGAAATGAAGTACTCGAGCGGCAGCAGGCCCTCGCGGAAGTTCGCCTTAATGGGAAGGTCGATCGTCTCGCCGGACATGTCTGCCATCAGGCCACGCATGCCGCCGAGCTGACGCAGCTGGGTCTTAGAACCACGGGCGCCGGAGTCGGCCATCATGTACAGCGGGTTCTCCTCGTCGAACATGTCGAGCATGAGCGCTGCAACCTTATCGGTACAAGCAGTCCACTCGTTAACGACTTCGATGTGGCGCTCCGTCTCGTTGATGAAGCCCTCCTCGAAGTACTCGTTGATCTGGTCGACGTTGGCCTGAGCGCGGTCGAGCAGCTCCTGCTTCTCGGCAGGGATGAGAGCGTCCCACACCGAGATGGTGAGGCCGGCGCGGGTAGCGTAGTGGAAGCCGGAGTACTTGATGGCGTCGAGGATCGGGCCGACCTTGGCCTCGGGGTAACGATCGCAGCAGTCTGCAACCAGCTTGGCCACGTCGCCCTTGACCATCTTGTAGTTCATGAACTCGTAGTCTTCGGGCAGGCACTGGCGGTTGAAGATGATGCGGCCGATAGAGGTCTCGAAGCGCGCGGTCTTGTTGCCGGTGACGTCGTAGTCGACAAACTCGTTCTTGCCGTTCTTGACGCGGAAGATACGGGTGCCGTCCTCGTTGATGACATTGGCGTTCTCGGCGGACACGCGGACCTGAATCTTGGCCTGCATGTCGACCTCGGAGCGGCAGTCATAGGCGTGCAGCGCGTCGTCGAAGCTCGAGAACACGTGGTTCTCGCCCGGCAGACCGTCGCGGACCTGGGTCAGGTAGTACACACCGATGATCATGTCCTGCGAGGGGATGTTGACCGGCTTGCCGGATGCCGGCGAGCGCAGGTTGTTCGCAGAGAGCATGAGCACGCGAGCCTCGGCCTGAGCCTGGCTGGACAGCGGCACGTGGACAGACATCTGGTCGCCGTCGAAGTCGGCGTTGAAGGGCGAGCAGACCAGCGGGTGCAGGTGGATAGCCTTGCCCTCGACCAGAACCGGCTCAAAGGCCTGGATGGACAGACGGTGCAGGGTCGGTGCACGGTTGAGCAGCACGACGCGGCCGTCGATGACCTCTTCGAGGATGTCCCACACAAAGGTGGCACCACGGTCGATAGCGCGCTTGGCGCCCTTGATGTTCTCGACCTTGCCGAGCTCGACCAGGCGCTTCATGACGAAGGGCTTGAAGAGCTCCAGCGCCATGGTCTTGGGCAGACCGCACTGGTGCAGCAGCAGCTTGGGGTCGGTAACGATAACCGAACGGCCGGAGTAGTCGACACGCTTACCCAGCAGGTTCTGACGGAAACGACCCTGCTTGCCCTTGAGGGCCTCGGCGAGCGACTTGAGCGGGCGACCGCCACGGCCAGAGACCGGGCGACCACGACGGCCGTTGTCGAACAGGGCGTCCACGGACTCCTGGAGCATGCGCTTCTCGTTGTTCACGATGATCGCAGGGGCGTCCAGGTCGAGCAGGCGCTTGAGTCGGTTGTTACGGTTGATCACGCGACGGTACAGGTCGTTGAGGTCGGACGCGGCGAAGCGGCCGCCGTCGAGCTGGACCATCGGGCGCAGATCGGGCGGAATGACCGGGATAACGTCCAGGATCATGTTCGCGGGGCTGTTGCCACCCTTCAGGAAGGCGTCAACGACCTCGAGGCGCTTGACGGCCTTCTCGCGCTTCTGCTTCTGGGAGTCCTCGTCGGCGATGATGGCCTTGAGCTTCTCGGCCTCGGAGGGGAGGTCGATGGCAGCGAGCAGGTCGCGGACGGCCTCGGCACCCATGCCACCCTTGAAGTACATGGAGTAGTAGCGGGTCATCTCGCGGAACAGCGGCTCATCGGAGATGAGGTCGCGCTCGGTGAGCTTCATGAAGGCGTTGAAGGCGTCCGTGCGGAGCTGCTTCTCGTCCTTGCACTCTTCCTCGATGTCGACGATGCCGGAGGCGATCTCCTCGGGGGTCAGCGGCTCCTCGTCGGAGAACTCGTCAAAGTTCTCGGGGTCGCCCTGCTCCTTGAGGGACTCGATCTGGCGGGCGCACTCGGCATCGATCTCTTCCAGATCGGCGGCGAGCTCCTCGCGCAGGTCGTCGGCGTCGGCCTCGCGGGCCTCATAGTCAACCTCGGTGATGATGTAGCTGGCAAAGTACAGAACCTTCTCGAGGTCCTTGGACTTGATGTCGAGCATACGGCTCATCGGGAAGCTCGTGGGGCTCTTGAAGTACCAGATGTGGGACACGGGAGCGGCGAGCTCGATGTGGCCCATGCGGTCGCGACGCACCTTGGCCGAGGTGACCTCGACGCCGCAGCGCTCGCAGACGATGCCCTTAAAGCGGATGCCCTTGTACTTGCCGCAGGAGCACTCCCAGTCCTTGGCGGGACCGAAGATCTTCTCGCAGAACAGGCCGTCCTTCTCGGGCTTGAGGGTACGGTAATTGATGGTCTCCGGCTTCTTGACCTCACCGTGCGACCAGGAACGGATCTGGTCGGCGGAGGCAAGGGAGATCTTTACCGAGTCAAAATCAGTAGCTTCGAAATCTGCCACAGTCAACTACTCCTTATCAGTGGTCGTGGCGGCGACAGCCTCGGGTGCCTCGGCGGTCTCGGCATCCTCGGCCTCGACGTCGGCGTCAACGCCGGCGAGCGCAGCCAGGTCGTCGAGAGCGGAGGTCTCCTCGGCGGTCACAGGGGCGGAGGCGTCCTCGTCGGTATCGTGCATGGGCTCGATGTCCAGTGCGAGAGAGCGGATCTCCTTGACGAGAACCTTGAAGGACTCGGGGATACCCGGGACAGGAACGTTCTCGCCCTTGACGATGGACTCGTAGGTCTTGACGCGGCCCACGGTATCGTCGGACTTGACGGTCAGGATCTCCTGCAGGACGTTGGAAGCACCGTATGCGTACAGTGCCCAAACTTCCATCTCGCCGAAGCGCTGGCCGCCGAACTGGGCCTTGCCGCCCAGAGGCTGCTGGGTAACCAGACTGTAAGGGCCGGTCGAACGGGCGTGGATCTTGTCGTCGACCATGTGGCCGAGCTTGAGGATGTAGGACGTACCCACGGTAATGGGCTCGCGGAACTCCTCGCCGGTGCGTCCGTCGAACAGACGGGTCTTGCCGCGCTCGTCAAGCTGGGTGACGAACTCGGGGCGCATGTGATCGCCAAAGGCAGCGGTGGCCTTGTTGAGCATGTTCTTGTTGGCACGACGGATGACCTCGGCGATCTCGTCCTCCTTGGCGCCGTCGAAGACGGGCGTGGCGGTGAAGAACGGACCGGGGACGTACTTGTCGGAGTCGGCCTGCTCGGTATCCCAACCGCAGGCAGCAGCCCAGCCAAGGTGGCACTCGAGCAGCTGGCCGACGTTCATACGCGAAGGAACGCCCAGCGGGTTGAGGATAACATCGATCGGGGTACCGTCAGCCATGTAGGGCATGTCCTCGACCGGCAGAACGTTACAGATAACACCCTTGTTGCCGTGGCGGCCGGCGATCTTATCGCCCTGCTGGATCTTACGACGCTGGGCGACGTAGACGCGCACCTGCTCGTTGACGCCGGGGGCCAGGTCGTCACCGTTCTCGCGGCTAAAGCGGACGACATCGATGACGCGGCCGTAAGCGCCGTGAGGCATCTTAAGGGAAGTGTCGCGAACGTCGTGAGCCTTGGCACCGAAGATGGCGCGCAGCAGGCGCTCCTCGGCGGTCAGAGCGCTCTCGCCCTTAGGCGTGACCTTGCCGACCAGGATGTCGCCAGGGCCGACCTCGGCGCCGATGCGGATGATACCGTCCTCGTCGAGGTTGGCAAGCATGTCCTCGGAGAGGTTCGGGATCTCGCGGGTGATCTCCTCGGGGCCGAGCTTGGTGTCGCGGGCGTCGATCTCGTGACGGGTGATGTTGATGGTCGTCAGCAGGTCCTCGGCCACCAGGCGCTCGGACACGACGATACCGTCCTCGTAGTTAAAGCCCTCCCACGGCATGTAAGCCACGGTGAGGTTCTGGCCCAGTGCGAGCTCGCCGTGATCGGTCGAAGGACCGTCAGCCAGAGGCTCGCCCTGCTCAACGGTGTCACCGACGCGCACGAGCGGACGGTGGTTGATGCAGGTGGACTGGTTGGAGCGCTGGTACTTGGCCAGGTGATACTCGTCCATGCCGCCGGCATGCTTGACGATGATCTTGGCGGCGTCGGCAAAGATGACCTCGCCGGCGTTCTTGGCCAGGGTGACCTCGCCGGAGTCCAGAGCGGCGCGGCGCTCCATGCCGGTACCGACATAGGGAGCGGCGGGGTGAACCAGCGGCACGGCCTGACGCTGCATGTTAGCGCCCATCAGCGTACGCTTGGCGTCGTCGTGCTCAAGGAACGGGATCAGCGTGGCTGCGACGGAGAGCATCTGACGCGGCGAGACGTCCATGTAGTCGACGTCCTCGACAGGCACGTCGGCGGGAGCGCCGAAGGAGCCGTCGAAGTCGCGGGTACGGGCGATCACGGCGTGCGGGCGGACGAGCTTGCCCTCGGCATCGGTCGTGATGAACTCGTTGGTCTTGGGATCGAGCGGCGTGTTGGCCGGCGCAATGACGTGCTTCTCTTCCTCGTCAGCGGTCATCCAGTCGATCTGGTCGGTGGCAACGCCGTTCTCGACACGACGGAACGGGGCCTCGATGAAGCCGTACTCGTTGACGCGGGCATAGAGGGCGAGCGAGCCGATCAGGCCGATGTTGGGGCCTTCGGGGGTCTCGATCGGGCACATGCGGCTGTAGTGCGAGTTGTGAACGTCGCGGACGGCCGTCGGCACGTTGGTGCGGCGGCTGGAACCGGACTTGTGACCGGCAAGACCACCAGGGCCGAGTGCGGACAGACGGCGCTTGTGGGTCAGACCGGTCAGGGGGTTCGCCTGGTCCATGAACTGCGAGAGCTGCGAGGAACCGAAGAACTCCTTGATGGAGGCCACGATCGGGCGGATGTTGATGAGCGACTGCGGGGTGATCTCGTCGATGTCCTGGGAGCTCATGCGCTCACGGACGACGCGCTCCATACGGCTCATGCCGATACGGAACTGGTTGGCGACAAGCTCGCCGACGGTGCGGATACGACGGTTGCCAAAGTGGTCGATGTCGTCGACCTTGAAGCCCTGCTCGCCGGCAGCGAGGGACAGCAGGTAGCGCAGCGTCGCGACGATATCCTCGTCGGTAAGCACCGTGACCTCTTCCTCGGTGGTGAGGTTGAGCTTCTTGTTGACCTTGTAACGACCGACGCGGGCCAGATCGTAGCGCTGCGGGTTAAAGAGCAGACCCTCGAGCAGGCTGCGGGAAGCGTCCACGGTGGGAGGCTCGCCCGGGCGCAGACGACGGTAGATCTCAATGAGGGCGTCCTCGCGAGTGAGAGCGGTGTCGCGCTCCAGGGTACGCTTGATCACATCGGAGTTACCGAGCAGCTCGATGATGTCATCGTTGGTGACGGCGATGCCAAGGGCGCGCAGGAACATCGTGGCGCTCTGCTTACGCTTACGGTCGATGGAGACCATGAGCTGATCGCGCTTGTCGACCTCAAACTCAAGCCAGGCACCGCGGGACGGGATGATCTGGGCCTTGTAGATCTGCTTGCCCGAATCCATCTCGGAGCTGTAGTACACGCCCGGGGAGCGGACGAGCTGCGAGACGACGATACGCTCGGTACCGTTGATGATGAAGGTGCCTTGATCGGTCATCATGGGGAAGTCGCCCATGAAGACGAGCTGCTCCTTGATCTCGCCGGTCTCCTTGTTGGTGAGACGGACGTCGGTCAGAAGCGGGGCCTGATAGGTCATGTCCTTCTCGCGGCACTCCTCGACGGTGTGCGCGGGATCGCCAAACTGATGCTCGCCGAAGGTAACCTCGAGAACATGGTTCTGGCTCTGGATGGGGCTGGATTCCTTGAACGCCTCACGAAGGCCCTCGTCCTTAAAACGCTCAAAGGATTCCCTTTGAACAGAGATAAGGTTGGGGAGCTCCATGGCCTCCGGGATTTTCCCGAAGCTGACGCGCTTGCGCTCAGTGGCAGTGTATGCGTAGGTCACCAGGTTTTTCCTCCTTCACGGAAATGCTCGGTGGGTTGGCGAGGCATAGCTTCGCCAGTTATCGCAACCTAATAGTTTATCAGGTACCGACCGTTGAGCAAGAAAAGCCTTGACGCGATTGAGTTTTTGGAGTAACAAAGTTTTTCGACAGAAAAGGTGCAGGTAGATAGGTATGTACCGAACGTCTGTTCATATATTTTCTGTGAACAGTTCTGCTGATGCGGGCTGCCGACGACGGAATGGCGGCGAGGATTGATCAGGCGGAAGCTGCGTCCCGTTTTGAGGCCTCAAACTGGGACGCAGTTTCCGGTTGTGCCCTGTTTGGGAAAGCATATCCCGTTCTGAGCCGAAATTCCGGGTCGCACTTTCCGCTAGGGGCCCTAACCGGAAAGCGCGTCCCAGAATTCGATCAAATTGTGGGTCGCACTTTCCGGAGCCACGATTGCAGCCCGAACAAAAAAACGGGCGCGAACCGAGGTCCACGCCCGTAAATGTCGATGCCCGAAGGCTTACTTGCGCATCAAGCCGCCGCGCTCGTCGATGGCGTCCCAGAAAGCGCTGGCAAAGCGAGGGTCGCTTGCGGCCATGAGGGCGTTGGTGGCCATCCAGCCAGACGGGGTGCCAGTGTCGTAGCCCGAGAGCGGATCGATGACGACAGCGTACATAGCCTCGCGGTCGAGCGAGCGGGCCATAGCGTCGGTCAGCTGAATCTCGCCGCCCTTACCGGCCTGCTGATCGGCCAGCAGGTCCATGACCAGCGGGCTCAGCAGGTAGCGACCGACGATGTACAGGTTGGACGGAGCCGCCTCGGGAGAGGGCTTCTCCACCAGGCCGCCGATGCGCCACACGGCACCCGGCTCGGCATCGGCAACGCCCTCGGCGCCCTCGAGCGAACCGACGCGCTCGCCGGCGATAACGCCGTAGCGGCTGACTTCCTCGGGCGAGCAAGCAGCGACGGCGATAACCGAAGCGCCACCGTGCTCCTTGGAAACGGCGAGCATCTTGTCGCAGATGTCGCGGTTAGGCACAACGTAGTCGCCCAGAAGAACCAGGAAGTTCTCCCCTGCCACGGCGTCGGCAGCAGAGCGGATAGCATGGCCGAGGCCCTTGGGCTCGTACTGATAACGGAAGTCGACCGGCATACCGCCAGCATGGGCGACGGCATCGGCATAGGCATTCTTGCCGCGCTCGCGCAGCAGGTTCTCGAGCGAGCGATCGGGCTGGAAGTAGCTCAGCAGCTCGGGCTTACCGGGAGAGGTAACGATGATGGCGTCGTCGACCTCCTCGGGGTCGAGTGCCTCCTCGACGACATACTGAATGACCGGCTTGTCGAGCACCGGCAGCATCTCTTTGGGCGTGCACTTAGTGCCAGGCAGAAAACGCGTGCCAAGACCGGCGGCGGGGATGATTGCCTTCATGTTATTCAAGGATCCTTTCGCAGGCGCAGAATGCGCCCTATGCGTGCGGCACAGCGGCCGCAGACCAAATTGCGATACCGAAGTATCTTACCGCCGGAGACATACGTCGCCGTAAGGCAAACGCAATTCTTCAGCAGGTCAACGCAAATTATTGCTCGAATGGTGCAATTTTACGCCCCAGCGGTAACGGGATTGGCACGACGAAGACAGCGGTGTTCTGCGTGCCGAGCAATGGAAATGAGGGGCCAAAACAAAAAAGACGGGGCTCGCATAGCGAGTCCCGTCTGCAAAGAAATCTGGCGAGAAAGCCTGATTACTTGAGGGTGACAGCAGCGCCAGCAGCCTCGAGCTTCTCCTTGGCAGCCTCGGCGTCCTCCTTCTTGGCACCCTCGAGAACAGCCTTGGGAGCGCCCTCGACGACCTCCTTGGCCTCCTTCAGGCCAAGATTGGTGAGCTCACGGACGGCCTTGATGACCTGGATCTTGTTGTCGCCGAAGCCCTCGAGCACGACGTCAAACTCGGTCTTCTCCTCGGCCTCAGCAGCGCCAGCAGCAGGAGCGGCAACAACAGCGGCAGGAGCAGCGGCGGAAACGCCGAAGGTGTCCTCGATAGCCTTGACGAGCTCGGAAGCCTCGAGAAGGGTCATTTCCTTAAGAGCATCGATGATCTCATCGGTGGTAAGCTTAGCCATTTCTAAGTCCTTTCGGTTTCCGTGCCTGTGCACGGAGATCAGTTAAAACACAGCGCGAATGCGCCTGGGGTGCGGCGTTGCCGCCGCGGGTGAAAACAGCGACTAGGCTGCCTTCTGCTCGGAGACCTGCTGAATCGAACGAGCGAGACCAGAGGAAACGCCGTTGACGCAGACAGCGATGTCGCGAGCGAAACCGGAGATGAGACCGGCGATCTGGCCGAGAAGCTGATCCTTAGTGGGCAGCTCGGCGATAGCCTTAACATCATCAGCGGAAACGGCCTTGCCGTCGGAGATACCGCCCTTGATCTCAAGGACGCCCTTGGACTTAGCAGAGAAGTCCTTAAGGGCCTTAGCGGCCTCGACCGGCTCGGTCTCGTAGAACACATAAGCGACGGGGCCGGCGAGGATCTCGTCGAGCTCGGGCTGCTCCTGGTTCTTGAGAGCGATCTTGACCAGGTTGTTCTTGTAGACCTTCATCTCGGCGCCGCACTCGCGAAGCTGATGACGCAGCTCCTGAGCCTGCTTAACCGTCAGACCGTTGTAGTTGACGACGAACAGACCGGCGTTCTCGGCGATACGGGACTCGATCTCTGCAACCTTGTCGATTTTGTACTGCTGGGGCATGAATTACACCTCCTCAAATTCTTTCCGGGCACGGTCCGCCACAAGGACGTGACGGGGGCATGTCCAAAAAGAAAGCCCCCGCGCTGCATGAGCGACGGGGGCGAGAAGACATATCTACTCGACCACCTCGGCTGGCGGGATGTCCCATTAAGCTCGCGGGCGATGCCCGTTTGCACCGGCTGTCTCTGGCAGCGGATTCGTGCGTGAACCGAAAGTATTATGGCGGGGACCCCGGCGTCGGTCAACGGAAAACCGGGCTGCACACAATTCCACCATCCGGCACGCTCCGCCGAAGGCCAGGCGCAAGGTTTTCGTTCGGTCAAGTCCTGGCTCGCACGAAGAGCACATTAAGTGCTCTTCGGCTCGTGCGGAATCTACGAAAACCTTGCGCCTGGCCTTCGGCGGAGCGTGCCTGCGTTGACTTTGGACAGCCCGGGTTTTCGTTGACCGACGTCCCCACTCATAATGCTTGGGTCGGTGGGCTGATGTGTTGCGTCCCGTTGGGCTATAAGGTTGAAATGAAGGTGGACAGGCGATTTAGGCCTTCGTCCAGGTCTTTATCGGAAACGCAATAGCTTAGGCGGATGTGGCCTTCGGTGCCGAAGCAGTCGCCCGGGACTAGGGCTACGTTTGCCTCTTTGATGGCTTTGATGCAGAAGTCTTCGCTGGTTAGGCCGAACTTTTTGATGCTCGGGAAAGTGTAGAAGGCTCCCGCTGGTTCCACTACGTCGAGACCCATGTTATTAAGGGCTTCGAGCACGCGTTCGCGGCGGGCTCGGTAGACTTTGAGCATGGGGGTTGGGTCGACGGTCAGGGCTCGGGCTGCGGCGTCCATCTCGAAGGAGACGGCGCTTGATACTAGGTATTGGTGAGCTTTTGCGATCTCGGCGATGACGGGGGCTGCGGCTGCGAGCCAACCCAAGCGCCAGCCGGTCATGGCCCAGGGCTTGGAGAAGCTCTCGATGACGACCGTCTGCTCGCGTAGCTCCGGGTGTCGCTGGGCGAAGCGCTCGTAGCCATCCACGTAGACGAGGCGGTTGTACACGTCGTCGCAGACTACGTAGACGCCCGCCTGCTCCGCTACGCGCGCCACGGCGTCGAGTGAGGCCGCGCTGAGAATGCAACCCGTGGGATTGTTGGGCGAGCAGATGACGATGGCCTTGGTCGCCGGGGTCACACAGGCGCGAAGCGCTTCCTCGTCAATCTGAAATTGCGCAGGCTCCGTATCCAAAAAGACCGCTTTGGCATGATTGGCTACGACGATGCTCTCGTACAGGCCAAAGGCCGGCGTGGGGATAATAACCTCGTCGCCGGGGTTGAGCATAGCCATGAATGTTGCCGACAGGGCCTCGGTCGCGCCGTCGGTCAGGATGACCTCATCAGCAGAAAACGAAAAGCCCGCGTCCCCCATGTAGGCAGACAGCGCCTCACGCAGGACAGGGCAACCGTTGTTGGGCGGATAGTGCGTGTCACCGCGGCCCAGTGCGGCGGTCACCTCGGCGCTAATCACATCGGGCGTGGGAAAATCGGGTTCGCCGAGCGCAAGCGCGATGCATCCCGGATGCTGAGCGGCGAGCGCGTTGATTCGGCGGATGCCGGAGGGCTTGAGCGTGGCAAGCGAGGTATTCATGGGCAGACGCATGGCGTTCCTTTCGTAAGGGTTGCACTAGGATAGCGCGGCGAAGCGTCACCAGACGGTGTAACCTAAACGGAAACGGACTGGAAAGGAGATGGCATGGAGGCGATTGCACGCGGCGATAAGCCCAAAACGCTGCAGACCATTGCGTATATCAGTATTCCCGAGAGCGCCGATCTTGAGTTTTTGCTCTGGGACCTGCAGGATGCCATCGCGGCGTATGCCCGGCTTTCCGGTACTGTACTCCCCCGCCCAGTCGATTTGGAGGCAAATGACGCCGGCAGCGTTGCCGATGGCATCGTGCTGGCCATTGAAGATGTGGCTGACGATGAGACGTTGACAGCTATCGAGCAGGCGCTTGAGCGCTTTGGCGGTACGGGAACGCGCGTCTATGCCGCGATTCGAGCCGCACAAGAGGACACTGAGCAGGCGCGTGGGACCGCCGTTCGCCTGCACAAGGCATGTGAGCGCCATGACCAATTGTGGTGTGGCGGCGTTGCCATCTGCGCCGGCAGCGGCATCGCAGCGCTTCGCCACTCCCCGCGCATGGGCCTCTTGCGCCGACCGTTTTCCGAAGCCATGGACAAGCTCGTGGGTGCGGTGCGTATGGGTTGCTCGGTTGAGCATGCACAGCGACTCGGCGGCGGCAGTGCCGAGGACATCGACACCAATGGCATGGTTTGCGCCGAGCCAGCCGTGCCCGCGCCGATCTGGCGAGGCGTTCTGAAACACCTCGGCGCCCGCACTCAATCAATAATCTAAATTAATAAGCTGCCCAGTCAACGGCTTCACTCCAACGCTCGACAAGCCGCTCCAAACGCCACGCCGCGTTGGCAGGACTCGTCGACGGCAGCACGATGGCAGGTAGCCCCGTCCGCTCTTGTAGATAGCGTTTGTAGAGCCGCCCGGCCGCGCCGCCGTTGCAGATAACGACCTCAATCGGCGTGACATCGGTAATGCGCTCGATATGTGCCGGCACAACGTTGCGAATGCTCGCGTCACTCGAGCCCTTGATGTCACAGCTCTCGATCACGTCCCACAGGGCCACACCGCCGTTGAGCAGCATAGCCCGCTTGGCGGCAATCGAGACGTCGAGCGTCGCAGGCTCGCCGCTCGCCAAAGAGTCGCCCTCGTTGGGCGGCACGGGCACACCGAGGCACGCGGCCATCACACGCCAAAAGCGATTCTGAGGGTTGCCGTAATAAAAGGCATTGGCGCGCGAAAGCACCGAGGGAAACGAGCCCAACACCAAAACGCGCGAGCGCCCGTCAAACACGGGCTCAAACCCATGCTCAATATGTTGATAGCCCTCGTCGGACGCAGCCATGGCCTAGGCCCTCAACAGATAGCGCACCTCGTAGGGTGCAAGCTCAAGGGTACCCGTCAGCTCGACCGTGGGCGCATCGTCGACAAGCAGGTCGACAAAGGAGCCGTTGAGCTCGCCGGCTCCAAAGGTATAGGGCTCGTTCACGGCATTGACCGCCACGAGCACCGTCGCATCGTCGCAAGTGCGCTCGAACAGCAGCTGCTTGTTCTGGATCACCACGTTGCGATATGCACCGTAGTTGAGGGCACGGGCCGCCGCGTCGTTTGCCGAGCGCAGGTGCGCGAGCTGCTTGACAAATGCCGTCAGCTCGTTGGGCTCAGGCTCATCGAGCGCAGGTCGCAGCGCCCAGTCACCATCGGGGCCGCCCTTTTCGCCGGCAATCCCCCACTCGCTGCCATAGTAGACGCACGGGATGCCCGGCATGCCAAACAGCATGCCGTAGGCGGGGCGCAGGCAGGACTTGTCCGTCAGGATGCTCGCCAGGCGCGGCACGTCATGGTTGTCGACAAACGACAGCAGATGCTTGCCGCGATAAATGCACCACGGGTCACCACCAAACTGGCGATGCAGCGAGTGGGCGATCTCGAACATGTTGACCGAGTTAAAGCTGGAGTACAGGCCCTTGTAGCACTCGTAGTTGGTGCAGGAGTCGAGCATCTCGTCGTTGACGATCTGGTTGTAGTCGCCGTGGAGCGTCTCGCCGATCAGCACAAAATCGGGCTTGAGCTCGCGGGTAAAGGTATGCAGACGACGCATGAAGTCGCGGTCGAGCATATAGGCGACGTCCAAGCGCAGACCGTCGATGCTAAAGACCTCGGCCCAGTGACGCACGGACTCAAGCAGGTAATCGACCACGGCGGGGTTTTGTAGGTTGAGCTTCACGAGCTCAAAATGGCCCTCCCAGCCCTCATACCAAAAACCATCGCCGTAGCACGAGTCACCGTCGAAGCTGATATGGAACCAATCCTTGTAGGGCGAGTCCCACTTGCGCTCCTGCACATCGCGGAAGGCCCAAAAGCCGCGACCGACGTGGTTGAAGACGGCATCGAGCACCACGCGGATGCCATGGGCGTGCAGCGTCTCGCACACGGCGGCAAAGTCGGCATCCCCACCCAGGCGGCGATCGATATGGCGCAGGCTGCGCGTATCGTAGCCGTGGCTGTCGGATTCGAGCGGCGGATTGATGAGCACAGCGCCGATGCCGAGCCCTTGCAGGTAGTCGGCCCATTGGGCGATTTTCATAATCGGAGCATCGGGGTTGGGCGCGGCGTTGGCAGCTTGGGCGAGTTCGTCCTCGGCAACGGGCGCGGCGTTTTCGCGCGGAGCCCCGCAAAAGCCCAGCGGATAGATCTGATAGAACGTCGTCTCGTATGCCCACATAGCAACCTCCCGGTAAGCTCAACACAACGACATCCATTGTATGCCCGGCTTGTATCCTCTTCCCCAAAATAAGTTGCGGTGAAATAGTTCCTGTTTGAGCCTTCAGAGGCCTTAACCAGGAACTATTCCACCGCAACTGATGAGGGAACGTGATTAGGCGACAAGCTTTGCGCGACGGATGGCTGGGAACAGCACGGTGATGGCGAGGATCTTGCCAAATAAATGGTACTGCCGAGATTGCCGCTGAGCGAATAGAGGGGTGTCCGCACGGGCGGCTACCCTATGATAAAGGCGGTATATTCCCGCACCTGATCTACTAAAGGTAGTTGAACGATGGCAGACATTAAAATCAAGATCGTCAGCAATCCATATCAAGAAATTGTCCGGTTCTTCCGATGGGATAACGGCTGGCAAGAAATAACAACCTCCACAAATCCCAACAGCGCGCTCCATAGCACGAAAATCGTTAAAGGATTCTTCCCCTTTAAGGCCGAAGAGATCATCGACATCCTCGCCAAAGAGTTTGGCGGTGGCGACAAAATTGAATTGCATTTTGAAGGAGCAGACGACGAATGGCAGGAGTTGCTCGCCATCTGCACCGAAGGGCCACGTGCCAACACATACGAGGTCATACGAGACGAGCGCTATCTATCAAACGCCCGTGACGTCTTGCCGGAAATTGTCGAAGTCTTCAGAGAAATCCAGGGGCTTGTAGACGAAGCAGTCTCCGAGCGAACAAAAGTCTCTGAGCAAATTAGGAAGTTCACCGATGTCTCGAGCGACATCATCCCGCTGTGTGTGCTCGGCAGCTATAGTGCAGGCAAATCGACGCTCATCAACGCCCTCATTGGCATGGAGATCCTTCCCAGCGGCGACGAGCCTGTAACGGCCCGCATATTTCAAATCAAACGTTCAAAAGACCGAGATCGCGCGATGGTTCAATTCTCCTGTGGCAACAGGCGATTCTTGCTGCGCTTTGACCTTGATGGCCTCATGGAAAACAAAGAGCTTGTGGGGGAGCCCCTATACGACAAGATCGCGGCCAAAGTCGCCGACTCCATGCCCGGCATGGCCTCCCACATGAACAGTGCCCTCAAGGTTCTTAACTCATACCATGCCGATGAAGACGACCGGACCATCTCCGATCTGATCAGAATCGAAGTCCCCTTTAGCGATACCGACCCGTGGCCCCATGACAGGGAGTTTGTCATCTTTGACACCCCGGGCTCAAACTCCGACTCCAACGCCGATCACGCCCGAGTGCTCAAACAGGCAATGGAGGGCCTCTCGAATGGCCTTCCCATTTTCGTTGCGGAGTACAGCTCGCTCGACACGAAGGACAACAAGAACCTCTCTAACGAAATAGAGCAGATTCCCGCAATTGACGAGCGTTTTACCATGATTGTGGTTAACAAGGCCGATTCCGCCGACCTTCCCAAAGGCGGGTTCGACGACGAACGAGTCTCGGACATCATGCGTCAGTCAATTCCATCCAGCCTCTATGGTCAAGGTATCTACTTTGTTTCTTCCATCCTCGGCCTAGGCTCAAAGAACTCCAGCGAGTTTATAAGCGACAACTATGCCGAAAAATTCGAAGACCAGCAGCGTAAATACACCGATCCAACAAGCCGCTTCTACAAAACGCTCTACCGCTACGACATCCTTCCGGGACAGATTTCGCGCAGAACCAACCGCGAATCCGAAGCTTGCAAGGACCTCCTTCTTGCCAACAGCGGACTCTTTTGTATCGAAAATGAAATACGGCTGTTTGCCGAGCGGTACTCTGCCTACAACAAATGCAGCAGGTCGGAATCGCTCCTACAAGAAATTGTCTGCATAACCGAAGAAGAAATTGCCGATAAGAAAACCGACCTCGAACAAAAGAAAGCACAGCGAGAAGCCGAGCTCGAAGAGGATAAGCACAATCTCATCAACCAACTCGAAGACTGCAGAGAGCATGCAAGGCTGGACTCCTCGGCCAGCTATGCCGGCGCCATCGACAGGAACGTTTCCGCCGAGCAGTGGAAAACCAACCTTGAGACGCTTCAGGCGCGTCAAGGCGTCATTACCGAAGACAAGCGAGAGCGCCTCGGATACTCAAAACGGTCGAACGCAGCCGCGCAAGCGTTTGACTCAATCGCCCCTAACTTTTTCAATAGGCTCGGCGAATCGATAAAAGGAAGCCCGGCCAACACGCAAAAGGGCGTCGACTCCCAGCCAACATTTGGGTTAGCTGAGGTTGGCAAAGGCCTTTGTGATGACATCACCGATGCGCTCCAAAAAAGATCCGACGCAAAGGCTGCCGAAAGAACAGCCGACAAAGATGCCGCCGACCAACTCTTTAACGAGGTCATCAATCACTATGACAAATGTACCGAGCAAATAGCTCAGACCATCGACGAGCTGTCGCAAAGCTATTGGAAGGATCGTGCGGAGCATAGCCGCGATGCCCTCTATCGCATCGCTACCAGCAGCGACAATCCTCTTTCCGAAGAGAAGCGCCAAGAGGTCGGCGATATCATTCTTAAATATCGTGGCCTCGCGCTCGATAAGACAAAGGGCCCCATTTTCAGCAAGGCAGACTTTACCGAACTGAAGCTCATGGACCGTGTCATCTTTAAATCCGACAAGCTTTTGCTTAGGAAAGTCGAAGACAAATTCAACCGCGAAATCTCACGGTGTTTCTGCGAAGCACGCGCCGAAACAGAGCGCGAGCATACCTACGGCTTTACCGAATGGCTCAACGAGCTGCTCGGCCAAATTACGAGCAATATCACCGACTACAACCCGGTGCTCCATGGCCACGTCGAAGACATCAACAGGCAAACCGCGGAGATCAACGCTCTCGAGGCAAAACTCGAGACGCTCAATAATCGAAAAGAGTACATTGCGCGCGTCATTAATTGGAAGGAATAGGCTGATCGCATGGGCATCAAAAACGCGATTATGCGCGCTGCCGATATAGCCGGCAACGCGGTCGCAACCGTCTCGGTACTCAGCAGCTCCCAACTCGATGAGGTCGACAAAAAGCGAACAGCATACTTGTCAGAAAAGCCGAATCCGGCAGACGAGCAAGCTGTCGAGCTCACCAATCGGCTCTTGGCAACTGCCGCCGTTGAGCTTCACAACGCCTATCTGCCGCAGCTGCGAAATGTATACGCGCCGATTGACCCCTCTATCGAATACCCCACGGGCTTTAACGCCGACAACAACATCCGCTTCATGAATATCACGAAGTGGATCGTCGACCCGAACGAAGACAGTCTCGAGAAGCTTGTAAATGTGTACGACGTTCTTTCTGACGAAGACTGCAACATTGCGCTGGTTTTTAATCGAACCAGTGCAAGCACCAAGGTATTCCTTGCAGTCGTCAATAGTGACAATGCCCGTGACAACATCGACGCCGATAATTTTTCTCGGCGCATGTCGGATGCCCTGAGGGGCAACTTCCCCGGTTCCGAAGTGGGACCCGCCAATCGCGGCCCCATTCCGTGTCTAGACAATCGACGCTCGTCTTCGGTTGCCGCCGTTTCGAATATTCCAGCCGAAAAGAACGAGAAGTTCGTCACGCAAACCATTGAGAAAGTTCTCGACGGCATTGTGCCTGGCAGGCCGAGCGAAGACTACACTATCGTGCTGCTCGCAACCCCGATCCATGATATTGAATCGCGCAAGCTCCGTCTCGCCGAACTCCACTCACTTCTGACGCCCTATGCCTCATGGACGACCAACTACACCTACCACCAAAACGACTCCATCGGATCGTCCGCGACGATTGGCATCAATGCAGGCGTGAGTGCCGGCAGGCAGGTGGGGAGCAATCAGGCTGTTGCTCAAAACTACAACGAAACGGACTCGACAAACGGGTCGGTCTCGGAATCGAGCAACGAGAGCGTAACCGACTCGTCCACATCGACCGAAAGCATCACGGATGCGGTCGCCGACGGCAGAAATGAATCCTCGAGCGGGAGCGTAAGCCTAGGTGTAAGCGCAGGCGCATCCGCAGGCGTATACGGCGGCGGCAATCTCGGCGTATCCGCAAGCCACACCGAGAGCTCGTCGCACTCCACGTCTACAGCAAAAGGTACGAGCTCATCTACCGGCAAGGCCATATCCAACTCGCTCGGCAAAGCCGTCACCAGCGGTGTTGGCAAGGCCGTCTCTAAGGGAGCCTCCGTGACTTCCGGTGTTTCGCAGGCAGTAAATCTAGGTGCAAACTTTGGCGGAACGTTCGCACGCTCAAGCACGGTCACCGCTACCATCGGCGCCGACGAAGGCATCACACAGACGTTCAAGAATTACTCCATCCAACACGCGCTCGAAATACTCGAGTTGCAAATGAAGCGCTACGACCTTGCCTCGGCACTCGGCATGTGGGACTTTTGCGCCTACGTGCTATCAGAAGACCACAACGTCGCGAACAACGTTGCCCACACTTACCTCGCCCTCACCCAGGGCAAAGAGTCCTATATGTCTCAGGCTGCGGTAAACCTCTGGCGTGGAGACCTCGGAGAGCAAAGTGCCGATGCCGCGGCAATCTGCTCCTACCTTCGCGATTTGCGCCATCCTGTTTTTGCCCTCTCCCCCGCCCTGCTCGATCAACATCCGAGCTTTTCGGTCTATCCGGCAACAGTCGATGCAACCGCCGCCCTATCGGGCAAGGAGCTTGCCTACTCGCTCAACTTTCCCAAGAAGTCCGTCCCAGGCCTGCCCGTCATCGAGTGCGCTTCTTTTGGGCGCAATGTCTCGACGTTCGATGGCACGCAGCCCCAACAAGGTCTTTGCATAGGCAAGGTTTTCCACATGCATCGCGAGGAACGCATTAGGACGTTCCTGTCAAAAGACTCGCTCGCCTCGCACACCTTTGTTACGGGCAGCACCGGCGCAGGAAAGACCAATACCGTCTGCCGCATCCTCGATCAGGCGCTCGATCGGCAGGTCAAATTCCTTGTCATTGAACCTGCCAAGGGCGAATACAAGGACGTGTACGGGGGCCGCGAAGACGTAAACGTCTTTGGAACCAATCCAGAATTCACGCCGCTCCTGCACATCAATCCTTTTAGCTTCCCGTCCGGCATCCATGCGCTGGAGCACCTCGACCGACTCGTTGAGATCTTTAATGTTTGCTGGCCCATGTACGCCGCTATGCCCGCCGTCCTTAAAGACGCTGTCGCCAGGTCATACGAAGACTGCGGATGGGATCTTGCCGCTTCTGATAACCCATATGGAGCCGATCTCTTTCCCTGCTTTGCAGATGTTGCCCGCAACGTCCGCGAGATTCTCGACTCCAGCGAGTACGATGCCGAAAATAAGGGCGCCTACAAGGGGTCGCTGCTCACACGTCTCAACTCGCTCACCAACGGGCTCAACGGCATGATGCTTTCGTCGAACGAAGTCGATGCTAGCGTGCTTTTTGACGCCAACACAGTCATCGATCTATCGCGCATTGGCTCCGCCGAAACAAAATCCCTACTCATGGGTCTTCTTGTACTCAAACTTCAAGAACATCGCATAGCCGAGAAAAAGGGCATGAACCAGCCGCTTCGTCATCTGACCGTGCTTGAAGAGGCGCACAACCTGCTTAAGCGATCGTCGAGCAGCCAAGGCTCGGAGAGCGGCGACCTGACAGGCAAGAGCGTCGAAATGATCTCAAATGCCATCGCCGAGATGCGTACATACGGCGAAGGCTTCATTATCGCCGACCAGGCGCCCGGCCTTCTCGATATGGCAGCCATTCGCAACACAAATACCAAGATCATCCATCGCCTGCCCGATCTTTCGGACCGCGAGCTCGCCGGTCGCGCTGCCAACCTCAACGACCAACAGATCGTCGAACTGGCACGCTTGCCTAAGGGCGTTGCGGCCATTTACCAAAACGATTGGGTTGAGCCGGTGCTCTGCAAGATCGCCAAAGCAGAGGATGGCGAGCACTTTACCTACAGCCGCCCCGTCGACGATGCCGCAAGTAACCAGAGCGATGATGCCCTTGCCGTAGCGCGCATGCTGGCCTACGGAATCAGCATCGGAACCAAGGCGGAGCTGCATAGCGTTCGAGAGCGGCTCGATCGCCTCCATATCGACGCGTCTACAAAGGTCAAGATCTTGCGCACCGTCCAAAACCCACCCGCCGAACCGCGCATGACCAAGCTGGGACCCATAATGAGCACACTGTTTCCCAACGTTGTCAAAGCGGTCGAGGACGAACGCGAGTGCAGCGATGAAGCCGAACAATGGACAATGACGGCGGACGCGGCACTCAGGTCCTCCATCGACCGCGATATCGACAGCCGCACCAGGCAGGCCATCATCCAGGGCATCATGACCGATGTCCTGTATCTGCAAATGCAAGATACCCAAGCATATTCCGATTGGCACAGCTGGAACGAGAATAGCGAGGTGAGCTAATGGAGTTCAAGCAAATAAAAGACGGCGTGGCCGAGCTAGGCGATAAACTTGGGTTCAATCCCGATAAATTCATTGGCCCCGAATCAAAGGAAACCAAGGCAGAGGTTAAAAATGCCAGCCGTAGCGAATCCATCGATCCCGACAAATTGATTAGACCCTCGGTGGAATCGTGCGATTATCCTTCGAGCTATAAGGAGAGGCTGGACCGTACACCGAGCATGGATAATCCCCATGGCAAATGGTCGGGCGATCGAGGGGAATCGATGTTTATTCCCACAGCCGATAGGGTCCGCGAGATCCTTCGAAACAAAGGTCTTAGGGGCATCGAATACAAAAATGGCATTCCTGACTTCAGCCTTGTTGAGGAAGCAAGGGTAATCATACAGGGTATGAGCCAGCACAGGCTTTCGCAGATGGGCGAGAACGGCGAGCGCATTATCGGCAACTATGAAAAGGCAGACATTGAATGCGCAAAAGCTTGGAACCTTGAGCATCGCGATAGCAAAGATGATTGGACGCACCAGGATGTCAAGAAATGGCGCGAGGCAAATGAGTACACCTGGCACGAGCACAATGATATGAAGACGTGCTCTCTTGTTCCGACCGAAGTTCACAAGGTGTGCAGCCATCTCGGCGGCGTAAGCGAAATCAAAAACATACTGAATCAGATTGGCGGCTTCGATGACTAACGGCATGAATCTGTGGGGCAGGGATTTCTCGCTCCCCGTCTATTACGAGTGCGACTCGGACCAAGACGTCCTCGAGATTCAAAAGGAAGCAAAGGACGCCCTGCTTGCAAGCTGGGATACCGTTGAGGACAGCAAGGAAGCAATCGAAGATTATTGCCTCGAAAGAGACGGCAATCAGATCGAGAGTCCCATTACGAACATTTTTAGATACGTTATTCCGACCAGCATTGTGGCACTTCGAAGCGACGATGCTCGCAAAGCGGCGCTCATGTGCAACTATCGCTTTGACCCCGAACATGGGCTTGCTGCGGTATTTGAAAACGAAAAACTTACAGCCGTCGTCCCCCAAGACGAGCTCTAGGTCGATCATACGTAGACAGAAAAACGAAAACCGAGGCCGCTCCAGCACACACCGGAGCGGCCTCGGCCTCTTTTACGTATGCTCAGCGAGGTAGCTAAAATAGTCCCGTCTCAAATTAGCTACCCCAGCCCCTTTCTAAGTTGCGGTGAAATACGGACTGTATGCCGGGTTTATTGGGCCCAGCAGTCCGTATTTCACCGCAACTGATGAGGAGGATGTGGCTAGGCGACGGGCTTTGCGCGGCGTATGGCCGGGAACAGCACGGTGATGGCGAGGACGACGCCCACGACGGTGATCGCCCCGCCCACGAAGCCGATCCAGGCGATACCGGGGCCCGAAACCACAGCGCCGCCGATTGCGGTGCCCGTACCAATACCGAGATTGAACAGGCCCGAGAAGATCGACATGGCGACAGCCGACGAATCCGCCGGCGTGTACTTGATGAGCTCGGCCTGGAACGCCACATTGAAGGCCGTAGCGCAGCAGCCCCATAGCGCGCACACAGCGAGAACCGCAGCGAGCGACGATGCGGCCGAACCCATGAGCAACAGGGCCGTTGGCACGCCGGAGAGCGTGATAGCCAAGAACGGGAAGCGGTGCCCGTCGAACAGGCGGCCAAACAGCCAGCTGCCCACCAGACCGGAGCAGCCAAACGCCGTCAGCGTCATGGTGATGGCGCCCGCGTCGACGTGCGCGACCTGCGCCAGGAACGGCTCGATATAGCTGTAGCTTGCGTAATAGCCGGTCGCCATAAAAACCGTGACCGCGTAGAGCGCGACCAAGAACGGGTTCTTGAGCAGCTCGGGCAACTGTCTGACGGTAAAGCGCTCACCCGCCGGCATGGCCGGGAACACCGCTGCCTGGTACACCACCGCGGCGGCAGAGAAGGCCCCGACCACGGCAAACGTCATGCGCCAGCCCACGGCTAGGCCGATGGCGCGGCCGATCGGCAGGCCGAAAATCTGCGCGATGGACGAGCCCGTGGCGATCATGCTGATGGCAAGCGCCCCGTGACGGGTGTCGACCAGGCGCGAGGCCATAATCGAGGCGACCGACCAGAACACGGCATGTGCGCAAGCGACCACCAGGCGCGCACAGACCAGGATGGGATATGTCGGTGCCACAGCGGACAGGAACTGACCCAGAGAAAACACGGCGAGCACGCCGAGCAGCATCCGCTTGAACTCAAAGCGCGAGGCAAACACCATGAGTGGCAGCGACAGCAGCATGACGCCCCAAGCATAGACCGAGATCATGATGCCTGCCTGGGCCTCGGTGAGCGAGAACGACGCGGCGATATCAGTCAGAAGGCCGATGGGCATAAACTCCGACGTGTTGAACACGAACGCACAGCAAGCGAGCCCGATAAGCGGGAGCCACTGCCCGAGCGTGATACCACCTTGCTTTGTTTGAGCCATATAGGAAAACCTCTCCGATTATCTTGAGCGGTGGGCGATTATAGCAATGAGAAGTCTATAAAATACGCAACAAAAGAATTCTTGGAAAACGATCGCTAACAGACGGCGCGCCAATTCTGCTCAGAAAGCACGGTACGCAGGAACTCGATGTCGAAAACGTGGCTTCATCTTCGGGCTAACGCGCCTGCTCGGATACGCACAAGGACACCCCCATGAGCACGTCAATTTCGAGCCAACTCGCAACCGCACAATGAACTAGCAAAAGCAGCATATAAGCAAACGCCCCATAATAAAGTCCCTCATGTACAAGCGCCGTCACTGAAAGTGCCGACGGCAGCGCCGCACTCGAAACTACCCATCCAACAAGAACCTGGATAGCGCAACTTGCAACCAGATTCCATACCACCAGCAGCGTTGCGGGACGCGCGATTTCTCTGCAGGAGGAACGAAGCACCGTGACCGAACGCATGATGTAGCGTGGTGCAAACCGAATGCCTCGTAGTCCCCTCTGCTCCACATCCGCATCTTCAATTAACACGAATACGAACGACGCGGAAAGAAGCGTCACGATTACTGCCACCACAAGTGAGCACAACACCCCGAGCTGACTGCTCGCAAGCGAGGCAAAGACTACAATTGCCGATAAAATCAAGTGAACCAAATAAAGTAGTAGCGCCCCAGAAATCTGGAGGGGAACCGTCGAGGCCAAGAGGTAAACCGGAGGGGTTCGAGCCGGTTGCACCGTCTCTTTGGACCGGTCGACGGCAAATAATGAAAAAGCCACATTCGATAGAAGCAGGTTTAAAAAGGCCGCGACCGCAGTGCAAATAAGCGTAATGGACGGATTGATATAGGCGAGCTCAGTTGCAACGTTTGATACACCAATTTGAAGCGCGCTCATAACAAACAAGGGGATATATAACGCCATCGTGCAGCCACTCCGGCATCCCTTCGCCCGATCGCCCGATTCCAGAAAGACATTGAAGTTCTCTCGCAAGTTCACTCTATACCCGTTTTCTTACTAGGCAGGGCGAACGGGCGCCAATATAAACGCCGGTCCGCCCATCCATAATTTCTAGTTTTAACGTCCGGACTAGTCTGTCCAGCCGTCGATGTAGTCGCGGTTAAGTTCAAAGTACTGCGCGGCGATATCTTTCGCCAAGGAGTACGAATTAACGAGCGGGTGCATCGCGAGGCTCTCGACAATGTCGCGCTTCGATCGGTTAACGATGCCACGCGCCACGGTGCGCTCGTAGTACTTGACGCGACGAATCAATTCGAGGTTTCCCGCGGGCACAGAATCGGCTTCGACGCGATGCGGTACACAGCCATCGGTGGAGATATCGCACGTTGACTCAATGACATCTGTATCGAGAAGGCCGGGGATGGCGCCATTGTTGGGGGTGCACAGGATCATCTGCTGCGTCTTGCCAGAGCGAGCAATATCCATGAAACGGAGCGCGACACCTGCGTATCCGCCAGCATCTTTGCCGTACACGTCAAACGTCCACGGCTTGTCGCGGTGAATACCTGTCTCGGCCGCCATGTAGTTGTTTTCGCGCATTCCGTACCACTTCTCAAAGCACGCGAGACCCTTTTCGAAGTCGTTCTCAATATCGATAGATGCAAGCTCGCTCGTCATTTCTCGATTAATTTCTTCGATGAGTTCGCCGCGCGTCTGGGGCGAAGAGAGAACGTTGGCAACGGCGCGCTCGCGATAGTAGAAATAGTATAGGTACTCATTTGGCACGCATCCGCGATTTAGAACGAGATCCTTCTCGAAGAACCTAAGATCTGTATGAGCATATGCCCCGTCGTCGTGGATCAAGTCGGGCATGATGTCCTCGCCGTCAACCGTCACATTGCGGAAGAACGAGAGGTGGTTGAGTCCATAGCACTCGCCCTGAACCGATGCGGGATCAACGCCTTTATACTCGGCAAACTGATGCAACATGCCCGAGGGGGCATCGCAAATGCCATAAGTAAAATCATAGCCCATATCGCGTAGGGCCTGAGATACGACGCCAGCGGGATTAGTAAAGTTAAACACCTTGACGCCCGGCTTTGCGTACTTCTTGATTAACTCGCAATACGAAGCAAGCGCAGGGACGGAGCGCATGGCAAAAGACACGCCGGCTGCGCCAGTCGTCTCTTGGCCAAGAACCCCATGTGAAAGAGCAATGCGCTCATCACGAACGCGCATATGGTCCCCACCGACGCGAATCGTCGTAATCACGTAATCGGCGTCCTTAACGGCCTCGACTGCATCGCCCGTCAGTGAAAAATTAAGCGTGGGGCAAAGCATGCCCGAGACATGGGCGGCAAGGCCACCGTAGATGCGCAGCTTCTCGGGATCATTGTCCATAAACACAAGTTCATCGATTCCAAGCGATGACGCCTGCTGGGCTATGCTTTTTGCCAAAAACATGGAGCGGACGCCACCGCCCCCTATGACCGTAAGTTTCATATCGAAACCCCCAATTAGCACATTCAATATTGCATGGTTCGCCTGTGTATGGATATTGTATCCAGCATGGAAGGCCGCTTCCCGCCCCGGCTGCAAGGCGGGAAAGGAATTCCCCAAGGAGTTATTATTTACGCAACGGAAGCGGCCACACACGTCCGGCGGGAAGGAAGCACCGATGGTTGATAAAAAGCAGATTTCCAAGCTCTACTCAGCCGCAAAGCTATCCGAAACCGAGCAAAGCGTACTCGAATACCTACTCAACAATATCGACACCCTCGATGATATTGGCATAAAACCCGTCGCCATGGCATGCTTTACCAGCATGACGACAGTCATCAGGCTTTCGAAAAAGCTCGGCTACCGTGGCTACCGCGAAATGATGTACGACCTCAAGCACCTTCAGCATGTCTCCCGCGAAATGAATCAATCGCTCAAAGACAGTAGCGTCCACTTCGTATGCCACACCGGAGATGTAGACGTATTCATCGCCGCACTGCATCGCAACAGAATGATCGGAGTAAACGGAGAGGGCTTCTCACGCATCGTTGCGCAGTACATGGCGACCAAGCTCGTTGGACTTGGCTTTTTGGCCGTCATACAGGACTTCCTAGAAACCGATCAGTTTGTCGAATCCAACCGAAATACGCTCAGCTGCATGATGCTCATATCCAAATCGGGCCAAACAGAAGCCATCCTGGAAACCGCAAGGGCCTGCCACGACGCGGGCATTACAACCCTCGCGTTTACCGGCAACGAAGACAGCGAGCTCGCCAAGACGGCAGACGCGATCTTTACGATACATGACGATCACCCAATGGATCTTAAGAACGTTAAGCCTAACTGCTTTACCGGAAGTTGTATTCTCGCATTCGAAGAACTATTGAGTATCTGCCTTGACAATCTAAAACAAGAAGGCTTGGCCCCCTAAATCATGCGATAGGAAGCCAAGCCCTGGAATTGCGCTATGCAATTGAAAGCCACTTGCGCGTTTTACTCGTCACCGAGAACTTCGTGCACCTCAGAAGCGACTTCGCCGACACGAGGACCGTAAATGACCTGGATTGCCTTGTCGCTCAGGCGGATAACGCCCATAGCTTCAAGATTCTTGGTGAACACCTCGTCGTCTGCAACCTTAGAACCATCCTTGACAATCACGCGAAGACGTGAGATGCAGTTGTCAAGATCATCAATGTTGTCGGCTCCACCAAGCGCTTCGACAATGCCAACAGCAAGCGCGCTGTCCTTGGCCGCACGGCCCTGGACTGCCTTCTCGGGAGTGCTATCAGACTCGCCCTTTGCCTCAGCGGCCTTTGCCTCGAACTCGGCTCTGCTGTTGATCAACTCAATATCGTCACCATCGTCTCGACCGGGCGTCTTGATATCGAACTTAGTAATAAAGAACCGGAAGAGGAAGAAAGCTGCCAGGAAAAAGGCGGGGAGCAGAATAAGGTACGGAAGCAGATTAAGCTTCTCGGGGCGGAATAAGAATGGGATCAGATCCTTGATATTTCCCTGGTACACCGAAACGCCCATTGCCTCCGAGAGAACTTCACCCAGTCCGGAAAGCGGAGCGTAAACGCCAAAGTAGAGCCAGGGGGCGGCAAACAGGAACGTAAAGAGAATAGGCTCCGTAACGCCAAAGAAAACAGTCGAAATCACTGTGGGGATTAAAAGACCAGCAACCTTCTTGCGGTTCTGGGGCTTGGCGCAAGACCACATAGCAAGGGCGATACCCGGGAACAACGCGTAATCGTTAATGCCATAGCCAGCCATAAAGGCCCTAACCAAGAGCTTATCGCTGCTGGGAGAAGCGAGCTGTGCAAGCTGAATGGCGCTATTGCCCACCACGCGCGTTCCATCGACGACCATGGAGCCGCCAAGCTCAGTCCAATACATGGGCGTCTCGAGCAGCGGATGCAAGCCAAACGGCACAAGGCTCTCGAGCACCCAGCGATAGACAAACGTACCGACCAGACCGGAGCCTTTCACGAACGTCGCAATACCCGAGAAGCATCCACCGATGACGGGCCAGACGAAGTACATGATGCCGCCCAGGATGCCACCGGCGACCAGCGATACAATGGGGACCGTTCGACTGCCCGCAAAAAACGCCAGCGCCGTTGGAAGCTTGGTCTTGTAAAAACGGCCGGTGATCCAAGCGACCAGGCAGCCCACGATAATGCCGCCAAAGACACCAGAGCTGTAGCCAAAAAAGCCGAGCGAGGTAGTGTAGAGTGCGGACTGCTCACTCGCCTGAATGGACGTAAGGCCGACCTTCTGAAGAGCTTCCACCGTTGTATTGTCGGCAGCCAAGCCAGCTGCTCCAAGCAGAATCTCAACCGTCTTGAGCATGGTGAGATAGCAGACAAGGGCAGAAAAGGCCGCCCAGCCCTTCTCTTTGCGAGACAAGGAGAAGGCGCAGCCGACGGCAAACAAAACACCGAGGTTTCCAATGATTACCTCGCCGAGACCCTTAAATACCGAGAAGAACGTAAAGAGCGGCGAAGCGGCATACCAGTCCCAATTAACGCCAAGGGACACAAGGGTCAGTTCGGTCGTAAAAACGCTACCGATACCCAAAAAGAGACTGGAAATGGCAATGAGCGTAATCGGAACGAGCATTGCCTTTCCGAACGATTGGAATTTTTCTTTCATCAATTCCCTCCTCAATGAGCCTCTATAAACGACTATTGCAGCCCACGTCCCCACACAGGCGAAACGGAAGACATGTTCGGCAATAGACACAAGGTGATTGTAGAAAGGGGCACACAAAATGCGCATCGGCATCGCGTAATGCGGTTAAATCGACCGACGATTGCAAGTATTTACGAATCCGTAAACGGCAGTAAATAGGCAGCGAACGGCAATCTGCAGCGTAGGACAGTCCCCGCAGGCCGACAATTGTCGGTATTTTGACTCATATCTATTGAATTGTTGCTCGCCCAAAAGCGCGGAGCATCAACGCGCCCCTAAGCCAACCCCAGCAATATGCCCGCCGAGTGCACGACAAACGCCACGATCCAGGCGACTGCCACCTGAAACGCGAACACGGCAACGGCGTAGCGCGCGCCCAGCTCGCTCTTGACGGCGCCGATGGCCGCCACGCAGGGCGGATACAGCAGCGTAAAGACCAGAAACACGTAAGCGGTAAACGGCGAAAACATGGTCGACAGTGCTGCGGGCGAGGTTGCACCCAAAAGCACCGTGAGGGTCGAAATGACGCTCTCCTTGGCGATAAGTCCGGTGACGAGCGCCGTCGAGGCGCGCCAGTCGCCAAACCCAAGCGGCGCCAGCACCGGCGCGATAATGCTACCCAGACCAGCAAGTAGACTCTGCGACTGATCGGCGACCACATTAAAGCGGATATCGAACGTCTGCAGGAACCAGATGACCACGGTAGCGGCAAAGATAATGGTAAAGGCTTTGGTAATAAAGTCTTTGGCCTTATCCCATGCCAGCATCACCGTCGTCTTGACGCTCGGCAGGCGGTAGTTGGGGAGCTCCATGATAAACGGCACCGGGTCGCCCTTAAATGCCGTACGGTTGAGCACCAAAGCCGCGATGCAACCGACCGCAATGCCAATCAGATAAAGCGAGACCATGGCGGGAACCGTCGCCTGCGGGAAAAACGCCCCGCACAGCAGTCCGTAGACCGGCAACTTGGCCGAGCAGCTCATAAACGGCGTGAGCATGACCGTCATCTTGCGGTCGTGCTCGGATGGGAGCGTACGGGTCGACATGATAGCCGGCACGGTGCAGCCAAAACCGACGAGCATGGGCACGAAGCTGCGGCCCGACAGGCCAAAGCGACGCAGCACTTTATCCATGACAAAGGCCACGCGCGCCATGTATCCGGAGTCTTCCAGAATGGAGAGGAACAAAAAGAGCACGACGATAATCGGCAGGAAGGTCAGTACGCTGCCCACGCCCGTAAGCACGCCATCGACAGCCAGTGAGCGCACCACGTCGTTAGTGCCGAACGCCTTGAGGCCCGCATCGGCCGAGGCGATGATGGCAGCGATGCCGTCCTCCATGAGTCCCTGCAACGCCGCGCCGATCACGCCAAACGTCAGCCAAAAAACGAGACCCATAATCACCAGGAACGCCGGAATGGCCGTATAGCGACCCGTCAGGATGCGGTCGATCTTGACGGAGCGCACGTGCTCGCGGCTCTCGTGCGGCTTGACGACGCAACGCCCGCACACGTCGCCGATAAAGCTAAAGCGCATATCGGCCAGCGCGGACAGGCGATCGGTGCCGGCCTCGCCCTCCATCTGGGTAATGATGTGCTCGATGGCGTCGAGCTCGTTGCGATCCAGGTGAAGCGCCTCGGTTACCAGCTCGTCGCCCTCAACCAGCTTGGTCGCCGCAAAACGCACCGGGATATGCGCCGTCGCGGCATGGTCCTCGATAAGGTTGGCGATGCCGTGAATGCAGCGATGCAGCGCGCCGCCGTCTGGACCATCGGGCGCGCAGAAGTCCAGGCGGCCGGGGCGTTCGCGGAACCGCGCCACGTGCAAGGCATGATCCACCAACTCGCCGATGCCCTCGTTGCGGGCAGCGCTAATGGGGACAACAGGCACGCCCAGCAGGCTCTCGAGCAGATTGACGTCCACGGCGCCGCCGTTGGCCGTCACCTCGTCCATCATGTTGAGCGCGATGACCATGGGGCGGTCGAGCTCCATAAGCTGCAGCGTCAGGTACAGATTGCGCTCGATGTTGGTAGCGTCGATGATGTCGATGATGGCATCGGGATGCTCATCCAGGATAAACTGGCGGCTCACGATTTCTTCGCCCGTGTACGGCGACAGCGAATAGATGCCGGGCAGGTCGGTAACGCTTGCCTCGGGGTGGTTGCGGATGGTGCCATCTTTGCGGTCGACCGTCACGCCGGGAAAGTTACCGACGTGCTGGTTGGAGCCCGTCAGCTGGTTGAACAACGTGGTCTTACCGCAGTTTTGGTTGCCGGCGAGGGCGAAATGCAGCGGCGCACCCTCGGGCACGGCCGTCTTGGCCGCGCGGGGCGAATACGTCCCCTCGCCCAGTGCCGGGTGCTCCGTCGTGCCGATTGCGGCGTTAGCGCGCGGACCCGTATCTGTGTCGTGAACACCCACGAGCTCGATGCGAGCGGCATCGTCCTTGCGCAGCGTCAACTCGTAGCCACGCAGGCGAATCTCGAGCGGGTCGCCCATGGGAGCGTACTTCATCATGGTGACTTCGGTGCCCGGCGTTAGGCCCATGTCCAAAATATGCTGTCGGAGTGTCTGATCGTCCGATGCCACCGATGCGACAACGGCGTCCTTTCCAATCTCGAGTGTATCGAGCCTCACGTCCGTGTTCCTCCCCCGGCGCCCACAGGGCGTTGCATTTAGTTTACCTTGGCTACCCGTTTGCCACGGCTAACCAATTTAACCATGCATGATAGCGCGAACACGCAACGATGTTCAATCGACAGATTGGTGCAAGGGAGACAGGTTGCTTTTCGCAAATAGACGGGATGCGGAGCAACGAGGCACGAGGGGGTCCGGTTCGCCGTTTCCCAGACAGGTCTGCTGCGGAAACTGCATCCCGGAATCTGCAGCAGAAACGGGACGCAGTTTCCGAACGGAGAGCCCAGCAATGTTGCGCAACAACGGGCGAGCGTTCGCCCTTAGCATGAGGACAGAAGGAAATGCGCCCGGTATTCGCGCGGGCGTCGTTCGAGGGGAGTTTGCCCATGTTCTGCCGAAATTGCGGGTCGAAGGTCGAGGGCGGGGCCAGGTTCTGCCCCGCGTGTGGAGAGCCCGTCGCCGCCGAACATGAAGCCCCGGCCGAATCGCACACCGACTATCAATCCGCCCCGGCAGCCGAGGCGCGACCGACGACGCCGGTGCCGGCCAAGGCCAAGCGCTCAAAGAAGCCCCTCGTGATCGCGGCGGTCGTGGCCGCATTGCTCGCCGCGGGCGGCGGCGCCGGCTACTACTTCGGCATCTACGCCCCCGAGCAGGCACGGGAGGTGGCGGAGCAGGAGGCGCTCGCGGCGAAGCACGCCGTGCGCTTTAGCGTCTCGGCCCAGGGTTGGGACACCTCGGCAGGCGCGAGCAGACTGCCGGTTCATATTACTGGCAAGGAAGAGCGCGGCAAGAAGGTCGACGCCGTGCGCTACGTGGACAGCAGCGGCGAGGGCGTCGAGCTTCGCCGCGGCAGCTACAAGGTGGAGGTCGCCGCCTCCCCCATCGCGGCCGACGGCACGGTCTACGCCGTCCCCGCCGAAAAGCTCGACATCAAGCTGGGCGAGAAGGCCGCCGAGAAGAAGGCCGTCGATACGGGCGACGTGGCGCTGGAGCCGGTCGAGGCATCCGAAGTGACCGATGACCAGATCGCCGCGGCAAAGAAGTACGCCGAGGAGGACGAGGGCGCCAAGAAGGCCGGCTTCAATATTGACGCCGATGCGCTCGCGACCGCCGCGACCAAGCGCCGCGACGACGCCGTGGCAGCCAAGCAGGCCGAGGAGGAGGCAAGGCGCCAGGCGGAGGAAGAGGCGAGGAAGGCCGAGGAGGCAAAACAGGCAAGGACCATCGAAACCGATTACTTCACTATGGTCCTTCCCGACTGGTTCCCCATCGATCAGTTTACGGTTCAAACAACCGACCATGCAGACCAGGGGGATGGGATGGGTGCATATACCATGGTCCTAGTAACCGCAAAAGATAGCTTTTATCCAAACGGGAAAAACAACCCAAACTTATGTCCAAACTTCGGCATCTGTGCTGACACAAATGGCCTGCCCGGTGTTGGATGCGCTTTTTATAAGGAGCTCGGCGATACACAGGGCCATACAGTTCGAGTCTGGGGCGGGTCATATGGCGAGTGGAACGGAAAGACAATCGACGATAGGCCATTCGGAATGAGCGGCGATGATTACGCCAACCTCCTCGCATCCTGCATTACGCTGAAATAGCCGACTGCCGCCACCCAAAATGGTCAGCTCTCCTCCGTCCCCGGTGGATCACGGGTCACAGTTTCCCAAGCGGCGCCCTTCTGGAAAGCGCACCCCACCATCCGGGCGAATTCCGGGATACCGTTTCCGGGCGGGGCATCAAAACAAAGTTGCGGTGGAATAGTTCCTGCTTGGACTAGTTGAGGCCTTAAATAGGAACTATTTCACCGCAAGATATTGAGGGGGTGTCCGTCCTCTTACAGATGGCGCTCCAGGAAGCGGAAGGCCAGGCGGATCCAGGGACGGACGGAAACCTGCTTGTCCTCGTTGTCGACCGCGGTATTGGCGTTGCCGAGCGAAAGGCCGTGACCGCCCTGGTCAAAGACGTGCATCTCGCATGCAACGCCCTCCTCGGCCATGCGCTGCGCAAACGGGTAGACCTGCGCGACCGGCGCCGTCTTGTCGTCCGAAACGCCCCACACAAAGGTCGGGGGCATCTGGCGCGAAACGTGCGTGGTAGGGCAAATGTCGGTCAGGTGCTCATCGGTCGCCTCGCCGCCCGTCACCATCGACAGATAGTCGTTGAGCAAATCGCGCCCCGTCTTGCCACCCGTCTTGGGCACGCGCAGGTCGATGCGCGGGTCGCGCGTCTGCATATCGCGCACATAGGCAAGGTCGAGCAACGGATAGCCCAGCACCACGGCGTCGGGACGAATATCCTCCGGACGAGCCCCGGCAAGGCCCGCGAAGGGTCCGGTCTTCCACTGCGTTGCCAACGAAGCGCAGATCATGCCGCCCGCCGAGAAACCCACGATGCACACGCGCTTGGGATCGACATGCCACTCGTCGGCGTTGGCGCGCACGGTAGCGACCATCTTGGCGAGGTCCGCCTGCGGGTGAGGAAAGCTCACGTCGCCCGTGGCGCTCGTCACATAGTTGAGCACAAAGGCCTGGTAGCCGCGGTCCAAAAACGCAAACGCCACCGGGTCCTGCTCGTGCGGAGCGATATGCGTAAACCCGCCTCCGCCGCAGATGATCACCGCGGGGCGGCGGCCATTGGGCTTGTCGGGCAGGGGCTCGGCACCCAGATACGTAAACGTCGCCGGATAATCCTCGGTCGGCTCCTCGCCCCACAGCGCATGGTTCTCAATAATCATAGGTGCTCCCTCCGTGCGATTCGTGCGCACTCGTTTTTCGCACCTTAGCGTACCCCACTTGAGCCCGCGGCGCAGAAACGCCCCCGCAATAAGTTGGCCATCAACTGATATATCACAAAATCGCTGTTCAGAGGTATCGTTGGACAGCGTAAAATAGGAGCGCTGACCGTGCTGGGAAACACGTACGAAACGTTTCCGGCAAACCACACGCGTGCAACATGCGCGCCTGATACGTTGGAGGCATCTATGGGTCTGCTCGATTCGCTCAAGTCCACGTTCACTTCGTCGGGCGAGGCGTCCGTTCCGCCCGCAGCAAGCTTCGCCACCCGCGAAGGCGTCATCTACGCTCCTGTCAACGGCGTGCTCGTCAATCTGAGTGAGGTTCCCGACGAGACCATCGCCTCGGGCATGCTCGGCCAGGGTTACGGCATCGAGCCCATTACCGGCACTATTTACGCCCCCGCCAACGGCCGTATCGGCGCCACCACCGTCACCAACCACTCCATCGGCATGATCACCGAGGACGGCCTGCGCGTGTTCATCCACGTCGGCCTGGGCACCGTGGAAATGAACGGCAAGGGTTTTGCCCGCTTTGTCGAGATGGGCGACACGGTCAAGGCAGGCCAGCCGCTCATCAGCTTCGACCGCGACGCTATCAAGGCCGCCGGTCACGAGGACATCGTGACCGTCATCATCTCTGAGCTCGACCGCCTCAAGAGCATCGACCACGTCGGCGAGTCTGGCACGCTTATCGGCGGCAATCCGCTCGTCAAGCTTGGCGATCCGCTGCTGGTTGCCAAAACCAAGTAGCCGATCATCGTCGCATAAAGGCTCAACCACCCGTGCATCTTTGCCGCATCTGTGTTGTTGTTTTTGCCTATGTAGAGGTTCTGAAACGTTTCTATATAGGCAGCTGAGCATCAACGCAGGTGCGGCTTTTGCGTAGCGAAGCATTGCCCTGTGGCATGTTGTTCAACCGCACGAACCCCCTTCCTTTGTCCGCGCAGAGCGCTAGACTGCTAGGTCGACATTGGAGGAAAGATCGATGCAAAACACACCCACGGGCGCCGTACATGCCGCGCCTCAACGCAGCCAACGCATCGTCGCGCTCGACGGGCTTCGCGCCCTCGCCATCGCCGGCGTCGTCCTATATCACCTTCGCCCCAGCCGCCTGACCGGCGGTTTTTTGGGCGTTACACTCTTCTTTACGCTGAGTGGCTATCTCGCCACCAAAAGCATTATGCGAGCCACGGCACGCGACGGATTCTCGTACCCGCGCTATATCTGCCGCCGCATTGCGCGCATGATGCCACCGATCGTCGTGACCATCGCGCTTACCGCCGTCGCCACCTACATCGCGGCCCCGAGCCTACTCTCCAAGGTGCAACAGGACGCCCTGCCATCGGCACTCTTTTTGAGCAACTGGTTCTACATCTTCCGCAACGTCTCGTATTTCGCCGCCGCGGGGCGCCCCTCGCCGCTCACGCACCTGTGGTTCTGCGCTGTCACTATGCAGTTCTATCTGGTATGGCCGGTCATCCTTATGGCGCTGTGCAGCAAAACCAGGTCTCGCAACACCGCCATCGGCATCACGATCGCATTCGCGCTTGTATCGACGGCAGCCATGGTCCTCATGTTTAATCCCACCGCCGACACATCGCGCGTCTACTACGGAACCGACGCCCGTGCCGCCGAGCTTCTATGCGGAGCCTTAGCCGCCATCGCCGCGCCGCGTCTGCGCGAGATGCTGAGCGGTGACATCCATACCCCCGGCGCCAACAAGGGCATCTCGAAGGTCAACGCGATTTCTATCGCGTGGCTCGTTGCCGTTATAGCCGGCGCACTCATGCTGACCGGAGAGAGCGCCTGGCTCTACCGCGGCGGCTTTTTGCTGCTTGCCCTCGTCACCGGACTCCTCATCATCTGCGTGCAGAATACGGAGTGCATCGTGCGTCGCCTGTTGTCGGTCAAGCCGCTCGTCTGGCTGGGTCAGCGCTCATTCTCGGTCTATCTGGTGCACTATCCCCTACTGCTTCTTATGAACCCCGCAACCCGCACTACCCGCATCGCCTGGTGGGAGCAGGTATTACAGCTTGCACTGATCCTTGCGGTAGCCGAGGTTTTCTATCGCCTAGTCGAACGCCCTTGGTCCCACAAGCCGGCCCAACAGGACAGCACGGCAAGAAAGCACGTCCTCGCGCCCGCCATGGTGCTCCCCGCGCTTGGCGCCGCATGCGTCGCCGCACTTGCTTTCGCACCGCTTGACTGGGCAGACATCGCCACCGCCCGCGCCGAGCAGCTCCGTCCCGAGCTTACCCAGAACGCGACCTCGTCCCAGGACAACGGAGTCAACGACAAGGGCGCCGAGCCCGCGTCCGGTAAAGATTCCCAGCCCAGCGACACCGCATCCGATGACGCCACCAAGCAAAAGCCCAAAGAAGGTCCTATCGCCGAAAAGGTCCCCAAGAACTTGGACTGGAAGAGCTTTACCTACGACGAGGCGACCGGGACCTGCGATGCCCGCGTGCTGATGATCGGCGACTCGGTCACTGCGGGCGCACAGTCCGGTATTCAGGCGGCACTTCCCAACGCCTACATCGACGGCGTGGTGAGCCGCCAGTTCTACACCTTCCAGGATGTCTACGCGCAGGACAGCGCCAGCTACGATCCAAGCGTGGTCATCTGCGCACTTGGCACCAACGGCCTCATCCGCGACCCCCAGCAGGTACAGGACGTGATTAATGCCGTGGGCGGCAAGCCCATCTACTTTGTGACCGTGCGCGTACCGCTCGAGCTACAGGACCGCAATAACCAGACGATTCGTGACGTCTGTGCCCAAAACGACAACGCCGGCGTCATCGACTGGAACGGTGCCTCGGAGGGCCACAGCGAATACCTCGTCGACGACGGCACGCACCTCACCCAGGCGGGAATCGACACCTACGCGGTCCTCATACGCCAAGCCATCTGCGGGCACTAGGCACCGCAAAATCGGCGCTTGCGCGGTGCCCACGTTGCGCCCATACATCACACCTGACGTTTTGCTACGCCCCCACTCGCGGGTTAGAATGGTTAACTGTTTGGAAATAATCCGTACAACCGTTATGGGAGGATACGTGAACCGCACCAAAATCGCGCAGCTCTATACGCACGCCGAGTCGCTCGGTGGCCAGACCGTCACCGTTGCCGGCTGGGTCAAGTCCGTCCGCGACATGAAGAACTTTGGCTTCGTTACACTCAACGACGGCAGCTGCTTCCGCGACCTGCAGGTCGTCATGAACCGCGAGGCACTCGACAACTACGACGAGATCGCCCACCAAAACGTCTCGGCCGCCCTCATCTGCACCGGCACCGTCAAGCTGACCCCCGATGCGCCCCAGCCCTTCGAGCTTTCTGCCACCTCCATCGAGGTCGAGGGCACGAGCGCCCCGGATTACCCGCTGCAGAAGAAGCGCGCAACCGTCGAGTTCCTGCGCACCCAGCAGCACCTGCGCCCGCGCACCAACCTGTTCCGCGCCGTGTTCCGCATCCGCTCTGTCGCGGCTGCCGCTATCCACCGCTTCTTCCAGGAGCAGGGCTTTGTCTACGTCAACACCCCCATCATCACCACGAGTGACTGCGAGGGCGCCGGCGAGATGTTCCGCGTGACCACGCTCGACCCCAAAAACCCGCCCCTCACCGAGGCCGGCGAGGTCGACTGGAGTCAGGACTTCTTTGGCAAGCATGCGAGCCTCACCGTTTCCGGCCAGCTCAATGCCGAAAACTTCGCCATGGCCTTTGGCGACGTGTACACCTTTGGCCCCACCTTCCGCGCCGAAAACTCCAACACCACGCGCCATGCCGCCGAGTTTTGGATGATCGAGCCCGAAATGGCCTTCGCCGACCTCAACGACTACATGGACAACGCTGAGGCCATGCTCAAGTACGTCCTCAAGGACGTCATGGCCACCTGCCCCGACGAGCTCAATATGCTCAACAAGTTTGTAGACAAGGGTCTGCTCGAGCGCCTGGACCATGTCGCCAACTCCGACTTTGCCCGCGTCACCTATACCGAGGCCGTCGAAATCCTGGAGCAGGCCGTCGCCGCCGGTCACAAGTTTGACTATCCCGTGAGCTGGGGCATTGACCTGCAGACCGAGCACGAGCGTTTCCTGACCGAGGAGCACTTTAAACGCCCGACCTTCGTAACCGACTACCCGGCCGAGATCAAGGCCTTCTACATGCGCATGAACGAGGACGGCAAGACCGTCGCCGCCGCCGACTGCCTGGTTCCGGGCATCGGCGAGATTATCGGCGGCTCCCAGCGCGAGGAGCGCCTGGATCTGCTCGAGGCCCGCATCAAGGACCTGGGTATGAATCCCGAGCAGTACAAGTACTACCTTGACCTGCGCCGCTACGGTTCCTGCAAGCACGCCGGCTACGGTCTGGGCTTCGAGCGCTTGGTGATGTACCTCACCGGCGTGGGCAACATCCGCGACGTCCTGCCGCACCCGCGCACCGTGGGCAACGCCGACTTCTAATCGTCGGGCACTAGCTCGCGTCGCCACGCGCAACGCTCATCGCACAAGCGCCTCTCGGCAAGCCGAGGGGCGCTTTTTTCAACAGCATCCGTCAAGCTTTTGGCAAGGTTTTGGTCAGTTAGGCAGGGTTGTTGAAAACTCGACCCGCCGTTTGCCGGCAACCATCGACCGTCCAAGGCGTCACGCGTCCTTGGCCAGGCTCCGCGCCCTAGGCTCTGATCTGCCATCACCAAAAAAGAAAGGACGTGGGCGCTATGACCGAAGCCGTTGTTGAAAACTACGAGACCACGACCAGGGGCTCCGCCTCGATGGCAGCCTATCGCGCCGTGCGCATCCTGCAGCTTTTGAGCGAGAACACCGGCGAGGACAAGGCGCTGCTTTCCGACGAGCTGGTCGAGCTCCTCGCCCATCCCGACGACCCCGCCCGCACGCCCATCTCGGCGGCTCGCCGCAGCATCTATACCTCGATATCCGCACTTCGTCACGCCGGATACGAAATCGACTATAAACGCGGCGTGGGCTATCGGCTCCTCACCCGCCCGCTTGCTGACGAGGAGATCATACGGCTCCATGGCATGGTCATGCGCAACCGATCGACGCCCATAGCCATTCGAAAGAGCATGGCACAGCACCTGGTCGCCATGGCGAGCGCCGATGTTCGCGGCTATCTCGATATGCCCGAACCGGCACCGGCCGCCAACGACGCGCCCGTCAAGACAATGCGTCCGCACGCCAAGCGTATCGACACGTGCGAGCTCGTCGAACAGGCTATCGACCATGGAACAACTGTCAGCTTTGATATCTCAAACGTCCTGACCCGAGGCGAAACCGAGGTGGTGCGGATGACGGTCCGGCCCTTTGCCATCAGGCAACGCGATGGCGTCTCGTATCTGCTGGGAACGGTCTACGACACCCGAGGCGCCGATGACACCCTGCGCACCGTTGAGGTCAGCCGCATGAGAAACGTCAGCACGCGTTTGCTCGACGGCAAGAAACTCTTTGCCGCGCTAGATGAAGAAGATAGTCCCGCGCCCGCAGCGTAAGCCCCGTTGCCGTCCGTCGTTCCTCAGCACCGCCCATCCGGTTCAGTATTAAAAAACCCGCCAGGTTATTGTAAAAATGGACATCGGCGTTACTATAGTCCCACTTGCACTTTTTCCTAGTGCAGTGTTTCCAGCCATTTTTATACTGGGGGTAATGATATGAAGGACATCACCATCAGCCGCAGGAGCCTTCTTGTCTCCGCTGGCCTGCTCGCGCTCGCTCCGCTCGCCGGATGCGGCGGCAACTCTGGTTCCGGCTCCGCTGCCGCCGGTTCCGACTACACCATCGGCGTTCTGCAGCTCACCGAGCACTCCGCGCTCGATGCCGCCAACGACGGCTTCGTCAAGGCCATCAAGAAGAGCGGTCTCAAGGTCAAGATCGACCAGAAGAACGCCCAGAACGACCAGTCCACGTGTAAGTCCATTGCCGACAAGTTCGTAGGCGACGGCGTCAACCTGATCTATGCCATCGCTACGCCCGCCGCGCAGGCTGCCGCCGGCGCCACCGCTGATATCCCCATCGTTGGCTGCGCCATCACCGACTACGCCGCTTCCGGCCTGGTCCAGGACAACGACAAGCCCGGCACCAACGTCACGGGAGCTTCCGACCTCACCCCGGTCGCCGAGCAGCTCGAGATGATGCAGAAGGTCCTGCCCGACGTTAAGAAGGTCGGCCTGCTCTACTGCACCGCCGAGTCCAACTCCGACGTCCAGATCAAGGCCGCCAAGAAGGAACTCGACAAGCTGGGCCTCGAGCACACTGACTTCACCGTCTCGAGCTCCAACGAGATTCAGTCCGTCGTCGAGTCTGCCGTGGGCAAGGTCGACGCGCTGTACTCCCCCACCGACAACACCATCGCCGCGGGTGCCTCGCAGGTCGGCCAGATCTGCAAGGAGAACAAGCTCCCCTTCGTGACTGGCGAGGAGGGCATGTGCAAGGCCGGCGGCGTGTTCACCCTCTCCATCAACTACGAGGACCTGGGCTACGCTGCAGGCGAGATGGCCGTTAAGATCCTGAAGGGCGAGGCCAAGCCCGAGGATATGCCGATCAAGCACCTCTCGAGCAAGGACCTGGTCGTCGTCAAAAACGACGAGATGGCCGAGGCCCTGGGTATCGACCTTTCCGCTCTGGACGCGTAGCGCCATGCGCGATAACGCGTCTAGGGCCCGCACGCGCGCTACTGTTGCGTTATTCAATATCTGAGTCATTGGGGCGAACGCTAAAGACCGGCGTTCGCCCTGCTTGTTTCAGGTAAAACAAAACGTCTGTCCATCGCTCTTTTATGCAGTGGTACCGCTATTATGGAAAATCACGTGTCCACCCTATCCTAGGAGGTATGAAGCATGCTCATTGCATTGCAGGGCGCCGTTTCGCAGGGCGTCCTCTGGGGCATCATGGTGCTCGGCGTGTTTATCACGTTCCGCCTGCTCGACATCCCCGATATGACCTGCGACGGCAGCTTTGCCCTCGGCGGCTGTGTTTGCGCCGTGCTCATCGTCAACAATAACGTCGACCCCTTGCTCGCCGTGCTGGCCGGCATGTGCGCCGGTGCCATTGCCGGCGCCGTCACGGGCATCTTGACCACCGTCTTTGAGATTCCCGCAATCCTCGCCGGAATCCTTACGCAGATCAGTCTGTGGTCCATCAACCTGCGCATCATGGGCAAATCAAACACGCCCATCCTTGCCAAGGGCACCATCTTCTCATCCGTCAGCCACATGACGGGCCTGCCGCAGTCCACCGTTGCCATCATCCTGGGCATTGTGCTGGCCGTGGCCATCGTCGCCATCCTGTACTGGTTCTTTGGCACCGAGATCGGCTCGGCGCTGCGTGCCACCGGCAACAACGAGTACATGATCCGCGCCCTGGGCGTTAACACCAACACCACCAAGATGATTGCCCTCGTGCTCTCCAACGCCCTTATCGGCCTTTCGGGTGCGCTCATCTGCCAGAGCCAGAAGTATGCCGATATCGGCATGGGCACCGGCGCCATCGTTATCGGTCTTGCCGCCATTGTTATCGGCGAGGTGCTCGGCCGCCTGCTGCCCGGCGGTCTGACGCAGTTTAGCGTCCGTCTTGCCTCCGCCGTCTTTGGCTCCGTGGTCTACTTCCTTATTCGCGCCATCGTGCTGCAGCTGGGCATGGACGCCAACGACATGAAGCTGCTCTCCGCCGTAATCGTTGCCGTGGCCCTGTGCGTGCCCGTGGTTTGGGAGCGCTATAAGCTCCGCAGCTCCTACACGAGGGGAGATGAGGCAGATGCTTAAGCTCTCGCACGTCAAGAAGACCTTTAACAAGGGCACCGTCACCGAGAAGCGCGCTCTTACCGGCGTCGACCTCACTCTGAATGATGGCGACTTTGTAACCGTGATTGGTGGCAACGGCGCCGGCAAGTCCACGTTGCTCAACATGATCGCCGGCGTATATCCGCTCGATTCGGGCGTTATCGAGCTCGACGGCACCGACATCTCGCGTCTGAGCGAGTCGCAGCGCGCCAAGTACCTGGGCCGTGTGTTCCAGGACCCCATGCGCGGCACCGCAGCCGACATGCAGATTGCCGAGAACCTGGCCCTCGCCAAGCGCCGCGGCCAGCGCCGCGGTCTTTCGTGGGGCGTCACCAAGGCCGAGAAGGACGAGTACGTTAAGCTGCTCAAACGCCTGGACCTTGGCCTGGACACACGCCTCAACGCCAAGGTCGGTCTGCTCTCGGGCGGCCAGCGCCAGGCACTCACCCTGCTGATGGCCACGCTCACCAAGCCGCGCCTGCTGCTGCTCGACGAGCACACCGCGGCCCTCGATCCCAAGACGGCTTCTAAGGTACTCAACCTGACCGAGGAGATTGTCGACGAGAACCACCTGACCACGCTCATGGTCACGCATAACATGAACGACGCCATCCGTCTGGGCAACCGTCTGATCATGATGCACGAAGGCCACGTGATCTACGACGTGGCCGGCGACGAGAAAAAGTCGCTCACCGTCGCCGACCTACTCCAGAAGTTCGAGGAGGTCTCGGGCGGCGAGCTCGCCAACGACCGCATGCTGCTGAGCTAAAACCTGCCAATAAGGGACAGGTTTATTTTGGCAAGTTTTATCTGCACAAACGTCAAAACCGCCGCAAAGGAACAGATACCTTTGCGGCGGTTTTCGCATATTATGTCGATAATCCAGCGTCAGCAGAAACCACTGGTTAAGAACTAAGGAAACTGCCATGAGAAGACTCCTCCCCCGTCTCGCCTTAACCGCCGCGCTTCTCGCCGGCGTGCTCACCGGCGCCCCCGTCTACGCCACCGCGGCCACCCCGTCTCAAGTTATCGACGGCGCCGTAACCGTGATGCACACCAACGACATCCACGGCAGCTACAAGTACAGCTACAACGCAAGCAAGGGCACGGGCACCATTGGCTTTGACGGACTGGCGGTTCTCTATAGCGCCCAAAACAACGCCCCCGACTTTCTGCTCGATGCAGGTGACACCTTCCACGGGCAGTCCTTTGCCACCATGAGCGAGGGCAAGAGCATCGCCGAACTCATGAACACTTTCTACGCAAACGGCTACGACGCGACCACACCGGGCAACCATGACTGGAGCTACGGCGCGGACAAGCTTCGCACGATGGCCGGCAATGGTGCCACCAGCACGCCTTTCGCCATGCTTTGCGCGAATGCAACGTCCTCGAACGGCGTATGGAGCTCGAGCATCACCAAGACGCTCAACCGCACTTGGAAGGACAGCGAGGACTGTTCCACGTTTGACTACAAGATTAAGGTCGGCGTCGTCGGAGCCATGGATGAGTCGTTGGGCTCCTCACTGCGCGCGGACCTGGTCGCGGGCACGTCGTTTTCGGGCGCGGCGGACGCCATCAACGCCGAGGCCAAGCGACTGCGCGAGGACGAGGGCTGTAACGTTATCGTCTGCATCGCGCACGCGCTCAACGCCGAGGCCTTTGCCGCACAGCTCAATGGCGTCGATGCTCTGGTCGCGGGCCACGAGCACATCAACTTAGACGAGAACGTGACGGGGGCCGATGGCAAGCCGGTCCGCGTCGTCGAGGCGGGCAGCGCCTTTGCCGAGGTTGGTCTGCTTTCCATTCCCTATGAGTACGACACCAAAGGTACCGAAACCACCAACGACGACATAGTGACGGTCTCCGCAAGCGACAGCGCCGAGACGCTCTACGCCGCCAAGGACGTGAACGACCTTTTGGCAGACCCCGACAAGGGCGCCTTCTACCAGAACCAACTCGACGAGGTTCGCAACAAAATCAAGCCACTCGATGACGCCTTTGAAAGCGAATCGAACAAGGTGCTCGGCACATCCGCCACTGACTATTTCTACGGCGAGGATGCCGCGGGTACGCATGGCTGGGAGATGGTGCGCACCACCGATCTGCGTCCCAGCAAAGCCGGCGACACCGCTAAGGCTCAGACCATCGGACATGTGATCTGCGGTTCCTATCTTAATTTGACGGGCGCGGACCTTGCCATCGAAAACGCGGGCGGCATCCGTGGCGGCATAGCGGCGGGAGACGTAACCGCCGGCAACGTCATCGCCATCTCGCCCTATGGCAACACCGTCGAGACCTGGACCATGACCGGTGCGGACTTCCTGGCAGCGCTCGAGCACTCGTTACAGATCAGCGACGATTGCAACGACAGCTACGAGCTTCAGCAAGCCTATGTGGCAGCCGGCCACACCGAGCAGGAGGCGCAAGACAAGTACAAGTGGCGCGACGACTCCGGCAGCGTCCTTTCCTTCGGCGGCATCAACGTGACAATCGATTGGACGCAGTCCGAAGGCAAGCGCATCGTGAGCGCCACGCTCACCAAGGATGGCAGCACGCTCGACCCCGCCAAGACCTATACCGTCGCCACCAACAACTACATCATTACCAACACGACCGACTTCCCCACCTTTGCAAACGCCACCAAGCACACCGAATGGGGCACGTGCGAGGCGGCGCTGAGGGCACTGATTGGTCAGAATGGCTGGGAGAGCAAGATGGCCTCGCTCGCTGGCACCATCAGCTTTGGCTCCGCCGCCATGGACCCCACGCCCACACCAGCCCCGACGCCTAAGCCCTCGCCTAAGACGGACGCGACGACCACGCAGGTCACCACCAAGAAGACGACCGGCCAGCTTGCCGCAACGGGAGACCGCACGCTGGCCGTGGTCGGTGCATGTCTCATCGGCGGCATCGTCATCATCATTCTCGGCATTATCTGGAAGCGTCGACGCTAAGCTGCACCGCCGGGCCTTACAGTCCCGCCGTGCAAACCTTATATCGAGCACAGAAGCCCGTCCGAATTTGATCGGACAGGCTTCTTGGTGGGTATCATGGTTGGACGATCATGAGGAGGTTTCCCTACATGGAATTGTTTGAGCCAATTCTTCATTTCTTTGCACAACGATGGGTCCACAACATCATCTGGGCAGGTATCTTGGCCATCGGCACCGCCGTTACCACTAAAGTCGCGTCCAAGACCCTGCGCCACCTGCTTAACCGCGACGACAACCCGCTTCCCGCATCGAGCATCTTCATCAACATCGCGCGCGCCGTCATATGGATGATCGGCGGCAGCTTTATCCTCGACAACTGCTTTGGCATTAACGCAAACGCCCTCGTCGCCGCTCTTGGCGTCGGCGGCATCGCCATCTCGCTCGGCTTTCAGGACACGCTGTCAAACCTCATCGGCGGTATGCAGGTGACGTTTATGGGCATTATCAAACCCGGCGACAATATCGAGGTCGGCGGCGTGTCGGGCGTGGTCCAAGATATCACCTGGCGCCATACGACCATCGAAGATGCCTGCGGGCAGACCATCATCGTCCCCAACTCCAACATCTCCAAGAACACGCTCGTGCATTTGATGCCCTTTGGGCGCGTGGCCGTCCCCGTCGCGGTCAAGGACACGTCCAAGTGGGCTTCACTGGACGCGCTGGCAGATGAGCTCACCGACGCCACCAAGGCCGCCGTGCTTCCCATCTCGAGCTTTGACAAGGAGCCGTACGTGCTCTTTAGCGAGATCGGCGACTTTGGCGTCAAGGGCAAAATCATCTTTATCGTCAGCGACGATAGCACCACCTTCACGGCAGCCGACGCCTGCATCCGCGCCATCGCCCCCATCATCGCCTAAAAACACCACAAAGGGGACAGGCACCTTTGTGGTGTTTTCGCATCGTGGTACCATGGTTCATATCGTTGTTTAAACGACTAAGGGAGTAGACACCATGGAAGAGGCCTATCGTCAAGCACGCAAGCGCGGCGAACAGGGACGCCGTCACGCCATCAGCCAAAGCGAGCACCCGTACCTTACGGACCTCGATAGCCTCGTTGCCCAGCTCCCCTTAGGTCAGCGAGAGAGCATCGGCCTAAGGGATATTCCGCTCGAAATGGTCGTCGGCACGGTTACCAAGGGCCGTCAGTCTGCCTTTTCGTGCAACTTTATGCCCCTGTTGCCATTTAGCACCGAGTTCGCCCGCAAGTGGTCCAACCTCTACGACATCCAGGTGACCGAGGGCTATCGCGACCCCATCATCGTCACCGAGTTCATGCATCGGTTCTACGTCCAGGAGGGCAACAAGCGCGTCAGCGTCCTCAAATTCCTGGACGCCCCGACGGTTTCGGCCAAGGTCACCCGCCTCTACCCCGGAAAATGGGATTCCGTCGAAAGTCGCCTGTACGGCGAGTTCTGCGCGTTTTGGCGCGTCTGCCCCCTATACGAGATCGAGTTCTCGCGCGAGGGAAGCTACGAGACGCTCGCCAAGATGCTCGGCCAGGACCTTGTCGAAAAGTGGCCACAGAAAAAGGTCGACTACCTGCGCCATACCTTCCTACTCTTTAAACGCGCCTACCTGCGCGCCGGCGGCGACCATCTGGACATTACGCCCGCCGACGCCATGCTCGTCTACCTCAACGTGTACAACCAAGACCGTCTGCTGGATCCGCCGACGGACATCGTCGTAAACCGCCTGTGCAAGATTTGGCGCGAGCTCGTCATTGCCGGCAAAAATGACGAGGACAAGGTCGATCTTGTCGAGGCACCGAGCGTCGATGAGGAAGAGGCGCCCGCCAAGTCCACCTCCGGCGTGCTCAACTTCTTTATGGGCAAGACCGTCTACTCCGCTGCCAACCCCCTGCGCATCGCCTTTATCCATGAATTCCCCTGCGCCACGTCGAGCTGGGACAGCCTTCACGACCAAGGGCGTCAGTATCTCGACGAGCACTTTGGCGGTATCGTACACACCGAGGCGTTCGAGGACTGCCACGATCCGGACGTGTTCTACGCCGCCGTGGAAACGGCTTTCAAACATGGAGACAACGTCATCTTCTCGACCTCGCACCGCCTGATGGAATACACGCTCAGGGCAGCCGTTGAGTATCCCCAGGTTCGGTTCCTCAACTGCTCTATCGGCCTTCCCCACCAAAGCGTGCGCTCGTATTTTGGAAAGATGTACGAGGCAAAGTTTCTGCTGGGCGCCCTTGCGGCCAGCATGGCGGACAACCATCGCATTGGCTACCACGCGTCGGTCTTTGCGTCGGGCGCGCTTAGCGAGATCAATGCCTTTGCGATTGGCGCCTCGCTGCTCGACCCCCGCGCGCAGGTAATCCTGACCTGGGGCGATGTGCCCGCCGGAGGCCTTGCCGAGGCCATGTGCCGCGAAGGCGTGAGCGTCATGACCGGTGTCGACATGTCCAAGTCGCTCGAAGACCCCACGGCCTACGGACTCCACCGCCTGGTCGATGGCAAGGTCGTCGGCATCGCCATGCCGGTATGGAACTGGGGCCGATACTACGAGCTTATCGTGCGAAGTCTGCTGCACGGCACCTGGGATGAGACCAGTGACGACAGCCAGGTTCGCGCCGTCAACTACTGGTACGGCATGAGTTCGGGCGTTATCGACATTCGCTACGCGCCGGGCCTGCCCTATCAAACGCGCAAGCTTGTTCAGCTGCTCCGCAATGGCATCGTCGAGGGCTCCATCAATCCATTTGGCGGCGAGCTTCATAGCCAAGACGGCGTGGTGCAGATCGAGGGCTTTCCCCCACTGCCAAGCACGCAAATCGTCGAGATGGACTGGCTGGCCGACAACGTGGTAGGCACGATACCGCAGCCCAGCGATGAGCCGAAGGTCCGCGCCCTATGAAAATCCTTGCCATAGCCGATACCGAAGAACGATGCCTATGGGAGTGCTTTCACAAGGAGCGCTTCGAGGGTATCGATTTGATTTTATCCGCAGGAGATCTGGACCCGGATTATCTTGAGTTTTTGGTCACGGTCATCAACAAGCCGCTCATCTACGTGCGTGGCAATCACGATGACCGCTACGTGCGTCATGCACCGGGTGGCTGCATCTGCGTCGAAGACACCGTGTACGTGTATCGCGGCGTCCGCATTGCGGGGCTTGGCGGCTCCATGCGCTACCGAGACGGTGCCAACATGTATACCGAGCGCGAGATGGCCAAGCGTGTGCGCAAGCTGTCCCGCAAAGTGAGGATGGTCGGCGGCTGCGACATCTTGCTCACCCATGCACCCGCCGCCGGCGTGGGCGATCTGGATGATCTGCCGCATCGAGGATTCGAATGCTTTAACACAGCACTCGAATCCTGGAATCCCGACTACATGGTGCACGGGCATGTGCACCAATGCTATGGTCGCGACTTTCAACGCGAGCGTCAGCACGCATGCGGGGCAACAATCATCAACGCCTGCGGCTATACGCAGTTTGAGCTTGACGAAGCGCGCTACCCCATCCGTGGCTGGCAGGCAGCCTGGCTCAATTCGCAAACCATGCGCCGCGAACTCAAGCGCCACGAGGCCATCGAGTCCTCAACCGCCAGAACACCCTGGTAACCGCCACAAAGGGGACAGGCACCTTTGTGGCGGTTTTAACGCGATAGCAAGAAACCCGGTCCTGCACGAGGCAGAACCGGGTTTCTTTAGCAATGCTTGCTTTGCTTAGGCAGTAACTAGCAGTTACTCAGCCAGGAAGTCACGCTGGACAGCGGGATCGACCTTGACGCCAGGGCCCATGGTGGAAGACACGGAGATGGACTTGACGAACTTGCCCTTAGCGGAAGAGGGCTTGACGCGCAGGATCTCGGTGTACAGGGCAGCGTAGTTCTCGACGAGCTGCTGCTCAGAGAAGGACTTCTTGCCCAGGGGCACGTGGCAGATGCCGTAACGATCGGCGCGGTACTCAACGCGGCCAGCCTTGAGCTCGGAGACCATCTTGGCGACGTCCATGGTCACGGTGCCGAGCTTGGGGTTCGGCATGAGGCCACGGGGACCAAGAATCTTACCGATGCGGCCAACCTTGGCCATCATGTTCGGCGTAGCGATAGCAGCGTCGAAGTTGATCTCGCCCTTCTGGATCTGGGCGACGAGCTCGTCGGAACCGATGATGTCGGCGCCGGCAGCCTCGGCCTCGCGGGCCTTCTCGCCCTCGGCGAAGACGGCAACACGAACGGTCTTGCCGGTGCCGTGGGGCAGGGAGATGGAACCACGGATGTTCTGGTCAGCCTTACGAGTATCAATGCCCAGACGGAAGTGGGCCTCGACGGTCTCGTCGAACTTGGCGGTGTCGAGCTCCTTGATGAGCTTGGCAGCCTGAAGGGGGGTGTAGAGCGTAGCGCGGTCGATCTTCTCGGCAGCGGCGTTATAGCTCTTACCATGCTTAGCCATGTGCATTACCTCCTGTGGTTAAACGGGCTTATGCCCTCCCACATCGTATCGTGTGCCCTATTGCACACATATAACGGGCACCCCGGTCGGAACACCCGTCATTACCTAAAGAAATCGCTACTCAGCGATGGTGACGCCCATGGAACGGGCGGTACCGGCGATGATCTTCTTGGCGGCGTCAATGTCGTTGGCATTGAGATCCGGCATCTTGATCTCGGCGATCTTGGTGAGCTGCTCCTGGGAGAGCTGACCGACCTTGTCGGCCTGGGGCTTAGCGGAACCAGACTTGAGGTTCAGCTCCTTCTTGATGAGGTGAGCCGCCGGCGGGGTCTTGGTGATGAAGGAGAAGGACTTATCCTCGTAGACAGTAATCTCAACGGGGATGATGTCGCCCTTCTTGTCCTGCGTCTCGGCGTTAAAGGCCTGGCAGAACTGCATGATGTTCACGCCAGCAGCGCCCAGGGCGGGGCCGACGGGAGGAGCGGGGTTAGCTGCACCAGCAGGAATCTGGAGCTTAATGACGTTGGCAACCTTCTTCTCAGCCATGGTCATTCCTTTCGAATCACGAGTGTGAAGTACTTGCTATATCGTAAGCACGCACGTGTTAGAAGCACTCCTGAGATGAGCAGTCACAGAAGAAGCACGCTCGCGCGAACGGACGAAAACTTAAGCGATGACAGCGACCTGGTTAAAGTCGAGCTCGACCGGCGTCTCGCGGCCAAAGATCATCAGCGTGACCTTGAGCTTGCCAGCCTCGGTGTTAACCTCGGAGACCTTGCCATCAAAGTCGGTAAGCGGGCCATCGGTGACGCGGACGGACGTGCCGACCTGAATATCAACCGAGGTGCGCTTGGGCGAATCGCCCTTACCGGGACGACGAGTCATCTTGTTGTACTCGTCGCGGGAAAGCGGAGCGGGCTTGCCGTTGCCGCCCAGGAAACCGGTGACGCCAGGCGTGTTACGAACGCACGTCCAAGCATCGTCATCCATCTCCATGCGGACCAGGACATAACCCGGGAAAATCTTAGAATCCTTGGTCTCGCGCTTGCCACCCTCTTTAATCTCGGTGACACGCTCCATAGGAATCTCGATATCAAAGATACGGTCCTGCATGCCCATAGTCTCGATGCGATGCTCGAGATCGGACTTAACGCGGTTCTCGTATCCAGAGTAAGTGTGAACGACGTACCAACGCTTAGACATGGTTTAGCCCCTCAATCCAGAGAACAGAGCAAGAGCCTCGCCAAAGCCAGCATCGAGCAGAGCGATGACGACGCCGACGACGATCAGAGAAGCGCAAACGACGACCGAGTAGTTCACGAGCTCCTTCTTATCGGGCCACGTGACACGCTTCATCTCGGACTTCACCGAAGCGAAATACTTCTTGGTGCGGGCGAAGAAACCAGGCTTCTCGTTCTTCTTGGACTTCGCAGCCTTCTCGTTCTTCTTGGCAACGGCCTTCTTGGCCTCAACCTTGGAGTTGGCGGCAGCGTTGTTGGCAGGTGCCGGCTGCTGAGCCTTCTTCTTGTTCTTCTTGTTGGCCATTTGGGTTACCTCCGCGCAATGCGCTTATACATGAGTAAACCGTAAGCCCCCAATTGGGAGCTTACGGAATAATGACTGGCACGCCAGGAAGGACTCGAACCCTCAACACTCGGTTTTGGAGACCGATGCTCTACCAATTGAACTACTGGCGTATGTGACTAGAGACTAGCGAGTCTCTTTGTGCAGCGTGTGGTGACGGCACCAGGGGCAATACTTCTTGATCTCCATACGATCAGGCATGTTCGACTTGTTCTTGGTGGTCGTATAGTTGCGGCGCTTGCACTCAGTGCACGCAAGAGTAACTAGAGTACGCATTTATCCTGAACCTTTCATTTCCGCCCCGTACGGGCACGAGTTGATACTTTATCAGCTCTATGTAAGTGCTGTCAACGAAAACCTCGAGTCAATTGGTTCTCGGTGGATCCATTCATATTTGAAACACATCAATGAAGCCATCGAGAGCTAATCGACGGTGCACCCAGGACCATTAACAATCCTCTCGACACCAGCAACGGCTCAATATCCATTGCAGAAAAGAACCCGGCACCCATATAAGTGCCGGGTTCTCTAAGTCAGCTATATCAAAGAGCTAATTTACTCAATGATCGTGGAGACGATGCCCGAACCGACGGTGTGGCCACCCTCGCGGATAGCGAAGCGCAGGCCCTCCTCCATGGCGATCGGGTGGATGAGGTCGCCCTCGATGGTGATGTGGTCACCAGGCATAGCCATCTCGGTGCCCTCGGGGAGCTTGACCGTACCGGTAACGTCGGTGGTACGGAAGTAGAACTGAGGACGATAACCATCGAAGAACGGGGTGTGACGGCCGCCCTCCTCCTTGGTCAGAACATAGATCTCACCGGTGAACTTGGTGTGCGGGGTAACCGAACCGGGCTTGCAGAGAACCTGGCCGCGCTCGATGTCCTCACGCTTGATGCCGCGGAGCAGCAGACCGACGTTGTCGCCAGCCTCGCAGAAGTCCATGGACTTACGGAACATCTCGATACCGGTAACAACGGTGTTCTGGGTATCCTTGATGCCGACGATCTCGACGGGCTCGTTGAGCTTGAGCTCACCGCGCTCGACACGGCCGGTAGCAACGGTACCACGACCGGAGATGGTCATAACGTCCTCAACGGCCATCAGGAAGGGGAGGTCGTTGTTACGAGCAGGCGTCGGGATGTACTCGTCGACGGCCTTCATGAGCTCGCGGATAGCGTCCATCCACTTGGCGTCGCCCTCGAGAGCGCCCAGAGCGGAACCACGGATGACGGGGATGTCGTCGCCGGGGAAATCGTACTCGGAGAGGAGCTCACGGGTCTCCATCTCGACGAGGTCGATGAGCTCGTCATCGTCGACCATGTCGCACTTGTTCAGGAAGACGACGATGTAGGGAACGCCGACCTGACGGGCGAGCAGGATGTGCTCGCGGGTCTGAGCCATGGGGCCGTCGGTGGCGGCGATAACCAGGATAGCGCCGTCCATCTGAGCGGCACCGGAGATCATGTTCTTGACGTAGTCAGCGTGGCCCGGGCAGTCAACGTGAGCGTAGTGACGGGCAGCAGTCTCGTACTCGACGTGGGAGACGGAGATCGTAATGCCGCGCTCGCGCTCCTCGGGAGCCTTGTCGATGTTCTCGAACGCAGTGAAGTCAGCCTTGCAGCCCTCGGTCTCGGAGAGAACCTTGGTGATGGCGGCGGTCAGCGTGGTCTTGCCGTGGTCGACGTGACCAATGGTGCCGATGTTAACATGCGGCTTAGTGCGCTCAAACTTCTCTTTGGCCATAAAGCCCTCCTCTAAACAGGTCGTCCCCGGACGGGACTTTGCCTTTATACCATAGTGGCCTCTCAACATACTATTGAGAAGCCACCGTGTTACCTATGGTAGCGGTGACTGGATTCGAACCAGTGACGCCACGGGTATGAACCGTGTGCTCTAACCAACTGAGCTACACCGCCGGATGGAGCCTGCAACCAGACTTGAACTGGTGACCTCTTCGTTACCAACGAAGTGCTCTACCGACTGAGCTATACAGGCACTTGACGGGTGGGAGCTATAGGATTCGAACCTATGTAGGCAGAGCCAACGGGTTTACAGCCCGTCCCCATTAACCACTCGGGCAAACTCCCAATCGTTCAAGTATCCGCAGGTCCTTTGGTCTTTTGGACCGCCGCCCCCGCGAACGAAAAAGATAATACGATGCAACCTTGGGGGCTGTCAACGAAAACCTCTAGATACACGGTGCCGGGCGTATCTATATGCTTTTGACCTGCGGTTTTGCTGAGTTTGGATATGAAGGATGGTGGATTTGCGCGTAGCAGTGACATTTCCCGAGGGAACACTTTGGCGTAGTGGAGTGAGCCTGCAGAATATCACTTCGATAACGACTCATTAGCACCTATATATAGGTCGATATCGGGCTTCCTTGGCAAATTCGAGCGTGGATATTCTCCCGTTTGAAATCGAGCGTGGATAATCTCCCACTTTTGGCGTGCCGCTGGGCCCAAGGTGGCAGATTATCCACGCTCATTCACTAAGCTGAAGATTTTCCACGCTCGTATGTCCGGAAATCCTCGCTCGACCAGGATGACTGGGACCGGTCCGGCCTTTGTCTCGGTCTGTAACATTTAGAGAACATTTTCTCCCCTATCTGTTACAGATCGAGATATTACGCAGAGGCCCCAGCTTACGTCTCATTCTGTAACAGTAAGAACGGTTTTCAGCCTCTTCGTGTTACAGATTGAGACAAACCTGAAGCTTGGTTGGTGCCAAACCCGCTAACTTATCGACATAAATAGAAACGGGCCCTGTCCCACAAGGGAACAGAGCCCGAAACTCTCATGGAGCCAGTGACAGGAATCGAACCTGCAACCCACTGATTACAAATCAGTTGCGCTACCGTTGCGCCACACTGGCACACTTGGCGCTTTCGCGCGAAGCCTGTTAAGGATAAAGGAATTGCGGACGAGGCGCAACAGACCCTTCACCCGACCACATCTCAAAACTATTCGCCAGAACGAATAGTTTTATCTATTCGCCAGAACCAAAAACTATTTGTTTTGGCGAGGCCGACCTGCAACCCACTGATTACAAACCAGTTGGTTGGTCAATTGAGAAAGCAGCCCCCATTGAAGGTCTGCCTACCTCCCGCGCAGGGCCTTGAGCTTGGCCAGGGCATCGGGGCTCAGGCGGCTGCCCAGAGTCATCTTGATCTGCGGAGCTTCCTCTGCCTCGTGAACGTCGTTATCGATCTGTTTGATCTCGTCCACCAGCATACGGCTCGAGATGCGCGTAACGCCCTTGCCCATGACGACGGCTTGGATCGTGCCGTCGCTCGATACCACGGAGCACGCGCGGCCTTCCTCGCGCGCCTCGATGCAGAGCTTTTGCACCACAGTATCGGCAGAGACGCCCGTCGGCGAAAACTCGATGCGCACGCCGCGGGCCGGCAGGTTGGGGCGCTCGTTGGAGATATTGCCCGCGCCGTCGAACACGATCACGGCCTCGTAGCGGCCCTGGGCAAAGGCGGCGACGTCGTTGATGAGGGCGGTGCGCGCCATATCGTGAACGTCACTGGAGTATGGATCGTCGGAATGGTCGTACACGAGCTTTTCGTAGCGCGGCGTGCAGTGGATCACGTTGTAACCGTCGACCACCAGCAGCTCGGGCTTGTTGGAGTGCACCGTCGAGACTGGGTCGGCGATAGCCTGCGCAAACGCATTGCCGCCCACGCCGTAGGTCGCGGCCGATACAATCGGCTTGGCCGAGCCCTCGCCAAAGCGCTTGGCCTTGGACTTGGCGCGGTTCTTCTTGGACATGCGCTACTCCTCCCCCATGAGCTCGCCGGCGTTGCGGCGCAGCCACTCAAAGCACAGCGCGGTAGTCGCCTGTGCCACGTTGAGACTCTCGGTCATGCCGCGCTGGGGAAGCTTGGTCAAAAAGTCGCATTTCTCAAGCACCAGGCGCGAGATGCCGTCGCCCTCGGAGCCCATGACGAGCGCCACGCGGCCCTCGAAGGGAGCATCCCAGCAGCTGCCCTCGGCGTGCTCGGAAGCACCGCCCACCCAAAAGCCGGCGGCCTTGAGATTATCGAGCGCACGGGCGATATTGGGAACCTGCGCAATGGGCAGGTGCATGACGGCACCAGCAGAGGTCTTGTAGCTGCCAACGGTCACACCGGCGGCACGCTTGTTGGCAATGATGACACCCGCCGCGCCCACGACCTCGGCGGAGCGCACGATCGCACCAAAGTTGCCATCGTCGGTCACATGGTCGAGCACGACGACGAGCGCCGGTCCGTCACCCGCGCGGTCGAGAATATCGGCGACATCAGCATAGGGGAAATTACCCACCTCGAGCGCAATGCCCTGGTGAGCGCCATGGCTCGACAGCGCATCGAGCTGCGCGCGCGGCACATACTTAATGCGGACGCCTGCGGCATTGAGGTCATCGATCAGGCGCGACAAGGAGGCATCGCGCTCCCCGCCCTCGGCGATGAGCGCGCACTTGACGGGAAAACCGGTACGCAGCGCCTCAGCGGCAGCACGACGACCTTCGATAAACTCGCCCTTGGGAGCCTGGACAGCGTCGCGGTTGCGATCGTGCTGCGGACGTGGGGCCAGGGAGCGCTCGCGCTGGTCCTTGGGAGCGGCAGCGCGGTCGTTGCGGCGAATCGGACGCGAGCCAGAAGCAGCCCGCTTGCCTCCACGCGGTGCACGCTTGCGATTGTCGGCCATAAAACGGCCTCCTTAAATAGATAACGGACAAGAATCGACCGTCCGAGCCACGACACCTTGCCTTTCAATCGTCGGGCATGACCACCAGGTCTATGCCCTCCTCTTTCAAGGCAATCTGCCGCACCTCGAACGGTCGACAAATACTAGAGACTCTTAATACGAGTACCGGCGGCCGTATCCTCGATCGTCAGGCCCAGGTCCTTGAGCTGGTCGCGGATGGCGTCGGCCAGATCCCAGTTCTTGGCGGCGCGGGCCTCGGCGCGGGCCTCGAGAATCTTGGCAGCGGCCTCGTCCACGTCGTCGCCCGTATAGGCGACCAGGCCGGCAGCAACGCCTAGCAGACCCAGCGGCAGCTCGACCTTGGGCTCGGGGAGCTCAACGCCAAGCGTATCGAGCAGCTCGGCCAGCGTGTCGGCGGCGGCAAGCGCGGCGGCCTTGTCGGCAGCGTCGCCCGCCTGCTCCAAGTACTGGTTGCACTCGGTCACAAAGCCAAAGACGGCACCCATGGCACCAGCGGTGTTAAAGTCGTCGTCCATGCACTCCTTAAAGGCAGCACGAGTCTCAGCGGCCTTGGCGGCAAATGCCTCGGCGGCAGCCACATCGGCATCGGCCGTCGCATGGTTCGCGGCCCAGCGCAGGTTCTCGACCGTACCGGCGATACGCGTGAGCGAGTTCTCGGCACCCTCCAGGCGCTCCCAAGAGAAGTCGAGCGGCGAGCGATAGCTCGTCTGCAGCATCAGCAGGCGCAGGGCGGCAGCGGAGTGCTGCTCGAGGACCTCGGCCAGCGTAAAGAAGTTGCCGAGCGACTTGGACATCTTCTCGCCGTCTACCAGCAGCATGCCCGTGTGCATCCAGGTGTTGGAGAAACCCTGGTGCCAGGCGCAGGTGGCCTGGGCGCACTCGTTCTCGTGATGCGGGAAGGCAAGGTCGGAGCCGCCGCCGTGAATGTCGATCGGGGTGCCCAGGTAGCGGTGCACCATGGCAGCGCACTCGGTGTGCCAACCGGGACGGCCCTCGCCCCAGGGGCTCGGCCAGCTGGGCTCGCCGGGCTTGGCAGCCTTCCACAGGGCAAAGTCGAGCGGGTCGTTCTTGTCCTCGTTCTCCTCGATGCGCGCACCAACCATAAGGTCGTCGATGTTGCGGCCCGAGACCTGACCATAGTTGGGATCGCTGCGCACGGCAAAGTACACATCGCCGTTATCGGCTGCGTAAGCGTAGCCCTGCTCGATAAGCGTCTTGATCATGGCGATCATGGGGCCGATCTCCTTGGTGGCGCGGGGGCGCACATCGGGATCGAGCACGTTGGCGGCGCGCATGACGCCGATGAACTTGTCGGAGAACTCCGTCGCGACCTCGGCAGCCGTACGGCCCTGCTCGTTGGCGCGCTTGATGATCTTGTCGTCGACATCGGTGAGGTTCTGGGCGAACGTGACCTCGTAGCCGCTCGCGATGAGCCAGCGTCGAATCACATCGAAGCTGATGAACGTGCGGGCATTGCCGATGTGGATGTTGTCGTAGACCGTGGGGCCGCACACGTACATGCGGACCTTGCCGGACTCGATGGGCTGGAACTCTTCCTTTTTATGGGTAGCGCTGTTGTAGATACGCATTCGTTACTCCTTAACGATTTTCTGTAGCAGGCAGACGGCCCAGGCGCCGATTCCCTCGCCTTGGCCTTCCCAACCGAGCTTTTCGGTCGTGGTGGCGGCGACGCCCACGTTTTCGACGTCAACGCCCAGGGCATGGGCAAGGTTGGCGCGCATGGCATCGCGGTGCGGGGTGATCTTGGGTTGCTGACAGGCAATGGTGCAATCGGCATCGACAAACTCAAAGCCCAGCTCGCGCGCGTAGTCCATCACGCGGGCGAGCAGCACCATCGAATCAGCACCCTCGTAGGCAGGATCGGTGTCGGGGAATAGCTTGCCGATGTCTCCCCCGCGGCAGGCGCCCAGAATGGCATCGGCCAAGGCGTGCGCGAGCACATCGGCATCCGAGTGGCCCAGCAGGCCGCGCTCGTAGGGAATGTCGACCCCGCCGATGATACATCGACGTCCCTCCACCAAACGGTGGACGTCGTAGCCGTGGCCAATGCGCAGGTTACTGAACATGGGGAAGGTCCTCTCCCTCGGCCATACGGCCAAGCAGAATCGCGGTTACGGGACGCAGGTCCTCGGGCACCGTCACCTTAAGGTTGTCGCGCGGGCTCTGGACGCAGCGGACGCGCCCACCCATGCGCTCGACCAGCGATGAATCGTCGGTACCGATAAAACCCTCGGCGATAGCAGCGGCGTGAGCGCGCTTCATGGCGTCGACGCTAAAAATCTGCGGCGTCTGCGCGGCCCAATAGAGCTCGCGCGGCGGCGTCTCGACGATATTATCGCCGTCGACGATCTTGAGCGTGTCGATCGCGGGCTGACCGCACACGACACCGTCGAGCGAGCGGTCGCCCATGAGCACGTCGATAGCGTGGTCGATGGCCTCGGTCGTAATGAGCGGACGAGCGCCATCGTGGATGGCGACATATTCGAAACCCGCCGGAACCGCATGCACGCCGGCACGGGTGGAATCCTGACGGGTATCGCCGGCATCGGCAAAGCTGATGGGCGTGTCATAGTCAAACGGGTCGATGGCAAGGCGGCGCATCTCGGCACGGCGCTCGGCAGGACACACCACCACGATGTGGCCGACCTTGTCGCTCCGATCGAACGCGTGGATGGACCAGCTCATGAGCGGACGGCCCGCCACGTTAACGAGCTGCTTGCCGCCGGGATTTCCAAAGCGCTGGCCGCTGCCGCCGGCAACGACCACGGCGCATACGGGCGCCATTATGCGTTCCCCTGTTTGGTGCCCTTCATGCGGTACAGGGAGTCCGCAAGAATGGCAGGGTTGTTGACGCCAAAGTCGCCCAGGCGCTCCGGATCCTCGCTGATGTCGTCCATGAGCTCCTGCAGCGAGCCATACTCGTCGACGATCTTCTCGGCCACGCCGTCGCGCACGACGGACACGCGCGAAAGCGTGCGCAGGCCCAGCGGCGTCATGACGGAGTCCTCGTCCAGGTCGTCGTAACCCAGAACCGCCGCCACGTGTTGCGGGTCGGACAGGTCCTTAGGCGTCATGCGAGCGAGCTCGGCGCGGATCTTCTCGGCATTGGCCTCGGAGGAGTCACTCGCGTAGTCGCGGATCATCAGGTCGTATTCGGTATCCATGCTGGAACCGGCGAGCTGCTCGAGCTGCATCTGCACGAGCTTGCCCTGGTTGCCCAGCTTGACGATGCAATCCTTAAGCTCGGTCTTTGCCTGCTGCATGATCTCGAAGCTCGAGAAAATACCGGTAATGTCGGCGAGCGTAACGTAGTCGTCGAGCTCGAGGGCCGTCAGGCGCAGCAGGGAGCGATCGAGCGACTGACGGGTAGTCTGGAGCGTGGCGACGAGCTGGTTGACCGAGCTCATGATGGTGGTGACGGGCTGAATCTCGTAGCTCTTGCCGTGAACGTACACGTTGACGACGGCACGACGGGCCGAGACCGAGATCACGATGGCATCGGTGAGCACCGACATGCGAGCGGCGGTGCGGTGACGCATGCCCGTCTCGCTCGTGGCAAGTGAGGGATCGGGATTGAGGTGGAAGTTGGCGCGCAGGATCTGGGTGAGGTCGCCGTCGATGACGATGGCACCGTCCATCTTGGAGAGCTCGAACAGACGGTTCGAGGTGAACGAAATGTTGAGCGGGAAGCCGTCGTTACCGGCAGCGAGCACGTTTTCGGTGTCGCCGACGCAGATAAGGGCACCCAGGTGACCGGCGATGATCATGTCGAGGGCGGTGCGGATCGGCTGACCAGGTGCCGTCAGGCGGATGGCCTGTTCCATACGCTTTTGCAGCTCGTTCTTATCCAAGGCATCGCTCCCATCGTATACGCTCCATAAACGCTAAATAGTTTCTCACGGTTTGTCCCTGCGGCGCTTGCGAAATCCGATGCTTACAGAATGAGCGAACACCGCTTAGGTAGCTAATTTGGGACGGGGTTCTTTTGACTGCTCGTGTGGTAGCATCGGGTCTCATATAAATGAGGGAGTAGTCGCGTAATCGGGCTCGCCCGCAGAGAGGGAGCCAGACTATGGGACTCGCAGAGCTTGTGTTGCTCGCTATCGGCCTTTCTATGGACGCTTTTGCCGTATCCATCTGCAAGGGCCTTGGCATGAAGAAAATCAACCTTAAAGTCGCCGTAGTGCTCGGCCTGTTCTTTGGCGGCTTTCAGGCCGGCATGCCCGTAATCGGATGGGCGCTCGGCAGTCAATTCATGGGCATCATCGGCCCCATCGACCACTGGATCGCCTTTATCCTTTTGGCCTTTATCGGCGGCAAAATGCTGTGGGAAGCCTTTTCCGAAGACGAAGATGAGGACGAAGGCGACGACAAGGATGCCGAAAAGATTGACCTGGTAGAATACCTGATCCTCGCCATCGCTACCTCAATCGACGCCCTAGCCGTAGGCATCTCGTTTGCGGCGCTCTCGGTTGACATCGTTCCCGCTGTATCGCTTATCGGCGTCACAACGTTTACCTTCTCCGTCGCCGGCGTAGCGATCGGCCACACCTTTGGCGCGCGCTACGAAAAGCCTGCCACCATCGTGGGTGGCGTCGTGCTCATCCTCATCGGGCTTAAGATCTTGCTTGAGCATCTGGGGATTTTGGCGCTGTAACGCCAAACACAATCGCTCAAAACTCAACGCCGCACAAGGCCTCATGCAGAGTTTTGCATAATGCCTTTTCGTGCAGACTTTTGCATGTCATACTGATATGCAAAAGTCTGCACGTTAGGAGATCGCCGTGGATACCCTTCCCATCACCACACCGCGCCAAGCTGGCATCTATGTGCGCCAGGCACGCGAGGCTCAGGGTCTCACCCGTGCCGCCCTCGCTAAAAAAGCCGGTGTTTCGGAGCGCCTGCTCGCATCGCTCGAACTAGGAGACGCCACCGGCATTCGACTCGACAAGCTGCTGACGATTTTCAATGCTCTTGGACTGGCACTCGCCGCTCAAGGGGATATCGGCGAAGCGAAAAACGAGCGACTAGTCGACGCCCCGCATGCCAATCCGCTGTCTCGCAGCATCCCCAGGCGCCATCACACTCAACGTCCTCATCATCGCAACCGTCGTAGTACCCCCATTCCGGCTCTTGCAGATGCCCCCTTTACATCCGCACTCTACGACGAGGTCTTCGCCGATTTCGCCATGTCCAATCTCGGAGTCTCGATTGCCGCAAACGTATCTAACCAAACCAAGCCCGAAGGGAAATAGCCAATGGCCAGAACATCACTTCGGACCATTATTTGCGACGTACCTGCGGGAACGCTCACGCAAGATGAGAACGGTCTTATCAGCTTTACCTACGATCATGACTATGACGGGCCAGCCCTATCGACCAACATACCCGTATCGAATCGCACATACGGACAACAGGTCATGAATCCGTACCTGTTTGGCCTTCTACCCGACAGCGAGGACCAGCGAAAAGCGATTGCCGCCGAATTCGACGTTAGGCCCAACAATCCCGTTGCGTTGCTCAGCCATATCGGACTCGACTGTCCGGGCGGAGTGCAGTTTTGTGCCGAAGAAGATGCCGATGCCGTCCTGCATCGCGCTGGCGAATACCGCCCTATAGACGACCACGAAATTGCTCTCCGTCTCAAGTCGATCAGAGATGACCGCGATGCATCGTGGATGGGTCTAGATGAAAGTTGGTCGCTTGGAGGCAACCAGGGCAAATTCGCGCTCGCGTTCACAAACGGCCGCTGGTGCGAATGCATGGGCTCCTCGCCCACGACGCATATTTTCAAAAATGGCGTTATCGGATTTAAACTCGAGGCTCTCAATGAGTTTGTCTGCATGAAAAGCGCCCAGCGCGCCGGTATCGCAACGGCAAACGTCGAATATCGTATGTTTGAGGACGAACCTGCCCTCATTGTTGAGCGCTATGACCGCGTGAAAGTCGAAGACGGAACGATCAGGCGCCTACATCAAGAAGACCTCTGTCAGGCACTTGGGGTGATGCCCTCCCAAAAGTACACGGCAGACGGCGGCCCGACCACCCGCGACATTCAAGAGCTCCTCGTAAATACGAGCCACCATCAACTTAACCTATATCTGTTTACGCAGATACTGTTCTTCAACGCCATTATCGGCGCACCGGATGCGCATGCGAAAAACTATTCCCTGCTCCTTGGAAACGACGGCGCAGCCATGATGGCTCGAATGTACGATGTCGCTTCGGGCTTGGCGTACGAGCGCATGCGCCGCCGGGCGCGCCTTGCCATGAGCGTTGGCGGCGAAAATCGTGTGGGGCGCATCGGTCCAGGCGCCATCCGCCGATACCACGGTATGGGCGACCCCGCACTGGAGGCGGCGCTCACCGATGCCGGGCTATCTGAGAAGTTTTGCTTTGCGACCATGATGGACCTCGCCTACGAGGTACCCGTTTGCATGGAAGAGGTCATGGACGAATACGCCGACCTGCCCGGCATGGCGGACCTGCGCGAGCATATGCTCGGCCCCGTCCGCGAAAACTGCCAGCGCACCCTCGACCTCATCAAGGCGGATATGGGCTAGGTGGCCGCAATTTCCCATTTCCCAAAAGAAGAGAGGGGGCACCCATCGCAAAAGCTCGGGTGCCCCCCTCTCATAATGTCATCTGCAATCCGCTAGCACGTGGCTCGGACTGCTGCCAGCGCAACCTTTACGCAGCGAGGCGCTTGAGGACGTCGATGAGCAGCTCGTAGAAGCGCTCGGCAGAAGCGAGCTCCATGCTCTCGTCCGGGGTGTGGACATCGGAGAGCGTCGGGCCCACGGCGATGGCGTCCAGGCCGTGCAGGGCCTCGGCAAACAGGCCGCACTCAAGGCCGGCGTGAATGGACTCGATGCGCAGCTCGGAGCCAAAGAGCTCGCGATAGCTCTCGACAAAGATGTCGCGGACCGGCGAATGCTCGGCATAGCTCCAGCCGGGATACTCGAACTCAAACTTGGCGTCGAAGCCCAGGACATCGGCCAGCGTCTGCAGGCGGTCCTTGAACTCGTTCTGCAGCGAGGTGATCGAGGAGCGCGGGGACAGCATGATCTTGACCTGGTCGTCAGAGGTGGCAACCACGCCGATGTTGGAGGAAACCTCGACGGAGCCGTCGGTGGCGACGTTGCGGCGGATCACACCGTTGGGGGCAAGACGCAGGGCGCGGATGAGGGCAAGCGCAGACTTCTGGTCCATGGCCTCGACCTCGGCGTCGTCGGCAATCTCGACGGTGCAGGTAAAGCCGGGGTCGAAGACCTCGAGCTCGGCAGTGACGTCGGCGATGATGCCCTTTGCAATCTGGGCCGCGGCCTCGGCGGCAGCGTGATCAGCGTAGACCAGCTCGGCCTTGCACTCACGGTTGATGGCGTTGTCCTTGGTGCCGCCGTTAAAGCTAACGATGGCGGGCTCGCCGGCAACCATCAGGCGGTCGATGATGCGGGCCATGATGAGGTTGCCGTTGCCGCGCTCCAGGTTGATGTCGGCGCCGGAGTGACCACCCAGCAGGCCGGAGATCTCGAGCGTGAGGGTGCCGCCGGTCTTGTGCTCGCGCACGATGGGGCAGGTGTAGGTAACGACGACGCCGCCGGCGCAGCTGACGGTGGCCACGCCCTCCTCCTCGGAGTCGAGGTTGATCATGGTGCGGGCGCTGATCTGGGACTTGTCGAGCGTCTCGGCGCCAACCAGGCCGGTCTCCTCGTCGGTGGTGAACACGCACTCGAGAGCCGGATGAGCAATCGAATCGTCGTTGAGCACGGTAAGCATCAGAGCGACAGCAATGCCGTTGTCGGCGCCCAGGGTAGTGCCGTTAGCGGTGAGGACGCCGTCCTTGACGACCAGGTCGATACCATCGGTCGTAAAGTCGTGCTCAACAGAGCCCAACTTGTCGCACACCATATCGATGTGGCCCTGCAGCATCACGGTCGGGGCATTCTCGGCACCGGCAGATGCGGGCTTGCGAATGATGACGTTGTAGACCTCGTCCTGATACACGTCGAGGCCGCGCTCCTTGGCAAACGCAACCAGGAAATCGCTGATGCCCTTCTCGTTGCCAGACCCACGGGGGATCGCGCTGACCTCCTCAAAGAAATGGAACAGCTGGGCGGGCTCGTAGCCGGTAATCTTGTAGTCCATGGTGCCTCCTTGGCGCAACTGGTTAGACAATAAGACATGCGACTTGTATATTCCCAGACTTTACGTGCATAAACCAGTCGAAAACGCCGAGCGCCCTTGCATCATCGGCTAACGGCGGGGAAACGCCACTTTATTAAGATAAAGCAGGTTAGACGGGCCGTGCTGAGGGGACGTTGGACCCTTCAACCAGCCTCAACGCCTGTTGAACGTTAATGCATACACCATTGGTATGTTTAATAAGATTCTTGTCCTCCGTCACGACGTAATCGGCATCAATGCGATTGGCGACGCCCAGCATCAGGTCGTCCTCGAAGTCGTTGTGATGATACTTGAACACAAAGGAGTCGAAGACCTCGTCTGCACCGACCGGCGCGATGAGGGCGAGCTCGCGCATCTGCCGAACGCATGCCCAGGTCGTTTCGTCCGCCGCCGCAATGGCGTTATCGCTCAGCGAACCTTTCTTCCTTCGGCACTCCCTCTTAATCGCCGCCGAGACAAGATACGAGACATCTTTGACCGAAAGAGACGAGGCAAACAGGGCAATCTGCTCCGAGACATCGGCAATCTCGAATAGACGGGCAACATCCGCTGTCCGGTCCGACCTTCCAAAAAAGTAATCCATCCATACGTTGGTGTCGATGAGCAACTTGAGAATGCCGTCTGCACTCATAGCTCCACCCACTCGGGATAGCGCTCCGCCATGGCCTCCTCATAGAGGTCGTCATAGTCTCCCGAGAACTCAGGGATGGGGATGCCGTATTTGAGGCACGAATCGCGCACGATGTGGCTGCCCTGCGTAACCCTTGATTCCACCGACGCAGTCGCTGGCACGTTAGAACTCGGTACCGCAACCCCCGATCTCGAGGGCATGCATCCGTTGACGACCAGATATTCCCAAAGTGTCCGCACCGCTTGAGACGGCGTCATGCCGATATGCGCCAGCACGGCGTCCCCAGCCTCTTTGAGTTGGCGATCCATGCGCACATTCATCTGGACCGGCCGTGAGTCGAGTACCGATATAGGCATGCTAGCTCCTTCTGCTATACATATTTATATTTCGAGTATAGCACCATTTACTCATAAAAAAGGGGCGCCCCGACAGGAGTGCCCCTTCGCAAAGCTATGTTAATCCCTACAGCGCGCCAGAGCCGGTTTGCATCATGCCGCCGGGGCCCGAGGTCACGCCGCCGCTCACAGGCGCGGCGTTGCCGGTGTGCGGTGCCGCCGGAGCGGTATCGCCACCGAGCGTGCCCGCCGGACGCGGTGCCGGGATCTCGCCCGTGCCGTGGCTAAAGACAAACTTGCCATCGGCCACGTCGCACAGGACGGTATCGCCCTCGCCCCACTCGCCGGCCAGAAGCTCCTCGGACAGCGGGTCCTCGATGAGCTTTTGAATAGCACGGCGCAGCGGACGCGCACCGTTGGTAAGGTCGGTGCCCTCGGCCACGATCTTGTCATAGGCCGCATCAGAGAGCTTGATGTTCATGCCGTTGGCAATCAAACGCTGACGCAGGTCGTCCACCAGCAGGTGCGCGATCTTGGTGAGATTCTCGCCCGAGAGCTTCTGGAACACCACAATGTCGTCGATACGGTTGAGCAGCTCGGGGCGGAACAGGCGCTTGAGCTCGCCCATCGCACGGCCGCGGATCTCACTCGACGTGAGGCCCTGCTCGCCGGTGGTGCCAAAGCCTACGCTCGCATCCTGCGCAATCTCGCGAGCGCCCACGTTGGACGTCATGATGATCACGGTGTTGCGGAAGTCGACCGTCTTGCCCTGGCCATCGGTCAGGCGGCCCTCCTCCAGCACCTGCAGCAAGATGTTGAAGATATCGGGGTGCGCCTTCTCGATCTCGTCGAACAGCACGACCGAGTACGGGTGGCGACGAACGGCCTTGGTGAGCTGGCCGCCCTCGTCGTGGCCGACGTAACCCGGAGGGCTTCCGATGAGCTTGGAGACCTCGAACTCGCTACCGAACTCGGACATGTCGAAGCTGATGAGTGCATCCTTGCTGCCAAAGAGGTACTCGGCGAGCGTCTTGGCGAGCTCGGTCTTGCCCGTGCCGGTGGGACCCAGGAAGATAAAGCTGCCGCCGGGGCGACGCGGGTCCTTGAGGGGTGAGCGGCTGCGGCGCACGGCCTTGGCAACTGCCTCGACAGCCTCATCCTGACCGATGATGCGCGTCTTGAGCACGCTTTCGGCTTGCAGTAGGCGACGACTCTCGCTCTCGGTAAGCGAGGACACCGGCACGCCCGAAGTCACGGACACGATATCGGCGATCTGACTCACATCGATGGTGAGCGGACTGGCGTCGAGCTCGGCGGTCCAGGCAGCCTTGGCCTCGGCGAGCTCAATCTCGGCAGCCTTCTGCTGCTCGGTGATCTCGGCGGCCTTGTTCATGTCGTCGCTCTCAGTGGCCTCCTGCGCGGCGGCTTTGAGCTCCTCTATGCGATGCTCGGCCTCGCGCACCGGCTCGGGCGCGCGATTCGCGGCGATGCGAGCGCGGGCGCCGGCCTCGTCGATGAGGTCGATGGCCTTATCGGGCAGGAAGCGATCCTGGATGTAGCGGTTGGAAAGGTTCGCGGCAGCCTCGATAGCACCCTGCGTATAGCGCACATGGTGATGCTCCTCGTAGCGCGGCTTGAGCGCGGTCAGGATCTTGACCGTGTCCTCGACGCTCGGCTCCTCGACATCGATGGTCTGGAAGCGACGCTCGAAGGCCGGGTCCTTGGTGAGGTACTTGCGGAATTCCTCGGCCGTGGTGGCGCCGATAATCTGGAAGGCACCGCGCGCGAGCACGGGCTTGAGCATGGAGCTCGCGTCGATGGAGCCCTCGGCAGAACCGGCACCGATGATGGTGTGCATCTCGTCGATAAACAGGATGACGTCGTCGGCTTCGGTGGCTTCCTGGATCACGTTCTTGAGGCGCTCCTCAAACTCACCGCGATACTTGGCACCCGCCACGAGGCCCGGCAGGTCGAGCGTCCAGATATTCTGGTTCATGAGGTTCTCGGGCACGTTGCCGGCTGCAATCTGCTGAGCCAGGCCCTCGACGATAGCCGTCTTGCCCACGCCGGGGTCGCCCAGAATGAGCGGGTTGTTCTTGGTGCGGCGCGAAAGAATTTCCATCATACGCTGGACTTCCTTTTCGCGACCAATTACAGGGTCGAGTTCGCCGTCGCGCGCCTTCTGCGTGAGGTTGGTCGCGAACTGCTTAAGCGTGTCGGTGCCACTCCCCTTTTGCTGAGAGGCATCCGAGCCGCTAAAGAACGGCAGGCCCGCACCGGGACGACCAGCGCCGGCGCCGGCGAGCGGACGCTTCTTGTCCTGGTCCTTGGCGGTGAGTTTCTCGATAGCCTTTTTGATGGAAGCGGACGACACACCCAGGCGCATGAGGATGTCCATGGCCATGCCGTTGCCCTCTTCGACGATGCCGATCAGCAAGTGCTCGGTCGACACGTAGGTCTGGTTGTTCTCACGCGCCACACGGAATGAACGCTCCATCACGCTAATGACGAGCGGCGTAAAGGCGAGCTTGGCCGCCTCGGTCTCCTCACTGGGCTCGGGAACCGTGGTCTGGACCTCTTTGAGAGTATCCATGATGTCATCGTAGGAGATGTCGAGCGAACGCAGCGCCTCGGCGGCAATGCCCTCGTCCTCCTTGGCAAGCGCGAGCAGCAGGTGCTCGGTGCCCACCTTATTTGAATGAAGATCGAGCGCCTCCTGTTTGGCCATCGACATGACCTTGCGCGCTCGATCGGTAAAACGGTCTAACATGCTAGTTCCTCTTAGACGAGCTAGTTTTTCAAACGCAAAGCGCCGCCCCGCGGCAGCGCTTTGGTCTCTTTACCCATATGGAGTATATGTTAACCGTTGGGACCTTTCCCACCCGTAGCCGCGCGACAACGTCTACAAAAAAGGAATCGCTCCGGTCCGTTTGGCGGTTTGGTTTTGAGCTGCTGTCTAGCAGGCGGGCTCGGCGTCCATGTCCTCGGCAACGTCATTAACGGCATCGGCGGCGGGAGTACCCGGCATGTGAACGAGCTCCATGTGCGGCTCGGCAAAGACCGTGCCCATCGGGAAGGCGCGGCGGAAGACAAAGCGAGCAACCGGACCGGCCACCAGCAGGTTCCAGGGCAGGGCCATGATAAAGTTGCGCGGGATGTTGATGATCCACATCATCGGCAGCATCTGCAGGTTTGCGAGCGGGCCGCCGGGCATATGGAACAGGCCTTCGCACGCGCCGTAAAGCGACATGATGATGACCATGGGAACGACCATGCAGGAGCTGACGGCGAGCGTCATGGCAAGCGGCGAGCTCTTGCCCGGCGTGACCAAGTACTTAAAGGCGAAACCCTTGGCGAGCGGGCTGGCGACGAACCAGTCGCAGCACATGGCAAAAATGTAGGCAACGGGGAAGCCGAGCCACGCGGCGGCAACAACCTCACCGTTGATGGCCCCATGCTGCAGGGCAACGTTGTAGATGCTCATCCAGAGCACCATGCAAAAGCACATGATAAAGGTGAACAGCAGGCTCTCTCGTTTGTTGATAGGCATGAAGGGCAGATTCCTTTCCATGTTGCGTCGCGGCGCCGCCAACAAAAACGGGCGGGCAAGATGGAGTTACTGGGACTTCATCTCGCCCGCCCGTGTTACGCGCGTCTGCGACTACTTATGTGGTGGAACCAGCCTAGCACGAAACGCATGCGCTTCGTAAGCGTTGAGTTTATGAAGATGCAGGGCACCGATAATCCCCCGACCCCATAAGTTGCGGTGGAATACGGACTGTTTTGACCCTTTAAGCAGCAATTCAGTCCCTATTTCACCGCAACTCATTTGGTGCAAAGTAACCTGTCCCCCTTGCACCAATTAGCTGGTGTGGCGCCAGCGAGGGTCGGTGAGCGTACGAGCCACACCCAGCCCAACGGGCAGAAACGCTACGATGAGCACTGCGCGCACAAACCAGCCGAGCATATTGACTGTGTCGAAGGTGCACATGTAATACATAGAGCGATAGAGATACAGACCGGGCACCATAATGACAATCGAAGGCACCGTGAGGGCGATGCGCGGGTAGGTGAGCTTGACTTCGGCCAAGCTTGCCAGCAGACCCGATACCAGCGCGCCGATAAACGCTGCTGCCTCGGGAGGCATTCCCGTGCTGAGGCCCAGGAAGGGAATCATCGTCGGCGCATCGACAAGGGTCAGACGCAGGGTATTGGACACGGCGCCGATCAGCCCAGCTGCCGCGGCCATCTTTACCGGGCTGTTGAACATCACCGAGAAGCCGAATACGCCAACGAAGCTCATCACCACGCGCAGGAGCGTAAGAGCAAGCGGCGAAAGGCCGAGCGGCGCAAAGTCGTCCGGTGCCAGGCCAACACACTCGGCAACCATCCAACCTACGAGCGTCGCCATCACAATAATCGATACGGCATATGAAAGGCGCTCGATACCGCTTCGCATGTCGAGCTTAGCGATGTCGAGGCCTGCCGTAATGAGCGGAAAGCCGGGAATCACAAAGAGCATGGCGCCGATATAGCCTTCTTGGTGCGACATTGCCCCCGGTATGACCTGGCCAAGGCCGAGCAATGCCAGCAGATACGAAACGCAAGCGAGCGCAACGCCGGTCGTCAGCGCGCTGAACTGACCAAGGCCTTGCCTGAGAATATGGGAGCGGGCAAAGTTGCCGACACCCGCGCCCACGAACGCGCATGCCATCTCAATAGGACCGCCACCAAGTAAAAAGACAAAGGCGCCACAGGCGCAGGCCGCCGCAAGGCCCTGTTGCCAAGGCGCGTAATCAGGTTTTGAACTCTCAACGGTCTTGAGCATCTCGTGATACTCGTGCACCGTGAAGCGACGACCATAGGTCTCGATTTCCTTGAGGAAACTCTCCAGCATCCAAATGCGATGGGTATTGACGCCCGTTGTGGGCAGGCTGACGACCTCGTTAAAGCAGTGGCCATCTTCGATGCAGGTACACTCAAACGATAGGAGACTCAAGTCGACGTGGATGGTGACACCGAGTACGGCGGCGACGCGATTCATGGTATCGCGAACACGCCAGGCACCCGTTCCGCTCGCGAGCATAAGCATACCGGTGCGGCAGATGATGGATGATTTATCAGTGAGCGGCGCATCGACGGCAAGTTCATCGCCTGCCGTCACGATCTGGTGCCAGTCAGTTTTCATATGGAGCGCGCCGGCACGAACGCCGTGGTGCATGGGGACTCTTGAGAGCAGCGAGTCATGGCGCGAAGGCTGTGGAGGCTCCGCTGATTCGCCCTCAACCTCATCAGCCTCTTCATCGACCAGATCAAAGGAATCAAGTGGCGCTGGCTCGCGACGATCGATCAGCTCCTCATCCTCATCGTCAAAGTAATTGAACTGATCGAGCATGTCCTCTTCGATTGCGCGCTCGCTCGCGTCGTCCATACAGATGCTCCCTTCTTGCCGACTAACCCCCATCCTAGGCAGCAGCGGCTAAAGGAAACATAAAAGAGACAACTGTCATGCGAGCCATGTGCTCAATAGCCATTGAGTAGTCATTGGGGACGTTCTTGAATGACTAGTCGTTTAAGAACGTCCCCAACGACTAGTCCAATGACTACTCCGACAACGTCGATGTATTGGCAACGCCAGCGAGCGGGTCGCATTTGTGACAAGGTAACGTGAAACGAAAGGGCGCTGACCTTTTGGTCGCGCCCTTGAAGTTGAACGTCAGATTGTCCAAATGCGGCTCGCGCAGCGTCGAGCCGTTACGCGGTTCGTAGAACCGCGTAACAAGTTAGTACATCTTTGCGCCGGCAGGGATGGAAGCGTCGAGCTGGATCAGGTTGAGGCGCTCCTCGCCCTCCTCCTCGTGGATGGCGCTGATGAGCATGCCGCAGCTGGGGATACCCATCATCTTGCGCGGAGGCAGGTTGGTGATGGCGAGCAGGGTCTTGCCGACCAGGTCCTCGGGCTCGTAATAATCGTGAATACCGGAGAGGATGGTGCGGTCGGTGCCGGTGCCGTCATCGAGCGTAAAGTTCAGCAGCTTCTTGGACTTCTTGACGGCCTCGCATGCCTTGACCTTCACGGCGCGGAAGTCGCTCTTGGAGAAGGTATCAAAGTCGACGAACTCCTCAAACAGCGGCTCGACGGCAATCTTGGAATAATCAACCGTGGGCTTGAGGGGCTTGACGAAGGGGCTCGCGGTGTTGCCGGCCTCGGCAGCCTTGGCAGCAGCGGCACCGGACTGGAAACCCTTCTCGGGCTTCATGTGCGGGAACAGCAGCACGTCGCGGATGGAAGCCTGGTTGGTGAGCAGCATGACCACGCGGTCGATGCCGATGCCAATGCCGCCCGCGGGAGGCATACCGTACTCGAGGGCGCGCACGTAATCCTCGTCGTACTCCATGGCCTCGTCGTCGCCGCCGGCCTTCTCGGCCATCTGGGCAGCGAAGCGCTCGGCCTGGTCGACCGGGTCGTTGAGCTCGGAGAACGCGTTCGCGTACTCGTGGCCGGCGATGACCAGCTCAAAGCGATGGGTCAGGCGCGGGTCATCCTCAAAGCGCTTGGCAAGCGGGCTAACCTCGATGGGGTAATCGCACACGAAGGTAGGGTTGACGATGGTGTCCTCCCCCAGCTCGTCATAGATCTCGGCGATGATCTTGCCGGCGGTCCACTCGGGCTTGATCTCCAGGCCCTTCTCGCGTGCGGCGGCAGCAAGCTCCTCAACCGGCGTGTCGATGGTGACCTGCTTGCCGAGCACGTCGGAGACGATGTCGGTCATGGGGCGGCTTGCCCACTCACCGGACAGGTCGATAGTCTGGCCCTGATACTCGATGACCTCGGGGTTGCCGATGGCCTTGTTAGCGGCCTTGATGACGCCCTGGGCGAGCGCCTTCATGCCCTCGAGATCGGAGAAGGCGCGGTAGGCCTCCATCGTGGTGAACTCGGGATTGTGGGTAAGGTCCATGCCCTCGTTGCGGAAGATACGACCGATTTCGAACACGCGCTCAAAGCCGCCGACGATGCAGCGCTTGAGGTGCAGCTCGGTGGCGATACGCAGGTAGCACTCCTGATCGAGCGCGTTGAAGTGCGTGATGAACGGCTTGGCCGTAGCTCCGCCCTGGATGGTCTGCAGGATGGGGGTCTCGACCTCCATGTAGCCATCGGACTCCATAAAGCGGCGGAACGTGGAGAGAATCTGCGAACGCTTACGGAAGGTCTCGCGAACGTCGTCGTTGGCGATCAGGTCGACATAGCGCTGGCGATAGCGGGTCTCCTTGTCGGAAAGACCGTGGAACTTCTCGGGCAGCGGACGAACGGCCTTGGCAAGCAGGGTCGCGCTCTTAGGGGCAACGGAAAGCTGGCCGCGCTGGGTGCGCACGACCACGCCGGTCACGCCCAGGATGTCGCCCAGGTCGAGGGCCTTGAGCGTATTCCAGGCAGCCTCGTCCATGTCGTTGATGCGGCAGAACAGCTGAATCTCGGCAGTCGCATCGCGCACGACGATGAACATGATCTTGCCCTGACCGCGCTTGGCGACCACTCGGCCGGCGATCTTCACGACGTCCTCGGTGTCCTCGCCATCGGCAAGCTCGGCGTACTTAGCCTCGATATCGGCGACGTAGTCCTCAAGCTCAGAGTGCTCGGGATAGGGGTTCTGGCCCGCCTCGAACAGGGCGGCGCGCTTGGCCAGGCGAGTGGCGCGCTCGTCGTTGAGCGTCGATGCCTGATCGGCGGCGTTCTGGTTCTCTGCCATAAGTTAGCTCCTCAAACTAAAACGCTCCCCAGGATTCGGTCCCAGGGAGCGAAAACATACCTTTACGCGGGACCGTGGTCTAGCGTGCGATCTTGGCGATGGTGTAGACGCGAGTCTTGCCGGAAGGCGTAACGACCTCGACGGAGTCGCCCTCGCCGTGACCAATGATGGCGTGACCGACCGGAGACTCGTTGGAGATCTTGTGCTCGAGCGAGTTGGTCTCGGTGGTACCGACAAGCGTGACTTCCATGACCTCGCCGTTGGGATCAATCAGCGAAACGGTGGAACCGATGGAGACGGTCAGATCGCCCGTGGTGGCAGCAACCTGGGCGTTGGCGAGGATGGCCTGGATCTCGGCAATACGAGCGGCGTTCTGGGCCTGTTTGTCCTTAGCGGCGTCATACTCGGAGTTCTCCGAAAGGTCGCCGAACGCGCGGGCTTCCTTGATGTCCTCGACGATCTCCTTGGCGTAATCGCCCTCACGCCAAGCGAGCTCCTCGACGAGCTTCTGGCGGCCCTCAGCGGTCAGTACGATCTGGCTTGCGTCCATACGGATATCTCCCCAACTCTGATCAAACAATCAACTGTCAACAAAACGAAAAAGACCGGCTAGCCTGCGGGCAAGCCGGTCAGGTGCTCACCCCAAAGGGATGGGACTACTCTGCGTCCGCGTCGCTGTCCTCTGCCTTCTTTTGCTTGGCAGCAGCGAGCTTGGCCTCGAGCTCTGCGATCTCCTTGTCCTCCTTGGACTCCTCGACCACAACGTCCTCGGCCTGCTTGGTTTCGCCCTTATCGTCGCCCTCCATACCCTCGCGGATATTCTTGACGGTAGAGCCGAGGGACTTACCGAGCTTCGGCAGGTTCTTAGGCCCAAAGATAATCAGGACAACAACGAGAATAATGATGAGCTCAGGAGCCCTCAGTCCAAACATGTAGACCTCCACAATACAGCGAGACAAGCTCGAATGAGTATACCGCGGGTATCGCGGTATCACAACAATAGCTAAAAAAAGGGACCGCAAGAAGCGGTCCCTCCTCATGCTCTGGTCGGGTTGACTGGATTTGAACCAGCGACCCCTGCGTCCCGAACGCAGTGCTCTACCAAACTGAGCCACAACCCGTTAGCTCGACTATAGTAACAAAGATTTCCGTCGTGTGCCAGAGAAATTTTTACTTCTTTGGCGCTTCAATGCGAACCGTGTCGGAAACGAGCTCCGTTGCATAAGCCCACCAGCCGTTTTGTTGAGCGGCTGCCGCAAGATTGACTGCCGTGGCGGCGCTATCGCAGAGAGCAAACGAGCAGGCACCCGAACCGCACACGTTTACGGCAACGGTACCGTTCTGCGAACGAAGCCAGTCGAGCACCGTTTGAATCCGCGGCTCCATCTGCGCGGAAATGACACCCAGGTTGTTGTGGACGAGCGCGTAGGCCACCTCTGCATCTCCCGAGTGAAGGGCAGATGCGATCGCTCCGGGCTTGTCCGCAGGCGCCGGGGTCTCGTCAAAACGTCGATAGGCTTCAATTGTTGAAACGCTTGCCTCGCGCGGCTTGACCAGCACGACGGGTGTCGCGGGTAGTGCGGGGTACTCGGTTGCCAGCACGTCTCCCCCACCCACGTAAAATGCAGGGCTGGCATGCAAAAAGAAGGGAACGTCAGCGCCAATGCCGCGCGCGATGTTGTCCAGCGCGGAATCGGCACGGTCGATGCCCCAACTCTCTGCCAAGGCGACAATGACCGCCGCGGCATCCGTCGAAGGACCGCCCAGGCCGGCACACAACGGGATGCGCTTCTCGATCGTGATGCAGACATTGGCTTCGCGACCATAATGCTCGGCCATAGCAGCGGCCGCACGATACGCCGTATTCTTTTGCATGGGAAAATCGGATGCCGGAATCGTCTGGACGGTCAGTGCCTGTGCCGGCGTAACCGTAACGGTATCGACAAGACCGACGGCTGCCATCAGGGAATCGACCTTATGGTAGCCGCGGTCGTCGCGCTCGGTATGAACCCCCAGATAGAGGTTGATCTTTGCCGGCGCGGAAAGGGTCAGGGACCAATCGGTCACCGCTAGTGCTCCTCGAGCTGATTGCCGAGCGGAGTAAAAATGTGCTCGCCGCTCTCGGGGTCAAACAGCTCGACCTGGCCGGTGAGAACATCAATATACTGGTAGGACTGACGCGACTTGCGGCCACGGCGCTCGTCGACCTCGACGATAAAGACTGCCGGATGGACGCTCTTGATGGTGCCCATGCGCTCGACGACGCGGGTGCGGCCCATGTTGGCCTTCACCTTAACGCGATCGCCCACCATATCGGTCAGCTTCTCGTGGATGTCGTCGACGTGATTGACTTCCATCTCTTCCATGAACAGGGCCTCCAGAAGGTGCAATTCAAAAAGGGGATAATACCCCTAAGATAGACAAAACTCTAATACTATAGCACCCTGCTGCCGCCGTACGCAAGTAGCTAAATAAGCCCCGTCCCAAATTGACTACTTACAGATTGTCTGTGTCCAGAACAATGGTGAATGGACCGTCGTTGACGAGGTCGACCTTCATGTCGGCGCCGAAGATGCCATGCGCTACGTGCTCAACGTCCTCGCGCACAAGCGTCAGGAAGTACTCGTAGAGCTCGTTGGCGACATCGGGGGCGCCGGC